>NZ_ABEA03000042.1 GCF_000171235.2 Geminisphaera colitermitum TAV2 | reverse complement strand
ACGGCAGAGAAGGTAGCAACAGGGTAAGGCGAGGCGACGTGATGAATCACGTCGCCTAAAGCGGCGATGAATCGCCGCACTCCATATCGTAATCCTGTCCCTCCACTGAAAACGTCGAAGAACCCGCAGAGAAAACCCATGTTACTAATTATAAGTAAATTAAAAATATTACATTTCCCTCCCTCTGCGTTCTCCGCGCCTCCGCGTGAGATAAAATAAACCGAAAATGCTCTAGCATCGGTGGGATTTCCCGCTACGCTCGACATGCCCGCAACGATTCAGATTGGGCCGTTGCGAATGTGGCGCCGTTGCGGGAAATCCTGTCTTTCCGGCGGACTCCGGGGCTTCTATCCTCCCATTGAAAACGTCGAAGAACCCGTTAGGAAGTCCTAAAATGTTGCCGACTATTTTGTTCCAAATATTTAGCCAGACCATCGCGCTGGAGTGGGAGTGGACGCACGCCGAGGATTTCATCGGGGGTTATACCCAGAACGTTGCACAAAAGGAGCAGTTCCCAGTCCGATATGGCTCGCAGCCCGGTTTCAATCTTGGCCAGCATCACTCGATCCATATCCCAATATCTTAACTGACAACGTAATGCCAAATCTTCCTGAGACCATTCTCTAGCTTTGCGCACCTCCCGGACGATTGGGCCAATCGCATTCTTCTCCTTTCGTGGTAGATAAGGATGCCTCATATACTTGGAGTCGTTTTTTCTCGTGACCATGGCTTCCGAAAACGGCCAAATGTAGCATGTTTCTTGTTAAAAAGGTTCCATTTTCGTGTTTTGTTAAGATTTGATTAATAGCAAATTATGTAAAATCGTTCCATGTAACGAACAAAACGCTATTGACTTGCTCCAGTAGGAATCTCTAAGGTGTTCCTACTATCGAACTACTATGTCTGCCAGGCCGTCACAATTACTCATTCGCGGGCTTCACTTGTTGACAAGTGACGCAAGTGACGCGGGCGTCCCGCCCGCTGTAGGGGCGTCGCTTGCGACGCCCGCGCCAGCCGGACAGATTTGCCGAATACCAGAAGAGCACTCGCAGGCCGAAACGCAGTCGCGGGCGTCGCAAGCGACGCCCCTACAGCGGAGTGGCGCGGGCGTCCCGCCCGCTTCAGCGAAAGGATATTACGCGGAGTCGCGGAGAACGCGGAGGAAAAAACAACAAAACTCCGCGCCCCTGTGTCTCTGCATGACATATTCCTGATCGGCAAAATTTGCTGTCTTCAAGACCCCTTCCGCCTTCTGTAAAAAACGGGAAACGCACTTTCAATCGTAATTTATCAAATAACTAAAAATGCCATAATATAACAATAAGGCTCTCGCTTATATAACCTGGTAGGGAGGCCTCTCCGAGGCCTCCGCCTCCCGCCTCCGAAACCACGCTCCCAACACCTGCGAGTTTCGTGTCTTCACGCTACGCACGGCGGAGGCCTCGGAGAGGCCTCCCTACCAGGGTTATAATGCCGGGTTACAACTGATCTAAGTCCAGCTCTTCTCCTCTCTTTTATAAACCTGAACATCATATCACAGGTGCGTGCGCTGCTGCGTGCCTGACTACAGACATAATATACGCCTTCAAAAGGCCGGATTGCACGATTTTTCTTCGTATGAAAATACCAAAAACAAACACTAATACAGGCGTCATTCCACGCGCCTTCCTCGCGGCTCTCGCCGCTGCAGCCCTCGCTGCCTCTCCTCACAAAACAATCGCATCTACTCTCACCGCCTCCGATGGCTCGGCAGGTGACTACTTCGGCCTCTCGGTAAGCTCGTCAGCAGACAATGCTCTGGTCGGTGCTGTGTTCGATGACGACAAGGTGACGGATTCTGGTTCGGCCTACTACTTCAAAGGACTCAATGACAAATCAGGCATCGTTTACGAAGATGTGAAACTTCTGGCTTCCGATGGCGCGGCATATGACCGCTTCGGCTCTTCGGTAAGCTTGTCGGCTGACAATGCTCTCGTCGGTGCTCACCAAGATGACGACAAGGGGAGCTCTTCTGGTTCGGCCTACTACTTCAAAGGACTCAATGACAAATCAGGCATCGTTAACGAAGATGTGAAACTTCTGGCTTCCGATGGCGCGGCAAATGACCACTTCGGCATCTCGGTAAGCATGTTGGCAGACCATGCTCTGGTCGGGGCTTACCGCGATGGTGACATGGGGGCCCAATCTGGTTCAGCCTACTACTTCAAAGGACTCAATGACAAATCAGGCATCGTTTACGAAGATGTGAAACTTCTGGCTTCCGATGGCGCGGCAAGTGACTGGTTCAGCTATTCGGTAAGCTTGTCGGCAGACAATGCTCTGGTCGGGGCTTACCAAGATGACGACAAGGGGGCCGATTCTGGTTCGGCCTACTACTTCAAAGGGCTCAATGCCAAATCAGGCATCGTTTACCAAGATGTTAAACTTCTCGCTTCCGATGGCGCAAAAAATGACAACTTCGGTTGGTCGTTAAGCTTGTCGGCAGACAATGCTCTGGTCGGTGCTCGCTGTGATGACGACAAGGGGACCGATTCTGGTTCGGCCTACTACTTCAAAGGGCTCAATGCCAAATCAGGTACCGTTTACCAAAATGTTAAACTTCTGGCTTCCGATGGCGCGACAACTGACTACTTCGGCCATTCGGTAAGCTTGTCGGCAGACAACGCTCTGGTCGGTGCTCACTACAATAGCGACAAGGGGGACGATTCTGGTTCGGTCTACTACTTCAATGGACTCAATGCCAAATCAGGCACCGTTTACCAAGATGTTAAACTTCGCGCTTCCGATGGCGCGGCAGAGGACCACTTCGGCAGTTCGGTAAGCATGGATGGCAATCGGTTTGTTATCGGGGCTTACTATGCGCAGGTCGGCGGAGTTAGGACTGGCAAAGCATACTATGGTGATATCCGTGCGTTTACGACGCTGGATGCTGGTGATGCCAGTTTGGCAACCGATGGGTTGAGCTTTGTGTCGAATGGCGTGTGGGCTGTTGGTGGCACGACCAGCAATAACACAGTGACCTTGTCGGCTGGCGATTCGGCTACGATCAATGGTTCCATTACAATTGGGTATGGTGAAGGTTCCAATAACAACGCCCTTGTGATTTCTGGTGCTATGAGCACCCCGCTTCCCACGGTTTATGTGGGGGCTCCTTCGGGCAGCACAGGCAATCGTCTGATATTTGATCAACCATCTTCAATTACTCCCACAACGATTTACCTGTGTGATGGTAGCGAACTGCATCTAAAGATTAGCTGGGATATTGGTTATGATAATTTTGCTTACTATGGCAGATTGATTGTGCGCAATCCAACTTCAGGAAATTATGAGCCTGTCTTTGAGTATAATCAATACGATATGCTTACAGTGGAGGCTGAGGATGGTTACCTTGTTATCCGCCCCAAGGCTGCTGCTGGTGTGGTTGCTACTGCTGCGACGCTCGGTGAGCCGAGCATTAGCGGTAACACAGTTACGATGGATGTGCTTGGCACCGTGGGCAACTATTACGCCCTGTATGCCTCGCAAGACCTGTTGGGCAACGCTGCTTCATGGAGTTTCGTGAATGACACCGCTGGTCAGATTGCCACGGATGGCACAGCCACGGTTACTTTCACCAAGAGCGCGGCCACGGCTGAGTTCTACCGCCTCGTCACCAGCGCCACCGCGCTTGATGGCACAACGATCAACGCCGACGCCAAGTATTCGAGCAACGTGGCCGGACGCTACGCAGTGACGATCCCGGCCAACGGCCTCAAAACGATTGCGCATCAGTTGATTAGCAGCAAGACGACGGTGCAGCAGTTGTTTGCCGCGCTGCCCAACCGCTCCTCGGTCAACGTGCAAAACATCGAAACCGGAGAGATGTATCCTGCATCGACCAAAGCGCCGATAGGCAGCACTTGGAGCAGCGGAGGAGACCGAGTGGTGCAAAGCGGCTATGCGGTGGTGGCCCGTAATGGCAGCACGTCAGTCGCCGTGACGCTTGATTTCGTCGGCATCGTTCCGGTAGCCGCCAAGAGCTATACCATTGTTGCAGGCCGGGAGCTGCTAATGGGAGTGCAATATCCCGTGGCCGTGAGCGCGCCGGAGGATGTTAACTATGTAATCGCCCGGTTGGACCGCTTCAACAAGCAGAACGGAACGGAAGATGCATACACTTCGTATGCAGTGAGCACATTAGGCCGCTGGTCGGCTGGTGGCGCGCCTGCGTTCGGTATCGGTGAAGGATTCTACTTCACTGGCAATACCAGCAAGACTTGGGAGCAGCCTGCGCTGATCCTCAGCGAAGACAGTATCGAGATAGAATAAACGAAAACCTGATAACACTTGCCCCCTTTCTTGCCCAAGGCGGAAGGGGGGATTCGGAAAACAACAAATAAAAGGATATATATAATGAAGAAGATAATTGCAATAAGTCTGGCGCTCGGGCTGTCGGCGATAGCCCAAGCTATTCCCACGATCTCGTGGTTGTATCAAGGGGGCGGGACCGCTGTGGATGGTGCCTTGGCGACGAATGGCTATATCGCCACCCACTGGGGCGGCACTGGTCCGAATGACCTGACGCTGCTCGGAGTCTCGGCGATGCTGGATGCCTACGGCCCGGAATATGCAGGTCAGGGCTGGTATGATTTCCAAGCCGAGATAGAGTCGGAGCGCAATACGCAGTACTATGCCGCCACCCGCGTGTTCCAATACCAGCCGGGAACCTTTTTCGGAGTTGGTTATGATGGGATCGAAGGCTTCGATGTCGACGTCTATAGTGTCAGCTTGGCCGACTTGGCGAGCTTCTGGACCCTGATTCAAGGGACGGATGTGATGCAGGCTGAGGTCGCTGGTTATTTCACGACATCGCCCTCGGGGCTGGGTACCCCTGTGGGAGGGTATCCTAATGCTACTTGGCCCCTTACCCTGACGCTGAGCGGCATCCCTGATACGCCCGCCTCTGCTGTGCCCGAGCCGAGCACGTATGCCGCGCTGGCCGGTCTTGCGATGTTGGTGTTCGTGATGGTCCGCCGCCGTAAGTAGTAAACTGCCTGTATTCAAAAAACGGTTTGCTTGGAACGCAAAGTCGCCAAGACGCAAAGTTCCAAACAAACCGGATTTTTTAGAGCATTGTCGGTTCAATTTGTCGCAAGATTTAAGAGATCACGCAGAGACACAGAGACGCTGAGAGGTTCTTCGACATTTTCAATGGTTCGACATGGAGTGCGGCGATTCATCGCCGCTTTCGACGGGTCGTTTTAACGACCCGCCTCCCGCCCTCCCGCCTCCCGCCTCCCGCCTCCCGCCCTCCCGATGCGTCCTTTGCCAGACGGCAGAGAAGGTAGCAACAGGGTAAGGCGAGGCGACGTGATGAATCACGTCGCCTAAAGCGGCGATGAATCGCCGCACTCCATATCGTAATCCTGTCCCTCCACTGAAAACGTCGAAGAACCCGCAGAGGAAACCTATATTACTAAGTATAAGTAAATTAAAAATATTACATTCCCCTCCCTCTGCGTTCTCCGCGCCTCCGCGTGAGATTTTTGAAGTTTTTAAATGCGGGCGAGACGCCCGCGCCCCTTACTACCTCCCGCCTCCGCCCTACTCGCTACCCGCTACTCGCTACTTTTTCGCCATGTCATTTGTATTACATTCTGTTTCCCAGGGGCCGACACCGAACGACGAACCTGAATCAGCGTCGCCGCTTGCAGGTGGTAGGGATTGGCATAAGCGCGTGATGCGCGAAATCGAACCTGCGCGTTGGTGGGCAGGAACTGTTATGGAACCGCTCAAACCCGAGGTGCTGGAGTTCGTGGTGAAGACGGCGAAGGAGAATCCGTATTGTCCGCAGGAGGTGTTGGTGGCCTTGGCGCGTGCGAAGTTTGGGGCGGACCAAGCGCCGTCGCGAGCAAGCGTGCGCAAGTTGCTGGTGCAATGCGGACGGGTGAGGGTCCGCGAGGATGGTTTTTTGGCTGTGCTGGAGGAAAAGTGTCTGACGGAAGGGGGGGGGGAGTGGTTGCCGCCGTTTTGGTGGCGCAAGCTTTTGATGCGCAATCCGGTTTTGTCCGAACGGAAGCGGGAGACATCCGTTGCCGGCGAGCGGGTGTGTCAAGGTTGGTATCAGGTGGGGAGGTACGAGGGGTTCCAATATCACGTGCATGTGACGATCGACACGTTTGGGAGTTTTGCGACGGGGGAGGTGTTTTGTGGCACCAACACGGATCTGGCCGTGGAATTATTGGAACGTCACACTTTGCCAGTGTATGCGGAGGCGGGTGTGAGTATCCGTGAATTGGAGACACGCGGGAGCGTGACTTACACGTCGAACAAGGACGGGCGTTCTTTTGGTGGGTTTCTCAAACTGCACGGGATTGAGCATCGGGCGAGGTTGTCGTATGAGCCGAGCAATGGATTTTTGTTAAAATTCCGGCAGGTGTTATTGCCTGGTTTTTTGTTGCCGTGGAGGCAGCGTTTGGAGAGTTCGGCGAAGAGGCCTGGACGCCCTGCGTCGGCGGATTTGGCGGTGAGTCGTGCGAGGGAGAAGTTGTTGGAGATGCGCATGTCTTTCGCGTCATGGTTGGAAGACTACAATCGCACGCCAATCGAGGGTTATCGAAACATGGGGAAGTCCCCGCGCGATTTTTGGAAGCAAGCCGGGTAGGGGACGGGCGAACCCTTTTCAGTATAGCCTCGATGGCACGATGGGTCTCCCGCCACGGTGCGACGTTTGCCACGCTGAGAGGTAACAGCAGGCTGATGGTGTTGCGACCGTCGCGCCGTGGCGGGAAATGCGCCTCAAAATAAATCGAAAACCAATAAACAACGGCCTGCCCCCTTCGGTATACCGCCCTCCTGTTTCCGTTTGCGAATGGCTGCGACCGGGCGCAGAGTATGTGGTTCGTTTTTCTCCACATTTTCCGCTCATGTCGCAGCCACTCCGCATCGTCACCTACAACATCGCCCACGGGCGTGGACTGGCTCCGATCCAAGGGTTTTCCTCGAAGCGGCAGGTGCGGCGCAACCTCCTCAAAATCTCCTGTCTGCTGGCAAACTTGAAGCCCGACATCGTTGCCTTGCAGGAGATCGACGAAAACTCCCGTTGGGCGGGCAATTTCGACCATCTGGAACTCCTGCGGCGGGCGGGGCGTTTCAAGTATGCGGTCTTCGGCGTGCACAACCGGCGCGAGGGCCTTTTTAATCTCAACTACGGCAACGCGATCCTCTCGCGTCACCCGATCCTTGAATGGGAGACCACGGCCTTCGGTTCGAGCAAGGTGGGTGAGAAAGGATTTTTATTTGTCGAGATCGACATCGGCGGGCGGCGTGTGCCGGTCGTCAACCTGCACCTGCATTACCGTTCGCGCCGTCACCGGCTCGATCAGGTGGACAAGGTTTTCGATTATCTGGAGGCGCGTCAAAAAACCACGGGCCCTGGCTGGGCGATGCCTCCCGTGGTGTGCGGCGATTTCAACGCCGCCGACTCTCCGCAGGACGCGACGGCGAGCCTGCTCTCGCAACTCAATCACTTCGGCGGCTACGCGTTGCATCCGCTCGACGGCAAGCGTACGTTTCCGTCGCCATTGCCGAGTCGCTCGCTGGATTTTGTGCTCGTGCCGGAAAAGCAGCAGGTGACGAAAAGCGAAGTCGTGCGCAGCTACCTTTCCGATCACCGCCCGGTGATGGTGGAGATGGCCGTGCCGAATGCGGCGTGATTGTTTCGAGCTCCGGCTTGCCACGAACACAGTGAGATTCAATGTATCCCGCATGAGCGCGAAAGAAGCCATGATCCTGGAACTCGAAAACACCCCGGATTCGCTGATTCAGGAGACGCACGATTTTTTGTTGTTCCTCAAAAACAGACGACTGGCGGAGCCCGAAATGGCTCCGGATATCGACAGCCCTGCGCTTGAAGCCGCCTTGCTCCCTGCCGTGACGGGGCGGCACACGTTATTCCGATTGGATGACAACTTGCAGGAAGTTCTCCGGCGGGGTGCGCGGCTGGACGGGCAATGGAGATGATGCGCGAACTGCTGCATTCCGATGGTTTCGCGGTCGATCTGTATCGCACCTATGTCTGGTATCAGCGCGAAGCGGGTGAACGGATTGCCCGTCGTTATCTGACTGCCGTGTCTCGCACGCTCGAATCTCTTCGCCTGCATCCTGGGCAGGGTCGGTTGAGGTGTTTTCAATCGCCCCTGTTGCGAGAGATACGCTCTGGGAGAGTGGATGCGCCATTTGGGGCGCATTTGATTTTTTATCGGTATTCCGACGATACGCTCTGGGCCGAGCGTCTTTTGCATGGCAGCAGAGATTTGCAGGCCCGCCTTCTTGAAGCCCCGGAAACTGATTCGTGAGGGTGAGGGGGCGTTTTAGGGCATTGTCGGTTCAATTTGTCGCAAGGTTTAAGTGATCACGCAGAGACACAGAGGCGCAAATGATTGGGAATAAAAGGATTGGCAGCTGATGTTACACAACCAACCAAGGAGGGCGGGTCTCCCGACCCGCCGACGGCGCGAAGCGTCGCAATTCCGGAAGGCGCGGCTGCGCCGCGTCTGGCGGGTCGGGAGACCTATACGCGCTAACATCTTTTCAATCGCCACGCATTTCTTGAGATTATTTCAGCAGAAAACAGCGATTTTTAGATTTAAAAGGCTGGTTTGAATCAAAAAATGAAGAAAAAAACGAAACATGTTAGCGCGTATAGGTCGGGAGACCCGCCCTCCTCTTCAAGACAGCTCCTCGCGTAATATCAGATTGGCAGGCATGTCGCTCGGAACTCCGCGTCTCTGTTCACTATCGTGAAAAACCGTGCGCAGAAGCGCATGGTTTCCCTCTGGCTGGGGGAGTCCGGGGGGTTCGGTTTTTTTCAACCGCGACTGGTCGCTAATGGCCGCGAATAAAATCAATGGATTCCGACTGGATTTCTTTAATTCGCGTCTATTCGCGGCCATTCGCGGTTGGTTTGTTTTCTTCGGTTTTGGCGCAGCCAATCTGTGTCTCTGCGTGAGATATTTTGATCGGGGAATCGGTATCAACGTTGCCTCTCAGCGTGGCGTCCGTTGCGCAGTGGCGGGAAATTCTGCCCTTTCTTTAATCTTTCCGGTTTGCCGCCATTGTTGACCCGCGCACGTGGAGCTTGCCCGGCACCGTTACGACGACGTTGTTGCCTTGCAGGTCGAGCGGACGCGCGAGTAGCAGGCCAGCGGCGAGGCGTCCCATCAAATCCCAGTCGGGCCCGTAGCTCGTGACCTTGAGCGAACGGTCTTGGGCCAGAAGGTTGTCGAACGCCACCATGCTGCACTCATCGGGCAGCTTCCACCCGCGCGCGAACATCTGATTCTGGAGGGTGTAAGCCATGCTGTCACTGGAGCAGGCGATGGCGGTGAAGCGTCGCAGCAGATCATTCGGCACTTCTTTGGCCTCTGGCGTGAAATACACCTCGGATACCAGTCCGGCCCGATGCATGGCCACGACATAGCCATCGGCACGTTCGCGGAAAATCTGCGTGCGTGAATCCGCGCTGCCCACGAACAGGATTTTTTTGTGGCCCATCCCGATCAGATATTCCGTTGCCTCGCGCATTCCGCCGGCGTTGTCG
Organism: Geminisphaera colitermitum TAV2; assembly: GCF_000171235.2. Lineage (GTDB taxonomy): Bacteria > Verrucomicrobiota > Verrucomicrobiia > Opitutales > Opitutaceae > Geminisphaera > Geminisphaera colitermitum. The sequence goes on along the minus strand of NZ_ABEA03000042.1, from coordinate 19,300 downwards.
GCCACGATGCGCGGCAGGCCGCCGCAACTGATGAAACTGCTCACCGCCAGCGCCGGCGTGTCACCAAGCAACCGCGCCGCCGCTTCCGTGTAGCGGCCAAATAAAAACACGCCGCTCACCGTCCGATTTTTGACGAGCAGGGGGATGTCGCCTGCCGCAGGTGTTTCGATCATGGTTTCAACCTCGCGGCGTTGGCACTCTTTTTGCAGGGCAAGGAAAATACTTCGTCGCACGTCGGACCTGAGCAGATCGACCTGATGCGCCTCATCGCTTTCGTAGAGCAGGATGCCGACCCGTGCCGGGTGCCCGTTGCCATTGCTGCCGGACGTCTCACGAAAAATTCCGGTGTTTCCCATCATTTGGGTGCGCGCCTGAAATTTGGTGTAACCAAGTTCGCGGGCTTTCTGGAGGATGCGGATCTTGGTATCGGCCGCGAGGTCCGGGTGATCGCGCAATGCTCGAGAAACCGTGATGACGGAAAGATTTAGCGCCTTGGCGATCTGTTGTTGGTTCACCTTCATAAAAATTACCGGTAAAAATTTTCACAGCCAAAGCAACATGGAAATTAAAACCAGATCATAAAAAATTGGTCCCATAAGCCGTCTGTTCATTTTAACTTATTGTAGGTAAATGAGAAGAAAATCTGGAAATATTTATCAAAAATACCGGCAGAAAAACTTGACTAATTACCGGCATTTTGCGTCATTTTTACCGATAAACCAATAAGGCAAAACCAACCCTACAGAGAAAGCATCGAAATCTCATGAAAACCGCGTCTCCAAAATTCCCATCCAGTCCTTCACGGTTTGCCGCAACCGTCTTGACCGCCTTTTTGGCGGCGGTGGCCCTTCCCGCCATCAATGCCCTCTCCCTCAGCCAGTCGGCGTCGGCTCCCGATACAAATGTGATCGCAAGCAGCGGGTCCACGACGCCGCATGCGTCGGCTAATGTGCAGTACAACCGCAGCGCCAATATTGACCGGTTTGGCGGGTTCCTCTTCAGTCTGTCGGGTGCGGCCGATCTGGGGACGGTGACGGTTTATGTGCATTCGTACGGTTATGATACCGCAAAGAATCCCAATCCTGAGACGACGGCGGCGTTCTCGGTTTCCATTGTGGCTTTCAACAGCGAGATTTCGGATGCAGGGCAACACACGATTGGGGAGCCCGGAGCATCCTGGACCACCCCTCCGGCGGCTCCCACGCTTTATTCGACCGTGTATTCGGAAACAGTGACCATGCCTTCCAGCTTGGTGGCGGAGCAGTTCCTCACGTTCACTTTCTCAAATTCAGTCTCACTGGTGGCGGGGACGACGTATGGGATTGTGTTCCACTGGCTCGACAGCACCGCAGGAAATAGCATTAACATTCGTTCCGCAGGCACGGCCAGCTCGGCCCGAAATTTCCGAACGACTTGGGCGAGAAGCAGTGGCGTAGTGACCCAATATGATACCACGGTGGAGGCAGCGACCACCAGAGAAAGTCTTTTCATCCTTCAAAGTGCGACTTCCAATATACCCGAGTCTGCGACCAACGCGGCACTTTTGGGAGTTGCCGCGCTGGTCGGAATCGTGGCCTGCCGCTTCCGCCGTCGCTCTTCCTGATGTTTGGTTGACGAGATGTCCGTGATGGCCATCTCGTCGATTTTATCCCCTATATTCCCCTGATTCCCCAGTATGAACAATCACAAGCACCGCGCATTTACCCTCATCGAGTTACTGACGGTCATCGCTATTATCGGCATTTTGGCGGCGATCGCTTTGCCGACAATCAGCCATGTGCGCGAAACGGCGAAGAAGGCGAAATGCATTTCCAACCTGCGCCAAATCGGCGTTGCACTGCAAGCGTTCGCCAGCGACCACAAAAATCAAATCTTGGGGCGCCAATACAAAGCCGAGTTCAAAAGCGACGGCGTCAGTGCGACCTATACGCACTGGTATCGACGGCTTGGTCGAGAGGGCTACGTTAGCAAGGGCAATCAACATGGCGACTCGGATATTTTTCTTTGCCCATCCATCGCGCCAAGGTCCTTGAGTGATCTGGCGGTGTCGGATACCGATGTATTGAATGGTCGCTACGGGATGCGGATGTGGGGTCCGGAGGGTGACAACGATACCTACAACAAAGCCAAGGACGGCGATGGACTGTTGCCCTTGTCGGCGATTGAGTCACCGGCGGATTTTTTTCTCGTGGCCGATTCGTATCGCAACCTTGCAGGCTTGGAGCCGGTGCAGGGCTATTGCATCGGGCAGGGTGACGACCAATGGCGCGTCGGGCTGCGCCACGGCAACCGTGCTCACGCGGTTTTTGCCGACGGACATGTCGCCGCCAAAGACCGTGAGTATTTTGAAAATGTCCACTCCCGCCAGAAAAACGCGCATTCCAGCGTCGTGAACAAGGCGTTCAAAGTGTGGCCGGAGTGAGGTTCGCTTTCTCCCGAGTGGATCTGACCGGAATCGAATGCGGTTGAAGGTAGGTTTCCCATTTTTCCATTTCCATTATTCTATCATGAAAATATCTCCTATTGTTTTGTTCATTGCGGCCGCGATGCCGGTCATGGCCGAGCCGGTTTCTGTCCCCGAAAATTTTTGGCGGGTGCCTGCGCAAACGGGCCGCTTCGTCACGCTCGCGGCAAGCTGGGATGCCGTGCGCGATTTCACCAGTGAAGAGCGAAGTCGCAACAGCAATGGCATTAACGATTTGCTCAACAATGCCCGCTTCGGCGCGGATTTTGCATCGGGCAATTCGCTGGCCGGCGGATACGGAATCGCGCCGTTAAAAGACGGTGTGAACCGGCAGGGAATCATTGTGACCGAGCCCGGCGGGCATCTGCATTTCACCGGTGGCAGCAACCTGAATCCGGACGCGGCGACGGTGCGGTTCGCGGCGAAAGGACAATTTTGGGAACGCGGACAGTTGATGACGCTGTTTTCCGCGCGCCGCGAAACGTTCAGCATCGAGATCGTCAAGAAAGCGGACGCGCTTGCGCTGATTGTCCGCAAATTCCAAACCCCCAATTCGCGGGAGAAAAAGCTCGGCACGTATTGGAGCACGATTTCGGAAGTCGCGCTCCCCTTGCCTGAAAATCTGGATACGCAGGCATGGCATTCTGTGGTCGCCTCGTGGGACGCGAAGGCGGGCACCGGCCTGATCGCGCTCGACGGCGCGGGCGAACGCGGGGCGTTGACATTTCCCAACAACAAACGCGGCACGCTCGTGATATTCCTAGGCTCCGCCGCCAAGGTGGGCGCGCATGCGTATGCCATGGATGTGAACAGCCTCCAAGGAACGGCGTTTGATGAATTGCAGATCTGCAACCAGCCGCTCGACCTCTTGCTGGCCTTTGAAAAACTCCCCCCCCCCCCCCCCCTGCTGGTGAAAGCCGAGCAGGGCGCGCGCACTTATTTTGCGACGCTGGAAAAAATACAGCGTTTTGGCGGCTGGCAGAACATGTATTCATGGCCCACGTTGCTCGGCAGTGACGCGCAGGGTCGTGAACTGATTTCGTATGACAACGTCATCAGCAATGACAAATCGCGCGGCACCGCGCTCATCGCCGCCCACTTGCTCTACGGTTACGAAATTTTCAACGATCACCACTACCTCGACCTTGCCCGCAAGACCGCTGATTTTTACGTCGCCGCCCAAATCCCCGAAGGCGCGTGGCTCTACATCTACAACGTCGGCGTCAATCGAGTCGAATCGCGCGAAAAGGCGGAATACAAATTTCAGGACAGCGTGCAGAGCCACCCGCTTTATCTACTATGCTACATTTACCGGCTGACCGGCGAGAAAAAGTATCTCGAGGCGGCGATGCGCGCGGGGGAATTTTATTTGAGCGCGCAAAATCCGGACGGCAGTTGGTCGCACCACTACGACATCAAGGCAAAGTGCGGACGCACCGCGCGCGGCCTGCCCAATGGCGGCGAAATCAATGACCTGGCGATGAATGACGCCATCGACGTGATGACGCTGATGTGGCACTTCACGAAAGACCGGCGTTATATCGACGCGATGAAGCGCGCTGGCGACTGGCTGCTCAAGGCGCAACTGGGCGGCGCGGTCAATGGCTGCTGGGCGCAGCAATACGACAGCCAGATGCGGCCGGTCTGGGCGCGCGAATTCGAGCCGCCCGCGATGTCGCGCACCGCCACCGCCGACGCCTGCGATGCGCTTGCCGCTTTGTATCGGATTTCTGGTGATAAACGTTACCGCGACGCCATTGTCCTGTGCCGGGATTGGTTCGCCAAAAACACCAGGGGCGGCAAAATGTTTGATTACTACGAAGTGGAAACGGGGCGTCCCATTATTGCGCACCAGAATAAAGTTTACCACTTGGACGACGAGGTGGAGGCGAAGGCGTATGCCGCGTTTTTCCGCGGTGTGCCCGCCCGCTCCGACTGGCAGGTTCCCGACATCGACGGCATTTTGAAAACGGCGGTTTATCCTGTCGTTGAAAAACCACTCGATGAAACGGGCGCGACGGTGATGTTGCAACTGACGCAGTCGCGCGGGAAGATGGCGGCGGATACGCAAAACGAGGCGGGCATGTGGATATTCCCCAAAGTCGCCGGTTCCATCCAGTCCATGGGCGCGGGGTTCGTGCCGGGGCACGCCCGGGCGCTCATGCTGTTGCAATACATTGATGCCGCCCGCACGGCGCGCGGGGAGTTGCCGCTGGTGTATCGCGGCGGCTCATACCCGCATGGTTTGGGAGAGTTCAAAAATCTGGCCCGCCCGTCCGGCTGGTATGATGTGCCGTGGAATCAGAATCCTTGATACATTGAGTTGAGGGACAGGCCAGGCTGGCCGTGCCACGTCCAATGGAAAAAACATCTTCTTTTCTGCCCACCGGTGCACACCTCGACCAACACCAGACGTTCGTTTATCAAGACCGCGCTTTCCGCCTCGGGCCTCGCGCTGCTCGCCTCGCGTCCCTCTGTCTGGGCCGCCGCATCCGGGGAAAAGCCTCGCTACCGCTTCGTGTTCGCGAACGATCTGCACATGACGCATCCCTTCGACCAGCCCGGCGCGTATTCCGGAGCCAACCAGCGCGCCGCGTGGTTCATGGATACGCTGTGCAAGGGCGGGTTCGGTGCCCCGTTCGACTTCGTGCTCTTCGGCGGTGACATGGTGCATGGCAGGACGCTCGAAATGCTGGATATGGAAGTCCCCGCCTTCGCCAGGCTTACCGACCGGCTGCCCTGTAAATCCTACCCTTGCGTCGGCAACCACGAGAACATCCAGTGCGAGGCCGACCCCGTTTACGAAAAAGCCTACCGCGACCAGTATGGACAAAACCGGGCCCAATACACCTTCGAGCACAAGGGCATCCTCTTCGTCGTGCTCAACAACAGCGGCGAGCCGCCGTCCCAGGCCCGCCAGAAGACGCAGGAAGAACTCCGCCGCCGGCGCCTTCAATTCGCGGAGGAAGCCCTGTCTTCCCATCCCGGCCTGCCGAAAATCATCGTCTGTCACATCCCCCTGGTCCCGATGCGCGAGGCCGAAGTGCTCGAAAAAAGTTTCCGTTTTACCAGTTGGATGGCCTTTGATGAACCGCTGCTCCAATTGATCGAGAAGCATCGGGACAGCGTGCTGGCCGTTCTTTCCGGGCATCTGCATCTGACTGGCGTGGTGGAGAAAAACGGCATCAAACATATCATGCCTTCAGGCTTGGCCAGCTTCCCCCACGATATCGCGTTTTTCGACGTTTTCGATGACCGCATTGACGTCCGCATGGTCCCGGTTCCCGAGGAAATGGCCAAGCCTTACGCCACCAACCTCCACGGCAAGCGACGTCACGGGATCGACTATACCGACGCCACCCACCCCACCCATGAACTCTACATCGCGGGCAATCCCGACGAGCGCGCCTTCTCGCTGCCGCTCGCGCCCCGGCTATCGAACGCCTGAGCCGACTACATTGTGATTCAGTTCGCCCGCCTCGATGAGTGCCTGTCTGATCGGATTTATGGATGGTTCTTCGACGTTTTCAGTGGTTTGGCATGGAGTGCGGCGATTCATCGCCGCTTTAGACGGGTCGTTTTAACGGCCCGCCCTCCCGCCGTTCACCCTCCTTTCTCCCGCTTCCGGTGCGTCCTTTGCAAGACGGTAGAGAGGGTGCAAGAGGGCAAGGCGAGGCGACGTGATCAATCACGTCGTCCAAAGCGGCGATGAATCGCCGCACTCCATATCGCAATCCTGTCTTTCCACTGAAAACGTCGAAGAACCTTATGGATACAAAGCAACCGTTCGCTTGCAAGCGGTTGACCAATGGACGGAGTTCATCGAGCGGAGAACGGGGTGACTATCCGGTGAGTTGCGCGGTGGAGTGGCGCACGATGAGTTTTCCGGGGACGGTGACAACGAGGTTTTTGCCCTTGATGTCGAGCGGACGTGAGAGCAGCAACTCCGCCGCCAGTTTGCCCATCATGTTCCAGTCGGGCGCATAGCTGGTGACTTTGAGCGTGTGGTCCGCGGCATCAATGTTGTCGAAGGCGACCATGCTGCACTCGGAGGGCAGATTCCAGCCGCGCGCACGCAGGGGCTCCTGGATGTCGTAGGCCTGTGCGTCGCTTGCACAGGCGAGTGCGGTGTGGCGGCGGATTTCTTCGTCGGACAGTTTTTCGTCAGCGGCCAGAAAACGCACTGCTGGTGCGAGTCCGGCGCGATGCATGGCGACCACGTAGCCGTCGGCACGCTCACGGAAGATCTGCGTGTTCATCTCACGTTTGCCCACGAAGAGGATTTTTTTGTGGCCGAGTTGGATGAGATGTTCGGTGGCCTCCCTCATGCCGCGTGCGTTGTCGGCGACGATGCGCGGCAAACCGTCGCACTCGATAAAGCTGCTGACCGCCAGCGCTGGCATGTCGCCGAGTGTGCGGATGGCCTCCGGCGTGTAGCGTCCAAACAAAAACACGCCGCCCACGGTTTGATTTTTAACGATCAGGGGAACATCGCCGGGTAGTGGAGTTTCAACTACGGTTTCGACCTCATGGAGCTGACATTCACGTTGCAGACCGAGAAAAATGCTCCGCATCACGTCCGACCTGAGCAGGTCGATGTGTGGTCCGTAGAGCAGGATGCCCACGCGGCGTGGCATGCCGTTGGAGTGCATGGAAGGGTTGTTGTCGGCGATGGTCAGATGGGAGGCGCTGAGGCGGGGAGGGGGTTTCACGTAGCCGAGTTCCTGAGCTTTCTGGAGAATGCGTTTTTTGGTGTTTTCGGCGAGGTCCGGGTGGTCGCGCAACGCCCGCGAAACCGTGATGACGGAGATATTTAGGGCATCGGCGATCTGTCGTTGACTGACTTGCATGTTGATTACCGGTAATGCAAAAAATATAAGCTTCAATCAAATTCTAAAAGATTGCTGAAATTATCTCCTCTTGATGTGGGTCTATCTCATATTTTATTTTAACCTTATTATTATCAATTGATTGATAGCCTTTGTTTTTCTTGAAAATGTGGATTGACACGCTGCCGGTAATAACCGATTGATACCGGCACACAAATCAATTCAATGAACCCCGAACGTGTCTTCCCCCTGATCGAACCATCGCCGCGACCTGAGCTAGCTCAGGTAACAGGACGAAGTCCTGTTAAGATCCCTTCCCCGGCCTCTTCCGCCTTTACGCTGATCGAATTGCTCACGGTCATCGCCATCATCGGGATTCTGGCGGGCATCATGATTCCCGTTGTCGGCAAAGTCCGCGAATCGGCAAACGCGGCGACGTGCAAATCCAACCTCCGCCAACTCACCTCCGCCGCGCTCCTCTACGCGCAGGACAACCGTGGGTATTTCCCCAGTAAGCGCCTTTACAACACCTCCGCCCACAGCGAGCCGGGTGTGCGCGATTACATCGGCGCAAAGCAGTCGAAAGTCTTCACCTGCCCGACCCTCGCGCGGCAATTCCCGATCAAGGAAAACGTCGTCACGAGCGAGGGCGAGCACACCTACGGCGTCAACGCGGGCGTCGTCCCCGAATACGAAAACAACCTCGTCAAATCGCCGCAAAGCCGTGCCCAAATCCTCTGTAAAATTGACGCTGTTACGCAGCCCTCGCGCACCCTCTTCATCTTCGACGGCTCGTGGAACGCATCGGGGCAATACTTCGACAACTCCATTTCGCCTTTTCACGGCAGCAACGCGTTCCACCAGTATTTCGACAACCTCAAATACCCGCACAAAAACCATGAAAACGTCGCCTTCGTTGACGCCCACGTCGAGCAACTCCCGCTCGAAAAACTGAACGACTACACCGCCACCATCTGGACAGGCCAATAAACCGCCTCCTCCATCCCACTCCCCCCCTCCCCCCCCTTCTCTGTTTCTCACCAGAAGCAACCTAAACCACAAACTACACATGAAGACCAAACCCGAAACCTTCGCCAAGCCTGCCAGCCACCTCGCCGCTGTGTTTGCCGCCGCGACGCTTGCTCTTGTCATCACTGCCGCCGCGACGCAAACAGCCCATGCCGCCACGACCATCACCGAAACCGTTCTCCGCTACGATTTCCAGAAGGCCACCGTCGGAGCCCCGCCACCCAACGCGGGCACGACTGGCGTCCTCGTCAAATACCCTACGCGCCCCGATGGCGGCACTGCGGGTAACGACAACACCACGCTCGTCTCGACAGCCGGCTCCACCGCGTCCTCTGCCACGACACCCGTGACGCCTGCCGACCCCTTCGGAGGCTCCGGCAACCTCTCCGGCTACCTCTGGTATCACAAACAAGTCTCCAGCTCCAAAATGCCGGTACTCCAATTCGCCCTGCCCAATTACACTGCCGTCGCGCCGCTCACTACGGGCACATTGAGTTTTGACTTTTACATGCCGACACCGGTGGACGGCACCGGCATCATGGAAATCAACATCATGCCCGACACCAGCAACTCCGACTCCACCCGCGGCACCTCGCTCGTCTCCTTCCAAGTCCAAGGCAGCACCACCGACGGCTACGGCACCGTTTTTATTTACACGAACGGCGAGACCAGCGGCAATCAGGCCCGCGCCACCACCGCCACCGTCTCCTTCGACGCCAAACACACCTTTGCCATCACGTGGGATGCCGCCACCTCCTCCTTTTCAATGAAACTCGATGGCACGACCGTTGAGCGCAGCGTCAGTGGCTCGCTCGTCAGTTCCTTCGTCTCGACCACCAATCAGACTGGTGCCGCCGCCGTCCGTTTCACGACCGCCTCCGGTGGCGGCAACACCAGCGTCGGCTATTTTGTGGACAACATTCTCGTCACACACGAAATCCCCGTGCCCGTCCCCGAACCCGCGAAAACCGCCGCCGCCCTCGGTGTCATTACCGCCGCGATTGCCGCCGCCGCCAACCTGTTCGCCAGAAAAAACAAGCCCTCGGCATAATGAAAAACTTCAACGGGCGGTACTCATGCCGCCAATACCGCCTCCTCTTCATCCTCCTTGCGTTCCTGCCTTTGGCCCTGCCCGGCTCCGCGCTCGCCGCAACCGGGAAACCTAGCCTTGAAATATACCCAACTTTTCTAAGCGCAGGCATTTATCTAAACGACCTCACCGCTGGTAAGCCCGATCATTTCTCCGCCAATGTCCGCTTCCGCAAAATCGCAACAGCGACCGGGAGCGGGGGGGGGGGGGGAGTCGCCACCGCCGCGTGGCAAGACGCCTGCGAACTCACCTTCCACCCCGCCGATCATCAGGCCCGTGGCATCCTTGCCAACCTCGATCCTGACACAACCTACGAACTATCAATATCCTACACTGATTCCGGACGCGCTGACACCGCCACCGCAACATTCAGAACACTTTCGGACGACGTTCCCGTTGCCAAAACCATTACCCTCACCCCCGCTGACATCGCAAACGGTTTTACCATAAGCGAATCCGGCACTGCCGACGGCTATCTCCGTTACACCGCTCCGCCCGGCGTCACCCTGCTTGGCCCCGCGCAAAAAACTCAGGCGATCCTCTTGATCAAAGCCAATTACATCATTCTGGAAAACCTGACGCTCGAAGGAGGTAATTACAACGCCATCAGCATCATTGATTGCGAACACATCCGCATCCGCAACTGCGACATTTCCAACTACGGCACCGAACGCGTGTTGCCCTTCGACACCAGCGGCAGACACAGCGTTTATCGCGACAACGGACGCAACATCAATAACCAGGCCGGAATCATGATTCGCGGCGGAAGCGACATCATCCTCGAACGCAACTACATCCACGATCCGAAAAGTCGCGCCAATACATGGTTTTACTCCCATCCCGCCGGACCCAACGCCGTGTTTCTCGGCGGCGCACGCGGCGTCGTCTTGCGCTACAACGATTTTGTCGGCAATGACTTGCATCGCTGGAATGACGTCGTCGAAAGCAACATCAACGGTGACATTCGCGGCGGCCCCTGGAAAGACGCCGAAATCTACGGCAATTATTTCGGCTTTGGCAACGACGACGGCATCGAACTCGATGGCGGACAAATCAACTGCCGCGTTTTCCGAAATAAATTTGAGGGAACACTTTGCGGCATCAGCACCGCCCCATGCCTGCGCGGCCCGTCATTCATCTTTGAAAACCTGATCGTCAATCTGCGCGACGAATTCGGCACGGCTAACACCGCGCTCAAGAACAATTACAGCAAGCGCGGCGACGGCAAAATTTTCTTCTTCAACAACACCATCGTGACCGACGTCGAAGCGGTGTCGGGGTTTGGAAAAGGCGAGCCCGACCGCGTTTCCGGCAACCTCAAGTTCGTCAGCCGCAACAACATTATCCAGGCTTCCAACTTCTTTGCGGGCGGCGTGTTTCGCGAAAAGACCTCGGTGGATTACGATCTTCTCAGCCTGGTTCGCCCGCGCACGGACGTGGATGTTTTTGCGCGTCTGGACCAGGAAAAACAGGAAACGCACGGTTACCGCCAGACCGCCTCGTTTCGCGACGCCCCGAACGGCGATTTCCGCTTGCAGCCCGACGTGCGTGAAAAATTGCGCGGTGAAAAAATCCCCAACTTTTCACCCGACGGAAAACTTGGCACCGCTTTGGCCCTGCCGGAACGTCCGCTCGATTTTGAAACCTCCGCCGCCGAAATCCGCCTCGACCTGCAAACAACAAAAACGCAACTCACGCTCACTCCGAAAACCGAGCCGTCCGCCGGACGCGGAAACACGCGCATCGAATTTTCAATCGTTCAACCCGTTGCAACGAATTATTTTGCGGTGACGCCCTCGCGCGGCGTCTTGGAGGCGGGAAAACCGCTCACTCTTACCATCGACACAAGAAATACTTATAAAAACGTCAAGGAAGCGCGATTGCACAGTGGGGCTTTTCTGATTCGGACGAACAACGGCTTGTCGCGTCCGGTCACGGTTTATTTCGATAATCGCGCTGACGACGCCAAAGTCAAAACCCGCCGTGCCAACGTGATTTACGGCAAAATCGAACTGCTTGGCGAAAACAGTGCCCCCCCCCCCCCCTCTGGCAAGTCCGCATCCTGCAAACTCGTTTTCGATCTCACCCCCGACCAAGCGGGCAAATATTATCTTTTCGGACGTTTCAGAAATCGCGTCAGCCGCATTTTATTGAATGACAAATTGATGTCGATTCGCAGTGGAGAGCAGCAATTGGGTCGCGAGATTCCGAAGGTGCCCTGTTGGGGTAACATCGGCCTTCCGCAAGGCGCAACCAACGCGCCCCTCGTGTTGCTTGCGGGACGCAACGAATTTGTCCTCGCGCCTGCCGAAAAACAACCGTTCGAAATGGATGCTGTTGCGTTGGGCAAAGAGCCGGAGGATTTTCTCTACGCTCCGGGAAATTTTGCCAGATGAAGAGTTAAAAAGAATCCAAGAAATGAATACTGCAAAATATCATTCCTGTCTGGCGCATGTTTGTCTGTTTCTGTCCGCCGTTTTTTCGTTGGCGTCGATCCATGCTGCGCCCTCTGCAATCGCACCGCTCAAAATCGCCCTCATCGGTGACTCCACGGTTTGCGACTACAAACCCACATCGCCCATGCGAGGTTGGGGGCAACTTCTGCACGAATTTTTGCCCAAAGGCACGCAAATCACCAATGCCGCGCGCGGTGGCTTGAGCACCAAAACCTTTCCGCCTGACCGCTGGCAGGGCGTCCTCGCGGCCAAGCCCGATTACGTATTGATTCAATTTGGTCACAACGATTCGCACGCGAAGGACAAACCCGAGTCCACCGACGCCGCCACCGATTATCGCGACAACCTCCGGCGTTTTGTCCGCGAGGCGCGCGCTGCCGGTGTCACGCCGATCCTTGTCACACCGGTTCATCGCCGCCTCTACAAGAACGGCCATCCGACCAACGAACTCGGACGTTACGCTGATGCGATGAAGGCCGTCGCCACCGAACTCGATGTGAAACTCATCGACTTGCACGCCACCAGCGGAACGTTGTTCGACCGACTCGGCGAGGACGGGACGGAGTCCTACACCGTCAACAAACTCGACAACGCCGACCGCCCCGGCCTTGGCGACCGTACCCATTTTACGGAGACAGGGGCTCGGGAGATTGCGCGGCTTGTCGCCGCCGATCTGGGCAGGGTGGCGACAGGTAACGACGGGGGACGATGAGTTTCGACGGGTTTTAATGGACACCTGTCGGCTCTTGTCGCAATCCGTCGCGGCCTGTCACCCCCCCCCCTCAGGGGATTTCGCGGGTGGTTTTGCAGTCGGGGAAACCGGTGCAACCCCAGAAATCCTTGCCGGCATTGGGGCCGGTCCTGGCTTTGCGGCGTTTCATGGGTTTGCCACATTCGGGGCAAAGGGGCGCGTTTTCTTTCGCCGCCCGTGTTTCCACTCGGGCGGTGGTAAGTTGCTCGCGGAAACCTCCGGTCTCGCTAAAAATCTCTCCCTGCGCTTCGAGTTGGCGAAGAAGCATGTTGATAACACGGCTGATGATAATGAGCAGTGCGTTGGCAACGATGCTGGAGTCGTCCGTCTCAAGCCAGCGGGCGAATTTTTTTTGTTGGGCGAGGATATGGATGCAGGAATCGTGGACGTAATCGTTGCCGTAATCGGGTTTGTCGAGACGGGTGTTATAGACAGCTTGGGCCTCGGGCGAATCCTTGCGCCAGGGGACTTGTCCATGGCGCAGGAGCCAGTCTTCATAATCGCTGTGGAGTTCGGCAAGGCTGGCGCGGGCGACGTCGGTGAGTTTCATTTCGGTTTCCCTGGAGGTCGAGGCGCGGGCGGAGCCTTCGACAATGTTGACCTTGCCGGAACGGGCGGCCTGGGTCATCTGGTCGTATTGGCGGCCGGTCGGATCAAGGTTGCGGGTGAGGAATTTTTGGCAGAAGCGGCATGTAGCCATTTGGGCAATACACGCCAGCGTCCAGGAATCGAGCCGCCGATAACCGGCAGATGGGGAGAATTGCAGTGGCATGGCACTGCGGCATGCCGTTCCCGATGCGGTATCGCAAGCTCCGACTGGTTGGCGACAGGGAACGACAGGTGACGGTCAAGGTGACTCGTTATCTGTCGCAACCTGTCGTCACCTGTCGAAACTTCTCGTCCCCGGCAACGTTTAGCCGCTGAATGCAGCCTTCATTTCATGAAATCACGCCTTCCTGGTTGTCGTCGTAACATAGCGGTCGTTTTGGCCGTGTTTTTTGTAGCCACGGGTCTTGCCGCGCCTGCCCCCACTTGGGACTTCGCCGCGCTCCAGTCTCCGCCGCGCGTGTTCGATGCGCCCGCCGCCTATACGCAATCCGAGGCTGTCGCTGCGCTTCCCGACGGCGTGCGTGCGTTCGCGTTCGAAGGGCTTCCTTGGCAGGGCAACCCGACGCGCGTTTTTGCGTTTTATGGCGCGCCCGCCGGAGCCTCGTCCGCCAAGCCTGCGCCCGGCATTGTGCTCGTTCACGGCGCGGGCGGCACGGCGTTCGCCAACTGGGTCAAGCTGTGGGTGGATCGGGGATACGCCGCCATCGCGTTTGACCACGACGGCGGCATTCCCGTTGGCAAATACAGCCACTGGCAGCGCAACCCGCAAAATCCCGGTCCCAAACGCAGCGGCACGAACGACATCACGCTCCCCGTTGCCGACCAGTGGATGTATCATGCCGTGGCGGATACACTGCTCGCGCATTCGCTGCTCGCGTCGTTTCCTGAAGTGGATGCGGAGCGCATCGGCGCGACAGGCATTTCCTACGGCGCGGTGGTGCTCGCCAACGTCATTGGCATCGACACGCGTCTCAAGTTTGCCGTGCCGGTTTATGGCTGCGGATTCATTTCGGAAAACGAGGACGACGGTTCGCGCTTCATCGACTCAAAAGTCCCTTGGGAAAAAGCCGCCGCCCGCGTCACTGAATGGAACCGTCTCTGGGACCCGAAACACCGTCTGCCGCAGGCACGCCTGCCGATTTTGTGGCTCAACGGCACCAACGATTTCGCATTCACCATGAGTGCCTGGCAACGTTCGTATCGCGCCGCGCCCGGCACGCAGGCGGTTTGCCTGCGTGTGCGCATGAAGCACGGGCACGGTGCGCCCGGCGAAAACCCCGAGGAAATCCGCGCCTTTGCCGACAGCATCGTGCGAGGCGGCGTGTCGCTTGCCCGCGTCACCGGACAGGGACGCGACGCGGCGACGAACGCCGCATGGGTCACATGGACTGCCGCGCCTGACACGCCTGTCCGCGAGGCCGTTCTCAATTTTACGCGCACGTCTGGCGGACGCTGGCAGGATCGTATTTGGGAAACCATGACAGCCACGGTTGATGATGTCGCATCACGAGCCACGGCGACGGTGCCGGCTGACGCGTCTGTTTTTTATTTCAACCTCACCGATGCACGTGGCCTGATCGTGAGCAGCGAACATGTGGAGATGCCTCCATCGGCACTCTGATTTTTCCCGCAGCGATCATTTTCCCGCCACGGCGCAACGCATGCAACGGGAACAAGCCTGGCAAATCTGTATCCCGTTGCGCGCGTTGCACCGTGGCGGGAAACCAAAACCTTACGCTCCCGCCGGGCTGGTCGTATTGCCGTTTCCATGACCACCGGGCGTGTGGTTCTCGTCGGCGGGAGGGGCGGGGGGGGGGGGGGGGGCGTCGGAGAAGCTGATCTTCAGGTTGAAGAGCGGCAGCAGGCAGAGCAGGCCGACCACAGTGAGGCCCAGCACCGCGTAACCCGCCGTGTCGTGGACCGTGCCTTCGATGGCTTCGGGGCCGTAGTTGTAGGCCCAGGCAGTGAGAAAAATGCCGCGAAGCAGGTTGGTGAAAAATGCGAACAGCATCGCGCAGCCCACCAGCGCGATTTTTTTCCAGAGCTTGTGCAGGAATACCGCCGCGAGAAACGATCCGGCGAACAGACAGCCGGTGAGCGAGCGAATGCCCGAGCACGCCTCGGCCACGCCGACCTGGCCCTTGGGCAGCACGAGAACGTTGCCCTGCTGCTCGATGGTCAGCCCCAGAATATCGAAAACGAAAAACACCACGGCGGTCACCCGCCCCAGCAGGAAGAGGCTGAGGTTGTTTTCCACCACCGAGACCATCGGCGCGGACACCAGCCAGACGAGGATCGGGAAGACGAACAGCGCCACCAACTGCACCCGCGCGTCGTCCAGCATACGGGCTGGCGTCACCGGTTTGGCTTCGGGGGCATTGATGAACAACAGCGCGAACAACATGCCGGCCGAGCCGAGCGTGATCGCAAGCGTGCCGGGATAGGACGGACCGGCTCCGGCGCGGTAGAAGGCGCCAATGAAAAATAACAGCGCGCCAAACACCGCCGCGAGCGTGGCCACGCTGCCCAGCACCACTCGTCCCGCTCCCTTCGCGCGGAGGCTGCCGGGAGCGCGGCAGGCCTCGACAGCCGCCTTGATCCGGGGCCAGCGGTCATAAACGACAAACACGACAAAGGCCGGCACCAGCCAGCCGAACCCGTAGTCCTCCTTCAATTTCCACCAGTGGGATTGGTCCCAGGCGATGAAGCCCATGAAGCCAGCCGCCACGAGAAGGGCGGCAAAAAAACCAGGGGAAAGAATCGCGGAGAATTTTTTGGCGGAGTCGAGCATGGGCGAGTGAATGAACGGAAAAATGAACCGGGAAATGACAGGTTTTGGAACGAAGGGCGCAAATCATTCCCATAAACGGCTGGTGCGCAAGCCAGCCGTTTGGGGAACCGGTGGCGCGTGCGGCGGACCATGTCGCGGCTACGAGATGCTGGCCCGGGCAAATCCTTTTTCCAACGCGTAGCGGATCAGTTGCGGAGTCGAGGTCAGGCCGAGCTTGGTCATGATGTTTTGCCGGTGGTTGCGCGCCGTGCGCGGACTCAACCCCGCATGCGCCGCCACCTCCTCGTTGGACCAGCCCCGGCCAAACAAACACAGCAATTCCATCTCGCGGTCGGACAAAACCTTGGCGAACGCGAGCGGGTCGGCCCGCACCCGGGCCCGCACTTCCCTCACCACGGAGCACGCATAGGTCTGCCCCGCCATGACCGCCGTGATCGCCTCCTGAAGGATGTCGAGCGTCTGCCCGTTTTTATCCACGAAACCATTGACTTCCGCCGACTGCGCGCGGTGCAGCGTGTATTCATCCGTGTGCGACGAGAGCGTGAGCACTTTCACCTCTGGAACCGCCTTCCTGATCGCCGGCACGAAATCGAGTCCGTCGCCATCGGGCAGGACCACATCAAGCAACACCACTGTCGGCTGCAACTGGCGGCAAAGCGCGAGCCCCTCCTGGAGATTGGGCGCGCTCCGCACCTCGGAGCCGGGAATCGCGCACACACAGGCCATGAGCAGCAGCTCCCGAAGCATGGTCTGGTCTTCGACGATTACGAGTTTCACAAAAAGACTCTGCTAACAACCGACCCCTTGTATAAGCAACAATAACCCTGCTATATACATATATATGCAAAATCACCGGCCTGGGCGCTTGGGCTGCCGGTGTGCGTGCCGACTCAACCGTCATCGACTCAATCGTCGTCGCCGCTCGCCGCGCGACGGCGGTCGTAGGGCTGGCCGGTGAGGAGGGCCAGTTTCTCCTCAAACTCCGCTTTTTGCAGCGGTTGCACCACCTCATTGAGCGCGCCCTCCATCACCTGCGTCAGGCTGTAGAGCGTGAGGCCGATGCGATGGTCGGTGAGACGGTTTTGCGGGAAATTGTAGGTGCGGATGCGTTCGCTGCGGTCGCCCGTGCCGATTTGCCCACGACGCTGCGCGGCATATTTTGCCGCCTCTTCGTCCTGCTTGCGCTGGAGCAGGCGGGCGCGCAGCACGGACATCGCGCTCGCCTTGTTCTTCTGCTGCGAACGCCCGTCGGCGCAATACACGATCATGCCCGTCGGCTTGTGTACAATGCGCACCGCGGAGTCGGTCGTGTTGACCCCTTGCCCGCCGGGACCGCTGGCACGTTGCACGGTGATTTCGAGGTCCTGCGGATCGATGCGGATGTCCACCTCCTGCGCCTCGGGCAGCACCGCCACCGTGACCGTCGAGGTGTGGATGCGCCCGTTGGCTTCGGTCAACGGCACGCGCTGCACGCGGTGCACGCCGCTCTCGAACTTGAGCTGCTTGTACACGTCCTGCCCGCGAATGATGAAACTCACTTCGCGGAACCCGCCCCGCTCGCTTTCGCTGCTGCCGGTCGGCTCCACCGTCCAGCCGCGATCCTCCGCGTAACGGTGATACATGCGCGCCAGTTCCGCCGCGAACAGCGCCGCCTCTTCGCCCCCGGTGCCGGCGCGGATTTCGAGCACGGTGTCGCGCGAATCCGTCGGTTCGGGGGGGATCATGCCCGCGAGCACCGTGCGGAAAAGCCGCTCCCGCCGCGCTTCCAATTCCGGCAGTTCGGCCTCGGCCAGTTCGCGCAGATCGGGGTCAGCCGACGGGTCTTTGATAAGCGCCTGCGCCTCGGCGATCTCAGCCAGTGTTTTCCGGTGGGCGGCATGGTCGGCCAGCAGTTGCGTGACCTGCTGATGCTCGCGGGTGACGGCGGCGGCGGCCCGGGCATCGTTGTAAAACGTCGGCGAACGCATCTGCGCATCGAGTTCGTCGGCGCGGCGCTGGAAAAGGGAGATGTCGGGAAGGGACTGCATGGGAGTTAAGAATTAAGAATTAAGAATTAAGAATTAAAAATTAAAAAAAACGGACTTCGCTGCGGTGTGTGGTTTGGCGGTGCCGGTTCGGTGGTTTGGACTTCTTAATTTTTAATTCTTAATTCTTAATTTCCCTTCGCCATGGCCACGCCGCTTTTCACACAAAACATCATCGCGTGCATCTGGGACTTCGACAAGACCCTCATCCCCGACTACATGCAGGCTCCGATTTTCCGGCGCTACGGGGTCAACGAGTCCACCTTCTGGGCGGAGACCAACAGCCTTGTCGCCCACTACCTCAAGCGTGGTTACCACCTCTCCGGCGAGATCGCCTACCTCAACCACCTTCTCACCAGCGTGCTCACCGGCACCATGCCCGGCCTCAACAACCGGGTGCTCCGCGAATGCGGCGGCGAATTGAAATTCTATCCCGGCATCCCCGACTTCTTCGCCCGCTCCCGCGCCTGGGTGAGCGAACGTCCCGAGTATGAGAAGCATGACATCCAGCTTGAGCACTACGTGGTGAGCACCGGCCTTGCCGAGATGATTCGCGGCTGCGCGGTGGCGGACCACATCGACGGCGTGTGGGGCTGCGAATTTATCGAAAATCCCCTGCGGCCCGGCTTTCTCCAGCAGGCGGAGTTCGAGGAGTTCAACGCCGCCGAGGCCCTCATTGCGCAAATCGGCATGGTCATCGACAACACCACCAAAACCCGCGCCCTCTTTGAGATCAACAAAGGCACCAACAAAAACCCCGCCATCGACGTGAACGCCAACATCAGTCCCGAGGACCGGCGCATTCCGTTTCAGAACATGATCTACATTGCCGACGGCCCCAGCGACATTCCGAGTTTTTCCGTGGTGAAGAAAGGCGGCGGACGCGCCTATGCCGTTTACAATCCCCGGCGCACCGACGAATTCGCGCAGAACGACAAGCTCCGTGCCGACGGACGCATCGACCACTACGGACCGGCCGACTACACCGAAGGCTCCAGCACCGAGCAATGGCTGCGGCTCCACGTGCAGGCGATCTGCGCCCGCATCGTCGCCGACCGCGAGGCCGCCGTGGCCCGTCGCGTATCCAAACCGCCACGACACCTGAACCCGTCGCCCGAGGAGGCGGCGGCCCGCGCCGCCGCAGCCGCCGGCAAGCTGCGGCAGGATACATTTTTGTGAGGCGTGGCGGCGCGGGGGGGGGGGGGGGGAGGGGGACACCCACGCCACTTTGGACAAAAAAGCCCGGAGCGGTGATGC
>NZ_ABEA03000043.1 GCF_000171235.2 Geminisphaera colitermitum TAV2 | reverse complement strand
GCGACCGCTGCGGATTTTACCCAGAACGAAAAACTCCAGTTCGAAAAAGAACTCCTCGGCTTCTACGTCTCCGGGCATCCGCTCAACGACTACGACGGCCTGCTCGAAGCCATCGATTCGCACTTCATCCACGAACTCCTCGAACAGCCCGACCGCACGCCCTTCCGCATCGGCGGCATCGCCGGCACGATTGCCAAAAAACTCTCCAAAAAAGACAACCGCCCCTGGGCCGCCTTCTCGCTCGCCACCAAGGAGGCCACCTTGCAACTCAACATGTTTGCCGGCGCCTTTGCCGAGACGGGGCACTACATCACGGACAACGCGCAACTCATGATTTGCGGCAGCGTGATGGTGAACGAGGAAGGCCCCCGCCTGAACGTCAAGTCCTGCCATCCGTTGGAGTCCTACGTTGCGACCAACGTCAAAAACATCCTCTGGATCTTGTATCCAAATCATCCTGATGCGCCTGATTTTTTGCGTCTGGCGCGTGCCGAGATGGAGTCCACGCCCGGCAGCCTGCGTCTGGCGTTCGGTTTTCTTTTTGATGATCGCGTGGTGGCCGTGACCGAGACCAGTAGTGCGTTGGGCTGGCGGCTCAACGTGGCGAAATTCCACCAACTGCACAACCACCCTGCGGTCGCCGGCGTGCAAATCGAGACCAAGCCCATGGAGTTGCCGCAGCCCGCCTGGAAGCGGCGCTAAATTTGGAGGGCGGGTCTCCCGACCCGCCGACGGCGCGAAGCGCCGCCCATCATATCCGTTTAGAGCATTGTCGGTTCAATTTGTCGCAAGATTTAAGAGATCACGCAGAGACACAGAGACGCAGAGAGGTTCTTCGACATTTTCAATGGCTCGACATGGAGTGCGGCGATTCATCGCCGCTTTCGACGGGTCGTTTTA
>NZ_ABEA03000044.1 GCF_000171235.2 Geminisphaera colitermitum TAV2 | reverse complement strand
CCGCTCCTTGGGCTTCGCCTGCTTGACAGCAAAAGTCAGGGGGACACGGGGCGGTATTCCTGCCAGACGTGCGGGGAACCGGCGGCGATGGTTTCGATATCGGGGGCGTCGGCTTCGGTGAGGCCGGGCCAGCGGGTGGTGCGTAGTTGGTGCTCGATGCCGGACTCGCGGAGGAGGGCGAGAGTTTCCTGAAGGGCCGCCGTGTCGAAGGTGGGGGAGGGGAGGCCGGCGGCTTCGGCGTAACGGGGCCAGGGGGCCTTGATGTCGGTCGCCACGAAATCCAGAAGTCCTTCGGCTATGAGCGCGCGAACGACGGCGGGACGGCTTCCATTGGTGTCGAGTTTTATCAGAAAACCGAGGGCGCGGACGCGGCGGATGAAGTCGGGGAGGTCGGGGTGAAGCGTGGGTTCACCGCCGCTGATGACGACGCCGTCAAGCTTGCCGCGGCGGGTGGCGAGTTTTTGTAAAATGTCGGCCTCGGGGATCGGAGTGGTGAATTGCTCCGGGTAAACGAGCGCGGTGTTGTGGCACCAGGGGCAGCGCCAGTTGCAGCCTTGCGTGAAGACCACGGCGGCGATGCGACCGGGAAAATCGCTGAGCGAACAGGGAACGTAGCCGCCGATGCGCATGAGAGGGGGGGGGGGGGGGGGAGTGGCTTTATGGGACACATGGGGTCATGTGGCCCATAAAGGTCCATGAGCGGTCAGCCAGCGATGAGTTCGGGCACGGGCAGGACGGGGCTTGCGGAGGACGGCACTTTGTAAACGCGGCGGCGCTTGAACTCGGCCTGCTTGCCTTCGTTCCACTGCTGGATGGGGCGGAGGTAGCCGACGACGCGCGAGTAAACCTCGGCCTTCTTGCCGCACTTGGGACAGATGTGGTGCTCGCCTGCGATGTATCCGTGTTCCGGGCACACGCTGAAGGTGGGCGTGAGCGAAAAGTAGGGCAGGCGGTGTTTTTGCGCGATGCGGCGCACGAGGTTTTTTACGTTCTTCGGGTCGGCGATGCGCTCGCCGAGGAAAAGGTGGAGGACGGTGCCGCCGGTGTATCTGGTTTGCAGTTCGTCCTGATGGTCGAGGGCCTCGAAGAGGTCGTCGGTGGCCTGCACGGGGAGGTGCGTGGAGTTGGTGTAGTAGGGCTTGGCGCCCTGCATGAGGTCCTCCTCGTTGGCGACGAGCATGGAGGGGAAGAGTTCCTTGTCCTTCTTGGCGAGGCGATAGCTGGTGCCTTCGGCGGGGGTGGCCTCAAGGTTGTAGTGGTTGCCGGTCTCGCGCTGGTAGGCGACGAGGCGGTCGCGCATGTAGTCGAGCGTGCGCAGGGCGAAGGCGCGGCCTTCGGGGGTGTTGATGCCGCCGAAGCCGAGGTTGGTGCAGGCTTCGTTCATGCCGACGAGTCCGATGGTGGAAAAATGGTTTTTCCAATACGCACCAAAACGCTCCTGCATGTGGCGGAGGTAGTGCGTGGTGTAGGGATAGAGGCCGGCGGAGGTGAGGCGTTCGAGGAGTTTTCTTTTGATCTCCAGGCTCTCGCGGGCGATGTCCATGAGGGCGGCGAGGCGGGTGCGGAAGGCTTCCTCGCGGGCGGCGAGCGGGGCGTCTTCGCCGGGCGTGCCGGGAACGTCCCCGGCGGCATGGTGGCCGAGGCGGGGGAGGTTGATCGTGACAACGCCGACGGAGCCGGTGAGCGGGTGCGCGCCGAAGAGGCCGCCGCCGCGCTTTTCGAGTTGTGTATTGTCAATCCGGAGACGGCAGCACATGGAGCGCGCATCCTCGGGCTTCATGTCGGAGTTGATGAAGTTGGAAAAATACGGGATGCCATAGCGGCCGGTCATCTCCCAGAGTCCTTCGAGTTCGGGGTTGTCCCAGTCGAAATCGGGGGTGAGGTTGATGGTGGGTATCGGAAATGTCATGACGCGGCCCTTGGCGTCGCCTTCGGTCATGACGGCGAAGAAGGCGCGGTTGAAGAGGTTCATCTCGGCTTGGAACTGTCCGTAGGTCTCCTCGCGGTGGATGCCGCCGTGGACCACGGGTTCGTCGGCCATGTGACGCGGGCAGACGAGGTCAAGGGTGACGTTGGTGAACGGGGTCTGGAAGCCGACGCGCGTGGGGACGTTGATGTTGAAGATAAATTCCTGGAGCGATTGTTTGACTTGTTCGTAGGTGAGGTTGTCGAAGCGGATGAAGGGCGCGAGAAGGGTGTCGAAGCTCGAAAATGCCTGCGCGCCCGCGGCTTCGCCCTGAAGGGTGTAGAAAAAGTTGATGATCTGCCCGAGCGCGGTGCGGAGGTGTTTTGCGGGGCGCGACTCGACTTTGCCTGGGACGCCGCAGAAGCCTTGGAGGAGGAGGTCGTGGAGGTCCCAGCCGACGCAGTAAACAGAGAGTTGGTTGAGGTCGTGGAGGTGGAAGTCGCCGTTTTCGTGCGCGGTGCGAATTTCGGGCGGGTAGATGGCGTTGAGCCAGTAGGTTTTGGATACAGCGGAGGAGAGGTAGTTGTTGAGGCCCTGAAGCGAGTAGCTCATGTTGCTGTTTTCGCGGACCTGCCAGTCGAGTTGCTTGAGGTAGCCGTCGATGAGAGCGACGTCCTGGCGGGCGGTGACTTCGCGGAGGCGTTTGTGCTGGTCGCGGTAAACGATGAGGGCGCGGGCGGTCTTGCGGAAGGGGGAGTCGAGCAGGAATTCCTCGATGACGTCCTGCACTTGTTCGACGGTGGGCGTGGTGTCGGCGACGGTGGCGAGGAGGAGGTTGATGACGCGGAGGGTGAGGCGGTGGGCCATGGCGTCGTCAAATTCGCCGGTGGCGGTGCCGGCACGCGAGAGGGCGCGGGTGATGCGTTTGGCGTCGAAGGGGACGAGGCGCCCGTCACGTTTGCGGACTTGGACGGGGAGGGTGGGGGCGGCGTTGCGAAGGAAGGCGGCGAGATCCTGGGCGGGTGTGGGCAGATGCAGAGACATGGTGGTGATGCGCCGAATGGCGCGGTGAAACGGGTTGACGGTTGGTTCTGAGACGGGAGGTCGGCGGGATTGGTGTGGTTGAATTTGGCAGCGTGCTGACAAACTCTTGGCAGAAGAAAAACGCAACAACGTGAACAGTGGGTGCGCGCGAGGCGCGTGTTAACGGCGTTGCGTTGCGGGTGGGTTGAGGACTTCTGGCCAGGCCCGGCCAGAGTGGCGGACGGAGGCGGAATCCTCGTAAAGCTAACAATAAACAGTAGAAGAAACGGACAGGGGAAACGCTATGGGTTGTGGTTTTTGTGCGGTCAATGCACCAGATGTTGTGGTTGTGCGAGTATTAGTTCGAACGAAGGCAGGGTATTAGCAAATGCGCCGCGTCGTGTGCCGCATGGGAGATTTCAGCGTGTGTTATTCCTCTTGGTTGCGCGGGTGGAATCTGGCGTGCTGGTCCAGCAGGCGGCGTTCCTCGACGGCGGTGTAGATTTGGGTCGTGCCGATGGTGGCGTGGCCGAGCATTTCCTGAATGGCGCGCAGGTCGGCGCCGCCGCTGAGGAGGTGCGTGGCGAAGGAGTGGCGAAGGAGGTGGGGTTTCACCGGTTTGGTGATGCCGGCGAGTTTCGTGTATTTTTTGACCAGCACCCAAAGCATTTTGCGGGAGATCGCGGTGCCGCGTTCGCTGAGGAAGAGTTGGCTGCCGGTTTTTTTCTCTTTCACGAAGTGATGGCGCGCGGCGGTGAGATACGTGGCAAGGGCTTCGCGGGCCTTGCTCCCCACGGGCACGACGCGTTCCTTGGCGCCTTTGCCGAAGACGCGGAGCATGCCGTTCTCCAGGTCAACCTGCTGCAAGAGGAGTCCTGATAATTCGGATACACGCAGGCCGCTGGAGTAAAACAACTCCAGGATCGCCCGGTCGCGCAGGGCGTGGGGCCCCCCCCCCCCCCCCCCCCCCCCCGGTGCTGCGAGCAAACGCGCCACTTCTTCCGCGTTGAGCGTGCCGGGCACGCGGCGCACGAGCTTGGGGCCTTGCAAGAGCTCGGTGAAATCGTCCGGGCGCGTTTGTTCGCGCACGAGGTGGCGGGCAAACATCCGCAGCGCGGAGAGTTTTCGCGCAAGGCTCGCCACGCTGTAATCGTCTCCATCAAGTGAATACAGCCAGTCCGTCACCGCCGCGCCGGTGACTGCGCGCCAGTCGGCCAGTTTTTTCTGGCGCTGGAGGAAGGTCGCGCACTGCGTCAGGTCGCTCTCGTAGGCCTCGACCGTGTGGTCGGAGCGTCCGCGTTCGAGTTCAAGGACGGCGCAAAAATCCGTGATCGGATCGGCCAGTCCGGGGGGCAACTCCGCCGTCATGTTCACACCTGCGGTCACGCCTGCGGCATGGGCGTCGGTTGCGCGGGATGTGATGTTGGCGGAAGGGGATTTTTTTTTTCTGGCCGGCATGGGGGCGATCCTCAGTCCGGCGCGGGCCGTCAAAATTAGCGGCGGCGGCGCGGGCCTTGTTGCTGGCGGTAGCCCGGAGGGGGCGTGTCGCGCATGCGGTAGGTGATGCGCGCCTTTTCCAAGTCGTAGGGACTCATCTCCATTTTCACGCTGTCGCCGGAGGCGATTTTGATGAAATTCTTGCGCAGTTTGCCCGAGATGTGGGCGAGGACTACGTGGCCGTTGGCCAATTCAACTTTGAACATCGTGCCGGGGAGGACGGCCACGATCTTGCCTTCAACTTCGATCGAATTGCCGTCAGACATACAAATTGGCCATACAGCCGGTGGAGAGAGTTTCAGTCATGCGTAGAGCGTAAAAGGCACTTGTAAGGCAAAATCCGGCTCCGTTAGTCAAGGTTTTAACTCTTGGAGCCCGGCAAATCCGCCGCGTGTCGCAGGCGTTTTCGAGTGAGTGCGCGCATGCGGCCTCCTCCCCCCCCCCCCCTCGCCGGCAGCCCTGCCTCCGGCCTTGCGCCCGGGCGTGTTCTTCGCATGTCCGTTGGACGCGGGACTCCCGCCTCCATCATGGTCAAACCCGTCCAACACGACTGCCCCTTCGACAAACGCTTCCCGTCGCAGCTTGTGCGCGACGACGTGTTTTACATGTCGCTCGCCTACAATCAGGCCATCGACGCCTGGCGTCGGGACGAAGTCCCCATCGGCTGCGTGATCGAGCGCAGCGGCGAAGTCATCGCCTCGGCGCACAACGGCGTGGAGAGTGCGAACGATCCGACCGCCCACGCCGAGATGCTCGCCATCACGCAAGCCGCCTCCGCCCTCGGCGACTGGCGGCTGGAGGAGTGCACGCTCTACGTGACCAAGGAACCCTGCCCCATGTGCTCGGGTGCCACGCTCATGTCGCGCCTCAAACGCGTCTGCTACGCCGTGCCCGACCCCAAGATGGGCTGCCTCGGTGGCGCGACCGACCTCAACGCCCTGCCGCGCGTCAATCACCACCTCGGCATCACGGCGGGCGGCGTGCTTGAGGACGAGTGCCGCGTGCTGCTCCAGACCTTCTTTCGCCAAAAACGCTCGCCCCTCCCGCCTCTCTCATCCGGCGCCGACGCTCCCTCCGCCGAGTTGCCGGAAGAGGAAGAATGAGCGGGATGGTTGACGCTGGTCGGAACCCGCGCACGTTGGAAACCTTCCGTTCCTTACTATAAAATCACAACACAACAACCAACCATGGCTTACGAACTTCCCAAACTCGCCTACGCGAACGACGCCCTCGCGCCTCACATTGATGCCCGGACGATGGAAATCCACCACACCAAGCATCACCAAGCCTACATCACCAATCTCAACAACGCCCTCGCCTCTGCCAACATCACCGGTCCCGACTGCGTTTGCGAACTGATCTCCGACCTGACCAAAGTCCCCGAAGCCATCCGCACCGCCGTGCGCAACAATGGCGGCGGACACGCCAACCACAGCTTCTTCTGGAAGATCATCGGCCCCGGCAAGGGCGGCGCTCCCAAGGGCAAGCTCGCCGAGGCCATCGTGACCACCTTTGGCAGCTTTGATAAATTCAAGGAAGAATTCGCCAAGGCCGCCGCCACGCGCTTCGGCTCCGGCTGGGCCTGGCTCTATGTCACGGCGGATGGAGATCGTCCTCAAAAACTCGCCGTTGGCTCCACCGCCAACCAAGACAGCCCGCTCATGGGCAAGGCCGTGGCCGGCATCGAAGGCAAACCCATCATCGGCCTCGATGTGTGGGAGCACGCCTACTACCTGAATTACCAAAACCGCCGTCCCGACTACATCGCCGCCTTCTGGAACGTGGTGGATTGGGACGCCGCCGAAGCGAAATTCGTCAAAGCCACCGCCTGATGAAAAAACCGAAAGGCTAAAAAGCTAAAAAACTGAAATCAGAACTCCCTCTCCATGCGCGGGGGGGGGGGGAGGAAGGGTGGGGGATGTTCCCCATTTCAGCTTTTTAGCATTTCAGTTTTCAGCATTTTGCTAGATACCGTTCGTTCCATGAAGCTCATCATTGCCATCATCAAACCCTTTAAACTGGAAAACGTGAAAGAAGCCCTTTCCGCCATCGGCATCGAAGGCATGACGATCACCGAGGTGAAGGGCTTCGGACGTCAAAAAGGGGGCACACCGAAATTCTATTCGCGGGTTTCCGGAATTACACCGGGTCGGATTTTTCNNTGCCACAAGGACGGAAANGTTGGAAATTCGTTCGGTCTTCCGGACAGACGTTGCTTGGAAAANGGCGCAGATTCACCCGGCACATTCNGTCCAGGCGGCCACAAGGACCGGGCAAAATTCGGGCGACGGGCAAAATCTTCGGTCCTCCCCATCGGACAAACCCGGGGCGAATCCGCACCAACGAGCGCGGAGAGCGGCGGCTTTGAGCGTCCCCCCCCCCCCCCCCCCCCGTAGGTTCGGAGCTTTAGAGCATTTCATTTAAAACGGTAGCCGATGTCTTAACGGTAGGGAGGTCTTTGTGCCCTCTGTCGAGGGCAGCCCTTCGGGCCATCGCCTTCGGCGATGCCATCTCCGCGCTGCTGCGCTCCGTCCGAGGCCTCCGTCGTGCGTGGTGTGAGGATGCGAAACTCATAGGTGGTTGGAGCGTGCTTGCGGAGGCCTCGGAGAGGCCTCCCTACCAGTTCGGTGATGGCTGCAGATTTTTTGAAAATGCTTTAGCCCGAACCGTGCGTCCTTCCCTATTCGGGAGCCAAACGGTTTGGATTGGCAGGAGTTACTAAAAGTTGAAGAAAACAGCGAAGCCGCAAAGCCGCAAAGATCAGAATAAAGAATTGTGAATCAAAGAAATTTCTTCCTTTGCGCCTTGGCGACTTTGCTGTCCAAAAACGTAAATTTAGGAGTTCTTTGGCAGTAAAACTCCGAACTACGAAATCCCCCCCCCCCCCCTGCTTTCCGCTTTCAGCCCCCCTGCTTTTCCGCTTTTTTGCCCCGGTGCCGTCGCCATCCGATTTCATCCACCTCCACGTTCACACCGACTACAGCCTGCTCGACGGCTCCTGCCGCGTGGACCGCCTCATGTCGCGCGCCAAAGAACTTGGCCAGACCGCCATCGCCCTCACCGACCACGGCAACATGTTTGGCGCGATCTCGTTCTACAACGAAGCCAAGAAAGCCGGCATCAAACCCCTCATCGGCTGCGAATTTTACATCGCCCCCGGCTCACGCCTCGAAAAAACCGGCAAATCCGAAGACGGCAAAAGCTACTACCACCTCGGCGTCCTCGCCCGAAACCTCGAAGGCTATCAAAACCTCCTCAAACTCGTCTCCGACGCCCACCTCAAAGGCTTTTATTACAAGCCCCGCGCCGACCTCGAAACCCTCGCCCGCTACTCCAAAGGACTCATCGGCTTCACCGGCTGCCTCGCCTCCGAAGTCTGCCAAAACCTCATGCACGACCGCTTCGAGGACGCCCGCGCCGCCTGCGCCCGATACGTGGAGATTTTCGGACGCGAAAACTATTTTGTAGAAATCCAGGACCACGGCATCCCCGAACAACGCAAAATCATCCCCGGCCTCCTCAAACTCGGCGAAGAATTTGGCCTGAAAGTCATCGCCACCAACGACGTTCACTACATCCGCTCCGAGGACGCCAACCCTCACGACGCCCTCCTCTGCATCCAGACCGGCGCCAAGCTCGCCGAGGAAAACCGGATGAAATTCGACACCCAAGAATTTTACCTCAAGTCGCGCGACGAAATGTTCAAAATCTTCGGACGCGAACTCCCCGAATCCCTGACCAACACCCTCGCCGTCGCCGAAATGTGCGACCTCTCCATCCCCTTCCCCAAAGGCTCCGAACGCTACCCCCGCTACCCCCTCCCCGCCGAGATCAAGGCCCGGTATTCGGCATCCCAATACCTCCATCAACTCTGCGTCGAAGGACTCAAGCACCGCTACGGCCACGACCACGACCCCGTGGCCCTGCGCCCCGTCGTAGCCGAACGCCTTGCCAAACTCCACAACCTCGCCCCCGGCCAAAAACCCGCTCCTCCCGACTACACCGAACTCGCCCCCGAGGAAGTCCTCGTCCTGCGCATGGGTTACGAGCAGGCGATCATCAACGTCACCGGCTTCGTCGATTATTTCCTCGTCGTCTGGGACTTCATCAACTGGGCCAAACAACACACCATCCCCGTCGGCCCCGGACGCGGCTCCGGTGCAGGCTGCCTCGTTGCCTACCTCCTCGGCATTACCAACATCGACCCCATCCGCTTCGGCCTCCTCTTCGAACGCTTCCTCAACCCCGAACGCGTGTCGCCCCCCGACTTCGACATCGATTTCTGCATGCGCCGCCGCGAAGAAGTCATCAACTACGTGCGCCAAAAATACGGCAACGACTGCGTCGCCAACATCATCACCTACGGCACCCTTGGCGCGAAAATGGCCATCCGCGACATTGCCCGCGTGCACGACCTCGCCTTTGCCGACGCCGACCGCATCTCCAAGATGATCCCCGAGGAGATCGGCATCTCGCTCGAAGACTCGATCAAAAAGTCCGAGGAACTGCGCACCGAGATCTCCCGAAACCCGATGACCAAGCGCATCATCGACACCGCCCTTGTAGTGGAAGGCTTGGTACGCAACACCGGCAAACACGCCGCCGGCATCATCATCACCGACCAACCCCTCGACGACTTCGTTCCCCTCACCTCGCAAGAAGGCGACGTCACCGTCCAATTCGACATGGGAGCCATCACCAAACTCGGCCTCCTCAAGATGGACTTCCTTGGCCTCAAAACCCTCACCATCATCTCCGACGCCGTGGACAACGTCCGCCACACCGTGCCCGGCCAGAAGGACTTCGACATCGACACCATCCCCCTCGACGACCCCAAGACCTATGAACTCCTCAACGCCGGCAAAACCGTCGGCGTGTTCCAGCTCGAATCCCCCGGCATGCAAAACGCATCCCGCCAGGTCGGCATCTCGACCGTGGACGACATCAACGCCATCTCCGCGCTCTATCGTCCCGGCCCCATGCAATTCATCCCCGACTACGCCCGCGGCAAAAAAGACCCCGCCAACATCACCTACCCGCACAAACTCCTCGAACCCGTCCTCAAGGAAACCTTCGGCATCATCGTCTATCAGGAGCAAGTCATGGAGTGCGCCCGCGTCATCGCCGGTTACACCCTCGGCGGCGCCGACATGCTCCGCCGCGCCATGGGCAAGAAGGACGCCGAGGCCATGGCGCAGGAGCGCGTCAAATTCGTGTCCGGCGCGAAGGAGCACCACAACATCGACGAAAAGAAGGCCAACGAAATCTTCGACCTGTTGAACAAGTTCGCCCAATACGGCTTCAACAAATCGCACTCCGCCGCCTATGCCGTCGTCGCCTACCAGACCGCGTATCTGAAAGCCAACTACCCCGTGCAGTTCATGGCCGCCGTGCTCACCGCCGAACTTGGCAACGCGGAAAAAGTCGCGCACTTCATTGCCGAGGCCGAGGCCATGGGCCTCACCGTGCTCGGCCCCGACATCAACGAATCCGGCGCCAACTTCACGCCCGTCGGCGACAAAATCCGCTTCGGGCTCGCCGGCATCAAGGGCGTGGGTGAAGGCGCGTCGCAAAAGATCATCGCCGAGCGCGAGGCCAACGGCCCGTACAAGGATTTCGACGACTTTACTCTTCGTGTGGACAACAAATCCGCCAACAAACGCGTGCTCGAACACCTTGCCAAAACCGGCGCGTTCGATTTTTCCGGCGAGTCGCGCAAAGCCATTTTTGCCCGTGTCGATGCCGCCCTCGCCTCCGCCGTCCTGCAAGCCAAGGACCGCGCCGCCGGTCAGAGCGGATTCTTCGACCTCCTCGAAGCCCCCCCCCCCCCCCCCCCGACATCTCGAAAATCAAAAGCCCCCGCAGGATCATCAGGCTCATCCTTGGATG
>NZ_ABEA03000045.1 GCF_000171235.2 Geminisphaera colitermitum TAV2 | reverse complement strand
GGCCCGCAATTTGCTTTTCCTGCGGTTCGATTATGCAAAAAAACGACGTTGTTTCTCCCGTTGCCTCCGCCCCGATCGCTTCTCCCAACTCCCCTCCCGTTTCTCCCGCCTCTGTTTCTGTCTCCGCGTTGGCTCCCGGCTTTGCGCCGGTCCTCGTCGCGCTGGCACTGTGCCTGTTTTTCCTGCCGAGCCTCGCCCTGGCGCATCCGGGGCATGAGGGCGGACATGAGCTTGCTTGGGATTTCGGCGGCGGTTTTTCGCATCCGTTTACGGGCTGGGATCATCTGCTCGCCATGACGGCGGTGGGGCTTTGGGCGGCAATGCTGGGGGGGCGCGCACGCTGGCTCGTGCCGTCGGCGTTTGTCGGGTTGATGGTGATGGGGGCGGGCATGGCAATTGGCGGCTGGGTGATCCCCGGCATGGAACAGGGGATCGCGGCCTCGTTGTGTATTCTTGGTTTGCTGATCGCGTTTGCGGTGCGGCTGCCGGTGGTCGAGGGCATGGGCGTGGCGGGGATTTTCGCGGTGTTTCATGGCATGGCCCACGGCGCGGAAATGCCGGCCACGGCAGGAGCGTTTTCCTACGCGCTGGGATTTGCCTCCGCCACGGTGATCTTGCATGGGCTCGGCCTGGCGTTCGGGGTCGGATTTGCCCGGCAAGGGCAAACAACGGGCAAAGTGCGCGTTGCCATTGCCCGCATCGCTGGCGGCCTCGTGGCGGCGGGCGGGGCGCTGGCGTTCGCGCTCTGATCGCGCTTTGATCGGGTGACTGAAGTCAACCGACCGCGACCGGGCGTATCGTTACATGCGGGAGGTGGCGCGCGATGCCATCTCGGAAGGCAGCGGCGCTGTCCGGTCGCGCGAGGGCCGACACCGAGAACGCCGTGGCGAGACGCGCAATGTCGTCGAGCGCGGGGATTTCTTCGCTGGCGAGCATCGCATGGACGATGCCGGCCACCATGGCATCGCCTGCGCCCACGGTGCTTTGAACGGCGATGGCGGGCGGGCGGGCGTGGAGGGCTTCGCGGGCCGTGACGAAACACGCGCCGGCGGCCCCCATCGAGACGACAACCAACTCCATCGCATGGCGGGCAATCAAGGCGCGGGCGGCGGCAACGACGGCATTCGCATCTGTATCGGAAATCGCATGACCGAGCAGCGCGGACAATTCGACGACGTTGGGCTTGATGAACGTCGGGGAGGCGGGCAACGCCAGCGCGAGCGCCTCGCCGCTGGTGTCGAGCGCCACGCGGGCGCCGCGGGCGCGGAGGGCGCGGGTCCAGTCGGCGTAAATCGAGGCGGGCACGCCGGGCGGAAGGGGCGGGAGGCTCCCGGCGAGCACGTAAAAGGGCGCGCGCGCGGCAACCGGAGTGGCGGCGGAGTCTGCGGTGGGGCCGGAGTCTGGGGTGGTTGCGGCTGCGCTCGTTGTTGACGTTTGCAAAAGCAAGTCCGTCAGTGCGGCGAGATCGGCAGGGGAGGGGGCAAGTCCGGGAAAATTGAGATCGGTTGTGGAGGCGTTGACCGGGTCCACGATTTTGATGCCGAGCCGGGTGGAACCGGGAAGGGGAAGGAAAAGATTATGGATGCCGGTGTTTTGGAAAAAAGCGTCGAACGCCGTGCGATTGTCCGCGCCGAGAAACCCCGTGGCCGCGACGCGAAGCCCGCCGCCGCTGACACCTCTGTCGCCGCCGGATGCGCGGGCGAGGGCGGCTGCGACATTGACGCCCTTGCCGCCCGGCTGGTCGTGTGCGGAGGAGGCGCGGTTGACCTCGCCTGCGGTGAAGCCGGGCACGATGGCGGTGCGGTCGATGGCGGGATTGAGCGTTACGGTGATGACGTCGTGCATGGAAGGCGGGCGGCGAAGCGGATCGAAGAGATGACGGATCGAAGATCGAAAGTGAGATCGGAGCCCGTGATGGGGAGGACGAAGAAAGACCGGGACAAATAAAAAACCGCCCGGAAGCGCGAAGCTCCCGGGCGGTGTTGATTTCTATTGGATTAAGCACTCGCACGGGACCGTGTGGTCAGGCGTTTGAGTGTGGATGTCACGCCGCCGAACGTCCGCGTGAAGCGGTTGCCGGAGGATGACATCGCAGGTTCCCGAAAGGCTTCCGAGTCTTCCCCCGCTCCCTCAAAGCTGCTGGCCTCAACGGAGAAGGGCTGGATGGCGACAAGGCCAACATTGTACATCGGATGCGCGATCGTGATCGTGCGTTTTTGTTTGTTCATGGTCAGATGGAGACGCCGGGCGACTTGCTCGCCGGAGACTCCCGGCTGACCACGCGCAAAACTGGCAAAGAACAGTCGCAGACCCTTTGCGAACCACCTGTCGCTGTCAATTACACGTTCTTCTTAACAATCCCGGGTGCAACTCAACGTAATGCCATCGACTGAAGAGGCGAAGTGGCGTTTTTTGGAGTGCTGAGTCGCGCCTTTTTTGCTGAGAGTGCGGATTTGCGATTTACAAGGGGTCGGGCGTTTTTACGGTGCTGGGCTCCCCTCTGTGCCCAGATGGCGGAATTGGCAGACGCAACGGACTCAAAATCCGTCGCCCTTTAAAGGCGTGTGGGTTCGACCCCCACTCTGGGCACCACTTAATCCGCTGCAAATTATCCCGCTGCACGTCTCCGATTCATGGCCAGAGGTTGCGTTTGAAGCGGCCCTTGTGGGCTCCTTTTGGCTGGAGGTCTAAGAGGGCTTGGTGATCACGCCAACGGTTTGACCACGAGGCATGATCTGTGCATGGTCTGTGCATGGCTACGAAAACAATCTCCATCGAAGTCGATGCCTACGACATGCTGAAAAAGGAAAAGCGCGCGCCTGGCGAATCGTTCTCGCAGGTAGTGCGTCGCTTGGTGACGGATCGGCCCGCCCTGACTGCGGAGGAATTGGAAGAGGCGATGAAGCCTTTCCTTGGCAAGGGAGCGGGCAAGAAGCGTCGCCATCACCATGCTGCTGCTTGATACGAGCTTTTTGATCGAATACGAATCAGAGATCGCGGCCAGCGTGATCGGACCGGCACGCGGTTATCTTCGCGCCCGCCCGCTGGAGCTTCCGGCCGTCAGCATCATTACGCTGGGCGAATTCGCGGAGGGGTTTGACGAGCCGGTGGACGTGGAAGCGTTCCTGTCGCGTTTTCGGGTTGTTTCCCTGTCGCGGAGTATCGCCTACAAGGCGGCGGCGATGCAATCGGTGCTCCCGCAACGGCTGGGAGAAAACGATGCTTGGATCGCGGCGACGGCCCTCGTTTACGATGCCGACTTGATCGGGCGGGAAAAGGCTTTCGCCCGTGTCCCGCGGTTGCGCTACAGGACGTTTTGAGGAAGTCAGCCCCTCGCCTGGCTCCCCCCCCCCCCCCCTCAAGTTACCCGCTTCGGCGCACGACCAACTCGCCCCGCACACAACGTTCGCTCGGACACCGGGCGGCGACGGACATCCCGGCCTCCGCCACCTGTCGCAACAGCGTGAACGCCTCCGCCCCGATGCGCTCAAACGGCACGCGGTAACACGTCAGCGCCGGCCTCGTCGCAGGCAGGGAACGCAGGCCGTCGATCCCGATCACACGCAGACGCCCCGGCACGGGCCAGCCCAACTGGCGCGCCACACGCAGGCAACCGTGCGCCAGAAAATCGTCCCCGCACACCACGGCCTCCAGATCAGGATGCGCCTCCAAATACTCGCGCGCCAGCACCTCGGGCTCCGAAATCGGATCGTCAAACTTGGGGCGCATCCGCACGTCCAGTCGCACGCGTTGCGCCGGGCCGGCCTCCGTCACTCCCGCCCCCGCCTCCTCCATCGCCTGCCGGTAGCCCAGATAACGGTCGCGCACCATGGGCACCCAGCCGTAGTTGGCCAGAAAACCGATCCGGCGCACGCCTTGCGCGAGCAGGTGCCGCGTGGCCTCGCGTCCCGCGTGTATCCCGTCGGCCATGACAACCGGCCGCCCCACGCCGGGCAGGTTGACCTCCGCCAGCACCACGGGCAACGGACAGGTCAGAATCGTCTGCATGTAATAAAGATGATCCTCCGCGCTCGCGATCACCGGATACACGACAATGCCCCGCACCTCCCCCCCCCCCCCCCCCCCGNGTNCGCCTTCGCCGAGCCGGGCGATCATCTCGGCCTCGCGTCCGAAATCCACGCCTGTGGTCAGCATCCGCGTTTGTTGTCCCGCCGCGTCCGCCGCGCCTTGAAAGCCCGCCACCACCCGCGCGATGCCTTCGTGGCGCAGATTGGGATAAATGAACGCCCACGTCTGCGCACCGCTCCCACCGCCGTCCGCCGTTCTTGCTCCGCTGCTTCGCCCGGCCCGTCCGCCCGCGCCCGGTTGCGCGATGGGTTTGGGCGGCACCACGCGCGTGCCCGCCCGCGTGCGGCGTTCCACCCAGCCCTCCTTCGCCAAACGACTGACGGCGCGGTTGACTGTTCCGCGGCTGCAACGGAACTCCGAAGCCAGGTCGATCTCCGCGGGGATGACTTCACCCGTCCTCCAAAACCCCGTGCGAATCCGCCGCACCAACGTCGCGTAAACAAACTCCACCTTCTGCTGTGCCTGGGACATGCGGGGCTGTTTTGTCCTCGCGCTGGACAAATACGAGCCTCATTCACGCTTTCGCAAGGCGGGCCTCCCCTCGCTAGACTGCACGCCTATGACCACCACACCCACCACGTCTGACATCCAATCCCGCATTCTCGGTTGCTGGCTCGGCAAGTCCGTTGGCGGCACCCTTGGCCTGCCCGCCGAGGGCCGCATGGACCGCCTCTCGTTCACCTTTTACGATCCCGTGCCGACCATCGCGCCGCCCAACGACGACCTTGAACTGCAACTGGTGTGGCTCGACCTCGTGGAAAAACTCAAAGGCTCCTCCAACGTTGCCCTGACCCTGTCCGACTTTGCCCGCGCCTGGCTGGAAAACCTCCACTACATGTGGGACGAATACGGACGTTGCCGCTGGAATCTGCGTCGCGGCGTGCCCGTCAACGAAGTCGGCGTCTTTGAAAACCATTTTGTTTCCGGCATGGGTTCGCCCATCCGCTCCGAAATCTGGGCATGCCTTTTCCCCGGTGACGCCGCCAGCGCCGCCTACTACGCTTCGCTCGACGCCGCGCTTGACCACGGTGTCGAGGGCATTGCCGGCGAAGTCCTTTTCGCCGCCCTGCAAGCCCACGTCGCCGGAGGCAAGTCCGTCGCCGAGTCCATCGCGCTCGCCCGTCCCTTGATCCCCGCCGATTGCGAAACCACCCGCGCCGTCGCCCTCGTCATCGCCGACCACGCCGCCGGAGTCGAAGCCTGGGCCTCGCGGGAAAAACTCCTCGCCGCCCACGGCAACGACAACTTCACGCACGCCCCGCTCAACGTTGCCCTCACCATTTGGGCGTTGCTCCACGGCGGCGGCGATTTCGAAAAAAGCATCCTGCTCGCCGTCAACGGCGGTTACGACACCGACTGCACCGCCGCCACGGTTGGCGCCACCACCGGCCTCGCGCTCGGCGACAAAGCGATTCCGGCGCGCTGGGTGGCTCCGATTGGCGACGGCGTTTTTATCGGTCCCGGCATTCAGGGTATCAACGCTCCCACTACACTTGGAGAACTCACGCGCCGCACCGCCGCGCTCATTGGCAAGCTCGCCCCGCATCCCGCCGCGCTCGACTGGGCCGCGCTCACGCGTCCGCCCGCGACCGATGTGACGCGTCTGCCCGGCACGATCAAGATTCGCCCGCTCGGCGCTCCCGCCGATGGCTCGGCTGACATCGCCTGGGCCAACGGCGAACTCCCCGCCGCCGTCAAGGCGGCTGGCGGCGCGACTTGGGACTGGACTCCGGCGAGTGGCGAAAAGCGTTTGATCGTGAACCTTGCCCGCAAGGGCGCGCGTCTTTTCGTGGACGAGAAGTTGGTGGTGGATTGTCCGGCGGGCGTGCCTTACGTGCCCGCCGTGCATCGTCCAGACAAAGCCTCGCGCGGCGAACTCGCGCCGCAAGCGGGACGCGTTCACCGTGTGCGCGTGGAGCTCCTTTCGCGTGATTTGAAGCAGGACGCGTCGGTGATTCTCGCGTATCCCAACCGCCACATCGCGCCTTGGACGACCGCGGAGATTCCGCATCTCGCCCGCCTGCTGGCGTAGCGCAGGCGTCCCGCCTGCCATCTTGTCTATAGCGCGAAGCGCGGTGACTTTTATGGAGTGCGGCGCTTCGCGCAGCAGGCTGGATTGCAAGCGGGATCGGGAACAAGATTTCACGCCACGGCGCAACGAACGCAACGCCATCAGCCTGCTCTTGCCTCTGAGCGTGGCGACCGTCGCGCCGTGGCGTGAAACTCTTCTTTCCAGAGGGAAGGAGAGGGGGGGCGGACAAGAAATGCGCACTAATGGCCGGGAAATGCAATGCATCCGGGCTTCCCGTCGCCGGGGAAACCGGGCAACAAGGCAACCTTTTTGCGTCACCATGACCACTGCCAACCACCGCCACGCTGCGCCGCTCGTCGCTCCCGCCGCTCCCGCCCGCCGGGATGCGGGCGCGGCTTGCGCGAGGATTACGGCGTGGAACACGGCGGAAAAAATAACGCAAGTCGTTGTTTGTAGCATAGTTACCCCCCCCCCCCCCCCCCCCCGAAAAATTCATCTGGTAGCCTGAAAACCCGGTCCGGCCCCCCGGCGTGGCGACCGGGGACGCCCGTCCGCGCTGCGGCCTGTCCCGCTTCCGCTCCGGCCATCCCCGGCAACGCTCCGGCCATTCCCGCTTTCCCTGCGAACATCCCCGCTTTCGCTGCGGCCATCCCCGGAAGCCTTCCGGGGCTTCCCGGAGACTTTCCGGGGTTTCCCGGAGCCTTTGCGGACTTTCCCGGAGACTTTCAGAACATTCCCGGAAGCTTTCCGGGAAAGTCCGGAGACTTTGCGGGAGTTCCCGGAAGCTTTGCGGGGTTTCCCGGAGAGTTTCCGGGATTCCCCGGAGACATTCCGGGAAGGTCCGGGGCTCCGGACGGCTCTCCCGACCCCCCTCCGGCCCCCCCCGATTGGCCTGCGGACTTCCCCGGAAACGCTCGGAACATTCCCGATTTCTTTCCGGGAAAGTTCGGAAAGCTTCCGGGAAAGTTGTTTTCCACGCCCGCCGCGCCCCCGTTTCCGGTTCTTCGACGTTTTCAGTGGGGGAACAGGATTCCGCTATGGAGTGCGGCGATTCATCGCCGCTTTAGACGACGTGATTCATCACGTCGCCTCACCTTACCCTCTTGCTACCCTCTTCTACCGTCTGGCAAAGGACGCACCGGAAAGCAGGAGCTGGGAGGGCGGGCCGTTAAAACGACCCGTCAAAAGCGGCGATGAATCGCCGCACTCCATGTCGAACCATTGAAAATGTCGAAGAACCCCGTTTCCACCTGCAACACCTGAACTGACAACAAATAACGCTATGAAGCACGATTACATCCCCCCCTCCGACGCCGCCTTCAACGACTGGGTGCGCTTCCTGTACGCCTACGCCGCGGGCAACGCCGCCCGCCTCGGCGTCAAGCCCGCCGACCTGACGGCCCTCAGCCCCCTGGTCAACAACTGGGGCGACAGCTACGAAACCGCGCTCAACCCCGCCAGCCGCACGCCCGCCGCCGTTGCCGCCAAGAACGCCGCCCGCAAAGCCCTCGAAGCCGCCGCGCGCGACTTTGTGAAAGCCAACCTCTCGACCGGCAACAAGGCCGTGACCGATGCCGACCGCGAGAACATGGGCCTGACCATCCCCAAGACCACGCACACCCCCGCCCCGGTGCCCGTGACCTCGCCGCGCGTGCGCATCCTCATGCCGGAGATCCGCCGCCTGCTCCTCGAATTTTACGACGAGGCGCACCCCGGCGGCGGCAAGCCCTCCATGGTGCATGGGGCGGAGGTCATTTATTCGATCCTCGACGCGCCGCCCGTCTCGCTCGCGCAACTGATCCGCACGGCCTTCGACACGCGCAGCCCCCTGACGCTCGATTTCGACGAAAGCGAGCGCGGCAAGACGGTTTATTTCTGTCTGCGCTGGGAAAACACCCGCGGCGAAAAAGGCCCCTGGAGCCCCATCTACTCCGCCATCATCCCCTGATCAGTGAACAATGAACAATGAACAGTGAAACAGTGAACAGTAAACAACCAGCAATCCACACTGCTCATTGTTCATTGATCACTGTTCACTGACTTCCCCCCTTTTTCCACACACCATGAACATCATGAAAAAACCAATACAAACCCGCAGCGCCGTCCGCACGCTCCGGCTCGCCTTCCTCGCGTCCGGAGCGTCCGGCGCTCTCGCCTTCGCGTTCCTCGCTCTCGCCGCTCCCCACGCCC
The DNA here is from genome assembly GCF_000171235.2 of Geminisphaera colitermitum TAV2. Classification (GTDB taxonomy): domain Bacteria; phylum Verrucomicrobiota; class Verrucomicrobiia; order Opitutales; family Opitutaceae; genus Geminisphaera; species Geminisphaera colitermitum. The sequence continues at coordinate 5,214 of NZ_ABEA03000045.1, read as the reverse complement.
GCGCCTCCACGCTCACCGCCTCCGACGGCGCGGCGAATGACTACTTCGGCTATTCGGTGAGCGTGTCGGGCGGCGGCGCCCTGGCCGGGGCTTATGGGGATGACGACCTGGGGAACATGTCGGGATCGGTCTGGTATTTTAAGGGACTGGACGGAAAGAGCGGCACGGTGAACGAGGACGTGAAGCTCCTCGCCTCCGACGGCAAGATGAATGGCTACTTCGGCGAATCGGTGAGCCTGTCGGGCGACCGCGCCTTGGTCGGGGCTTGGGGGGATAGGAACTATTATGGAGCGGCCTATTATTACAAGGGTCTGGACGGTAAGAGCGGCACGGTGAACGAGTCCGTGAAGCTCCTCGCCTCCGACAACGCGTATAATGACTTATTCGGCAGATCGGTGAGCCTGTCGGGCGACCGCGCCCTGGTCGGGGCTTATTACGATGACGACAAGGGGGGCGATTCGGGATCGGTCTATTATTACAAGGGGCTGGACAACGCAACCGGCCCCACGGTGAACCAGGACGTGAAGCTCCTCGCCTCCGACGGCGCGGCGGCTGACTACTTCGGCTATGCGGTGAGCCTGTCGGGCGACAGCGCCCTGGTCGGGGCGAATCAGGATGACGACAAGGGGACCGATTCGGGAGCAGTCTATTATTACAAGGGGCTGGACGGTAAGAGCGGCACGGTGAACCAGGACGTGAAGCTCATCGCCTCCGACGGCGCGGCGAGTGACCAGTTCGGCAGGTCGGTGAGCCTGTCGGGCGACAGCGCCCTGGTCGGGGCTTATCAGGATGACGACAAGGGGACCGATTCGGGATCGGTCTATTATTACAAGGGGCTGGACGGGAAAACGGGACGCCCGTCGGGCTACACCGGAGTTGCCAGTGTCACCACCGCCACCTACCAGGACGTGAAGCTCCTCGCCTCCGACGGCGCGGCGAGTGACTACTTCGGCTATGCGGTGAGCCTGTCGGGCGACAGCGCCTTGGTCGGGGCTAGCGTTGGTGACGGCAACGTGGCCGATACGGGTGCGGCCTATTATTTCAAGGGGCTGGACGGAAAGAGCGGCACGGTGAACGAGTCCGTGAAGCTCCTCGCCTCCGACGGCGCGGCGACTGACCGGTTCGGCATTTCGGTGAGCATGGAGGAGGACCGCTTCGTGATCGGTGCGCGTTATGCCCAAGTGAATGGAGTCGCCACCGGCAAAGCCTATGCGGGCGACATCCGGGCGTTCACGACGCTGGATGCGGGCGGCACCGCGCTGGCGACCGACGGGCTGAGCTTCGTGTCGCAAGGCGACTGGATCATCGGCGCAACCACCAGCGGCAACGAGGTGACGCTGAGCCGCGTCTGGAACACGACGCTCGTCACCGACGCCTTCGTCTCCGACACCGCCAACGTCACCGCCACCGGCAAGGCTGTTTACATCGGCCAGAACGCCGGGGCGAACGACAACGTGCTGATCATCGAAGGCACGCTGGTGGCGAGGGAGGTGAACATCGGATTCGAGGATCAGACGACGGGCAACACGCTGCGGCTGACCACCGCCGCGCTCGCCACGCTGGATATTGACACGCTGTTTCTGGGCGCGGGCAACTTCATCGAAGTCGAAGGTTCGGGCCACGCGCTGGCCGACGTGCTGACGCTGCTCACCGGCACCGCGTTCTCGGCGTGGGACGGCGCTGGCTACACGCTGGTCGATACGGGCAACATCGACGCCCTGCTGACTTTCGTCGATCTCGGCAACGGCTACACGCAGTGGACGACGATCGCCACCTCTTCCGTGCCCGAGCCCGCGACGTATGCCGCGCTCGCCGGGCTGGCGCTGCTGGCCTACGTGATCGTGCGCCGGAGGCGCTGATATTGCGGAGGGCGGGTCTCCTGACCCGCCGACGGTGCGCAGCACCGCCCTTCCGTTTTTTCGGATGGGCGCGGCTGCGCCGCGTCTGGCGGGTCGGGAGACCCGCCCTCCATAGGTAACAAGGAGCGGCGGCATCCTGCCGCCGGTTCGTTGTAGGGGCTTCGCTTGCGAAGCCCGCGAATTTGTAAGTGTGCTCCGTCCGGCAGACACGGGCGTTTGGCAGAAAAAGCCCGCGTCATAGCGTAGCGCAGGCATCCTGCCTGCCATCTTGTCTATTGCGCGAAGCGCGGTGACTTTTATGGAGTGCGGCGCTTCGCGCAGCAGGCTGGATTGCAGGCGGGACGCCTGCGCTACATCGGAATGCGGGCGTCGCAAGCGACGCCCCTACAGCGGGCGAGACGCCCGCGCCACTTTTGTTGCCAATCCCAACCACAACACGGCGGCAGGATGCCGCCGCTCCCTGCGACTCTTGCGTAATCCCTGCGACTCTTGCGTAACTTCAGCAGATAACTTTGGAAATGCGTTGACCGTCCCGGCCAACGTTAGCGCACGATTGGGCGTATGAATCGCCCTCCTTCCCCCCCGCCCCCCTCCGTCGCTCTTTCCCCGACCGCTGCGCCGACGTCCAATCCTTGGGTCATGGCGGAAATGCTGGGGATCGACGGGCCGTTTACGTTCTCCGAAAGATTGCTGCAAAAGATCTGGATGCGCGGGGATTTTGACCGCGCCTCCATGCAGTCCGCCGACGGTCGCGCCGTGCAAGTCGTGCATCCGGGGCGTTGGAATTTGCTCGCAGGACCGGATTTTCGTGACGCCCGGCTCGTGATCGGCGGGAGCGAGGTGCAGGGGGATGTGGAATTGCACATCAACGCGGACGACTGGCGGCTGCATGGGCACGCCGACGATCCGGCTTACGATGGGGTGGTGTTGCACGCAGTGTTGTTTCCGCCCGGCGATGCATTCACGCGGGGCGCGGGCGGACGGCTGCTGCCGGTCGTGGCGTTGTTGCCTTTGCTGCGTCAGGATCTCGAGGCTTACGCGACGGAGGAGGCGTTGGAAACGTTGGTGGGGCGGTCGGTCACGGAACTGCGCACGTCTCTGGAAAACGCACCCGAACTGGCCGTGCCCGACAGCGTGCTCGCGCAGGCGGGCTTGAGGTGGCGGCAAAAGGTGCATTTCGCCCGGTGTCGCATCGAGCGGCTGGGGTGGGAGGCCGCCTGTCATCACGCCGCACTCGAAGTGCTCGGTTATCGGATGAACCGCGCGCCCATGTTGAGCGTGGCCGCAGAGTTTCCGCTTGCGCGATGGCAGTGGCGTCCGGGGGCGACCATGCCAACGCAGGAGCGCGTGGCGGACGAGGCTTGGGAATCGCAACGCGGGCGCTGGCGGCACCGGGGCGTGCGTCCGCCCAATTATCCGCGTCTGCGTCTGCGCCAGTACGCCCGCTGGATGTCGGCGGCACCCGACTGGCCGGCGCGTTTGCAGAACATGTTGCCAGATCTTATGCGTGCGGCGAGCGCCGCATCGCAAGTGATGTCGGCGGTGAATGCCGGCGGTTATGCGTCCGTGGGCGAGGCGAGGCGGCGCGTGCGGCTCAAGGAGGTGCGGGTGTTGCTTGCGCGCACGCTCGGGGCCGAGGCGCTCGGACCGGGGAGCACGCGGCTCGATACGTTTTTGTGCGATGCCGTTTTTCCTCTGGTCGCCGCCATGAACGGTGAGACGGCGGGCGATGATGGCAGCGCTCTGGAATGGCTCTGGCAGGCGTGGCTGCCGGGCGATCATCCGGAGGAGTTTGCCGAGTGCATCAAGGAACTGGGCCTGACGAATCGAGGGGCTCCCCTGTGCCACGGCATGATCCAGGGGATGCTCGGGTGGCTGTTGCAGCGCAGCCCGGTTTTCCGCACGGGGGACAAGTAATCGACGACTACTGGCGTTAGCACGAAACCGTCAGTCTTTCTAATTTGAGCGGAGCAAAGGCTTGTGCGTATGGACGAGGCGCGCATTTATTGCCATTTTTCGATCATTTATACCCGTTATGTCAGCACCCGCACCCGTATCCACCTACACCAAAGACAATCCGTTCCAGGCCCGGTTGGTCGAGAACCGGCTCCTCAACAAACCCGGCTCCGGCAAGGAGACACGCCATTTCGTGATTAGCCTCGCGGGCAGCGACCTGACCTACAAAGCCGGGGATTCCCTTGGCGTTTACCCCACCAATCGTCCGGAAGACGTGGACGGGATCATCCAGGCGCTGGGGGCGACTGGCGGCGAACTCGTGTCCCCCGCCATGCTCCGCCTGCCCGCGCCGCTGACCTTGCGCGAGGTGCTCGCCAGCCGCGTGTCGCTGGCCGGGCCGACGGCAAAAATCATCCAGACGCTCGCGTCCAAGGCCACCGAGCCGACCGAACAGGCAACGCTCGCGGGGCTGCTCGCCCCCGAATCCAAGGACGTGCTGACGGCTTTCCTCGCCGAGCGCGAATACATCGACTTGCTCATGGAGTTTCCCAGCGCGCGCCTGCGTCTCACGCCGCAGGAGTTCGTTGACCATTTGCGCAAGCTCATGCCGCGCCTCTACTCCATCGCGTCGTCTGCCAGGCCGCATCCGACGGACGTGCATTTGACGGTGGCGGTCGTGCGTTACGAGAGCAACCACCGCCCGCGTGTCGGCGTATGTTCAACGTTTCTCGCCGACCGCGCAAAATTGGGTGAAACGCCTGTGCCGGTGTTTGTATCCAATTCCCACTTCGGTCCGCCCCAAGACCCGTCCCGCGACGCGATCATGGTGGGGCCCGGCACGGGCATCGCGCCTTTCCGGGCTTTCGTGCAGGACCGCGTGGCGATTGGCGCGACGGGACGCAACTGGGTGTTTTTCGGCGACCAGCACGCCACCACGGATTTTCTCTACGAGGACGAGTGGACCCAGTATCTCGCCAAGGGCCAGCTCACCAAGCTGGACCTCGCCTGGTCGCGCGACCAGCTCACCAAGGTTTACGTGCAGGACAAGATGCGCGCCTCCGCCGCCGAATTGTGGGACTGGATCAAGAACGGCGGCCATTTTTACGTGTGCGGCGACGCCAGACGCATGGCCAAGGACGTGGACACGGCGTTGCACGACATCATCGCGGAACAGGGCGGCATGAGCATCGAGCAGGCCGGCGACTACGTGAAGCAGATGAAGAAGGACAAGCGTTACCAGCGCGACGTGTATTGAGGGAAAAATTACGAATCTGATGTTACGCAGGAGTCGCAGGGAGCGGCGGTCTCCAGGCCGCCGGACGACGCGAAGCGTCGCCTGTTCGGAAACCGCCGCACTCCCTGAGGCGAGGCGCGTTGCGCCTCGTCCGGCGGCCTGGAG
>NZ_ABEA03000046.1 GCF_000171235.2 Geminisphaera colitermitum TAV2 | reverse complement strand
CGCTCGAATACGCCTGGTACGTCGCGCACACCAAACCCCGTTGCGAAAAAAAATTCGCCGCCCTGATGGACGCCGAACACTGGAACCGGGAGCTATTTTTCATCACCAGCGAACGCCGCTACGGCAACCGCCGTCGCGTTTACGCAAAACCCGTCTTTCCCGGTTACGTTTTCATTTGCATACCCCCTGCGCAAAAAAGCCGCTGCTACCAGCAGGAACTCCTCGTGCGCCTCATCGAAGTGGACGACGAAGCCCTGCTCCTGCGCCAGCTTGAAGACGTGCGCCGCCTGCTCGCATCCGGCAACGAAATGATCCTCTACCCCCTGCTCAAGCGAGGCGCCCGGGCCCGCATCAAGAGCGGCCCCCTGCGCGGCATCCAGGGCATCATCGACAACCCCGCCAATCCCAGCGGCATCGTCCTCTCCGTGGACGTCCTCCAGCAAGGCGTGCTCGTCAAGATTGCCATCGAAGACCTTGAGATCGAACCCTGATTCGTCCGCCACGCCCCCGTCGCCATCAGCACCGACTCTCCCCGTCGGCACCAAGCACACCGGCGTCTGCCCCCCCGCGCGCGGCTACGTCCTCGCGCACATCATCCGTCATGCCCCCGCCGGCGTGCCCGTGTGGCTCATCGTCGCCCCCGACGCCAAAACCGCCGCCCAACTCGCCGAGGACACCCCATTTTTCCTAACCCTCTCGCTCTCCTCCACGGCAAAACATCCCGCATTCCAATCCCTCCTCTTCCCCGAATCCGCCCCCGCCACCCGTGAAATGGCCGACGCCTTTGCCGCCTCCGCCGATCGTCACGCTGTCCTGTCGGCGCTCCGCGCCGTCAGAAATCAGAGGCCAGAGGCCAGAAGCCAGAGACCAGAAAGCAAAAAACATCCCGCAGCCGAAGCCCGTCCTCTGGCTTCTGGCCTCTGGCCTCTCTGCATTATCACCACGCCCACGGCACTACTCCAGTCCGTCCCCGCTCTGGAAGAATACGCCGCCCGCGAAATCACCCTCACGCGCGGCCAGACCATCGGCTTCCAAACCCTCCTCGAACAACTCCGCGCCCTCGACTACGATAGCGAAGCCGTCTGCGAAGCCCCCGGCCACTACGCCACCCGCGGCGGCATCATCGACGTGTATCCCGTCACCGCCACCCAACCCTGCCGCCTCGACTTCTTCGGCGATGAAATTGAGGAAATCCGCACCTACGACCCCGTCACCCAACGCTCCGACGCCACCCTCGAACAAATCACCATCGCCGCCTCCCCCCGCCTCCATCTCAACCCCTCGCGCACCGGCCTTGCCGCCTACCTCCCCTCCGCCACCCAACTCATCCTCGTCGAACCCGCCGCCATCGAAACCACGCTCTCCGCCCTCTCCGACGAACACCGCGCCCACCTCAACCCCCTCCTCTCCCGCTGCGCCGCCCTCCACGGCATCTCCGACCTCGACGAAACCTCCGCCCTCCTCGACCGCCCTCCCCCCCCCGCCAAACCGACTGGCCCCTCGAAAGCCTCCGCCACCACCGCCGTTACCCCTCCGACGACCTCCTCGCGCAAGACCGCCTCGCCGCCGAAGAACAGGCGCGCGACGAATTTTTCACCCAACTCGCCCACTGGCGCGACGCCGGCCACGCCCTCATCTGCGCCCTCTCCAAAGACGCCGAAGAACACCGCGCCCGCGAACTCCTCGCCGCCCACCTCGCCTTTGCCGGCACCCCCAAAAAACGCCTCCCCCATTTCGTCCGCGCCACCGCCAACGAAGGCTTCCTCCTCCCCTCCACCCACTCGACCTCCCCCCCCCCCCCCCTCGTCTTCCTCACCGAGACCGAACTCTTCGGCCGCCAGCGCACCCGCCATGCCGCCTCCGCCACGCTCGCCCGCAAAACCGTCCACCGCGCCCAAGTCGATCAACTCCTCGACTTCGCCGAACTCGTCGAAGGCGACCACGTCGTCCACCTCCAGCACGGCATCGCCATCTACCGCGGCCTCACCCGCATCGACGTCAACGCCAGTATCCGCGAAGTCATTACGCTGGAGTTCGACGAAGGCGTCACCCTTCACGTCCCCCTCCAGGAATCGCACCTCATCAGCCGCTACGTCGGCCTCAGCAAAACCCGTCCCCAACTCGGCAAAATCGGCTCCAACCGCTGGGAAAAAACCCGCCGCGCCGCCGAGCACGCCACCATCGATCTCGCCGCCGAACTATTGCGCATCCAGGCCGCCCGCGAAGCCCAACCCGGCCACGCCTTCGACCCCGACAACGACTGGCAGCAGGAATTTGAAGCCGCCTTCCCCTTCACCGAAACCCCCGACCAACTCCGCGCCATCACCGAAACCAAGGCCGACATGGAACGCCCCCGCCCCATGGACCGCCTCATCTGCGGCGACGTCGGCTTCGGCAAAACCGAAGTGGCGATCCGCGCCGCCTTCAAAGCCGTGCAAAGCGGACGCCAGGTTGCCCTCCTCGTCCCCACCACCGTCCTCGCGCAACAACACCTGAACACCTTCCGCGAACGCATGGCCGGCTACCCCCTCGTCGTTGAAATGGTCAGCCGCTTCCGTACCCGCGGAGAAATTACACGCATCCTCGCCGCCACCGCCGCCGGTCAAGTTGACATCCTCGTCGGCACCCACCGCATCCTCAACAAAGACGTCGTCTTCCGCGACCTCGGCCTCGTCATCATCGACGAAGAACAACGCTTCGGCGTGCAACACAAAGAACGCCTCAAAGCCATGCGCGCCACCGTGGACGTCCTCAGCATGAGTGCCACCCCCATCCCCCGCACCCTCTACATGGCCATGACCGGCGCGCGCGACATGAGCGTCATCGAAACCCCGCCCACCAACCGCCACCCCATCCAAACCATCGTCAAAACCTACGACGAAAAACTCGTCACCGACGCCATCCGCGCCGAACTCTCCCGTGGCGGCCAGGTTTTTTACCTCCACAACCGCGTCCAGACCATCGACCTCGTCGCCGCCCGCCTCGCCCAACTCCTCCCCGACGTCAAAATCGCCACCGGCCACGGCCAGATGAGCGAGCACGCCCTTGAGCGCATGATGACCGAATTCGTTGCCGGCGACTACCAAGTCCTCGTCTGCACCACCATCATCGAAACCGGCCTCGATATCCCCAACTGCAACACCATCATCATCGAAGGCGCGGACCGCTTCGGCCTCTCGCAACTCTACCAACTCCGCGGCCGCGTAGGCCGCTTCAAGCACCAAGCCTACGCCTACCTATTGCTCCACCGCCACACCCGCCTCATGGACGTGGCCCGCGAACGTCTCAACGCCCTGCGCACCCACAACCAGCTCGGCGCCGGCTTCCGCATCGCCATGCGCGACCTCGAACTGCGCGGCGCGGGCAACCTCCTCGGCCCCCAGCAAAGCGGCCACATCGTCGGCGTCGGCTTCGAACTCTACTGCCAGCTCCTCCGCCAGTCCGTCGCCCGCCTCAAAGGCGAAAAAACCGCCGCCCGCCACCGCGCCAGCGTGAAACTCGATTTCGTTTACGTCGGCGAAAGCGGAGAAGCCAGAGACCAGAAGCCAGAGTCCAAAGGCCAGAGTTCACAGACCAGTTACGCCGCCATCAAAGCCGCCGAATCCGCCGCCGCCGGTTCCGTCGCGGTTGAACCCATTCAAGCCCGCCTCCCCCACGCCTACATTGGTGAGACCCGCCTGCGCATCGACTTTTACCGCCGCCTCGCCCTTGCCGAAACCCCCGCCCAGCTCACCCAAATCGAAACCGACCTCCGCGACCGCTTCGGCGACTACGCCCCAACCTCGCACTCCGACCCCGTCCGCGCCCTCCTCCTCCTCACCGAAATCCGCATTCGCGCCGAAGAAAAAAACCTCATCCTCATCGAAACCCAAGGTTCCATCCTCAAATGCGTGCGCGCCCCCGCCGGTCCCGGACGTCCCGGCGAATTCGTGCAACTTGGCACCCGGTTTCCACGATTGACCGCTCCCAAGCCCCTCCTACGTTTGCGCGAAATACTGACGTTTCTACAAAACCTCTCCGATTCACCCGCCACCACATGACCGGTCTCCGCTCCTTTTCCGCCACCATCCGTGTTTCTCTCATCCCGGTCCTTGCCGCGCTCGCCGTCGCCGCCCTCCACGCGCAAAACCCGCTCACCCCCGGACCGCTCGCCACCCCCGCCGCCGCCAGCACCAACGACGACGGCCTCGACATGCGCTTCGCCAACGGCATTGCCGCCATCGTTGAAGACCGCGTCATCACCGTTGACGACATCCGCCGCGAACTCGCCCCCATCCTCCCCCAAATCCGTAGGGACTCCCGCAACGCCAAGGAATTCCAGGACAAAGTCCAGGCCGTGCAGGAAGACATCGTTCGCAGCCTCATCGACCGCACCCTCATCGTAAAAGACTTCTACAAAGACGGACGCCGCCACATTCCCGCCAGCTACATCGACAACGCCATCTCCGACCAAATGGCGCAAAAATTCGACAACGACCGCGCCAAATTCCTCAGCTACCTGCGCGCCCGCGGTCTCACCCTCCGCGACTACCGCAAGGAAGTCGAAGAAGACCTCGTTTACGGCTACATGCGCAGCCAGCAGCGCAAAAGCCAGAGCATCGTCAGCCCCGCCCGTGTCGAAGCCTACTACAAGCAAAACGAGTCCAAGTTTTATCAGGAGGAGGCCATCCACCTGCGCATGATCCAGCTCAACCGCGAAAACGGCCAGGCCGACGCCCATCTCATCGTCCGCGCCAACGAGATCATCGACAAATTCAACAACGGCGAAAAATTCGAAGACCTCGCCAAAGCCTACACGCAGGACTCCCGCAAAGCCCGTGGAGGCGACTGGGGCTGGCAGCGCAAAGTCGATCTCAAGCCCGATTTCAGCACCCCCCTCTTCTCGCTCAAGAAAGGCGGAGTCACCGCCCCCATCCTGCAAGGCGACGCCTGTTTCATTCTCTACGCCGAAGACTACCGTGCTGCTGGCGTCCCGGCGATTGACGAAGTCCGCGACCAGATCGAACGCACTCTCATCGCGCAAATGGCCCGCGAGTCTCAGGAGAAGTGGTTGGAAAAACTCCGCCGCGGCGCCTACATCAAGCTCTACTGAGCGCATCCCCTTAGGAGGGCGGGTCTCCCGACCCGCCAGACGCGGCATAGCCGCGCCCATCCGAAAAGCCGGGGGGGGGGGGGGAGAGCCCGGAAGGGGAGGGGAGGTCGGAAGGGCGGCGTTTCACGCCGTCGGCGGGTCAGGAGACCCGCCCTCCAGAGAGAGGGTTTACAGCGTCTTGCGCAGGACGCGGGCATTGCGGCCGTTGTCCTCGTAGGCCTTGAGACGGGCTTCGGGGAGGATGGTTTTGTCCACTTCCTCAAAACCCATGACCGACGTGAAAAAGGAAAAGCTCTGCGTGGAAAGCGCCACGATGGTGCGCACGCCGCGGTCCTTGGCGCGCAGGCAGGCATAGTCCACGAGTTTGCGGCCCACGCCGCGGTTTTGATAAAAGGGCATCACGTAAAGCGAGCCGATCTCGGCCAGCACGGGCTTGTCAGCGGAGGAGGAGGAGGGGGCGGAGTTTGTATCGAAATAAAAATACAGGGTGACGCAGGCGATGATGTTCTCGTCGATTTCGTAAACGAAAAACTGGTCGATGTTTTTCTCGATGGCCTGCTGCGTGCGGCAAAGCAGTTCCTCGCGGCGCACGGCGGCGCGCGTGAGGCTCCAGATGAAGCGCGTGTCGCTTTTGCGGGCCTGCCGGATTTGCTGGTATTCGTTGCCGTAGATCAGGGTGCCGACGCCTTCGTTGGAAAAGATTTCGTTGATGAGGCCGTCGTAGGCGCGTCCGTCCACGATGTGGATGCGAGGCACGCCGGCGGAGATGGCGTGCAGGGCGTGGATGGCCTTGCTGCGTCCGGACTCGGCAATGTGGGCAGGGTGCGCGGTGAGGAGATGGCGCAGGGATTCGTAGGAGATTTCGCGGCGGATTTCGCCGTTAATTTCCAGCCCGGCGTGGGGCATCAGGTAGATGATTTTGGAGGCTCCGAGGGATTCGGCCACGCCGGCGGCGAGGAGGTCGGAATTGATGCGGTAGGGGCGTCCGTCGGGGCCGTAGCCGATGGGTTGGATGATGGGCAGGATGGCGGCGGAGAGGAGGTGATCGACAAAGTCTTTGTCGAGGCGGTCGAGCTTGCCGGTGAACTGCTGGTCCACGCCGCGGATGATGCCGATGGGAATGGCGCGCACGGCGTTGGTGATGGCGCACTTGAGGGCGTTTTGCGTGAGGCCCTCCATGATGAGTTGCGAGACGCGGGCGGAGGCGCGGATGGCGAGGTCGAGCGTGGGGGCGTCGGTGACACCGGTGCCGTCGGTATTGGAAATGGCGATACTGCGAGCCGTGGAGAGTTCCTGCATCTGGTGCCCGATGCCGTGGACGAGCACGACTTTGATGCCGAGGCTGCGGAGGACGGCGATGTCCACGAGGAGGTTGCCGAAGTTTTCGTCGGCCACGATGGAGCCGTCCACGGCGATGACGAAGATCTGTCCTTGAAAACGGGGTACGTATTTGAGGATGCCGCGCAGGTCGGCGGGTTTGATGAGGGGCGGGGTGTATCCGTTGCTTTTGCTCATGGGCGTTGTGGCGGCAGTTTGTCGGCGATGGCGGGGCGGGCGTCAATGCACGAGCCATTGCCACACGTAGCCGTTGTTCGCGGCCATGAGGCGCACGTCGTAGGCGCCGGGCTTGAGCGTGCCGGGGGGGATCGTAATGCGCACGCGTTCGTTGAGGGTGCGCGCTTGCAGGTCGGCGTCCAGGGATTCGAAGGCGGGGAGGATGACGATGGCGTTTTCCTTGATGTAGATGTCCGCGCCGCCGAGCACGTCGTGTTCGCCGGCGAGGTGGCAGGTGAACTGGATTGCGACGGGTTCGCCGGACTGAATTTCGGCGGGAACGTTGATGAGGTTGACGGAGGCAGGCAGGCGGGGGGGCGAGCCGAGGATGTCGAGCAGTCCTTGCGGGAGGCCGGGGGGGAGGGGGGTGAGCGTGGCGCGTCCGATGGCAAAGGCGTCGCGCGGGACTTCCGTGTTGGGGGGAGCGGGGCGTTCGGCTTTGAGGGAGAGGTGGCGATGGGTGGTGGGCGCGGTGCGTTCGACGCGGTCCGCATAGGGTTCGGCGGCGGGGGCGGGTTTGCGGTAGCGGAGCGCGATCCAAGTGTAGGGGACGATGCAGAGGAGGATGGCCAGAAACACCCATTTCATGGGCCAGGGTTCGCGGGCGGGAGAGGGCATGGCTTCGTTAATTAAAATTCAGCGCGGGAGGAGTTCGTCGGCGACGCCCCAGCGGAGGTTGTTGAAGGAGTGGTGAACGGTCTCCACTCCGACGCACTCGGCGAGGGTGACGAGGGTGATGAGGGCGGTGCGAAAGACGTCGGCGCGGGGGGGGGGGAGGCCGGGGATGCGCTGGCACTCGGCCAGGGTGAGGGGAGCGAGGCGGTCGAGGAGGGCGCGAATTTCGGCGAGGGTGACGAGGGGCGAGGTGTTGACGAGTCCGATACCTTCGCGCACGCCGCGAATCGAGCGGATCGTGGCCACGGTGCCGCCGGCGAAGATGGTGTCGATGGGCGCGGGAGGGGGGGGGGGGGGGAGGGAGAGCCAGGGGAGGTTGCGGGTGACTTCGTCGCGCACATGGGCGGCGAGGGCGGCGGACTCGGCGGGGATGAGCGGGGCGCCGGGGTCGGCGATGAAGCGTTCGGTGAGGCGCACGCAGCCGAGGCGGAGGCTGAGGGCGTGCCGGACTTGGCGGTTGCGGAAATGCAGGCATTCGAGGCTGCCGCCGCCGAGGTCGAACACGTGGTAGTCGCGCAGCGAGGCGAGTTCGCCGTCGCTGGTGAGGCCGCGTCCGATGAGGCTGGCTTCCTCTTCGCCGCTGAGTATGCGGATGGGATGGCCGGTGGCGCGGAGAACGCGTTCGCAAAATTCGGGGCCGTTGACGGCGTCGCGGATGGCGCTGGTGGCGACGAGGGCGGTGTGCGTGGGGGCGTAGGGGGCGGCGATGGCGAGGAGTTCCTGGATGGCGGCGACGCCGGTGGTCATGGCGGATTCGCTGAGATGGGGGGTCGCCTGATTGATGCCGGCGCTGATGCGGGAGTCGATGCTGTGGTGGCGCAGGGCGGAAACCCCGCCATCGGGGCGGCGCGTGGCAATGAGGATTTTTATCGAGTTGGAACCGATGTCGATGACGGCGGCGGCTGAATAGGCGGGAACACTCACGCCGTCCATTGAGGAGGAGGCGGGGCGTGCGTTACAGCACGAAATCACGCGGGGCGATGAGAACGACGAATTCGCCTTTGAGGCTGCCGCGAAGGAGGCGGGCGGTGACGTCGGCGGCGGGACCGGTGAGGATGGTTTCGTGGAGTTTGGTGACTTCGCGGGCGATGCAGACGACGCGCGCGGGGCCGAGTTTTTCCACAATCTCGGCGGCGAACTTTTCGATGCGGTGGCAGCTTTCGTAAAGCGCGAGGGTGTAGTCGAAATCCTGATACTTTTCCAGGAAGGCGAGGCGGGCGGCGGATTTGGGCGGGAGGAAGCCGGCGAAGAGAAAACCGTTGGTAGGCAGTCCGCTGGCGCTGAGGGCCACGGTCACGGCGCAGGGGCCGGGCACGGGGACGACGGGGAGGGCGCGGCGGCGGCATTCGCGCACGAGGCGGAAGCCGGGGTCGCTGATGGCGGGCGTGCCGGCGTCGCTGACGAGGGCAATGGAGCGGCCGGAGGCGAGTTGGTCGGCGAGGCGGGCGGCGGCGTCCTGTTCGTTGTGATCGTGGTAGGGGGTGAGTTCGCGGCGGGGGAGGCCGAGGCGGGCGAGGAGCGAGCCGGTGGTGCGGGTGTCTTCGCAGGCAATGAGGTCAACGCTGGCGAGCAGGGTGCGCGCGCGTTCGGTGAGGTCGCTCAGGTTGCCGATGGGCGTGGCTATGACGTAGAGCACGCCCTGGGCGGCGGTGCCACCGCCGCCCAAGGGCGAACGTCCAACATCCAACGTCGAACATCCAACATCCAATGGGGGAACCTGTGGTTGCCGTAGTGTCACAATGAATACGGCAGCGGGTAGCGGGCGGTGAGTTTGGCGATGCTGGCCTTGGCGGTTTCGATGGCGGCAGCCTGGCCGTCGGTGTCGATGGCTTTGAGGACGGTGTCGATGGCGGCGGCGATTTCGTCCATGTCGGCCTCGACGAGTCCGCGGCTGGTGACGGCGGCGCCACCAATGCGGATGCCGGACGCTTGGAAGGGCGAGCGGGTCTCGAAGGGCACGGTGTTTTTGTTGAGCGTGATGTGGGCGAGATCGAGCGTCTCCTGGGCTTTCTTGGCGGTGAGGTCGGGGAGGTTGTGCCGGAGGTCGAGGAGGAAGAGGTGGTTGTCGGTGCCGCCGGAGACGATCTTGTAACCGCGCTTGGCGAAGGCGGCGGCGAGGGCCTGGGTGTTTTTAACGAGCGCGGCGGCGTAGGTCTTGAATTCGGGCTTGAGCGCCTCGGCGAAACACACGGCCTTGGCCGCAATGACGTGCATGAGCGGTCCGCCCTGGCCGCCGGGGAACACGGCGGAGTCAATGGCTTTGGCGTGCGCGGCTTTGCAGAGGATGAGTCCGCCGCGGGGGCCGCGCAGGGTTTTGTGCGTGGTGGTCGTCACGAAGTCGGCGTGGGCGACGGGCGAGGGATGGAGCCCGGCGGCGACGAGGCCGGCGATGTGCGCGATGTCGGCAAAGAGAAACGCGCCGACGGAGCGGGCGATCTCGCCCATGCGGGCGAAGTCAATGATGCGCGAGTAGGCGCTGGCGCCGACGGTGATCATTTTGGGCTTTTCGCGGACGGCGGTGGCGGCGAGTTCGTCGTAGTCGATCAGGCCGGTGTCTTCGCGGACGCCGTATTGGACAAAGTTGTAGAGTTTGCCGGAGAAGTTGGCGGGGTTGCCGTGCGTGAGGTGTCCGCCGTGGCTGAGGTTCATGCCAAGGATCTTGTCGCCGGGCTGGAGGACGGCGGTGTAAACGGCGAAGTTGGCTTGCGAGCCGGAGTGGGGCTGCACGTTGGCGTGGTCGGCGCCGAAGAGTTTTTTGGCGCGGTCGATGGCGAGTTGCTCGACTTTGTCCACGTATTCGCATCCGCCATACCAGCGTTTGGCGGGGTAACCTTCGGCGTATTTGTTGGTGAGCACGCTGCCCTGGGCTTCCATGACGGCGGGGTAGGTGAAGTTTTCCGAGGCGATGAGCTCGATGTGGCTTTGCTGGCGGGCAAACTCGGAGGCGATGGCCGAGTAAATTTCCGGATCGAGGGTCTGGAGCGGTGATGCGTTGATCATGGTATGGAAGCGTGGTGGAGAAAAATGGAAGGCGGACCTTTCGCAAAAGGGCAGGGGAGGGGCAACGGGATTTTTTGCCGGGTGGTTTTGCGGAGAGGTTGCGTCGGCGGGGGCGGGCGGCCAAGCGTTGGCGGCGTGTCTCGTCAATGTCGTCAACCTCACTGGCCTTCCGTCGCGGAGAAGCTCGCCGCTGCTTTCCCGCGCGAGCGGTTGCATCCGGCGGTGGTCGCGTTCGTGGAAAAAAGCCTGAAGACGGAAGGAGGAGGGACGCGGCTTCTTCAGCCTTCAGGCTTTCAGGCGTTCAGCCTTTCCCCCCGTTGGGCGGTGGCTTTTTCGGGCGGGGCGGATTCGCTGGCGTTGCTGCTGTTGCTTTGGGCGCACTGGCCGGAGCGACGGGGACGCTTGCTGGCGTTGCATTTCGACCACCGGCTGCGCGGGCGCGCCTCGGCGGGCGACGAACGGTTTTGCCGCTCCGTCTGCGCGGCGCTCGGGGTAGCGTATGCGTCGGGGGCGTGGTCAGCGGCAGGCGGGGGGGGGGGGGGGGACGGGAAAAAATGCGGGCAACAACGCGTGAGCGAGGCTCAGGCGCGCGAGGCGCGAATGGCGTTTTTCGCCGGGCAACTTTCACGCCGGCGCATCCGTTGCCTGTTTCTTGGCCACCAACTCGACGATATCGCCGAGACGCTTTTCATGCGCGTCGCCCGCGGCAGCGGCACCGCCGGGCTCGCCGCCCCGCGTCCGGTGCATCACCTTGACAATGTCGGAGTTGGGTCGGGGGGGGGGGGGGGGGCTGCCGGGCGCGGGCGCGTGCATCTGCGACCGTTGCTCACGTTGAGCAAGGCGCGGATTGTCGATTCGCTGGCCGCAGCCGGAGCGACATGGCGTGAGGACGCGAGCAACGCGGAGGGAGATTTTTTTCGCAACCGCATCCGGCTCGATGTCCTGCCGCGCTGGCTCGAAGCCGCCAGTGGACGCGTTCCTTCGCAGGCGCGCGACGCGCTGGCGGGCGCGGCCCTGACACGCGCACAACTGGAGGAAGACGCCGATGCGCTCGACGAATGGGCCGGGCGCGTGGCCCGGACGGATGCGGACGGACGCCTGCCGCTGACCCAACTGGCGGGCGTGCCGCGTGCGGTTGTCCGGCGCGTGTTGCACCTCTGGCTGGGCTCGTTGCCGGTGGCGAGCGACCTGTCGCGCCAGGGATTCGATTCATTATTGGATAAACTGATGGTTGCGCGATCGACTCGTTTTAGTCTTGGAGATCATGGATTTGCGGTCGTGAAACGCGGCTGGCTTGCCTATCAGACCGCAGCTTCGGCACGTGTTGTGCATCATAAGGTTCGGTCTCATTGACTAAGACTGGGGAACCTGCACCGTTTGCTCAAAGTCCATACCTTGATGTCTGAATCGAACAAAGAACCCAAACGTCGTCCGTTGAAGAGTGTGCCGCCCGACCGGTTTCAACCGAAGGTGCTCATCATCTGGGCGGCCATCCTCGCCGCCCTTTTTGCGGTCGTCTATTTTAATCCCGGCAAGGCGAGCACGCAGGAGGAGCTCAAAATTCAGCAGGTGGTCGAGCGTGCCGAGCGCGGCGAAATCCTCAAGGGAGCCATCCGTGGCATCGACTTGGTGGTCATCACGGGCGAACTCAAGCCCGCCGCTTCTCTCGCGTCCGCTCCCGCCGCTCCCGCCGCAACTGACGTCGCTGCCGCCGCCGCCGCCACGGCAGCTTCCCCGACCGCCGCCGCCGTTGCCCCCGCAGCTTCCGCGTCCGCCACCGTCACCGATGCCAAGACGGCAGCCGTGCGACGCACCTTTCGCGCCGAGGGCCGGTTGACCGACAAAAATCTGGAACGCCTGCAAGCGACAAAACTCTTCGAGGAACTGCCTGCCAACACCGTCTGGATGACGATCCTCGGCAACGTCCTGCCCTTCGTCCTCATCATCGGCCTGCTCTATTTCCTTTTCGTCCGCCAACTCCGCAGCGCCAGCCGCGGAGCCCTCACCTTTGGCAAGAGCCGCGCCAAACTGCTCAACCGCGACCGCGAGAAAACCACCTTCGCCCAAGTCGCCGGCTGCGACGAGGCCAAGGAGGAAATCTCCGAGGTCGTCGAGTTTTTGAAGGACCCTAAAAAATTCCAGAAAATGGGCGGCAAGATTCCCAAGGGCATCCTGCTCGTCGGTCCTCCGGGCACCGGCAAGACCCTGCTCGCCAAGGCCGTGGCCGGCGAGGCCGAGGTGCCGTTCTTCAGCGTGTCGGGCTCCGACTTCGTCGAGATGTTTGTCGGCGTCGGCGCCAGCCGCGTGCGCGACATGTTTGAACAAGGCCGCAAAAACGCGCCCTGCATCATCTTTATCGACGAAATCGACGCCGTGGGACGCCAGCGCGGCGCCGGGCTCGGCGGCGGCAACGACGAACGCGAGCAAACGCTCAACTCCATGCTCGTCGAGATGGACGGTTTCGACACCTCCGAGGGCGTCATCATCATCGCCGCCACCAATCGCCCCGACGTGCTCGACCAGGCGCTGTTGCGTCCCGGACGTTTCGACCGGCAGGTGTTTGTTGACCTGCCCGACCTTCAGGGCCGCGAACAAATCCTCAAAGTCCACGCCCGCAAAATCAACCTGAGCGAGGACGTGCAACTCTCCGAAATCGCCCGCGGTACCTCCGGATTTTCCGGCGCCGACCTCGCCAACCTTCTCAACGAAGGCGCGCTCCTGGCCGCCCGTCGCAACAAGAAAAAAGTCGAGCGCATCGACCTCGACGACGCCCGCGAAAAAGTCCTCTTCGGACGCGAGCACCGCCGTGCCATGGATGACGAGGAAAAGAAAATGACCGCCTACCACGAGGCCGGCCACGCGCTCGTGCAGGCGCTCCTCGACGACGGCATCATGCCCGTGCACAAGGTGACGATCATCCCGCGCGGACGTTCACTCGGCAGCACGATGTTCATCCCCAAGAAGGACATTCTCACGCAGCACAAGAAACGCCTGCTCAACCAAATTGCCATGGGCCTTGGCGGCCGCATCGCCGAGGAACTCGTAATGAACGACATCTCCAACGGCGCGTCGGGTGACATCAAACACATCACCAAAATCGCGCGCAGCATGGTGTGCGATTGGGGCATGAGCGACCTCGGCCCGCTCGCTCTCGGCGACAATCAAGACACCGTTTTCTTGGGCCGCGACATCACGCGCACGTCGCATGTCAGCGAGGCGACCGCGCAAAAGATCGACGCCGAAATCCGCCGCATCATCGACGAACAACTTGAACGCGCCCGAAAGCTCATTGCCGAGCACCGCGTCTCTCTCGACAAGATCGCCGAGGCTCTCCTCGAATACGAAACGATTGAGGGCAAGCACGTGCAGGAAATCCTTGATCACGGCGAGTTGCGTTCACCTGTCATCAGGACCGTTCCGCCCGCCGTGCCGCCTCCCGGTGACGACGGCAAATCCGGTCACAAGAAACAGGCCGAAGAACCCGACACCGGCGCCCTCAGCGGCGCACCCGCCCCAATGCCGACGTGATTGTCGGCGCGGTGGGGGGGGGGGGAGGGGGGGGCGTAGCGCCCCGCCCCGCAGGTCATTTGTTTTTGACTACAAACTTCATCATGTTGGGCGGGGTGCTGCCGTGGGTGGCTCCTTGGATGTATTCGATCTGCTTGGGAGTGGTGGCAGGAATGTTGTTGTAGAGCACGGTGACGCCGGAGGGCGGGCAAACGTAGTCGCCGAGACCGGCGGTGATGTAGGTTGCGGCTCGGATGCGTTTGGCGTGGTTGACCGGGTCGAAGTAATCGAGCGCGCGCGTGTAATCGGGCCGCCAGCCTTTGAGCCGGTTGAGCGTCACGCCGCCGAGGTCGCAAACCCAGGGTTTGCCAGCATTGCAACGGGTGACGTCAGGATCGAGTCCGGCGGCGAGCAGAGCTTGAAATCCACCTTGGCTGCCGCCGTTGACGGTGAGGTTTTTTCCATCCCACTCGGGTTGCGATTTGATGAACTCAAGCGCGCGCAGGGCACGTAGGGCGACGCCGTAAAAGTAGGCGGTCTCGGGAGTGGCGTTTTCCTGTTTGTTGAAGGCGTAGCCTTTGAGGGTGGTCTTGCCGAGGTTGGTGTAGAATTCGGCTGGCTGGCCGTTCTCGATGCCGTGGACGTTGATGTCGAGAACGAGCTTGGGATTAGCCGGATCGTTGGCGTCTTTGTCGCGTCGGATGGCGGAGCGGATTCCGTAACCATGGAAGTTGACGAGGGCGGCGGCCGATTTGGGCGCGGTGTTCTTCGTTTTGCTGAAATACCCGGAGACGGGTTTGGGGCCGGCGCAGGCGATTTTTACGTCGAAGGTTTCGACGTTGGCGTGGGTTTCCGGGAGTGGCTTTTGTTCGAGAATCGTGAGTGGAATCTTGGCGAGTTCGGCTTTTTGTTTGGCCCACCACGCATCAAAATCGGCGGGTTCTGAAATGCTTTGTAGTTTTTCCGGCATGACACCGGCGCCGCCGTCGAAGAAGACGTTTTTTTTGTTGTTTTCGTTGGCGAGTGGTTTGCCCTCGGCGTCGAGGGCGTTGACGAGGATGCGAACGAAGCCGGGTTTGTCGGTCGAGGTTGTGATGACGAGCGGTTCGACAGCGGATATCGCTTCGCCCTTTTCGGTAAGCCCATCATCGCCGGTGCGGGTCCATGAAAGGCGTGTGCCGGAGACGGGCTTGCCGTCTTGTTGGAGACGGATCTCAAAGGTCATTTTCTCGCCGGGTGCGTAGAAGGGTGTCGGTTTATCGTTTTTGCCGAGGAGCAGCAGGTCGCCTGCAAAGCCGAGGGCGGCACTGAGGGCGAAGAATAGCGGGAACAACAGGAGGGCACGGGTGCGGGTGTTCATGTGGTGGTAATACTTGATTACTAAAGGACGTGGAGCATGTTGGTGACATGGTTTTCATCGACATCAAACCGCAAATCGAACAGCTTCCACATAGTGGAAATGCATAAAGCTCTGGCGTTTATCGAGAAACGGCTGAGGGCTGGCACGGATGAAAATCGGCGCGCGTTGTCCGAAATCCACAATGAGATGGATGCCGGTGCGAAAGTTCGGTGAGAAGATATGAAACGTCAGCTTGGACTCAAATAACCGCCGGGTGAGCGGTTTTGGCTATGGGCTGGTTTTGAGCGAGGCGGCGGTTTGTGCGATACTCTTTCAATTCAACTGAATCTGAAACTGTAATGGACCTTCTCCACCGATGAAGAAAAGTTCGTGACGGGTGATATCCCATCGGAATTCCGTTGTGGTCTTGCCGTTCACGATCACTGCGGACGGTTCCTTTTCGAGTGCCACGGCAAAGGTCCATGTGCGATTTGGCGGGAGCGGAAAATCTCCCGCAGGACTGCTCACTTCTCCGTGGACGATGCCGGCATCACAGTGGCATGTGATCCGAGTGCGGGATGATTTTCCCGACTGGAAATCGAAGCTGATTCCGTCGTCTTCGTAGAGGTCAAATGTCGACTGCGTGGAGGCGGGGAATAGATGGCATTCGATTTCGTCCAGAGGTTTTTCTTTGCGATACTGCATCACTGGACCCAATGGAATGATTGCCCCCTCGCGCATGAATAAGTGGCCGCCGCGATCCTCCGGCCAGTCGAGCGAAAGCAGTTGCCCGCCCTCGTGAACCGAACCATCCCAGAAATTCCGCCAGCGTCCCGGAGGCAGCCAGAGTTCGCGTTTATAAATGCCGACCAGCAAATCGCGCCCCAACAGATATTGGTGCATGATGTCGCGACTGCCTGTATCGTGCTCGAACTCGATTTGCAGTGGCCGGAACAAGAGCGGGACGCCTTCGGCGGCCGTCTTTTCCGCCCACGAGTAGATGTAGGGAATCAGGCGTGCGCGAAAACGGCTGTAGAATTTATGCAGTTCCAACAGACGGGTTCCTTGCACCCAAGGCATGCGAAAGTATGCCCAGCTATTGATCTGGCTCCACGGCTGAAGGTAACCGAAGTGGATGCCTTCGGGCTGCATGACCTCCATGTCGTTGGTTTGCCAGTTGTGGCTCATTACGGCGGTGTTCAACATGCCGCCGAGCGTGACAAGGCGGCCGCCGGTGTCGCCCGACCAAGTGCCTGCGTGGGCTTGGAAGCCGGTCCAGCCCGCAACGGTAAACGTGACAGGGCGCCGATTCGTGTGGCTTTTGAAGCCTTCATACATCTGCCTTGTATATAACAATGGATACAGATTATGCATCTCACCGTCCATAAACTTGTTGCCCCATACTCGATCCGGGTGCTCGCAAACTTGCCAAGCACTGTCCTGCTTGAAAAAATCGATGCCTTGGTCGATGAATTTTTTGTGGTGTTCGAACCATGATTCCGACTTTCGGGTGACCGTATCCGAAAAGCGCGGCCAAGAGAAATGTTCGTCGGCCTCGGCCCCCTCTTGAAAATTGCCGGCGTGCGCGGACTCCACAATTTGACGGCCGAGCCGGCGTTCTTCCTCGTGGACGAGATCGTATTCATTGCACTCCCACAATTCGAAGTGAAATCCCATTCGCTTGATCGCATCGATGAAATTGTGAGGTCCATTCTGGCACCATCTCTGAATCGGGAAACGTTCGGGCGACCATTTTTTGTCAGGCGAAAAATCGTGATCCTTTTCCATCCATCCGGGCTCCAAGCCGAGCACATCGCAGGGTATCCCTTCGCGACGAAAGTTGACGGCGTCGTTCACCGCCTCGTAATCATTGGCTCCTTGGCGGCAAAGATACCAAAGGCCAAAGCTCCACTCGGGGGGGAGTTTGGGGGAGCCAGTGAGCCGGGTGTAGAGACGAATGTTTTCTAGAAATGAACCGCCGAGCATGACGTAGAAATCGAGCCGGCCGCCGTGATCGCGCCAAGTGACGTGGTTGGGTGCGGTGGCCGCGAAGTCGAATTCGAGGCGATGAGTGGAATTGACGAGCACCGCATAGCCGGCAGTGGAAAGAATAAATGGAACGGGGATGTAGGACTTGACGTTCCGCACCCAACAATCGAGCCGGTGCCCGCGATGATACATGCGCTCGCGGGTAACGTCTCCGAGGCCAATCCAGTCCTCGCCGGGCTCGGCGGCAAAGTCGATGCCGACGGCCTTGCCGGTTTTCGTGACGATAAACTTGGCCAGCAGCGCGGCGAGTTCCGGGTCGTCGGCGGGATCGGTCAGCGGCTCGCCGTCGGGAGCGAGAAAACCGTAGCGGTTGAGCGCTGAGCCGGAGGGAAAACCATCGCCGGTCACGCGATAGATACCGTCTTCGATGCGGATGACTTGGAAGGAAGAGGTTTGCATGGAAATGGGTGCTGGGGGGGGGAGCGGCCTGAGGGCGCGGTTATTCGGAATGGGTCAGTAGCACTTTCCCTGAAAGACCAGACTGCATCACGTGATAGGCTTCGGCGGCATTGGAGAGCGGGAAGCGGTGCGTGATGAGCGAGGCGACAGGCAGGCCGTTGTGGGTTTTCGCGAGCATGTCGGGATATTCGCAAAAATGGTAAAACCAAGAGCCTGTCGCGGTAATGTCGCGACGGATGAAATCTTCGCTGGGTGAGAGTTCGAGGGCGGGTTGTTCGCCGTTGAAGATGACCGTGCCGCCTTTGCGCACCGATGCGAAACAGAGGCGCGTGGTGGCAGGGACTCCGGCGGCTTCAATGGCAATGTCGGTTCCGACGTTGTGTGTCAGGTCGCGGATGGCGGCGGGGATGTTTGCGTTGTCGCTGGCTTCGATGGTGTGTGCGGCTCCAAGCTGGTGGGCAAGTTCGAGGCGGGCAGGCGCACGGTCAATCCCGATGACGCGGCGGCCAAGGTAGGTCTGCATGATGACATTGCCGAGCCCGATGGGACCGAGTCCGAAGATGGCAACGGTTTGCTGTTCGTTTGAGGAATCGGGGGGAGGAAGTTTGGTTGAGGTGTGGTAGGGGACGCCGAAGCCGTCACCAGTGATGAGCACGCCGATATCCCACGGAATGTCGTCGGGCAACACATGACAGGCTTGCGCGGGGATCGTGAAATACTCGGCGTGCATGTCGCAATGGAAGGTGAACTTGTCGCACCATGTATAGCGTCCTGCGATGTAGTGCGGATCGGGGACAGACGGATTTTCGCCGGGCCAACCGGCAATGGCACTGACTCCGACGCGTTCGCCGATTTTGAGCGGGGCGTGGGTGACGGGATTTTTAATGGTGTCGGCTCCGGGGCCAAACGCGGCAATTGTGCCTGCTGCTTCGTGTCCCATGTTGCCGTGAGTGCGTCCGTCCTTGCCCCGGTAGGTGGACATTTCGCTGCCACAGAGGGCGGAGACGGCGGTCTTGATAAGGACTTCGCCGGGGCCGGGCGCGGGCGTGGGAACGTCTTCGATGGCGAGGCGGGAATTGCCGGTTTGGTGGAGGATTTTCATCGGGAGGGGAGAGTGGGGGGAGGGGCGGATGCGTTACAGCGGGAATTCCCGTGCGATTTGCACAGGGCGGTTTTCGGCGATGGAGCGGCGGAGAGCGGCTTCGAATTGAAGTTCGCGCAAACCATCCACGCCCGAAACAGGCGCGGGTTTTCCGGTGCCCACGGCGTCGAGGTAGGCGGTCAGGGCTTTGTGAAATGAGGCGGTGTAGTGCTGCCAGCGTGATGCGTCGCGGACTGTTGTGATGCGTTCTTGGATACGAGTCGAGCCATCAAGAATTTCGAGATCGCCGTCGATGTCGCGCATGTGGAGGCGTCCTCCCTCGAAGGTAAGGATGAGTTCGAAGAGCGGGTGCTGCCACTTCAACCCGGCGGTGCCGATGAGGGTGCCGGTCGCGCCGTTTTCGAGCGTGAAGGCGGCAACGACATCGCGGGCTACGATGCCTTGACCTTGGTGTTCGGTTGCACCTTCAAGCGCGGTGATGGTGGCAGTTGTGCCACCGAAGTGGTGAACGAGGTCGATGCAGTGACTCCAACAGGCGTAGTGGATTTTTCCTGACAAATTGACGAGTTTTCCAAAGTTGCGTTCGGCCACGATGCGGCGGGCGGTGATGGTCTGGTCGAAGAAGCGATAGTTAAAAAGCATCGCGACTTCGGTGCCGGTTTTGGCGGCTAGTTGGAGGAGGGTTTTGCCTTGGCCAAAATCGGCTTCGCTGACATGCGCCTGGCCTTTGGCGGCGACGAGCGGTTTTTCAAAAAGGACACGGGGTAGGCCGGCTTCGATAAGCGGGAGGCCGGCGTCGTAGTGCCACATTTCGTTGGTGAGCACGAAGGCGGCGTCGGGTCGCCATGCGATGAGTTCGGCGGAGGTGGCGAAGGAGTGTCCTCCGAATTTACCCGAGGCGGCGCGGGCGCGGTCGGCGTTGTTGTCGAGGCATCCGAGATGGATGCCGGTTTGAGCGGCGAACCACGGCAGGTAGTTTTCGGTGGCCACGTTGCCTGTTCCGATGACGGCGATCTTCATAAGAAAAAAGGAGGGGGGGGAGGGGGGCCGGGATCAGTTCTGTGTGAGCCGAAGCCAAAGCAAAGTGTTTGATGGGATGTCGAACTGGTTCAGCGGGGCGGATGACAGGTATCTTGGCGCAGATTGGAGTGTGACGGGGCGCTTGGTCGCCGTGTTGTGCGCATCGAGATCAGGGGCGGTTATCTGACGGGCGTCAGCCACGTTGTATGGTTTTTCCAATACGATAGCGAGATGGCGGGCGGGGCCGTGGTTGGTGATGAGCAAGTGGAGTCCGTCGGGCGCACGGAGAGTGGCGGCCTGGAGGGTGAGGTCGGTGTTGGGCGCGGGATGCGCGGGGGTGGTGGTCCGGGTGGAGAGAACGGCACTGGCTTCGATTTGGCCGAGGAGTTTGTAGAGATCAAAAATGCCGGTGGTGTAGGGCTGGCGAGTTTGCGGGTCGCGATAAATGAGTCCCCAAGGACCGGAGGAAAAGGCGTGGTAACTGGCGGCAGTGATGCCGGGCGTGTTGAGGATGCGAATGAGATACCGGGCAGTGGAGAGGGTTCCTCCAAGGGAATGAGTTTGGTGCCAGTTTTGTTCCCACGGGCCATCCTTGGGGCGGGCGGGCCAGCGGGCGTGTTCTGAAATGTAAAGCTGGATACGGGTGGAGCCGGTGATGGCGTGGATATCGTCGAGGATTTTTTTTGTGAAGGTTTCGAGGCGCGTGACGGTGTGGCCGTCGTAGTAAAAATGGAAGCTGATGTAGTCGATATGGGTGGCAAGTTGACGAAGGAGTTCCTGATGCCAGTGATGCCAGGGGCGGGTTTCGGCGGGTCGGGGGGACCATGCGGCGGTTTTGGCATGGACGGCGATGCGGGCGCGGGGGTTGACGGCGCGGATGGCGGTGATGGTTTCGCGGGCATTGCGGATGTAGTGGTCGATGTCCCAGAGGGATTTTTTGTCCCAGTCGAGTTCGTTGCCGATTTCCCAGATGTGAACGGGGACGGGGGCGGGGATGCCGTAATCGACGCGCCGTTGTGCCCAGTTGATGCCGCCGTTGGGATCGTTGGCAGGATCGCCGGTGAGGAATTCGACGAGGTCGGCGTGGTCGGCGGGTGTGTCGTTGATGAGGTTGAATACCCAGGTGAAGCGGGCGCGCGGGTCGATGGTGGTTGTCCATTTGATCCATTCGATGGGACCGAGCCGACAGATTTTTTTGTCGTTGGCCTCCTGCGGAGTTCGTTCGGAAAGGGGGCCGATGGATTCCTTCCAGCGGTAGGATTGCGAGGAGGCTCCGGCCATCCGGTTGAGCGGCATTCGGAGGCCTGAGAGGAGGGCGTCGATTTCGGGGTCGGGCGTCTGCGTTCTGGCGTTCGGGAACAGAAGCCGATTGGTGGAACGCCATTCGTAATTAAGGCCGAGGTTTTCAGGTGTGTAATGTTTTACGGATACGCTTTCGGATATTCGAATCGTTGCGCGCCCGGTTCCCGGTGAAAGCGAACGGAAGGTCTTGGAATCGTCATCCAGGTTGACGCCTTGGTACTCGTTGCCCGCTCCGGTGGGAGCGACAGTCGAGGATGCGCCGTGGCATGGCACGACGGATAACAGGAGGGATGCGAACAGGGTTGTTCTTGATGCTGGCATGGTGGTGTGTGTGCGAATCGTTATAGGAACTCCTAAGAATGAGATATTCGGAGAATCGCGCGGCAGCGCCGGAGGGATTTTGTCGAACTGTTTTAATCGCCCGCACGGATCGTCCACATGCCCCGAGGATGGGCCAGACTGCCCTTTCCGATGGTGTCTTCCGGTTTGAGAATTTGAACGTGTCCGTCACAAAAACCGTAGGCGAATTTGCCTCCGGTCAAGGCGACGGCTTCAGCGGTCATTTGGGATGCGGCGGAATCAATGACGGAACAACTGCTGCTGTTGCGTTTGTTGTTCCGGTCAAATCGTTCAACGAGCAGGAGTGTCCGTGACGGGATTTCAATCGCGGAAAGCGAGACGGCCGGCGCGTTGTTAGTGGCATTGTAGTAATACCCGGCCACTCCCAATATTCCGTTCGTGTCAAGGTTACGGACCATTGAGTAGGAACGCCAGTTGGCGGGATTATTTTCGTCGGGTGCTGTACGCGGCAGCGTATCCAAGGGTGCGAGGACGGAGGGACCGCTTGCAAACACGTCTGGCGAGTCGGCGTTTATTTTTTGTCCCCAGACTTCACCGGCTGGCTGGTCGTAGCCGAGGGGAAATGTCGTTCCGTTTGCGGTTGTGTTGGTCAAGATTCCGATGCACAGGCCCCGGAGTTGGGCGGCGCTGCGGGACATTTTTGCTGTTTTCCTTACCGACGCGGCGGTCGGGATCAGAATCGCGGCCAGAATCCCGATGATGGCGATAACGGTAAGGAGTTCGACAAGGGTAAATGCGTGGCAGGTTGTGTTTTTCATGGGAAAACCAAGGGTTGGTGGGTTAACGGAACCGCCGTAGCCCAAGAACAATGACAAGGGCCAGTGCGGATGTGATCATAGCGTTGGTTCCGGGTTCTGGAATCGAAGTAGCGTTGATGGTGAGGAGGGGGCGCCAATTTTCCGTCGCATGATCATTGCTTGCAAATCTAATAAATCCTTGACCACTAGTTAGTTGTTCAGCCGTTTCCGAGATGATGATTAACTGAATAGGGAGACCGTTGTTCAGTGCCGTCTGAGCCACGCTTACAAATTCGGCAGTTGAGGCGAAGGTGTATTTCGCTCCGTTGGTCAGGGCACCCGTTGCAGGCACCACAGCTTCGGATAGTTTTACCAAGCTGCTAAAATCACCGCCTGGGGTGGTCCATTTTTTGGCATCTCCAGCCCCCCAGTTGTTCCACGTTGCGTCTGTTTCGGAAAACAGGTTGTTGTTGCTGCCAGAGGGCACCAGCGCGTAAAGGAAAAATGAACCGATGTCGGTTGCTGCCGAGGTTGCGTTTGTAGATCCTCCGGTGTTGCCGACCGTCATCTGCAGCGACAGACTGGAAATTTCCGCGCCGGCTGCGATTGAGCTGAGGTCAAATTGCAACACCGTGCGCATGATTTTTACGCTACTGTTGGCAGGCATATTTCCAACAAGGCACAAGTTGCCATTGAAAATCGTGTTGGGGTTGCCTTGGCGCAGTTCAGCCACAGCTCCATTGCGCAATTCGTATGCCGCATGGGCAACGGATGGCGTAGCGGTTGCAATCAGGATTCCGGCCAGCGGCAGGTAGGCAAGGCACCAGCCTGTAGTTGATGGGGGGGGAGATTTTTTGGCTTTTGTATTCATTGTTGGTTACTTGGGTTCAGGATAATTAATGACGGGAGAAATAGAGGGGGAGGGGCTTGGGTCAGGCGCTGGCGCGGGTGATGAGTTCGCCGCGGATTTGGGTTTCGAGGAGCGGAGGTTTTTTGTTTTCTAGCAAAAGGCTGAGCATGGCGAAGGCGCGTTCGCCCATTTTTTCGTAGGAGATGCGGTAGGTGGTGAGCGGGACGCCGGCAGAGGCGGCTATGGAGAAATCGTCCATGCCGGTGATGCGGATGTCATCAGGCACACGAAGACCGCGTTCGTGGGCGGCTTGCATGAGGCCGAGCGCAAGGTAGTCGCTCGAACACACAACGCCTTCGATGTCCGGGTGCGTATCCAGATATTCGTGACCTATGCGAAGCGGATCAGCGAGGGGATCATCGAAGCGAGGAGTCATTTCGGGGTCGAGGTGGGTGAGGGTAGCGCTGTCGGACGACAGACCGGCTTCTTCCATGGCCTGCCGGTAACCGAGGTGTTTGTCGCGGGCGGAGGGAGACCATGCGTAATTGGCGAGGAAGCCGACGCGGCGCAGACGTTGTTGCAGGAGGTGGCGCGTCATGGTGAGGCCAGCGTGGAGTCCATCGACGGTGACGGCAGGGCGGCGGACGCCAAGCATGTTGATCTCGACGAGCACGACCGGGAATTTGCAGGCAAGGACCATGCGGCTGTAGTAGGCATGATCCTGCGGGGTGAGGATGACAGGAAAGAGAACGGCTCCTTTGACATCGAACTCGCCAAGACGTCCGACGGCTTCGGCTTCACGGCGGAAGTCGGTGCCGGTGGAGAGCATGAGAGTCTGGCGTCGGGCTTGGTGCGCGGCTTGCTGGAATCCGCGTGCGATGCGCCAGATACCTTCGTGCTGGTCGCTGGGATAAATAAACGCGCAGGCGTCGAGCTGGACAGGCGGTGTGACGGGAGCGGCGGGCGTAGCAGTGGTGGAGTCCGCGGTGTCGCGGGCGTGGGCGGGGATAGCGCGGAGGACGCGGGTGCCGGCGCGGGTTTTGCGTTCCACCAAGCCGTCGTGCGCGAGACGGGAAATGGCCATGCCCATCGTGGATCGACTGCAATCGAGTTCGCGGGCGAGTTCGACCTCGGTGGGGATTTGCTCTCCCACCTGCCACTTGCCCTCGGCGATCTGGCGTTTGAGGAGTTCGTAGACGGCTTCGAGTTTGGACTTGGGGGACGAAACAGCGTGCGTGTCAGCAGACGTGGCTGGTGTTGGGGATATGATGGCTGTCATTTGCCAGACAAAAACAGGATATGTCTGGTAAATCAAGCTCTTTTTTCGCAGCATATTTTTCCCCACAGATAATCCCATAGGTAATGACCGCTTCAATGTGGTGTCGTTTTACCAGACAAATACGGTTACTTCGCGGGGATTTTCAGGCGAAAGGTTTGGCGGATTTGTTTTGTTTGCACCTCGGCGACGCCGGCTTGTTCGGCGAATTTGGGCCAGCGTTTCACGGCCTCAGTCACCTCGGCGAGAATCGTGTCGGCACGTCCGCGTTTCATCATCGCGCTTTGAGCGCAGGCTCGGAAATCGGGCAGGGTGAAATCGTCGCGTTTGCCGTTGATCGTCATCTGGTGCGTCGAGGTCCAGGTGCCGTCCGGGTTGTAGCTGTAGGAGATGTCGAAGGCGGGCGAGAGCGACCAACGGCCTTCGCGGTCCATGAGAAAGGCAATGTTTTTGACGTGGTCGTCCTGATTGCGGGCAACGACGTTAAAAACCATCCGGCGGAATTGTTCCTCGGTCGTCTCCATCGGCAGGCCGAGTTGGCGGATCACCAGCAGGGCCTGTTCGTAGCCATAGGCGCCGGCCTGGTTGAAGTCGTAGTGCGCGAGCGCGCACAGCGACTGCATGTGGAGCTTGCCGCCGCCGGGCGGACGGTCGAAGCGGCGCGTCATGAAATGCCGGCGGCCACCCTCCTCCATCAGACGGCATTCGCTCATGCGGATACCCGCAGCCTTGGCCATCAGCGCGTAGGCGTATTCGATGGCTCCGTAGCCCTTGGGGTCTTCGAGTTCCTTGTCCTTGTTGCCGGTGACGCCGTCGAATTTCAGCAGCCAATACTCAAACCCGGCTCCGGCGTCGATCTGTCCCGAGCGCACTTCGCCGGTGTCGCGGTTCCATGCAATGACAGCCTTGGCCCGGGCGCCGCCGGCCGAGGTGCCGACGCGGAGGATGTCACGCAGGGCGTTCTTTTTGGCGGCGTCGATGTCGGAGAATGTAGTTTTTAATTCATTACGATGCCGGAGTATTTCCGAGGCGAGGGAGACGAGCGCATCAATCCGTATGTCTTTGGCCTGACGCAGGCGCGGGCCGGCATTGGGCACGAATTCCAGAGCGCCCATGCCGCGCGCCCCCGTGTAGCAAAGGCGTTCGACGGCGTTGAAGCTGCCGGGAGGGCGGCCTTGCGTGGCGAGCCAGGCGTCGATGAGGGCGTTGCCGAACTTGTCGGGCAGAGAATCGGCCAGCATGCCCGGGAGCCCATGAAATGTCCCGGCGGGTAATTCGGAAAACGAATACACGCGCCCATCGAGCGGCATCATAAGTGGCGCGACCTGGATGCCGCTTCTGGCGAACGCGGGGTCGTATTGAAACGTGGCGTGGGAGGCTCCTCTTTCGAGCGCCACGACACCGATCGTGCTGCCCCACAGGCGCACCTCCGCCAGCGTGGAATCAAGGGCGGGGATGCTGCTCATTTTTCATCCCCCCATTTCCAAGTGCGCAAGGGCGTTTCGTTCAGCGTTCCCGGAGGGAAATCCGGTGTGTTCATGTAGCTGTTCATGTTGCGCGCGCGCGTGCCGGTGGCCCGCTGGCGTCGGCGTCCGCGGAGTTTTAATTGTTCCAGCGGGCTGATCGTGGGTTCCGGGATAAGGGCATCGAGCCGTTCGAGAATGCCGAGCACGCGGCCAATACGGATGATGCCCGACAACTGCGTGCCCACCGCGCCGGCTTCCAGCCGTTCGACCGTGCGCTTGGCCACGCCAGCCTGCTCCGCCAACTGAGCTTGCGTCAGGTTTCGCTCCAGCCGCGCATGTGTAAAGCGCGCACCCAATTCGGTCAAAATTGCATCATCGGTGGCATCCCGGGTTATTCTCATGCGCGTCAGAATTGGCGAATTATAGTCGAAAATCAAGTTTTTTCGTCATAAATGGAGAATTATAACTTTTCAATAAATCGCTAAAAAAGGCGAGAAAGTTAGAAAAACGTAGCTTAATCGTCTTATATGAAGAATAATGACGTTTCTGATTTTCTATTTGGGGATATTTTAAAGCGAAAGCCCGTTTTCGAAGCTCGTGCGATGGCAGTGTGGAGGTTTGGCTGGCCGGTGTCATGCTCATGCGTCTTACCAATCGTGAACGCCATGCGTTGCTGGTGATTGCCGTGCTTATTGTGCTCGGGACCATTGGTTGCTTCATTTTTTGAAACCCATAAGTCGTCAACATCGTGAACACCACCACCTCTGCCTCCTCCGCGCTCCATGACACGCTGCTGGCGAAACTCCGTCGCTCGCATCTGCTCGGCACTGTGGCGGGGCTGCTGGGGTGGGACGAGCAGGTCAACCTGCCGCCCGACAGCGCCGACCAGCGCGCCGAGCAGATGGCGCTCATCGCGGAACTCCAGCACGCCGCGGCGACGGATCCGGAGATAGGCCGTCTGCTTGACGCTCTCGAACGCGAAGGCGCGGCGCTGACGGCCGACCAGCGCGTCAACGTCCGCGAGGCCCGCCGCGACTACGATCGCGCCACGCGGTTGCCCGCCGAACTTGTATCCGAAAAAGCACGACTCACGAGCGCCGCGTATCACGCATGGGCGGGGGCGCGGGCGGACAACAATTTCGCGGCCTTCGCGCCCTTTTTGGAAAAACATCTCGATCTGGCCCGGCGCGAGGCCGAGGCGCTGGGCTGGGGAGACCGCCCTTACGACTACGCCATCGACAAGCACGATCCGGGCATGACGTGCGCCTGCATCACCGGGCTTTTTGACGAACTCAAGACCGGCCTCGTGCCGCTCGTCCGTGCGCTCGACGCTTCACCGGCGGCGCAGGCCGGGGCCGAGGCGGAGGCGCGGTTGCGTGGATTCGGGGTCGAGGCGCAGCAGGAATTTCTCACCGAGGTGACGACCGCCATCGGCTTCAACTACCGGCGCGGTCGCATCGACGTGTCGCTGCATCCGTTTTGCGAAGGCGCGGGGGCGGACATCCGCATGACCACGCGCTTCCACGAGGACAAGCCGCTCGAAGCGCTTTTCTCCGCGATTCACGAAACGGGACACGGGCTTTACGAGCAGGGGCTGCCGCTGCCTCTCCAAGGCACGCCGCTCGGGCAGGCGGCGGGCATGGCGGTGCACGAATCGCAAAGCCGCCTGTGGGAAAACCAGGTGGCGCGCAGCCGCGCCTTCTGGCGTCATTTCGAGCCGCGTTACCGCGGGCTTTTTGCGCGGCAACTCGACGGCATTTCGTCCGACGAACTTTATCGCGCCGTCAACGCCGTATCGCCCACGCTGATACGCGTGGAGGCCGACGAGGTGCACTACAACCTGCACATCCTGCTCCGCTTCGAGATCGAGCGGCGTCTTTTCGCCGGAGACCTTGCCGTGCGCGACTTGCCGGGGGCATGGCGCGCGCTTTCGCAAGAACTGCTTGGGCTCACGCCAGCGACCGACAGCGAGGGTGTCTTGCAGGACATCCACTGGAGCGGCGGGGCGTTCGGGTATTTCCCGAGTTATTGCCTGGGTAACATGATTGCCGCGCAACTTTGGGAGACAGCGCAGGAGACTTCGGGGTTGCAGGCCGATTTTGCGCGCGGCGACTTCTCGCGCTTGCTCGGCTGGCTGCGCGAGAACGTTCATGCGCAAGGGCGGCGTTTCACGGCGCTGGAACTCGTGCGTCACGTCACCGGGTCGGAGTTGTCGCCCGCGCCGTTGCTCGCGTATTTGAAGAACCGCTACGCCACGTTGTGGCTTTAAAGAAATGTTGGGAAAATGTAGCACAATCCAACTGGTAGGGAGGCCTCTCCGAGGCCTCCGCATAGGGCACCGCAACCAAGCTCTCATCGAAAATTTCCAACTACATGCTACGGAGGTCTCGGAGAGACCTCCCTCCCGTTTTTTAGGAGATATTTTATTATGCTGATTGCCTGGACCACTCTTGAAAACGAAGCCGATGCCCAACGGCTCGCCGCCGAGTCGATTCGGCTCGGGCTGGCGGCCTGCGTGCAGGTTGAGGGGCCGATCACCTCGCATTACCGATGGGAAGGCGGACAGCAGCAGAGCGCGGAATACCGGCTCTGTTTCAAATTTCTCCCCGGCCAGCAGCCGCGTCTGGAAGCGTGGTTGCATGAACACCATCCCTATGAGACGCCGGAGTGGGTGGTGGTCGCGGCGGCGCACGTTGGAGAAAAGTACTTGTCTTGGGCGATGGCCAACTCTAGCTCCTGACCCTTTTCACGAAACTACATCCGCTTTTTTTCAACGTCATGTCACAACATAACAGTCTCCAAGGCCCCCGCGGCATCGTCATTAAACGCAACGTATTGAAGCGTTTCGAGCGCGTCGCGCTCCTCAAAAAGCGCAGCCAGTGGAAGGAAGGCGATCGCGTCATGGGTCTGCGCAAGACCAAGCCTGACGTTTGATTGCCCTCCCCCCCCCCCCTCCATCGCGGGCATTTTTTTTTTTCTTTTTCCAAGCAGGCGGCTTTACCCCGCCTGCTTTTTTTATTGGTTCTCAATTTTCCATCATGTTTGAGCTCATCAAAAAACTCATCGATTTCATCCTTCATATTGACGCTCATTTGAAAGAGATCGTGGCCACCTACGGCCTGTGGACCTACGGCGTCCTCTTTCTCATCGTGTTTGCGGAGACGGGGTTTGTGGTGACGCCATTCCTGCCGGGCGACTCGTTGCTTTTTGCCGCCGGCGCGCTCAGTGCGCCTGTGGACAGCCAGCTCAACGTTCATCTGGTGGCGCTGCTCCTGTGGGTCGCCGCGGTGCTGGGCGACACGGTCAATTACTGGATCGGCAACCGGATCGGCCCGGCAGTGTTCAAACGCGAAGATTCGGTTTTTCTGCGCAAAAAGCACCTCGAACGCGCCCATGAGTTTTTTGAGAAATACGGCGGTCGCGCCATCATTCTGGCCCGCTTCGTGCCGATCGTGCGCACGTTCGTGCCGTTTGTGGCGGGTGCGGGGAGCATGACGTATCCGCGCTTTTTTGCCTACAACGTGATCGGCGGTTTTGTGTGGATTTACGGGTTTACCTACGCGGGATATTTTTTCGGCACGCTTCCGTTTGTGGAAAAGAATTTCAAAATCGTGATTGTGGCGATCATCATCCTGTCGGTGATTCCCATCGTGTGGGAGTTCTGGCGGGGATGGCGTGAGGCGCGGGCGAAGCGTCTGGCGGCTAACGCATCGCAGGCATAGGGGCGTGGGAGGTCGTTGCGGCGGGAGCCAGATTGGTGACGAGAACTTCGACTGAGAGTTTGCGGTCGCCGGTGCCGCGATAGGTGCCTTTGAGCGGAGAAACGTCGGCGTAGTCGCGGCCAACGGCCGTCTTCACGTAGCGCTCGTCGGGTTGGGTGTTGTTGGTGGGATCGAGCGCGCGCCAGCCGAAGTCGGGCAGGTAAACCTCCACCCAGGCGTGGCTGGCCTGGGCGCCGCGGAGTTGGTCAACGGGACCGTTGTAAATGTATCCGCTGACATAGCGGGCGGGGATTTTGAGGGCGCGGCAGATGCCGAGCATGACGTGGGCAAAATCCTGGCAGACGCCGCGCCGGTGGCGGAGCACGTCGCGCATGTGCGTGTGGACGTGCGTGGCGGAGGGCGTGTAGGCGAAGGTGGCGTGGATGTGGCGCATCACGGCGCGCGCGGCCTGCCAGGCGTCGGTGATGCCGGCGCCGTCGGTGAGGTCGAGGCCGATGCGCCAGGCTTCGGGCGAGGGTTCCACGTAGTGGCTCGACTGGACGAAATCATAACAGCGTTCGAGCCAGGCGCAGGCGGGCATGGCGGAGAGGGGCGTGGTGATCTGGTCGTCGGGGAGGCGGTGATCGTTGCTGGTGGTGACGACGGAGGTGGCTTCGACGGAGAGATGCGTGTGCGGTTCGGTGATTTCGAAGAGGTGCACGTAGTTGAGATGAAAATCCCGGTAGTGCGTGAGCTTGGTGGCGGGCAGGATTTTCAGGATAAATTGGTCGCAGGTTTGTCCGTTGGCTGTGACGGGTTGGAGGCGGGCTTCGTTGAAGCTTTCTTTGACCGGCGTGGCGTAGGCGTAAGAGGTGCGATGCAGGATGTGAAGCTTCATGAATGGCGGGGATCGGACTCCTGCTGTTGCTGTTCCTCCTGCTGGCGGAGACGGTCGGTTTCGTCCTCCTGGAAGGCGTGCAGGATGTAGGTGTTGAAGAGAGCGCCACCGATGGCGTTGAGGCGGGTTTGGAGGAGGTCGATGTAGGAGTGCAGGCCGGTCTCGAAGATCTCGGTGACGGTGTTGAACTGGAGTTCGGCCAGAAGGCGTCCGGCGAGTTTTTCGGCGTCGTTGGAGAAGCGTCCTTCGGCCACGCCGGAGATGCTGCGCAGGGCCGCATTCAGTTGTTGGATACAAAAACGGACGGAGCGGGGGAAGCTGTCGGAGAGGAGCAGGAGTTCGGCCACGCCGGCGGGTTGCACGTCGGCGCCGTGCAGATATTGGTAGGCGTCCCATGCGCTGCAGGAGCGGAGGATGGCGGACCAGGAATGGACGTCGGCCGGGGAGGCAGGGCCGGGAATGCCGCGGGGGGGGATGGTGTTGTGGCGGACGTCGAGGATGCGCGAGGTTTTGTCGGCGCGTTCGAGGTATTTGCCGACGTGGATGAAGTGCCAGCCTTCGTTGCGCACGACGATGGCGTCGGTGAGTCCCTGGAGGTAGAGGGAGGCGGCTTTGATTTCCTGAAAAAATTCGGAGGGCGCAGAGCGCAGGAGTTGGCGGGCGCGCGGGGAGCGGAGGAAGAGGTAGAGGCGGTTGAGTTCCTCCCAGAGTTCGACGGTGATTTGGTCGCGGACCATGCGGGCGTTTTCGCGGGCCTGCGACACGGAGCTGAGGACGGAGTTGGTGTTCTCGGTTTGGAAAACCATGAACTCGGTCACGGCCTCGCCGGTGGCGCGCGGGTGAAGCGAGGTGAAGAGGGTTTCGTCCCCCGAACTCTGGACGATGGGCATCCAGTGGACGGTGAGGGTGTGATCGTCGAGATCACGGAAATCGAGGAGGAGTTGGAGATTCACATCGACGAGCCTCGCGGTGTTTTCGGCGCGCTCGAGGTAGCGACTCATCCAATACAGGCTGTTGGCAACACGACTGAGCATAAGTGGAAAAAAGTAGCGAAAGAAGTAGCGGGTAGTGATAGCGAGTAGAGTAGCTGTGTAGTTGTTTTGTGGATAATGGTAAGGGGGGGGGAGGAGGAGTGTGGGTTGCGAGAGTTATGCTTGCCGCCTCATGCTCGCTACTCGCTACCGACTACTCGCTACTCCCTCGTCGCTACTCGTCTCCATACAGGACCCAGGTGTCCTTGCTGCCGCCGCCTTGGGAGGAGTTGACGACGAGGGAATCGCGGCGGAGGGCGACGCGGGTGAGGCCGCCGGGGATGACACTGGTTTTTTTGCCGTAGAGGATGAAGGGACGCAGGTCGATGTGGCGTCCCTCGAAGGCGCCGGGCGAGGGCGCGGCGGTGGCGGCGGACGGGATGGCCCCTTCCCCCCCCCCCCCCCTGCGCCTCCCGCCGTGGCAGTGACGGCGGCGTCGATGTAGGTCGGGTGGCGTGAGAGCGAGATCATGGGTTGCGCGATGTAGTTGCGCGGATCGGCTTCGATGAGACGGCGGAATTTTTCGCGTTCGGCCATGCTTGCCTGCGGTCCCATGAGCATGCCGTAGCCGCCGGCTTCGTTGGCGGCTTTGACCACGAGCTTGTCGAGGTTTTGCAGGATGTAGGCGCGGTCTTTGTCCTCGCTGGCGAGGTAGGTGGGCACGTTGGGCAGGAGTGGGTCTTGGTCGAGGTAGTATTTGATGATGCGCGGGACGAAATAATACATGACCTTGTCGTCCGCGAGGCCGGTGCCGATGGAGTTGGCGAGCGAGACGTGGCCGGCGCGGTAGGCGTGGATGAGGCCGGGGACGCCAAGCGCGGAGTCGGGCCGGAAAACGGTGGGATCGAGAAAATCGTCGTCAATGCGGCGGTAGATGACGTGCACGGGTCGGAGTCCCTTGGTGGTGCGCATGCACACGCGCTGGTCGCGCACGACGAGGTCGCGGCCTTCGACGATCTCGATGCCCATCTGGCGGGCGAGCGAGGTGTGCTCAAAGTAGGCGCTGTTGTAGGGTCCGGGCGTGAGGAGCACCACGGTGGGATCGGGCACGCCGGCAGGCGCGATGTGCTGGAGCACTTCCAGGAGTTCGTTGGGATACACGCTTACGGGGCGCACGCCGACGGACTCAAAAATGTCGGGGAACGAGCGTTTCATGGCGCGGCGGTTTTCGAGCACGTAGCTGACGCCGGAGGGGCAGCGGGCGTTGTCTTCGAGCACCAGGTAGCCGCCGTCCGCACCGCGGATCAGGTCGGTGCCGCAGATGTGGATGTAGATGTCGCCGGGGACGCGGAAGTTCACGAATTCGCGCCGGAAGTGTTTGGCCGAAAGCACGTAGAAGGGCGGGATGACGCCGTCCTTGAGGATGCGTTGTTCGTGATAGATGTCGTGCAGGAAGAGGTTGAGCGCGGTGATGCGCTGGATGAGTCCGGCTTCGATTTTTTCCCATTCGGAGGCCGAGATGATGCGCGGCATGAGGTCGAAGGGGAACACGCGTTCGGCACCCTGCGAGTCGCCATACACGTTGAAGGTGACGCCTTGGCGCAGGAACATGAAATCGATGGAGTGGCGTTTGGCTTCAAAATCTTCGCGTGTGACGTTGCCGAAGCGTTGCACGAATTTGCGATAATGCGGGCGGATGTTGCCCTCGGTCGTGAACATTTCGTCGAAGAACTCGCCCGGCGCATAACCCGAAAATGTTTCGGGCAACGACGACGACAACGGCGGCGGCGGGGCTGCCGGACGGTCGCGGGTCGTGATGGGGGGGGGGGGGGGGGGAGTGGCGGGTGTGATGGTGGTCTGCGGGGACGTGGATGCGGTTGGCAGCATGAGTATCGCCGGAAAGCAGGTTGCGTGCACAGCAAGCGGGGCGGGGCTTTTTTTTATTTTGGAAACAGCCCAACTTGGCGTGCGGCAACAGGTTTGCGTGTTACGTTTTTTCGCGGGACTGGATTTCGGACGCAGAGGAAGGGCAGGGGGGGGGGGAGGTTGTTTTGGGCGAACGCTTGCTAGTGCGCCGTGTCCGGATAACTGGTTTGACTCACTCAATGCCAAGCTTCTTTTCTACCACAAGGGAGCGGTTCCGTGAATACTGGGACCGCCTTTCGCACGGAGAGCAGAAACGCTTCGTCACCGTTGCGATCCTCGTCGTGCTCATCGTGGTCGCTGTGCCCGCCGCCTTTCTTTTCAAGCCCGCCTGGAACAAATGGCGTCACCGTCAGGCGCTCCGGCAGGCCTCGCAATTTGCCGTCGAGCATGACTACCGCAACCTCCTGCTCGCCCTGCAACGCGCCACGCAACTCGCCCCCGGCGACAGCGACACGTGGCGCGAAGTCGCCCGGCACCTCGCCGACATCGATCTGCGCAACACCCTCGTGGCGCGCGAAAACGTCGTGCGTCTCGCCCCCGACGATCTCTCCGCCCGCCTCGCCTTCGCCACCGACGCCCTTCGTTTTGGGCAGGTTGCCCAGGCGCGTGATGCCATCAATCAAGCCGGCGAACGCGCCGTCACCGACGCCGCCTACCAGCGCATCGCCGCCACCCTCGCCATGACCCTCGGCGACACCGAGGCCGTCGAGCAACACCTCGAAACCCTCATCAAGCTCGAAGCCGCCAATGGCGGCGCCAGTGCCAGCGCCCGCTTCAACCTCGCCATTGTCCGTCTCTGGAGCCCCGATCCCGTCCGCCGCTCCGCCGCCCTCACCGAACTCGAAACCCTCCTCGCCGAGCCCGACGTGCAGATCCCCGTCGCGCTCGAACTCCTCAAACACGCCGCCCGCCAGCGCGACGCTAATCGTGCCGCCGTGGTTGCCCGTCTCATCGGCAAAAACCTGAAGGCTGAAGGGCTGAAGGCTGAAGAGGCGTCCCCCGATGCCGCCACGCCCACCTTCGACCAGCTTGCCGCCACGCTCAAACGTGCCGCCTCCCGCCGTCCTTCTGACGTTGCCCTGCTTGCCCGCTGGCTGGGTGACATCCGCCGCGGTCCTGAAGCGCTATTCTGGATTGATTCGCTGCCCGAATCCACGCGCCGCGACCGCGCCGTGCTCTCCATCACCACCGAACTCGCCGCCGAGGCCGACGATCTCCCCCGCGCCATCCACCTGATCCACGAAGGCGCGCTTGGCGGCGTCGATGGCGGTGTGGCCCTCCTCGCCGTGGCCGCCCGCCAGCAGCGCCTTCTCGGCAAGGAAGCCCGGGCCCGCGAGACCTGGACCGATGCCATCAACGCCGCCCTCGCTTCCTCGCCCGACATCGGCAACAACACCCTCGCCATCCTCGCCCGCCTCGCTTCCGCCTGGCGCGAGCCCGACTGGACCGAGGCCGCTCTTGAAGCCGTCATTCACCGGCAGCCCGGCGCCCGCTGGGCCTACGCCGCGCTGCGCGACCAGTTCATCGCCCGCGGTCAGACGGCCCGCCTCTGGGCGCTCGCCGAGCGTTGGCTGGCCGCGGAGCCGGGCGACGCCTCTGTCGTCAATCTTTGGATACGCACCGGTATCGCGCTTGTGCCGGCTCCCGCCAATTTTGACACCCGCGCCCGCGTCCTGCTTGAGCAAGCCGCCGCCGCCCCCGCCCCCGCCTCGCATCCCGCCCTGCTGGCCGCCGCTCGCGCCGCCTGGCTGCGTCGCAACCACAAAATCGATGACGCCGCCGCTGTTCTCGACCGCCTCACGCCCGCCCAGCGCTCCCTCCCGGAAGTCGCGTATTGGGCCGCGCTCATTTATTCCGCCAAAGGCCGTCGCACGGATGCGGAAAACGCTACCGAGGCAGCAAAAAAGTTGATCCTGCTGCCCGAGGAACGGCGGATTTAGAGCAATTTCATTTAAGCTGGAGCCATTTGCTACCTGGTAGGGAGGCCTCTCCGAGGCCTCCGCCGTGCGTAGTGTGAGGATGCGAAATTCATAGGTAGATGGAGCGTGGTTTCGGAGGACTCGGACGGAGCGCAGCAGCGCGGAGATGGCATCGCCGGAGGCGATGGCCCGAAGGGCTGCCCTCGGCAGAGGGCACAAAGGCCTCCCTACCGTTAAGACGACGGCTACACCACTCAGCTTGGGACCGTCGGCATCCTGCCGACTCCGAGTGCGGGCGGGACGCCCGCTCCGTGCGTAGCGCAGGCATCCTGCCTGCAAGTCAGTCTATTGCGCGAAGCGCCGCTTTCCCAAATAACACAATCAGCAAAAAGCAGAAGAGAGCACCGCGCTTCGCGCAACCTATGGATTGCAGGCGAGACGCCTGCGCTACGGGAAGCACGTTGCGGGCGGGACGCCCGCGCCACGACGTTTCGCGTAATCATCAGCCTAATAGAACAGGTTGCGGTCGAGGCTGCGGTATTGGATGGCTTCGAGGAGGTGGTTGGATTGGACGTGGTCGCTGGCGGCCAGGTCGGCTATCGTGCGGGCCACCTTGAGGATGCGGTCGTAGGCGCGGGCGGAGAGGGATAATTGCTCCATGGCGGCTTGCAACATGTCGCCAAGTGTCGAATCGAGCGGGATGTGGTCGCGGATTTGCGCGTGCGTCATGCGGGCGTTGGAGAGGGTGCGGGTGCCACGAAAACGCGCAAGCTGGCGGTTGCGCGCGGTTTGCACGCGCTCGCGCATGGTGGAAGAGGTCTCGCCGGGCGTGGTGTTGCGCAATTCGTTGATGCTGAGCGCAGGGGCTTCGATGTGGATGTCAATGCGGTCGAGGAGGGGGCCGCTGATGCGGGCGCGGTAGCGTTGGATTTGAGTGGGGGTGCAGCGGCATTCGTGTTTCGGGTCGCCGAGGTAGCCGCAGGGGCAGGGGTTCATGGCGGCAACGAGCATGAAGGCGCAGGGGAGGGTGACTTTGCCGGCGCTGCGGGAGATGGTGACGGCGCCTTCCTCCAGGGGCTGGCGGAGGACTTCGAGGGCGGAGCGTTTGAACTCGGGGAGTTCGTCGAGGAAGAGGACGCCGTGGTGGGCGAGCGAGATTTCGCCGGGGCCGGGAATGGTGCCGCCGCCAAGGAGTCCGACGTCGGAGATGGTGTGGTGCGGGGCGCGCACGGGGCGCTGACCGAAGCCGGTGGCGTGCGAGAGGGTTTGGCCGGCGGCGGAGTGGATGGCGAGGATTTCGAGGGATTCGTCGAGGGTGGGGGAGGGCATGATCGTGGGGACGCGCTTGGCAATCATTGATTTTCCCGAGCCGGGGGGGCCGACCATGATGAGGTTGTGGTTGCCAGCGACGGCGACTTCGACGGCGCGGCGCAGGGCATGCTGGCCTTTGACTTCGGCAAAATCGCCGGTGTGAGGGTCGGCGGTTTGGAGGAGGCGGAGGGCTTGGGCGTGGTCGCAGGGGGCAAGGGTGGTTTGTCCGCCGAGGAAGGCGGCGGCTTCGGCGAGTGATTTTACGGCGAACACATCAAGGCCTTCGACGAGGGCGGCTTCGGCGGCGGAGGCAACGGGGAGGATGAGTCCGCGGCAGCCGAGGGAGCGGGCGAGGCGGGCGATGGCGAGGGCGCCGCGCACGGGCCGGGTTGCGCCGGAGAGGGCGAGTTCGCCGGCGATGAGGTAGTCACCGATGGCGGGGGCGGTGATCTGGCCGGTGGCCACGAGCATGCCGAGGGCGATGGGGAGGTCGTAAAAGGGGCCTTCTTTGCGGAGGTCGCCGGGGGCAAGGTTGATGGTGGTGCGGGTGCGCGGGGGGGTAAAACCGCTGTTGTTGAGGGCGGAAATGACGCGGTCGTCGGATTCCTTCACGGCGGAGTCGGGCAGGCCCACCATGATGATTTTCCATTCTCCACGTTCGCCGGTGTTGACTTCGATGTGGACGGGCTGGGCTTCAATTCCGTTGAGGGCGGCGGAGAGGAGGGTGGAGAGCATAGTGGAAATTAATAATTAAGAATTAATAATTAAGGGAACTTCTAAAAATTACACAGAGGACACAGAGGAGGCACAGAGTTTGGGGAGGCCTGTCCGGTGGAAGGACATTTTCCTCGCGAATGAATGTCTCTGTAATTCATTTATTATAAATAAAATAATATTTTTTACGGAAAAAGGAGCAAAGTCGTTTTGTCCTCCCTGAACTCTGTGCCTTCTCTGTGATCTCTGTGTAATTTCTGATTTTTAGAACCTCCCTTAAGAATTGGGAGAAGGAGTTCCGGCGGACTGAGGTTTGAGATGGATGGGAGATGGTGGTGTGTGTGGGGGACGGAGGCTTCTCATTCTTAATTATTAATTTTTAATTATTAATTTCCAATGCGCATCATGGCGCGGGCGTATTGAAAACCTTGCCAACTGTTCATCATCAAGAAGGCCATCAGGATGGCGATCCAGACGGAGAGCACGCCGAAGGCCCAGGCGAGTCCGAGCAGGACGACGCCGCCCGCCAATCCGATGGCGGAGGCCACGAGCAGGCTGCGCGCCTGTCCGAGCGGGAACCAAAGCAGGGACCGCAAAATCTGTCCGCCATCAAGCGGGTAACAGGGGAGCAGGTTGAACACGAGGAGCACGAGGTTGATCCGGAACAGGGTGCCGAAAAACTCCGCCGTGTCGGGCACGCGCGCGGTGAGGCCACTCGACTCGGCCAGCCAGGCGGCGGCGAAGAACACAGGGAGGAGGACGACGTTGACGAGGGGGCCGGCCACGATGCTCCACAGGGTGGCGCCGGGGCGTTGCGGGGGGTTGACGTAGGCGACGCCGCCGAGGGGCCAGAGCACAATCAGGTTGGCCTCGCCTCCGGTTTGGCGGCAGGCCAGCGCGTGGCCAAATTCGTGCAGGAGCACGATGACGAAGAGGCCGAGGTATTCGAGGACGTTCCACAGGGGCGAGTGGTAGTAGTTCACGCGGGTCGAGAGCGAATAGACGGCGACGAGGAACCATGACCAGTGCAGAAACACGTCAATACCGGCGAAGCGAAAGAGGCGGAGCGAGCCGCGGTGGGTGGGCATCATTGGGAAAAGGCTGAAGGCTGAGAACTGAGAACTGAAAGGCTGAATGTCGGAAAACATTAAACATTAAACATTAAACGCTGAACATTAAACGCTGAACTCCGAATGCTGAATGCTGAACACTGAAACGTTGAAAAACTGAAACGTTGAAACCAAGCAGCCGGATATCCGCAGGCGACACCTAATTCTGATTTCAGCTTTTCAGGTTTCAGGTTTTCGGCTTTTTCAGGCCGGCATGTATCCGCAACTGGCAACGCTTTTGGGTATTTTGACCGTGGGCTTGTTGAGCCCGGGGCCGGATTTTTTTCTCATCGTCAAGAATAGCATGAGCGGTTCCCGCGCGCGTGCGTTTGCAACCGGCTGGGGCATTGCGGCGGGGCTGGCGGTGCAGGTGCTGGCGTTGTCGCTCGGGCTGGCGGTGGCGCCGTCCATTGTGCTGCGGATCGTCCAGCTTGCGGGCGCGGTGTTTCTGGCCTGGCTAGGCATGAAGGCGCTGCTGGCGAGGGCGGACGTCAAGGTAGCGGCGGAACCGTCGTCATCGAGAGGGGGGGGGGGGGGGGGGGATGAACGCAAAGGCAGGGGCGTGCGCGATGGGCGCGGGCAGGCGGCGGCGGGGTTCGC
Organism: Geminisphaera colitermitum TAV2; assembly: GCF_000171235.2. Lineage (GTDB taxonomy): Bacteria > Verrucomicrobiota > Verrucomicrobiia > Opitutales > Opitutaceae > Geminisphaera > Geminisphaera colitermitum. Next base: position 2,231 of record NZ_ABEA03000046.1, on the reverse strand, counting down.
GGAGGGGTTTTTGTGCAATGTCACCAATGTAAAGGTGTTCGTTTTTTTCGTGAGTTTGTTTTCGCAATTCGTCACGGCGGACTCGCCGTGGGGGTGGCGGGTGTTGATGCCGTCGGTGGTGGTGGCGCACGGGGCGGTCATGTGGTTGTTGATTACGTGGGCGTTGTTGTTTCCGCCCGTGGCGCGGCAACTGGCGCGGGCGCAACGGTGGCTGCCGCGGGCGTTTGGGGTGGTCTTGATTGGGTTCGCCGCCTGGGTGGTGTGGGAGAGTTTGAGGGGTTAATGGATTGATGAGAGGGCAGGGGAGGAGGCAGAGCGTGCGCGTTTCGCGGCTTGCCTTGGACGGGGGGACGGGCGGGATGTTGGGGTCTTGGCCTCTACGATCAAAAACTCGCTTTCAAGGTTGTCGCGCTGGCTGCCGGGTCTGCCGGATCTGTTGTATTACGAACGGGCGTTTTGGAAAAAGGATCTGGCGGCGGGGTTGTCGGTGGCGGCGGTGGCGTTGCCGGTCGGGGTGGCTTACGCGCAACTGGCGGGGTTTCCGCCAGTGGTGGGTCTTTACAGCACGATCCTGCCAATGGTGGTTTATGCGTTTTTCGGGACGTCGCGGCAGTTGATACTGGGGCCGGACGCGGCGACGTGCGCGATGATCTCGGCGACGTTGCTGCCGCTGGCGGCGGCGGGTTCGGACCGGTATGCGTCGCTGGCGGTGTCACTGACGTTGTTGACGGGCGTTTTTTGCATGTTGGCGAGCCGGTTCCGGCTGGGGTTTCTGGCGAGTTTTCTGTCGCGACCGATCCTGACGGGGCTCCTCAATGGCGTTGCGATCAGCATCATGGCGGGGCAACTGACCAAGGTGTGCGGGATGCCGGACGGGGGGCGCGGGTTTATCGGGCAGGTGGTGTGGTTTGCGAGGCACGCGGGGGACATCAATTGGTCAACGCTGGGGGTGGCGGGCGTGACGCTGGGTGTGTATGTGGCGAGCAAGGTTTTTTGGAAAAATGGTCCGGCTGCGCTCGTGGCCATGGTGGGGGCGACGGGGGTGGTGGCGGGGGCGACTGCGGCGGGGTTTTATTGGGTGCATGGGGTTGCGGTCATCGGGCCTGTGAACGCGGGTCTGCCGCGGTTGCACTGGCCGGCGCTGCCGCTGGATGCGCTGGGGATTTTGGTGCCGGCGGCGGCGGGCCTGGCGCTGGTGAGTTTTTGCAGCAGCATGCTGACGGGGCGGAGTTTTGCGGCGAAGAATGGTTACGATGTGGATGCGAACCGGGAGTTTCTGGCGTTGGGGGTGGCGGATGTGGCGTCGGCGGTGTCGCAGGGGTTTGCGATCAGCGGGGCGGATTCGCGCACGGCGGTGAACGATGCGGCGGGGGGACAGACGCGCATGGTGTCGCTCGTGGGGGCGGGCGTGATGGTGCTGGTGTTGCTGTGCCTGACGCGGCCGCTGGCGTGGCTGCCGGTGTCGGCGTTGGGGATGATTTTGTTGTGCGCGTCGTGGGGGCTGCTGGATTTGCCGTCGTTGTGGCGGTTGCGGGGGTTGGACCGGGGGGAGTTTTATATCGGTACGACGACGTTGGTGGGGGTGCTCGTCATCGGGGTGATGCCGGGAATTCTGCTGGCGGTGTCGCTGGCGTTGCTGCGGTTCCTGAGCCGGGTGGCAAGGCCGACGGACCAGCGACTGGGGCGAATCGCGGGGCGCGACGGGTTTTACGAGATCGCCCACCATGGAGAGGCGCGTTCGGTGCCGGGGTTGTTGTTTTACCGGTTTGAGTCGCCGTTGATTTTTTTCAACGCGGACTACTTCCGGGAGCGGGTGATGCGTCTGGTGGAGGGCGAGGAAACGCCGGTCAAGTGGGTCGTGATTGATGCGGTGTCGTTGAGCGAGGTGGATTTGACGGGAGCGTTCGCCATCCGGACTTTGGTGAAAGAACTGGAGGTGCGGGGGATGGTGTTGGCGATCGCGGGTCGCACGGCGCAGGCGCGGGCGTGGTTGCAGCGTAATCATGTGGAGCTGGCGTCCAACATGCGTCTTTACCCGACGCGCCACATGGCGCTGGCAGCGTATTTTCTTGAGTATCCCGAGGCGAAGGCGGCGATGGAGGGAACGGGGAATGGGACTGACGTTTCAGGGTAAAGGAGCTGATACAATTTTCCGTTCAAAGATATAACAACAGCATCAAGAAACTCACGCGGAGGCGCGGAGGACGCGGAGGAGAAAACAACAAAACTCC
>NZ_ABEA03000047.1 GCF_000171235.2 Geminisphaera colitermitum TAV2 | reverse complement strand
GTCTTCCAATACCTCACCGACACCGCCGAAGCCGGAAAATCGTTGCAGAAACTCGACCAGTTGACGGCCACCGAACTGCGTTTCGTCGTCGATATTATCGCGCCCGAAACCGACCTCCTCTGGGCCCAGCAAAACGTGAAACAACCGCTCTCCCGGCTCGACGCCACCTACGGCATGGTGCCCTACAGCACGGCCCGGCTGCGCGCCGGAGTCATGGTCTGGCCCCGCCCCACCTATCACCTCAGCGAACTGCGCGGCGAAGGCGGCATCTGCGTCGATCAAGCCTACTTTGCCACGCAGTGCGGCAAGGCGCGCGGCGTGCCCACGCTGCTCTTTCGCGGCGCGGGCATGGACGGACGCCACGCGTGGTTTGGCTACCTCGATGGCACCAAAAAATGGCAGCTCGACGCCGGCCGTTACGAAGAGCAGCGCTACATCGCCGGCTTCGCGCACGATCCCCAGACCTGGGCCGACATCTCGGACCACGAATTGCAATTCCTCTCCGAAGGCTTCCGCCGCCTCCCCACCTATCGCACCTCGCACGTTCATGCCTTGTTCGCCGCCGCCCTGCTCGACGCCGGACGCCTCCCCGCCGCCACGCGCGCCGCCCGCGCCTCCGTCACCGCCGAACGCCGCAACGTCGATGGCTGGGAACTGTTGCTCAACCTGCAAAAACACGAGTCCGCCGCCGACACCAAAGCCCGCGAAACCCTGTTGCGCGAAGTCGCCACCGCCCTGCAACGTTATCCCGAACTCAACGCCCGTTACCTGCGCGAAGCCGTGGCCTGCGTCCGCGCACGTGGCGACACCGCGGCGGCGGATCAGGAGGAGCGCATGCTCGCCCGTAAATTCCGTTCCGACCGCGCCGACCTCACCATCGAACAGGCCGGCGAGATGGTAAAACGCGCCATGGCCGAGTCCTCGATCGCCGAAGCCGTGCGCAGCTACAACCTCGCCCTGACGCGATTCGGGAAAGGGCAGGGCATCGATTTTTACGACAAAGTCGCCCGCCCCTTCGTCGTTTATCTGGCCACCAAGGGCGAGAAAGCCGAGGCCCTCAAGGCGCTCGCCCGCGCCCGCAACGCGCTCAACGTGCAGCCCGGCACCCAAATCGACACCGAAATGACCTCCCTGCGCATGCGTCTGGAAGCCCTGCCCGCCCAAGCCGGGAAATCCTGAATCCGGGTCTCAAAACTCCGACCCCATTGCGCATATTTTGACAACGCGTGCGGAGCAGCGATTTGGAATGGACCCTAGTATAGTCGCTAATATGAAGAACCCATTGGACGTGTTCCACGAGTGGCTGGATGATGCGGCGCGGCGCGGAGTGCATGAGCCCAGCGCCATGGCCCTGGCCACCATCGGTCCCGATGGCAAACCCTCCGTGCGCATGGTGCTCCTCAAGGAAGCCACCGAACGCGGGTTCGTTTTTTACACCAACCTTGAGAGCCCCAAGGCCTGCGCCCTCCGGGCCAACCCACACGCCGCCTTGTGCTTTTATTGGAACCCCCCCGGCCGTCAGGTCCGGGTGGACGGCATCGTCGAAACCATCGACGAAACCGAGGCCGACGCCTATTTCGCCTCCCGCCCCTATCTCAGCCGCATCGGAGCCTGGGCCTCGCGCCAATCGCAGCCACTCAAGACCACCGCCGAACTCGAACGCGCCGTCGCCGCCACCATGGTCAAATACCCGCGAGGCCGCGTCCCCCGCCCCCCGCACTGGTCGGGATTCCGCCTCGTGCCGGAGAGCATCGAACTCTGGACGGAAAAACCCTTCCGCATGCACGACCGCACGCGCTACGAACGCAAACCCGGCGGCAAAGGCTGGAACGCCATTGCCCTCTACCCATAACCCCCGCGCGACTCATCCGATGGAATTGAAGAATGCAATTGCGCCGTAACGTCGATTAAGGAAACATCGTCCTCTGTGGAGTCCCCAATGAGCAACCAACCATCGGCCTTGTCCCAGAACCAGCATTCGACGCCCGCCACCGCCAAATCGCGCTCATTCCTCCGTTTCACCCGGTTTCGCAAAGCGTGGTTTATTGCCCTCGCTGGTGGATTCCTCCTTGCTTGGGGAACACATCGCTTTGGTGATGAATTTCTTGAGTCCCTCGCGCCAGGCTTTGGAAGCGACACCCATCTGGCCGCTCCCGGCAGCGAACGCTCCGAATATTCCTCTCATTCCCGATATCAGCGCAAGCGCTGGCGCGAATCCCCCTTTGACGAACCAGCCGCCGCCCCTGCCTCCCCCACGGTCAATCCCGCCAGCGAGCACTCCGGCAACCCCTGAAAAACCAAGTGGCGCGAGCACCCCGTCCGCATGGAGCGGAGGCGTTCTCGCAACCAACGCAGCATTTCAGAAAATCCCATTGCGCTTTTCCCGGACGAGCCTACCACCTGCATGGCAACCATGACTAAGGTTGCACCGCTCAACACCACCGCAAACGCCACTGCCGACACCGGCGCATTCGACAGCGAATACTACCAGCCAGCCGACGCGTTTTTTGCCGCCAACCGCCCCATCGGGCTCACATTTGACGACGTCTCGCTCGCCACGCTCTACTCGGACATCCTCCCGAAAGACGCCGACACCTCGACCTCGCTCAGCGACGCGCTCAAACTCTCCATCCCCATCATCTCGTCCGACATGGACACCGTGACCGAAGAGCGCATGGCCATCGCCATGGCCCTCAACGGCGGCCTCGGCCTCATCCATTACAACATGCCCGCGCGCGATCAGGTCAAAGCCGTCGCCCGCGTCAAACGCCACATCCACGGACTCATCCAGGACCCCATCACTGTCACCCCCAACCAATACGTGGCCGACGTCCTCGACCTCGTTGAACACAAACGCTACGACTTCCGCACCTTCCCCGTCGTCGATGAACACGGCAAACTCGTGGGACTCCTCTCCGGCAGCAGCGTCCGCGAACGCTACAAAGGCAAAACCGTGGCCGAGGCCATGTCACCCCGCGGCGAAATCCAGACCCTCCACGAACGCCAGCTCCAGCCCGACCCGATAAAAGCCGCCGACGCCTTTTTCACCGAACACATCGGCATCCACAAAATGCTCGTCGTCGATGACAACGACCGCCTGCGCGGCCTCGTCACCTTCTCCGACATCGACAGCATCCTCCAGGAATCGCGTTCCCGCCGCAAACCCGCCCGCGACCACGCCTTCCGCCTCGTCGTCGGTGCCGCCATCGCCCCCGTCCGCCACCCCGACGGCACCCTCGACCGCGACAAAATCATCTCCCACGTCGGCCACCTCGTTGACGAATCCATCGACGCCGTCGCCGTCTCCACCGCCCACGGCCACACCACCGGCGTTGGCGACATGGTCAAACTCGTCCGCGCCGCCTTCCCCAACCTCACCATCATTGCCGGCAACGTCACCAGCGGCGCCGGCGTCGAATTTTTGGCCGACTGCGGAGCCAACGCCATCAAAGTCGGCCAGGGCCCCGGCTCCATCTGCACCACGCGCATCGTCGCCGGCGTCGGCATCCCCCAACTCACCGCCCTCTACGTCGCCTCGCGCGCCGCACGCGGAAAAAACATCAAAATCATCGCCGACGGCGGCATTACCAAATCCGGCGACATCGTCAAAGCCCTCACCCTTGGCGACGCCGTCATCCTTGGCGGACTTCTTGCAGGCTGCCGCGAAGCCCCCGGCGAGATCATCGACATCAACGGCAAACTCTACAAACAGTACCGCGGCATGGGCTCCCTCAGCGCCATGAACGCCGGCAGTGCCGCCCGCTACGGTCACGACAAAACGGATACAACCCGCAAGCTCACCGCCGAGGGCATTGAAGCCCTCAAGGAAGTCTCCGGCTCCGCCGACGACGTCCTCGCCACCCTTGTCGGCGGCGTGCAGAGCGGCATGGGCTATCTCGGCTCAAAAGACCTCCCCACGCTTCGCCAGAAAGCCCGTTATATCCGCGTTTCGCCCGCCGGCCAGAAAGAAGCCGCCCCGCACGACGTCGTGGAAATCAAAACCCAGAGCAACGCGTAACGAACATCCAACATCCAACGTCGAACATCCAACGTCCAATAACGTGAGCCATAGCAAACGCCCACCAACGCAAACACCAACGCCTCCCCCCCCCCCCGGCCGACGACTCTCCACAGCTCGACACATTGGATGTTGGATGTTCGACGTTGGATGTTGGATGTTCGCGCGAAGCGCGCACGGCTCCTTGGGCGCAACTCAAATACTTCACCTTTCAGCCTGCGATCTTCCCCCGCCTCCTCGGCGACGTATCGCGCGACGCCCGCCCCGGCGACCTCGTCACCGTGTATGACAAAGCCGGATACAAACTCGGCGCCGGCCTCTACAACCCACGCGCCAAAATCGTCCTCCGCGTCATTGCCCACGGTGCCGAAGCCGCGCTCGGCGAATCCTACTTCGCGCACGCCATCCGCCGCGCCGTTGCCCTGCGCCGCGACACCTTCAAACTCGACCAAACCACTGACGCCTACCGCCTCATCAACTCCGACGGCGACGGACTCAGCGGCCTCATCATCGACCGCTACGCCGACACCCTCCTCTGCGAAGTCACCTCCTACGGCATGGCCCGTCGCCTCCCCGAATGGCTCCCCCTCCTGCACGAACTTGCCGGCACCCGCTTTGCCCGCGTCCACGTTGACCACGACCTCGGCAGCCTCGAAGGCATAAAACCCTCCTGGTTCAACGAAACCAACGCCGCCGCTCCCCGCCTCGTTAAAATCCGCGAACACGGCATCCGCTACGAAGTCGATTTCACCGAAGGCCACAAAACCGGCTTCTTCTGCGACCAACGTGAAAACCGCCGCGCCCTCGCCCGCTTCACCCAAGGCGCGCGCGTCCTCGACCTCTGCTCCTACACCGCAGGATTTTCCCTCAACGCCAAAGTCACCGGCAACGCCGCCGACGTCACTGCCGTTGACCTCGACGAAGCCGCCATTGCCCAAGCCAAACGCAACGCCAACCTCAACCAAGCCCGTATCAAGTTTGTCCATACAGACGCCTTTGCCTACGCCCGCCAGATGCAACAAAACGGCGAGACCTGGGACGTCGTTGTGCTCGACCCGCCCAAACTCATTTTCACCCGCGAGAACCCCGGCAACGCCGAAGGCCGCCGCAAATACGAAGACCTCAACCAACTCGCCATCAGCCTTGTGCGCCCCGGCGGCGTCTTCGTGACCTGCTCCTGTTCCGGCCTCCTCAGCTCCGAAGATTTTGAACAACACGTCATCAAAGCCGCCCATCGCCAGAACCGCCGCCTGCAATTTTTCGACCGCACGGGCCCCGGCCCCGACCACCCCGTGTATTCCAACTGCCTCGAAAGCCGCTACCTCAAACTCCTCTGGGCCAAAGTCATCTAACCGCCTTCTACGCCAACCGACTTAAATCGACATCCATCGCCTTAAATCGATTTACGTCGCCTCCCACCGCCCTCCCCCCCCCCCTTATCCATGAGTCTCGCCGCCAAACGCGCCGCCATCATCGAAACATTCAGCCTCCTTCCCGACGACGAAGAACGCTTCCGCCACGTCATCCAGCTCGGACGCCGCTACCCGCCGCTCGAACCCCAATACCACATCGACGAACGCCTCATCCCCGGCTGCGTATCCAGGCTCTGGTTACAACCCGAATACCGCGACGACGGACGCTGCTACTTCCACATGGACGCCGACGCGCAGATTTCCAAAGGCAACGCCGCCCTCCTTTGCAATTTCTACAACGGCGAGACGCCCGCCGACATCATCGCCACCGAACCCGATTTCCTTGGCGAGATCGGTCTCACCCAAGCCCTCTCCTCCAACCGCAGCAACGGCCTCACCAGCCTCCGCCGCCACATCAAAGCCTTCGCCGAAAAACACCTCGTATAGGCAACGGCGCAGTCGCGCCCGCTCCGTTCAAAACAGCGCCGCGAACTCCGCCAGGTATCCGTCGAACCACGACCGCGCCCACAGAAAGTAAACCGCTCCCGCCACCGCCAGCATCGGTCCGAACGGCACCTGCACCCCGAACGACAACCGGTCCGTCGCCACGCCCTCCGCCGTCTCCGCCCGCGGCGCGATGGGTGCGCGCCTGCCCGACACCAGCCGCCACGCCCCCGCCAGCAGTATCCAAACCAACCCTACAACCGCCCCGCCAAATACGCTGAACACCGCCCCCTGCCACCCGGCGAACGCCCCCAGCGCCCCCACAAACTTCACATCGCCGAACCCCATTGCCTCCTTCCGCAACAACACCTCCGCCACCAGCGCGATCCACAGCACCAGCCCCGACCCGACAAAAAGCCCCTGCAACGATATCACCGTGGATTTGATCCCCGCCGTCAGCGCCAGATCGCTCTGCACTCCGTGCAACGCCGGCACCAACGCCGACAACGCCACCCCCGCCACCCCCAGCCCGATCGTGAACATATCCGGGATGATCATGTGGTCCAGGTCGATGAACGTTGCGCACACGATGCACGCCATCAGCAGCATCCCGCAGGCCGCCGCAGCCGGCGGGAACCGCAGCCAGCACGTCACAAAAAGCCCCGCCGTCAGCAACTCCACAAACGGATACCGGAACGAAAACCTCGCCCCGCAACACCGCGCCCGCCCCCGCAGGATGAACCAGCTCAACACCGGGATATTGTCGTACCACGCGATCGGTTTGCCGCACCCGCAATGCGACCCCGGCGACACCACCGACTTGCCCGCTGGCACCCGGTAAATGACCACGTTGAGGAAACTCCCCACCACCGCGCCGAAAATCCCGGCGCAAACCGGGAAAAACCAAGGATAAGCCAGGGCAAACGTTGCGTAATCGGAAGCGGACATGGGGAGGACAAAGTCGAAAAGCTAAAAGCTAAAAAGCTAAAAAGCTAAAAGCTGCAATAAAACCACGCTCGCCTCCTGCCTCCTGCCTACCAGCTTTTAGCTTTCAGCTCTCAGCTTTTCAGCTTTTAGCTTTTTCCCCCATGAACATCGGACTCCTCGGCGGCAGCTTCGACCCCGTGCACAACGGCCACCTCACCGCCGCGCGCGAAGTCCTGAAAAAATTCCCCCTCGACCTCATCCTCCTCATCCCCGCCGCCCAAGCCCCGCTCAAGGACGCCCCGGTCCGCGCCTCCGCCGCCGACCGCCTCGCCCTCCTCCATGCCGCCACCGACGGCATTCCCGGCCTCGCCATCTGCGACTACGAACTCCAGCGTGGCGGCACCAGCTACACCATCGACACCCTCCGCCACCTCCACGCTCTCCATCCTCCGCCCGGCAACCGCCTCTACTGGATCATCGGCGCCGACCAACTCCCCCAACTCCCCCGCTGGCGCGACCCCGCCGGCCTTGCCTGCCTTGCCGACTTCATCTGCATCCACCGTCCCGGACACCCCCTCCCCCCCCCCCCCCCCATTCCCGGACTCAGGCTGCACACCCTCATGAATACCACCCCCGTTGACATCAGTTCCACCGAACTCCGCGCCCGCCTTGCCCGCGGCGAATCTCTGGACGAACGCTGGCTGCCTCACAACGCCATTGAGTATCTGCGCAAAACCGGCCTCTATCGCCCCGCATGTCCAAACAGCCCACCCGCCAAACCAACCCGGATAACACCCTCGAACTCGTAAGAAAAATCGTCGTCGCGCTCTCTGACAAGAAAGCCGACGAACTCGCCATTCTGCACGTCACCCAGTCCGACATCACCGATTATCTGGTGCTTGCCACCGGCAATTCCGAGCCCCACCTCCGCGCTCTCCGCATCGAGACCGAGCGCATCCTTGATGACGTCAAATCCCCCATTGCCGGCATGGAGCAGGGCGGTTACGGCAGCGGCTGGACCGTCGTCGATGCCTACCAAATAATGGTCCACCTCTTTACCCCTGAACAACGCGAGCACTACGCCCTCGACAAACTCTGGAAGGACGCCGCGCACATCGACGTTGAAACCCTCGTCAACCCGCCCAAGCCAAAGCCTGTCAAAGCCAAGCCCGCCAAAGCCAAAACGACCAAGGCCAAAAAATCAGCGGCTCCGGCCAAGCCCACCCGCGCCAAGCCAGTTGCGAAAGCCAAGCCCGCCGCCAAGGCCAAAGCTCCCGCAAAACCCGCCGCGAAAAAAGCCCCGGCCAAGCCCAAGGCCAAATCGAAAAAGGCATAAACCGCCGGAGACGGCGTGCCGCGTCGCCACTTTGGGGAATGCCCGTGTCACATTCGCCCCTCGGTGCGGAGAATTTCCACTATCGCAACCCGCCGGACTGTGTCACATTGGCCGGCCATGAAACACCAAGTCACGACCCACCCATTCTGCGCCCTCCGCCACGCCACCGCCGCGCTCCTCGCCTCCCTTCTTGTTACCGCCACCGCCGCTCCCGCCACCCCGGCGGCACTCACGATTTACAACCAAAACTTCGCCGTAGTCCGCGAGACGATCCCCCTCGACCTCAAGGCCGGCGTCACCGACATCTCCTTCCCCGACGCCACCCTCTCGCTCGAACCCGATTCCATCGTCCTCCGCGACCCCGCCGGCAAAATCCCCCTCAGCATCCTCGAACAAAGTTACCGCGCCGAAACCGCCTCGTCCGGCCTCATGCTCTCCTTCCACGAAGGCAGCACGCTCGACTTCCTCGTGCGCGACCGCGATGCCAAGGAATACACCGTGCGCGGCAAAGTGATCCGCAGCGGTTACATCCCTGGCGGCGGTCAGGAAACGCCCATCGTCGAAGTGGACGGCAAACTCCGTTTCTCCCTGCCCGGCGAACCTTTGTTTCCAACCCCGACCCTTGCTGCCGACGCCATCCTTCGCCCCACTCTTTCGTGGAAAATCCAGACTCCCACTACCGCCAAACTCGACGCCGAACTCGGCTATGTGACCGGCGGCTTCTCTTGGCAGGCCACCTACAACCTCATTGCCCCTGAAAAAGGCGACACCCTCGACATCGTCGGCTGGGTCACACTCGAAAACAACTCCGGCAAGACCTTCCCCGACGCCACCATCAAGCTCATGGCTGGCAACGTGAACAAAATCCAGCCCGAGGCCAATCTCGCCAAAGCCGCCCGCGGCATGGTCATGATGGCCGACTCTTTCGCCGCGCCTCAAGTCACCGAAAAGTCCTTTGACGAATTCCACCTCTATTCGCTCCCCCTTCCCGTCACCCTGCGCAACCGCGAGACCAAACAAGTCGAGTTTCTCCACGCCGCCAGCATCACCGCGCCGGTGCTTTATATTTACGACGGAGCCGCTGGCATTCCCCTGCTGCCTGACTACACCGCAGACAGTGCCCCCTATGTCGGGCGCAACACCCCTGCCAAAGTCGGCGTGTATCGGGAAATCAAGAACACCAAGGCCAACCACCTCGGCCTCGCGCTCCCCAAAGGCCGCGTCCGCTTTTACCGCCAGGACGACGCCGACGGACGCATCGAATTCACCGGCGAAAACACCATCGACCACACCCCCGAAGGCGAGACGCTCAAGCTCTACACCGGCGACGCCTTCGACCTCGTCGGCGAGCGCAAGCAGACCAACTACGTGCTCAGCAACCGCAACGACACCGCCGAGGAGACCTTCGAAATCAAGCTCCGCAACCGCAAGAAAGAGCCCGTCGAAATCCGTGTCACCGAACGCCTCTATCGCGGCATCAACTGGCAGATCATCGAAAGCAGCGAACCCTACACGAAGAAGGATTCCCGCAACATCGAGTTCCGCGTCACCATCGCTCCCGACCAGGAAAAAACCCTCACCTACCGCGTCCGCTACGACTGGAAGTGAAAATCAGTGAACAGTGAGCAGTGAAACAGTGAACAGTGCGGAAGTAACTCACTCTTCACTGCTCACTGATTCACTGATTCACTGTTCACTGTTTCCGCTATGCCTACTCTTCACGACCTCGTTACCTACTGCGACGAACGCACCCGGCGCGCCGCCTACAAAGACGCGCCCGGCGCATTTAACGGACTCCAACTCGCCAACGACGGACGCGTCACCCGCATCGGTGCCGCCGTCGATGCCGGCCTCACTCCCTTTCGCGCCGCGTGCGCGGCGGGCGTCGATTTCCTCATCGTCCACCACGGCATGTATTGGACCATGCCCCAGCCCCTCACCGGTCCCGTTTACGAACGAGTGGCCACGCTCATTCACGGCAACTGCGCGCTCTACTCCAGCCACCTCCCGCTCGACGGACACGAAACGCTCGGCAACAACGCCCTCCTCGCCCGCCAACTCGGCCTCACGCCCACCCGCCCCTTTCTCGTGCAACCCGCCCCTGGCGGCGGCGAAGCCATCGGACGCATCGCCCCCTACACCGGCACCCGCGCCGACCTCCACGCCGCGCTCCGCACGCACTACACCCGCGTCGTGCCCATTGAGTACGGTTCCGAACGCCCTGCGGCCATCGCCTTTTGCAGCGGCAGCGGCAACAGCGCCATCAACGAACTCGTGCGCGAAGGCGTGGACACCCTCGTCACCGGCGAACTCCGCGAAGAATGGTACAACACCATCCAGGAGCACCGCCTCAACGTGTATCTCTGCGGCCACTACGCCACCGAAGTCCACGGCGTGAGGGCGCTCGCCCGCGAACTCTCCGAAAAATTCGGCATCCCCTGGCAATTCATCGCCACCGACAACCCCCTGTGAAAAAAAGCTGAAAAGCCAAAACGCCAAAAAGCTAAAATGGAGGCGGCTGCTTCCGCATCCCGCATCCCGCGTTCAGCATTCCTCGTTTTAGCTTTTAGCTTTTAGCTTTTTAGCTTTTTTTCCCCTTCTCCCACCACGCCACCCGCCCTCATGAAAAAACACATCGCCATCCTCAACGGACCCAATCTTGACCGGCTCGGCAAACGCGAACCCGCCATCTACGGCGCGACCACCCTTGCCGACCTCGAAGCCGGCCTCCGCGCCGAGTTTTCCGACCGCGCCGACCTTGAGTTTTTTCAGAGCAACCACGAAGGCGCACTCATCGACAAGATTGCCACCCTCGCCGACCGTGCCGCCGCTCCCGGCGCCGCGCCCATCGCCCTCGTCATCAACCCCGGCGGCCTCACCCACACCAGCGTGGCCCTGCGCGACGCCATTGCTGGCTCCGGCCTCGCCGCCATCGAAGTTCACATCTCCAACGTCCACCAACGCGAAGAATTCCGCCACCGCTCCCTCACCGCCCCCGTGTGCCTCGCCGCCATTGCCGGCCTCGGCCTCGAAGGCTATTTCGCTGCCATCCGCCATCTCATCAAGCTGTGATGCCCGCCGACGTCGCCCCCGCCTTGCCCTCGTCTGCCGACGTTTCC
>NZ_ABEA03000048.1 GCF_000171235.2 Geminisphaera colitermitum TAV2 | reverse complement strand
AGCGGGGGCCGTAGGTGAGGAGTTTTTCAAAGACTGTCTGGTGTTCTGCGGAGAGGGCGGAGGTGCCGGGTGCGAGTTCGGCAATGTGGAGGAATTGCGCGGTGATGCGGGCGACAGGAATGTCAGCGGCGACGAGGTCTTGCTGGAGTTTCTGGAGGCGGAAGCTGGAGAGGGCGGAGGTGCCGCGGTGGATAAGCATGATGGGAAGGTGGTCGGGAAGGTGGATCGGAATAAAAATTGCCCTGATCGGAACGTGTTAGCGGGCGGCTGAAAAGCCTTCGTTTAGAACAAGAGGTCCTGCATATGGCAGAATCCGGCGTGCTTCATGGGAGACTGATCAAAAAAAACAATAGGGAATCGCTGAAATAAGTGCTTCACATGCGCCAAACGAAAGTTTGTTATGGCCGGTTTTATGGAGAAAACATTCATCATTTGTAAGCCGGACTGCATGGCCCAAAAACATGTGGGCGAGGTGATCAGCCGCTTCGAAAAAGAGGGTTTCGAGATTGTTGCCGCAAAGCTCACCCGATTGGATGCCCGTGTGTTGCGTGAACATTATGCTCATGTGGCGGACCAGCCGTTTTACCCCAATCTTGAAGCATTCATGAGTCAGCGCCCGGTGTTGATTGCGGTGCTTGCGGGTGAAAACGTGGTGGCGCGGGTGCGCGATTTGCTTGGCCCGACCAATTCCACCAAGGCTCCCAAGGGCACGATTCGCGGCGATTTCGGCGAAAGCTCGATGTACAACGTCGTGCATGCCTCCGACAGCGTTGAGAACGGCAAGATCGAGATCGCCCGCTTCTTCAAACCCGAAGAAGTGCTCGGCTAAACCGCGCCTCTCCTCCTCCCTCCTTCCCCCCCGGCCCCGACTGCGGGGGAAATTGGTGCGCCACGACGGAATCGAACCGTCCTCTCATGCTTGGGAAGCACACATAATAACCGATATACTAGTGGCGCGTAAATCAGGCAGGCGGGCACTCCAGATGCAGGCGAATCGTGGGTCAAGCGGCTTTTAGGAATCTGGCGCTCCCGCGTTTAGGGAGTGTCAGGCTCGTCGGATCGAGATCAAAATCCCTCGATGCTGTCGGGGAGTTTTTTCTGCTGCGTCTCCCGATCCTGTTCGCGGTCGCGCTCATTCTGCTCCTTGCGCTTCTCAAAGAGAAGCATGTCGAACTTCGTGTTATAAATCAGCAGCAAGTCGCCTTGGACCTTGGCGCGCAGGAAATCCGCCTCCGCCTTGGTCAGTTCGTAACCATAGCCAAGCGCACTCTCCTTGACCGCGTCCTTCGGCACCTTGCTCCACGGCGTGTCGCCCGGACGGTTCCGCTGCAGGATCGCATTGATTTCAAACTCGCTCAACTTTGTCCCCACGCGCCGGTATCCCTCCAGCACCACCACGCCCCGATAATACACGACATACAACCGCCAGCCCTCGTCGGCATTGATGCGCTGTTTCACCGACGTTTTCCAATAAACGACCTCCTTCGCTCCCTCGGGAAAATACGACCGCAAACCCGACAACGGATTTTCCTTTTCGAGCCGCTCGCGCTCTCGTTCGGATGCATTTTTCGGCATGGAGAACACCTTCCCCAGTCCCTCGTGCAGCATTCGCCGCTCCAATTGATCCTGCGTTTCGCCCACGCGGGCCTGCGCCCACGAAGCCGCCATCGCCACACCCAATGCCAGAAATAAACCACGGAGTCTGAAGAAATGCATGGCGCGAAAACCTGCCAGACGCCCCGGCCAACGCCACTCAAAACTTTGCAAAACCACACACAGGGAACGCATTTGCCAAGCCTTCGCCCCCCCTTTCCCCGCCCTCGTGTTTATCCCCCGGTTTTTCTCGAAAATCTCCTTGCCTAGCGAACAACAACTCCGTGTCTTCTTCCTTTTACTTTTATGAAAGCGACCATCAAAACCCAAGGTCAGCAGTTCGCTGTTTCCGAAGGCGACATTCTTATCGTCAACCGCTTCCCGAACACCGAAGCGGGTGCCACCGTCGAGATCACCGATGTGCTGTCCGCAGGCGAAGGCGAAGGCTTCAAGGTGGGCACTCCCACCCTCGCTGGCGCCAAGGTCACGGCCAAGGTTCTTGAAAACAAACGAGGCGATAAAGTCGTCGTCTTCAAGAAGAAGAAGCGCAAGGGCTATACCCGCAAGCGCGGTCACCGTCAGGAATTGTCTGTCATCAAGATCGAAACCATCTCGGCCTGATTTCACTCCAGACAATTCGTCTTCCAACCACATTTTAACCACAACAAAGGACATCAGCCATGGCGCATAAAAAAGGTGCAGGCGCAACAACCAACGGACGCGAGAGTCACTCCAAGCGTCTCGGTGTGAAGAAATTCGGCGGACAATCTGTCGTCGCCGGCAACATCATCGTCCGCCAGCGCGGCAGCAAGCTGCACGCCGGCAAGCACGTCGGCATCGGCCGCGACTGGACGCTCTTCGCCCTCAAGGACGGCGTCGTGCAATACGACAAACCTCATCGCAAGGTGAACGTTGTCGAAGCCGGAGCCTGAGTTCCGTTCCCGGCAGCCCAAGCACGCCGCTTCTCTCTCATACTTTGCAACGCCGGGCGCATACGCCCCGGCGTTTTTTTATTTCCCGACCTCCGACCTCCGCCACTGTTCATTGTTCACTGCTCACTGATTTCCCCCTGCCATGTTCGACCGCTTGCAACAACTGCGCCGGCAAAAAACCATCCTCGAAGAGCACCTCGCCTGGCTTGACCACGAGATCGCCGAAGCCGAAGGCGACTCCCCGCCCGCCACCATCCCCACGATTTCCACGCTGCCCAGCGCCCCCGGCACGACCACCACGCACACCCACCACGCCACACTCGGCGAACCCGAGGCTCCGGCCACGACCAAAGCCATGGCGCGCGCCGAGGAGATCATCACCCAGCACAAGATCGCCCAAGCCTCCGCCCCCGATGACATCCGACGCGGCTGCCTGCTGCTCGTCGTCCTCGGATTCACCCTCCTCGCCATCGCCTTCCTCCTGCTTTGGCAATTCGGTCCGCGCCAGTAAACCTGTCCCCCACGCCGCATGTCCAGCCAGCCAGCCGCCGACGGCAACAACGCAAGTCCGCTCTCGTCGTCCCTCCCCCCCCCCCCCCCCCCCCCGTCGCCTTGGTGGCGACGCCATGCCGACACGCTCATTGCGCTCATCGTATTTGCGGCAACATGCGCCTTCACGATCCTGATGGCCCCGCCCGGACGCGCTCCGGAGGCCGCCTATATCTTTGCCGGCCCCGCGATTTTCTGGGCCTACCGGCGCCCCGCATGGCGACCCTACCTGTTCGCCACCCTCGGCTCGCAGGTCGTTGCTTGGACCGTCATCCTCGGCTGGCTCCATCACGTCACCTGGCTCGGTCTCTTTCTGCTCGGCCCCGTCATCGGCCTGTGGGTCGGCGCGTGGTTCGCGGCGGCGCGCTGGGTGATGCCGCGCATGATCGGACGCCCCACCATCACGCGGCTGCTCGCCATGCTCGGACTGGCCGGCGTGTGGGTCATCATCGAGTGGACGCGCACCTGGCTGCTCAGCGGATTCCCCTGGCTCCCCCTCGCCGCCACCCAATGGCAACGCATCAGCATCCTCCAAATCGCCTCCTACACCGGCGCGACCGGCGTCTCCTTTGTGCTCATCGTGGTCAACATCGGCGCCGCCGCCTACGCCCACCGCCTCCTCTGCGAAACCGCCCGCGGACTTGCCCGCCGCTCGCAGGAATTTCTTGCCGCCCTCTTCCTCCTCCTCGTGTGCCTCGCCGTTTTTGTTCCCGAGGCGATCAACCGCGGACGCCATGCCCTCCCCCTCGGCCGCTTTGCCATCGTGCAACCCGCCATCCCCCAAACCCTCAAATGGGACCCCGACTCCGCCTCCGGCATCGAACAAATACTCGTTGACCAAACCCTCGCCGCCGCCCGCGCCACACCGCGCCCCGACGTGATCTTCTGGCCCGAAGCCTCCACGCCTTGGGCCGCCCGCGGAGACCCGCGAACCCAGGCTTGGATCGAACAACTCGCACGCCAGACTGGCGTGCCGCTCGTCCTCGGCTCCATCATTATCCAAAAACCCAAGACACCCGAAGAAGCGTGGTTCAACGGCGCGCTCGCCGTCGATCCGCGTACCGGGTTGCAGGATACATTTTACGCCAAACGCAAACTTGTCCCCTTTGGCGAATACGTGCCCTTCCGTTCCCTCATCGGCTGGATCGACAAATTCGTGCCCATCGGCGGCGACTTCGACCGCGGTTCCATCCGCCCCCCCCCCCCCCCTGACCCGTGCCCGTCGCCGGGCGCACCCTGCGCCTCGGCCCCCTGATTTGTTACGAAGACATATTCCCCGCGCTCGCCCGCGCCAACGTTCGCGCCGGCGCGGATCTCCTCGTCGTGCACACGAACAACGGCTGGTTTGGCGAAGGCGACGCCGCCTACCAGCACGCCGCCAACGCCGTCCTTCGCGCCGTCGAATTGCGTCGCCCCGTCCTCCGGTCGGGCAACAGCGGCTGGAGCGGCTGGGTGGACGAATTTGGCGCCATCCGCGCCGTGCTCACCCGCACCCCCGACGGCCAGGTTCACACCGACCGCACCACTGGACGATCCCCCGGCCCTGACTCTGACCAAGGCACCGTGTATTTTCGAGGCCACGCCTCGTTCCCTGTCGCGCTCGACTCCCGCTGGATGGGCCGCCTCAGCGTTTACGCGCAATGGGGCGACTGGTTTGTCGCCCTCTCCGCCGTGCTCGCCGCCTGCGCCTGGGCAACCCTGCGCCACCCTCCCGCCTCCGGCGGTCAACCCCCTTCCCGCTCCCGCCTGAGCCGAGCAAACAAATCCAGATAAGCCCCCACCTGCCGCGCCGGATCAAACGCCGCCCGCGCGAACACCCGCGCCGCCGCGCCCGCCGCCCGCCGCCCGTCCGTATCCTCTATAAAACTACGCAGCGCCGCCGTGAACCCCGCGCCTGCGTCCGCGTCGAACGCCGGCGTCACCACGCCGCTCACGCCCACGCGCATGCACTCGCGTGCCCCGGCCACCTCCATTGCCACCGCCGGCAAACCATGTGCCTGCGCCTCGATCAAAAAATTGGACAACGACTCCGCCCTCGACGCCAGCACCGCCACATCCGCCGCCCGGTACAACGCCCCCGGATTCTCCACAAAACCAAAAAATCGCACCCGCTCCCCGATCCCCAGCCGCCGCGCCAACGCCTCGCACCGCGCCCGCTCCGGCCCCTCGCCACCGAACCACAACTGCCACTCCGCATTCACTGCCAGCCGCGCCGCCGCCTCGATGATCGCGCGCTGGTTTTTTTCCGGACGAAACATCCCTACGCACAACACCACCACTCCCTCCCTCCCAACCCCATGCGTCGTCCGCAACGCCTCCGCCGCCGCTCCGCGCCCCTCTCCCTCATCGCCTCCTGCCGGGAACACCAGCCCATTGTAAATCACCGACACCCGCTCCGCCGGCACCCCATGCACCTCCCGCAACACCGCCGCCGATTCCCCACTATTGGCCACCACATGATCGACCACGCGCAACGACTCCCGAAACCCCCGTTGCAGCCCCTTCCCCGTGCGCATCGTCCCCACGACCACCGCGTCCGGCAGCACCCGCTTCACCCGCGCCCCCCGCCCATTGGCCATCCGCCCCATGCACAACACCACATCCGGAGCCAGCGTCCGCAACCGCCGCGCCAACCCCGGAGCAAACCCATTGATCCGCCAGTCAAACCCCTGCAACGCCTCATGCCGTGGCGCGGGCGACCCACCCGCTCCCCTCTCCTCCATCAACCCCGCCATCAACCCCGCCGCCAGCACCCCACCCGGCCGGAACGTCAGCACTGTCACCCCATGCCCCGCCGCCGCAAACGCCCGCGCCAGCAGCACCGACTGCCGCTCTGTTCCCCCGCTGCGCAAGTAATCCTGAAGAATGCAAATTCTCATCCGCCGCCCCCCCCGTAAAGCAACGCCGCCGACTCCGCCCACGACGACCGCCGCGCCCACACGCGTCCCGCCTCCCCCATCCGCCTTCGCAACTCCGCGTCACCCAGCAAACGCACAAACGCCGCCGTCAACTCCTCCGGACACTCCGGATTGACCAGCAACCCCGTCTCCCCCGCGCGCACCGCCTCCGACACTCCGCCCACATCATGCGCCACCACAGGAAGCCCCCGGGCCGCCGCCTCCAGATAGACCAACCCGAACCCCTCCACGCTGCGCCCGTGCCCGACCGACGTCATCGCAAACACATCCGCCTCCGCGTAAACCCGCCCCAAATCCTCGTCCGGCACATCGCCCAGAAAACGCACCGCCAGCCCCGCCGCCTCCGCCCGCGCCGCCGCCTTGCGCAACACCGTCTCGTAACCCCGCAACCTCGCCGTCCCGACCAACCGATACTCCACCTGCCGGCGCAACGCCTCCGGCAACGCTGCCAGCGCCGCCAACGTGCGAATCTGCCCCTTGCGCGGATGCAAGCGCCCCACCGTCAGCACCACCAAACGCCCCCCCCCCCCTCTGACCTCTGCTCTCTGACTACTGACCTCTGCTCTCTGACCGCTCCCGGCGCGATGACCACCTTGCCCGCCGCCTCCGGGAAACACTCGCAGAGCAACTCCCGCGTGTAATGCGTCAACGTGCTCACCCGCCACGCCCGCCGGATCAACCAACGCGTCAGCAACCGGCTCACCGGATTGGCGTGAAACCTCAAAATCTCCGAACCATGAAACGTCAGGACCAACCGTTCCGGGCAAAACGACCTCCACGGCAACAGCAGCATTGCGGCGAGCATGGGCCCCGGCTCCGCCAAGTGAACCACCGCCCTGCGCAAACGCCGCCGCTCCGTCACCAGAAACCGCGCCATCGTCCACTGGCACCGCAAACCATGCGACCCGCGCAACGGCAGCCTGCGCACGACAAACGGCCAGTCTGTCCGCTCCACCTCCCCCCGTGCCAAAGCCTGGGCCCACACCTCCACGCCGCCGCCATTCCCACCGACCTCTGACCTCTTCGACGGCGAAGCCGCTGCCGCCGCCCGCGCCAACCCCTCGCAATACGTGGCGATTCCCCCGCGACGCGGATGGAACTCATGAGTGAGGATAAACAATGACCGCGCATTCGCAGCCGTGGAAACCGGAGGATTCATCAGGGACCAAACCCGGCAACCCATAGCCAGCCCTCCTCCAGCGGCGAGCACGATTCTCCCGTATTGGCGGAGGGCGGGTCTCCTGACCCGCCAGACGCGGCGCAGCCGCGCCCATCCGAAATCAGAAAGGCGGCGTTGCACGCCGTCGGCGGGGATTGGCGATTGGCAATAAAACCCGCCCTCCAGAAACGCGGAATTGAAAGATTCCAAGGTTGAACAGAACCTCTGCGAGACTATCCCCATTCCTCCGTGCGCTCCGTTGCCCGCTTTATTACCCGCTCTGTTACCCGCCCCGCCCTGTTCGTCCTGCTGGCGCTGGCTGCGCTGCCGGTCCTGACACCGACCGCGTCCGCCCAGCAAATCCCCTCCGACTGGCTTCGTAACGCCCCGACGCCCGCCCAAGCTGAAACGATCATCCAAGGCGCGGAAAAATACGGCTGGCCCGCCATGGCGGCGGCCCTGCGCGAAGCCGCCTTTACCCTCTATGGCGTGAACAGTGGAAGCGGGGGCGGGGGCATGAGGCTCGATCTCGCCGAAGCCTGGCTCTACCCGGCCTTGTGGGCGGCGCAATTCGCGGAAAAAGAAGACACGTTTCTCTCGCGCTGGACAAAATCCGTGGAAGACGCCGGCGTGGCGCACTCCAACATGCCCTCACAATACGAAGCGCAGCCCGACGCGCTTCTCGGCACCCGCCTCCCCCCCCCGCTGCAACGCCAGTTGCTCCCGGATCGCGGCCTCTCCGCCGTTTACTTCGACCAACTCTCGCCCTGCGACTACCTTCCCGCCGTCTTTGACACCCTGACGGCGCTCCACGCGGCCAACCCGGCGCGGTTCGCCAAATACGCGCAACTCGCCCTCGCCCTCGCCCTCGTCCACGACACCCCCCCCCC
>NZ_ABEA03000049.1 GCF_000171235.2 Geminisphaera colitermitum TAV2 | reverse complement strand
CGGGGTGCGCGGCGGGGACGGCGGCTTCGTAGGTGCGGAAGTAGCCGTTGATGTTGGGGCGGCCAAATTCGTTGTTGAAGGCGGCGCCACCAAGGGGGCCTTCGATCATGATGTCGAGGGCGCTGACGATGCGGTCGGGTTTTCCGTTGTCTTTTTCCCAGGGTTGAATGGCTCCGGGTATGCGGAGGTTGGATACGGTGAATCCGGTGAGGCCGGCTTTGGGTTTGGAGCCGCGTCCGGTGGCTCCTTCGTCGCGGATTTCACCGCCGGAGCCGGTGGCTGCGCCGGGGAAGGGGGAGATGGCAGTGGGGTGGTTGTGGGTTTCGACTTTGCAGAGGATGTGGATGTCTTGTTCGTGGGCGGCGTAGTCGCCGGTGGCGGGATCGGGATAGAAGCGTCCGCCGCGGGTGCCTTCGAGTACGGCGGCGTTGTCTTTGTAGGCGGAGAGGATGCCTTCGCTGTGGAGTTGGTGGGTGTTGCGAATCATCTGGAAGAGCGAGCGGTCGCGTTTTTGGCCGTCGATGTCCCAGGTGGCGTTGAAGATTTTGTGGCGGCAGTGCTCGGAGTTGGCCTGCGCAAACATCATGAGTTCGATGTCGTTGGGGTCGCGTCCGAGGGTGGTGAAGGATTTGACGAGGTAGTCGATTTCGTCGTCGGCAAGGGCGAGGCCGAGGTCGCGGTTGGCGGCGACGAGCGCGGCACGGCCTTGGGCAAGGACGGGCACGGTGGTCATGGGGCGGGGGTGTTCGTGTCGGAAGAGGGCGGAGAGGGCGTCGGTGTTTTGGAAAACGGTTTGTGTCATGCGGTCGTGGATACGAGCGCGGAGTCGGTCTATTTTTTCGGCGGGGAGAACGTGTAGCGGGGGTCGGAGGGCGGCGTTGTCGAGGGTGATGGTGTAGGCGATGACGCGTTCGATGCGTTTGATCGCGCCGAGTCCGCAGATGTGGGCGATGTCGGTGGCTTTGCTCGACCAGGGGGAAATGGTGCCGGGGCGCGGTGCAACGATGAGGGTGAGGGCGGAGGGGGGG
>NZ_ABEA03000050.1 GCF_000171235.2 Geminisphaera colitermitum TAV2 | reverse complement strand
TTCGGGCACTTCGCGGAGGATGCGGGGGGTCATGAGGGTGCCACCGTTGGCAATGGCCGCCATGGCGTAGTGAATTTGCAGGGGGGTGGCGGCGATGGAGTAACCGGCGGGAATGCGGGTGATGTCGATGTCGCTCCATTTTTCGGGCGGAGCGAAGATGCCGCCTTCTTCGTAGCCGAGGGGGAAGCCGCTTTTCTCGCCGAAGCCGAAGGCGCGGGCGTAGTCGTAGAATTTGCGGTCGCCAAGGAGGATGCCGAGCTGGGCCGCGCCGGCGTTGCTGGAACGGGAAATGATTTCGCTGACGGTGAGGGGAATGTCGTCGGCGTGGTCGTCGCGCATGAGGCGGCGGACTTTGCCGCGATAGAGGACGGTGGTGCCGGGGGCGCAGTTGAAGCGTGTATCGGGCGATACGATACGTTCGTTGAGGGCGCCGGAGGCGGCGACGATCTTGAAGGTGGAGCCGGGTTCGATGAGATCGGTGACGGCGACGTTACGCTGCACGGCGATGGGGGTGGTGGAGTAGTTGTTGAGGTCGTAGGTGGGGTAGTTGGCGAGGGCGAGGAGGAAGCCGCTGTCGGGTTCGCTGACGATGATGGTGGCTTTGGCGGGGCGGAAGGTGGCGACGAGGTTGTCCATCTCTTGTTCGACGATGTGCTGGACGACGGTGTCGATGGAGATGACGACGTCGTAGCCGTCGCTGGGGGGAACTTCGCGGATGCGGAATTGGGCGAGTTCGCGGCGGAGGCCGTCTTTTTCGGATTCGCGCCAGCCGTCCTGGCCGCGCAGGTAGAAGTCGGCGAAGGCTTCGACGCCGCCGGAGGGGGTGCCTTCTTTGTTGATGTAGCCAATGACGTGCGCGGCAATGGAGCGCTGGGGATAGGCGCGGGTGTAGGTGCGGTTGCCGTAAATGCCGCGAATTTTGAGGGCGAGGATTTTGGCGTAGGTGGATTCTTCGACGGTGTCGCTGAGTTTGGCCCAGCGGATGAGTCGTGTGCCGGTGTCGGGGTTGATGTCGTCGGCGTCGGATTCGTTTTCGGTGTCGTTGGTCGCGGAGGAGGAGATGAGCGAGGGAGGGGACGCGGGGGAGGGGCGCGTCTTGGTGTCCATGATGCGGTTGACTTGGGCGAGGGGGAGGCCGAGGAGGGTGGCGAGTTCGGGGCGTTTGTCGTTGTCCTCGGGGCGCACGATCTGGGGGTCCACGCCGAGGTGGATGAGGGTGCGGGAGGTGGCGAGGATTTCGCTGGGCCTGCCGAGGCGGTCAACGCCACGGATGTCGCCACGGCGGGCGGGGAGGCGTTCCAACCGGTGGCGGGCGCGGTCGAGTTTCGCGACGTAGTCCTCGCGGCTAAGAATGTGCAGGTCGGCCAGCCGCCAGCCAATGCCGGCAAAGGCCAGGACGACGAGGCTGGCGACGAGGATTATGCGGTAGTTGCTGGCGAAACCACGGGAGGCGGATGTCATTGACGACGCACGGGCGTGATGCCGCCTCCATTGTCAGGGGTGGTGTTGCGCGGGACGCCGGCGCGGGCGTCGGCGGGATCGACAGTGAAACGGACGGAGTCCAAGCCGCGGGCAGTGGCGGCAGTGTCGCTGTTGAAGAGTTCCTGGTTGCGCTTGCGGGCGAGGATTTGCTCGACGGGTTCGGAGACGCGGACGATGCGGTCGCTGGCGGGAAAGGCGAGGTCGAGGCGGAGGTTGCGGTTGCGGCGTTCGAGGGTGTCGGGTGATTGCTCGGAGGCGATGCGGGTGTTGACTTCGGCAAGGCTGCGCTCGATTTCAGCGATCTGCTGCTCGGCGCGAAGGGTGGAATTGGCTGTAATGGAAATCTGGTGACGCAGCCAGACAGTGCCTAGCCCGGCCCCGCCGCCCAGCACGAACACGACCAGCGTTCCGATGAGGAGCTGATTGACGAAGGCATGCTGGGTGTTGGTTTTCATGGCGGGGGCGTGTTGTGCGTGGGCCGGGTGTCTAGAGTTTGCGGATGGCGCGGAGTTTGGCGGAGCGGGCGCGGGGGTTGGCGGCGAGTTCGTCGTCGGAGGGGGTGACGGGCTTGCGGGTGAGGGGTTCGGCGAATTTTTCCCGAAGATCGGCCGGGCGGTGGTCGTCGTGGCTTTCGGGTTGTCCGCAGAAGCGGCGGAAGGCTTGTTTGACGGGACGGTCTTCGAGGGAGTGGAAGCTGATGGCGGCAAGGACGCCGCCGGAACGGAGGAGCGCAAAGGCGGCAGGGAGGGCGCGTTCGAGGGCGCCGAGTTCGTCGTTGATGGCGATGCGGATGCCTTGGAAGGCGCGGGTTGCCGGATGGATTTTTGCCGAGAAGCGGTCGCGGGCGGGAATGGCGTTGGCGATGAGTTCGGCGAGCGAGGCAGTGCGGGAGAGGGTTCCTGTGCCGCGGGCGTCTTTGATGGCGCGGACGACACGGGTGGCGTGGCGTTCTTCGCCGTAGTCGCGGATGGCGCGCAGGAGCATGTCGTCGGTGGCGGTTTCCAGCCAGAGGGAGGCGGGGACGCCGGTGCGGGGGTCCATGCGCATGTCGGCGGGGGCGTCGGCGCGGAAGGAGAAGCCGCGGTCGGTGTCGTCGAGTTGGTAGGAGGAAACGCCGAGGTCGAAGAGGATGCCGTCCAAAGGGGGGGGGGGGGGGGGAGGGAGGAAGGCCGGGTGCGTGGCGGCGAGTTCGGCGAGGCGGCCAAAATCGCGGTCAATGAGTTGGAAGCGGTCGGAGCCGTATTCGGCGGCGAGCGCGGCGGCGCGCGGGAGGGCGGCAGGGTCGCGGTCGAGCGCGACGACGCGGGTGTCGGGAGCGGCGTTGAGAAGGGCGCGGGTGTGGCCGCCGCCACCAAAGGTGCAGTCAAGATAGCGTCCGCCGGCCCGCGGAGCGAGTAGCTCAAGCGTGGGCTGGAGGAGGACGGAAATATGACCGGCGGCGGGCATGCGGGGATGGTCTGAAGGCTGAAGGATGAAGGCTGAAAGGGCGGTGGCGGTGGTGCTGGCGAGGTTGAGAGTGGCGGCGGGCATCGGTGGGGCTTAGATGCCGAGTTTGGCGAGGATGTCGTTGTCGTCGTCCTGCGGTTTGCTGATCTGCTCCCAGAGTTCGGGGCTATAAATAACGAAGCGGTCACCGGAGCCGACGAGGACGACTTCCTTGTCGATTTTGGCGTGCGCTCGGTGGGCGTCGCTGATGGCGATGCGGCCTTGTTTGTCGAAGGTGACGGTGCGCGAACTGGCGAACAGGCGGGTCATGACCTGACGGCCTTGGACGCTGGAGATGGGGATGGCGGCGGCTTTTTCGCGGATGCGGGCGGTGGCGTCAGGGGGGAGGATGTTGATGGAGCCGTCGGTTTGGGGGATGGCGAGAAACTCGTCGTTCTCGGAGTGCACATAACGCCAGGCCGACGGAATCGTGACGCGATTCTTGTCGTCGAGGGTGGGCCGGAATTCGCCCGAATAGGTCGTTGTGCCTGCGTTTGCCATGAGGTGGAGAGCTGTCGTGTCCCCCAATATGCCCCATTTCGCCCCATTTTCCCCCACCGGGTCAAGAAAACTCCCTCTATAAACAGGCCATTTTGAGGGAAAGTTATTCACAATATGGTGAATAACTGGCGGTGCGGATAGTGAAAAGTGGGCGTCGCTTTACGTTTGGAGGGGTTTTATGGGCAAAAAAAACGGAGGAGACCGCAGCGGGTCTCCTCCGTGAGTTTTTAGTTTTTATAAAAGGGCAGTTTATACAGCGGGATGGATGCGTGTGCAGAGGCAGACGGCGTCAGATGGTCATGGCGTGGTAGCCGCCATCGACCACGATCTCGGAACCGGTGATGAAGGCGCCGGCGTCGCTGGCCAGAAGGAGCGTGGCACCAATGAGTTCCTTGGCCTCGCCAAAGCGTTTCATCGGGGTGTGGCCCATGATTGATGTCACGCGTTCGGGGGTGAGGACTTTGCGGTTTTGCTCGGCGGGGAAAAAGCCGGGGACCACCGTGTTGACGCGGATGCGTTGGGGCGCCCATTCGCGGGCGAGGTTTTTGGAGAGGTTGTGCACCGCCGCCTTGCTCGCGGAGTAGGTGAAGACACGCGAGAGGGGGATGAGCCCGGACATGGAACCGAGGTTGATGATCGATCCGCCTTCACCGCGTTCGAGGAAATATTTTCCGAATACCTGACAGCCGAGGAAAACGCCTTTGTAATTAACGCGCAGGATGCGGTCGCACTCCTCCTCGGTGATGTCGAGGAAGGGCGTGGCGGAGTTGATGCCCGCGCCGTTGATCACGATGTCCACTTTGCCGTGCCGGGCGAGGACGTCGGCGAGGAGTTTTTCGATCTGGGCCTTGTCGCTGGCTTCGGCGGCAAGGAAGCTGGAGGAGCCGCCGATGGCGGCGATGCGGTCGATGCGCGCCTTGGCTTTTTCGGCGTTGCGGCCGACAAGGACAACGTGGGCGCCGGCACCGGCCAGGCCCTCGGCCATTGCGCCGCAGAGTTCGCCCGTGCCGCCTATGACGACGGCAACGCGATTTTGAAGGGAAAATACCGAGGAAAGATAATCAGGAGCGCTCATTTGAATAAGAACCGCGCACTCTATTTGCGCTTGGGAGCACGCACAGGCACCCGTTGTGAATCAATTTTCAGTTGTCCCGCGCCCTAAAAAAAACAGGACTCACCGCTTTCGTCTCTCACTCTCTCCGTTTCTCTTTTTTGTTTTTCTCTTTCCCATGAGCCAAAATATGTCCGTCGGACAACCCGTTACCTTCGCTCTCGTTGGTTGCGGAGCCATTGCCCCCACTCAAGCCAAGGCCCTGCTCGCCCTCCGTGAGGATGCCCGCCTTCCCTACTGCTGCGACGAGGTGCCGGAGCGCGCCGAGAAATTCGCGGCGGAGTTCGGCCTCAAGGTTATTTCCTGGCGTGACCTGCTGGCCGACCCGGCGATTCAGGCCGTGACTTTGTGCCTGCCCAGCGGGTTGCACGCCAAGTTGGGCGTGGAGGCGCTTGCCGCAGGCAAGCATGTGGTGGTGGAAAAGCCGATGGATGTGTCGGTGGCCGCGTGCGACATGCTGATCGCCGCCGCGGAAAAGGCGGGACGCCAGTTCGCCGTCATTTCGCAACATCGTTTCGACCCGGCTTCGCAACTGGTGCACAGCACCGTGGCGCGCGGGGAACTGGGAAAACTGATTTTTGCCGACGCGCGCATCCCGTGGTATCGGACGCAAGACTACTACGACTCGGGCGACTGGCGCGGCACGTGGGCGCTGGATGGCGGGGGCTGCCTCATGAACCAGGGCGTGCATACGCTCGACTTGATGCTCTGGCTGGCGGGGCCGGTGGAGAGCGTGTTCGCGCAGATGCGCACGGCGGCGCACGAACGCATCGAGGTGGAGGATGTGGTGACGGCCACGCTGACATTCAAAAACGGCGCCATCGGCACGCTCATGGCGAGCACGTCAACGTATCCGGGTTTCCCTGCGCGTATTGCCATCACGGGTACCGAGGGGACTGCGATCATCGAGGGCGACGAGTTGCACACGCTGGCGATCAAGGGCCGCGACACCCTCACCGGCGGACACGCCACGGAGCACGCGTTGCAAGTGGCGACCGGCGGCACGCGCTCGGCGGTGCATCATGCCAAGGCCGATGAAAAGCTCCCCCCCCCCCCCCCCCCCCGCGCGCCGTCCACGGGCGCGAGCACAGGCGCGACGCCGATTCCGGTGGAGCCTGCTGACAAGGCGTGGAAGTGGGGCGATGCGCACCGGGCGCAGTTGCTGGATTTCATCCGCACGATTCGCGCGGGTGGTCGTCCGCTGGTCGATGGCGCGGCGGGCCGGGCCGCAGTGCAGTTGATCAACGCCGTTTACCAGTCGGCCCGCGAGGGGCGCGTGGTGAAATTGTGAGGACAAACTTTCGCGTTACTCGCGGGCTTGGGTGTCGATGATGAGCGTTACGGGGCCGTCGTTGACGAGGGCGACGTGCATCATCGCGCCAAATTCGCCGCGCTCGACGCGGCGACCGCCGAGGGCGATTTCCAGTTGGGCGAGGAAACGTTCGTAAAGCGGACGGGCGACATCGGGCGGGGCCGCCGCATGAAAGGACGGGCGAGTGCCTTTGCGCGTGCTGGCGAAGAGCGTGAACTGGCTGATCACCAGCACGCCGCCGCTGGCAATTTCGGCGACGTTGCGGGCCATCTCGCCCGTATCGTCGGAAAAGATACGCAGCTTTGCGATTTTTTGTGCGAGCCATTCGCCGTCGGCTTCGGTATCGGTTGGAGCAATACCGAGCAGAAGCAGCAGACCGGGACCGATCTGGCCGGCAATGTGTCCGTCGATGCTGACGGACGCGGAGGCAACGCGTTGGACGACGACTCTCAATCGTTCGAATTCAACTGGCCGGCTTAATCAACCGAGCGCGACGTTCGCGTTCACATCGGCGTCGTAGTCGATGCCGGACAGGCCGAAGCCGAAGAGTTTCAGAAATTCGGTGCGGTAGCCTTCGATGTCGGTGAGGGCGGCCAGATTCTCGGTGGTGACTTCGGGCCAGATTTTGTTGATCTCGGCCTGGATGTCGGGGGCCATTTCCCAGTCGTCGATGCGAACGCGGCCCGCATCGTCAAATTCGAGTCCGCCGCCGCCATACATTTGTCCGGCGAAAAGACGTTGGATTTGCTCGATGCAGCCTTCGTGCGTGCCCTTCGCCTTCATGACCTTGTAGAGGATCGAAATATAGAGCGGCACGACCGGGATGGCGGAGCTGGCCTGGGTGACGAGCGCTTTGTTGACCGAGATGAAGGCGCGTCCGTAGCCGTGGGTCTTGAGCGTGGCGTTGATGGATTTGGCGGCGCGTTCGAGGTCGTTCTTGGCGAGGCCGATGGTGCCGTTTTTGTAGATGGGCCACGTGACTTCGGGGCCGATGTAGGAGTAGGCGACGGAGGTGGCGCCGGGGGCGATGAGGCCGGCGTCGGAGAGGGCGTTGATCCACATCTCCCAGTCTTCGCCGCCCATGACGGCGGCGGTGTCGGTAATCTCGGTCTCACTGGCGGGGTCGATGGTGATCTGGCTGACAATGCCCTTGTCGGTATCGACGGTCTTGTTGGTGTAGGACTGGCCGACGGGTTTGAGGACGGACTTGTGAACCACGCCGGTCTTGGGATGCGTGCGGCGCGGGGAGGCGAGGGAGTAAACGATGAGGTCCACCTGGCCGAGGTCGGCCTTGATGGCGGCGAGAACGTCGGCCTTGAGGGCGTCGGAGAAGGCGTCGCCGTTGAAATTGCGTGCGTAGAGGCCGGCGGCCTTGGCGGCGGTGGTGAAGGCGGCGGTGTTATACCAGCCTGCGGAGCCGGTTTTGTCGTCGTCGGAAGGGCGTTCGAAGAAGACGCCGATGGTCGCCGCGCCGGAGCCAAAGGCGGCGCTGATCCGGGAGGCGAGGCCGTAGCCGGTGGAGGCGCCGATCACGAGGACCTTTTTGGGGCCATTCTTGAGGGGCGGCTGGGCTTTCACATAGTCGATCTGCTCCTGCACATGAGCGGCGCAGCCGGCGGGGTGGGCGGTAATGCAAACAAATCCACGGACTTTGGGTTTAATGACCATAATGGGCGCGAAGATTTTGAGGCCGGACGCGGGGAGACAAGACTTGATTCCGAACTTGCGCAGCCTAATCCCTCGCCGCCATCTTGGCGTCCCCTGCCCGTGCCCGGGTGGTGGAATGGCAGACACGAGGGTCTTAGAAGCCCTTGCCGCAAGGCGTGCAGGTTCGATCCCTGTCCCGGGCACCACTTCTACGAAACGACCTTCCACGGGAAAAGCCGTTCATGGGCCATGACGATTGCATGTAGCGTGCAGGGCTTAAATAAGCTCGACTTTTCCGGGGGAGACGTTCTCTTTTTAAACTTTTTACGGCCAATCGGCCTGTTCATTCGCATAGCCAACCTTTACTACATGTCAAAACGCACCATTCCTCAAAGGAGGTTTATCAAGCCGTCGTTCAACTCGTTGATTGAGAAGAAACGCGATGGTCAAGAGTTCACTCAGGAAGAGATTCGCTACATCATCGATTCCACTCTCGACGGAGAAATGCCTCAGCACCAACTGGCCGCCTTGCTGATGGCGATCTATTTCCGCCAGATGTCGGCCCAGGAAACGGCCGTCCTGACCGAAGAAATGATGCTCTCCGGCGAAGTCATTGACCTCTCCGAAATCGCCAAGCCCAAGATCGACAAATACACTACGGGCGGCGTCGGCGACAAAACCTCGCTCGTTCTCGTCCCTCTGGCCATGGCTGCGGGTGTTGTGGTCCCCATGATGTGCGGACCCGAGCACGACCATATCATCAGCCCGCTCGACAAGCTCTCCTCCGTCCCTGGCTTCAAGCCCAAGATCAGCATCGAGCAATTCAAGAACCAGCTCGCCAAGATCAACGGCGCCATTTGCGCGCAGTCCGACGATCTGGCCCCGGCCGATGCCAAGTTCCTCGCTATTCGCAAGGAGACCGGGACCATTCCCAGCCTCCCGCTTATCACTGGCAGCGTTCTTTCCAAGAAGCTCGCCGAAGGCAGCGAAGGTCTCGTCATCGACGTGAAGTGGGGCAACGGCTCCTTCATCAAGGATCTTGAACAGGCCAAGCAACTTGCCCGTTCCATGACTCGCGTTGGTCGCTCCATGAAGCGCCGCTGCGTCGCGCTCGTCACCGACATGAACCAGCCGCTCGGCGATTCCGTCGGCACCTCGCTCGAACTCAAGGAGGCCATCCAGCTTCTCAAGGGTGAAGGTCCCGAGGACATGAAGGAACTTGTGCTCAAGCTCGGCATGGAAATCGTGCGTCTGGCCGGCGTCGCGGGCTCGACCCTCTCCGCCAAGCAGACCGTGGAACGCCACCTTACGGACGGCTCCGCGCTCGGCAAACTCAAGGATCTCGTCAAGGCCCAAGGGGGCGACCCGTCCTATATCGAAACTCCTGACAAGTTCCCGAAGGCGAAATACATTCGCAAGCTGCCCGCCCCCAAGCGCGGTTACGTGCACACGATCAATGCATCGATGATCGCCCGTGGGGTGCAACTGCTCGGCATCGCGCCTGACGAGAGTGGCAAGGTCGATCACGCTGTGGGTGTATCCGAGATCAAAAAGGTGGGCACCCAGGTCAAGCAGGGTGAGCCGCTCATGATGATTCACTACAACGACGAGTCGAAGCTCGAAGCCGCGCTCAACCATTTCAAGGAAGCGTATCGCTTGGCTCCCAAACGTCCTACGCCTCCGCCGCTCGTTGTTGAGCGCGTGGCGTAACGGAATACTGCTATATGGCATAACGCATGGCGATGGGCTGCTTTAGCAAGCGGACCCTTCGCCAGCTAACACCAGACCCCGGCTGTGTCTCAGGTTCAGCCGGGGTTTTGTTTTGTACACTTACCGAACTCGGTTATGATCCGCGGACCGGTGAAATCGCCAGCATCCACCGGCGTGACAGCCGGCTGGAGTAGAGCATGTTATTCAAAACTGTAGCCGTTGTATTGACGGTAGGGAGGCCTTTGTGCCCTCTGCCGAGGGCAGCCCTTCGGGCCATCGCCTTCGGCGATGCCATCTGCGCGCTGCTGCGCTCCGTCCGAGGCCTCCGAAACCGCGCTCCGTCTACCTATGAATTTCGCATTCTCACACTACGCACGGCGGAGGCCTCGGAGAGGCCTCCCTACCAGGTAGCAAAGGTATCAAATGGCTACAGTTATTTGATCGCGGCGTGGTATTCTTGGAGCGAACGCAGGCTGCTGGCAGTGCCTTTGCATTGGGCGGCGATGCCCTTGGCGCTGGCAACGGCGGCGGCAAGCGTGGTCATGTAAGGGACTTTGTATTTGATCGCAGCTTTGCGGATGTACGAGTCGTCCACCTGGCTGACGCGTTTGCTGATCGGCGTGTTGACGATGAATTGCACGATGCCGTTCTTGATGTCGTCGGCGATGTCGGGGCGGCCTTCGTTGATCTTGATGGCGAGGTCGGCGGCAATGCCGTTCTCGGCCAGGAAGCCGCGTGTGCCGGTGGTGGCGCGGAGTTTGAAGCCGCACTCAACAAAGGTGCGCGCGATTTCCAAAACCTGCGCGGTGCGTTCCCATACGCTGATGAGGACGGTGCCTTTGGTCGGGAGCGGGGTTTGCACGGCTTCCTGCGACTTGCAGAAGGCGAGGCCGAAGTCGGTGGACAGGCCGAGGACTTCGCCAGTGGAGCGCATTTCGGGGCCGAGAATGGGATCGACTTCGTGGAATTTGTCGAAGGGGAACACCGATTCCTTCACGCCGTGGTGCGGGATGACTTTGTGCGTGAGCTTCATCTTCGGGATGCTGGCGCCGAGCATGAGTTGCGTGGCAATGCGGGCCATCTGCACGTTGCAGACTTTGGATACAAGGGGGACGGTGCGGGAGGCGCGCGGGTTGGCTTCGAGGACGTACACTTTGTCGTTCTCGATGGCGTACTGCATGTTCATCAGGCCAACGACTTTCAACTCCTGCGCGATCTTGCGGGTGTAGGCGTTGATGGTGTCGAGGTGTTTTTGGGGGATGGTGACGGGCGGGATGACGCAGGCGGAGTCGCCGGAGTGGACGCCGGCGAGTTCGATGTGCTCCATGACGGCGGGGATGAAGACGTCCTTGCCGTCGGCGAGCGCGTCGGCCTCGCATTCGAGCGCGGATTGGAGGAAGCGGTCGAGGAGGAGGGGGCGTTCGGGCGAGACGTCGATGGCCTTGGCAACGTATTCGCGGAGCATGTCTTCGTCGTAAATGATCTCCATGCCGCGTCCGCCGAGGATGAAGGAGGGGCGGATCATGATGGGGTAGCCGATGCGGTTGGCGACGGAGATGGCCTCGTCGATGGTGGAGGCCATACCGGATTCGGGCATGGGGATGTCGAGGCGTTCCATCATCTGACGGAAGAGGTCGCGGTCCTCGGCTGTATCGATGGTGTCGATACTGGTGCCGAGGATGCGCACGCCGTTGGCGGCGAGTTCGCGGGCGATGTTGAGGGGGGTCTGGCCGCCGAATTGGACGATGACGCCGATGGGGCGTTCTTTGGCGTGGATTTGGAGGACGTCCTCCACGGTGAGGGGTTCGAAGTAGAGTTTGTCGGAGGTGTCGTAGTCGGTCGAAACGGTCTCGGGGTTGCAGTTGACCATGATGGTTTCGTAGCCGGCTTCGCGGAGGGCCATGGCGGCGTGGCAGCAGCAGTAGTCAAATTCGATGCCCTGGCCGATGCGGTTGGGGCCGCCGCCGAGGATCATGACTTTCTTGGGTTCGGTGCTGGCGGTGGTGGTGTCCTTGGCGTTGTAAGTGGAAAAATAATACGAGGCGTTTTTGACGCCGGAGACGGGGACGGCTTCCCAGCCTTCAACGAGGCCGAGGGCGGTGCGGCGGGCGCGTATGGCGGATTCGGGTACGCCGAGGATTTTGGCGAGGTATTTGTCGGCGAAGCCGTCGAGTTTGGCCTGGCGGAGGAGGGGGGGGGGGATGGCGGCAAGGGTGGCGTCGGGCGTGGCGGATTTGCAGGCGAGGAGTTTTTCCTCCAGTTGCACGAGTTCCTGCATTTGTTCGATGAACCAGGCTTTGACGTGAGTGAGGGCGTGGAGTTCGGCGACGGTGGCTCCTTTGCGCAGGGCCTCGTACATGATGTAGTGGCGTTCGCTGGTGGCGAAGCGGAGTTGGGCGAGGAGTTCGTCCTTGGTCTGGGTGTTGTAGTTTTTGGCAAAGCCGAGGCCGGAGCGGCCGTTTTCAAGGGAGCGGATGGCTTTCTGGAAGGCTTCTTTGTAGTTTTTGCCGATGCTCATGACTTCGCCAACGGCTTTCATCTGGGTGCCGAGTTTGTCTTCTGCGCCTTTGAATTTTTCAAAGGCCCAGCGGGCGAATTTGACGACGACGTAGTCGCCGGAGGGGGTGTAGCGGTCGAGGGTGCCGTCGCGCCAGTAGGGGATGTCGGCGAGGTTGATGCCGGTGGCGAGTTGGGCGGAGACGAGGGCAATGGGGAAGCCGGTGGCCTTGGAGGCGAGGGCGGAGGAGCGTGAGGTGCGGGGGTTGATTTCGATGATGACGATGCGGCCGGTGGCGGGATCGCGGGCGAGTTGGACGTTGGTGCCGCCGATGACGCCGATGGACTCGACGACTTTGTAGGCGATTTCTTGCAGTTGCTTCTGCACGTCCGCGGGGATGGTGAGCATGGGGGCGGTGCAGAAGGAGTCGCCGGTGTGCACGCCGACGGCGTCCACGTTTTCGATGAAGCACACGGTGATCATCTTGCCGGAGGCGTCACGGACGACTTCGACTTCGAGTTCTTCCCAGCCGAGGATGGATTGTTCGATGAGGCATTGGGTGGTCATCGAGAGGGAGAGGCCGCGGGCAACGGTGGTGCGGAGTTCGTCGATGTTGTAAACGAGGCCGCCGCCGGTGCCGCCCATAGTGTAGGCGGGGCGGACGACGACGGGGTAGTTGAGTTCGGCGGCGGCGAGTTCGGCTTCCTCGACGGTGTGGACGATGCGGCTGTCGGGCAGGCCGATGCCGAGGGCGCGCATGGTTTCCTTAAAAATTTCGCGGTCTTCGCCGCGTTCGATGGCGTCGAGGTTAACGCCGATGACTTCGACGCCGTATTTTTGGAGGATGCCTTTTTTGGAGAGTTCGAGGGAGAGGTTGAGGCCGGTCTGGCCGCCGAGGTTGGGGAGGAGGGCGTCGGGGCGTTCTTTGGCGATGATTTGTTCGAGGCGGGCGACGTTGAGCGGCTCAATGTAGGTGGCGTCGGCCATGACGGGATCGGTCATGATGGTGGCCGGGTTGGAGTTGACCAAAACGATCTGGTACCCGCAGGCCCGCAGGGCTTTGCATGCTTGGGTGCCGGAGTAGTCAAATTCGCAGGCCTGACCGATTACGATCGGACCGGAGCCGATGATGAGGACTTTGTGGATATCGTTGCGTTTCGCCATTTGGTGGAGGTTTGGCGCGGAAGTGTGGGCCGGGACGCACGGGCGACAAATCGAATATCTGCCAACAATGGAAAATGTTTGGTATCAGCGAAGATGCTTCGCCTCCAATGAGCAGGCTAGGAGTCTTTTAGCAAAACAATGGCATATAGGGTCGAGGGCCTTTTTTTGGCTGAAACTGGCATTATTCCGGCTACAGGTAAGCGAACCTGCTCACCAAATCCTGACGACTTCAAGACTTGGGTCTTGCTGTATTTGGGTCTTGGAACATGGGCGGGATCAAAAAACCAAAGTACCAATACCAATACCAATGAAACAATACCTAAAAACCGCCGGTCTGGCCGCCGCGCTCGCCGCCGTTGCCAGCATTCCGGTTTCCGCCGAGGTTGCCATCAAAACCGTCGGTCAAGATCCCAACAAACTCGACAACGACCTCCAGTTGTTCGTTGATGGCTATGCTGCCGTTGCCGGCACGATCACCCACGTGAGCGGAACGAACACAAACGATGGAAGTCTGTTCGATTCCGGAAGCTATGACCAAGTCAAGTTTGGCATTCGCGGCCAATACAAGGACTTTGGCGGTTACGCCAGCTTCCTCTACACCCCCGGCGCCGACGACGAGGCCGGCATCCTCGACCTTTACGTCAACTGGAGCCAGGGTGGACTCACCGTGACTGTGGGCAAGTTCCTCAGCAACCTCGGTTATGAATCCTTCTATGCGATCAACACTGACTTCATCAGCTATGCGCTGGTCGCCATGCCTGGCTATCACTCAGGCGTGAAAGCTGATTACGTGGTGAACGACACCCTTACCGCCGGCGTTGCCGTCGTTGACTCGGTTTGGGCTGGTTCCGGTTTCGGCGATGACTTCAATCAGGGCGATGGCAATCTCAGTGACTTGGGCTTCGAGGCCTATGTCAGCTACACCGGCATCGAAAAGCTGACCGTGTTCCTCGGCGCAGGCTTCGAGTCTTCCGGGAATGACACCGGATTTGATTCCAGCAGCTGGACGCTTGATCTGTGGGCCAGCTATGCCCTGACCGATAAGCTCACCCTCGGCGCCGAACTCGCCTATGTCGAGGACTACTACAGCTTCGCCTGGCTCCTCTCCGCCAACTACGCGATTACCGACAAGTTCTCCACCGCCGCCCGCATCAGCGGCATCAAGGGCGAGCATAAGTATGACGAGGACGCCGACGTAAATTACAAGACTTCCGGCTACAAGTTCTCCGTTGGGCCCGCCTATGCGCTGACCGATTACTTCAGCGTCCGCGGTGAACTCTCCTACACCAAGAACAACGGAGGCGATAGCGACGTATACTTCTACGGCGTTCAGGCGCTGTTCAAGTTCTAAGCGTTCCGCTGTGTAACCGAGACAAAATTACGAACGGAACAGGCATAAGAATTGCCGTTCGTTCCCGAGCCGCCGCGATTTTCGCGGCGGCTTTTTTTTTCTCCGGTCGCGGGATGCCCCTCCCCCCCCCCCGCCTTCCTGTGCAGATATGTTGGCACGCCTTTTGCTTTCTTACCTTCCTGTCAGCATTTCACGTCCGCGTCCATGTCAGCCCATTTGCCCGGTCAGGGAATAAACCCGAATCGTATCGTAGTATCCAATACAACCGTCCGCATTGATCCACTGTTCCACTACCATGATTGCAAAAATGAATCGCATGCTCGGCCTCGGCGCACTCGCGCTGGGCGCCATCACCATCACCGCCACAAGTATCCAAGCTCAGGATACTGTAAAGGTAGGCGTTCTCCACTCGCTCAGCGGCACCATGGCCATCAGCGAAACGTCCCTGCGCGACGTGCTCCTCTACGCCTTCGACGAGATCAACGCCGCCGGCGGTGTCCTCGGCAAAAAGATCGAGCCCGTCGTCGTTGACGGAGCCTCCAACTGGCCGCTCTTCGCGGAGAAGGCCACGCAACTCCTCGAACAAGACAAGGTCGCCGTGACCTTCGGCTGCTGGACTTCCGTCAGCCGCAAGTCCGTGCTCCCCGTTTACGAAAAAAACAACGGACTCCTCTTCTATCCCGTGCAATACGAGGGCGAGGAACTTTCCAAGAACATCTTCTACACCGCCGAGGCCGTCGGTCAGCAGGCCACGCCCGGTGTTGACTACCTGCTCAACGAACTCGGCAAAAAGAAATTTTACCTGCTCGGTTCCGACTATGTGTATCCTCGCACCACCAACCTCGTGTTGAAGGAATACCTCGCCAGCAAGGGCATTCCCGATTCGGCGATCATCGAGAAATACACTCCCTTCGGTCACACCGATTACCAGCAGATCGTCGCTGAGATTAAACAATTCGCCGCCTCTGGTGACGCCGCCGTCGTGTCCACGCTCAACGGCGACACCAACGTCCCCTTTTTCCGCGAACTCGCCAATGCCGGCATCGACTCCGCTGACTGCCCCGTGATTTCGTTCTCTGTATCCGAGGATGAATTCCGCGGCCTGCCCACCAAGGATCTCGTCGGCCACCTCGGCGCGTGGAGCTACTTCATGTCGCTCGACACTCCGGCCAACGCCGAGTTTAAGAAAAAGTTCTTCGCCTGGCTCGAAAAGAGCACCGTCCCCGGCATTGAGAAAAAAGGCCGTGTCACCAACAGCCCGATGGTTCTCTCCTACGGCGGCGTGTATCTCTGGAAGGCCGCGGTCGAGAAAGCAGGCTCCTTCGACGTGGACAAGGTCCGTGACGTCCTCGAAGCCGGAGTTTCCTTCGACGGCCCCGGCGGCAAGCTCACCGTCCAAAAGAATCACCACGTCACCAAGAACGTTTACATCGGCGAGACCCTGCCTGACGGTCAGTTCAAAATCCTCAAGTCCTACGAACAAGTTTACGGCGAACCCTTCCTGAAGGGTAAGTTCAAGTAAGCAGATAGAGGAGGGCGGGTCTCCCGACCCGCCAGACGCGGCGCAGCCGCGCCATCCGATGGGCGGTGCTTCGCACCGTCGGCGGGTCGGGAGACCCGCCCTCCTCTCCTCCTCCTCCTTAAAGTAAATCCCGTGTCACTTTAGGAAACGAGGCCGCCTTGTTTCCTTGGTTTGTAGTTGTTGTTGCACGGGGACGGGACCAGCTCCCGTCCCCGTTTTTTAAATACAGTTCAGTTCGTCCAAGAATGCGTCTCCTGCCTGTTCTCCTTCTCTTGTGTGGCATCGCGGTTTCCGCCGCCGCCGTCTCCGCATCCGACGCTGATGCCGGCGACAGCGCCCTTGTCCGCGCCATTCTTGCTCCTCCCGCCGAGCAGCCTTCGCAAATTCGAGCCCTGCTCAACGAAGAGGACGCCCGCATCCGTCCCGTGCTCGAAGCCTGGCGCTCCGGCGAACTCTACATCCATGCCGCCACACCCGGCGGCGTCCGCGTCCCCTTCACCCTTTCCTCCACCGCCAATCCCGACGGCACCCGCAACGCCATCGCCGTCGCCACAGGAGAACCCCTCCTTGCCGGACCCGCCTCATCAGGCGACTCTCCGACCCCGCTCGCCTTTCAGTCCAACGCCGTCACGCCCGTCGAAACCAACGCCGCCATCCGTCGCGCCATTCGTGACGTCAGCCAGGTGGTTGACCTCGCCGACCCCTCGCCCGCCACGCGCCGCGCCGCCGCCGAGCGCCTCGGCATGACACAGCGCCCCGACTACCTTCCACTCCTCGAAGCCCGCCTCGCTCATGGTCGTGAAAAAAACGCCGCCGTTCGCCGCGCACTCGAAGACGGTGTTGCCCTCATTCGTCTGAAGAACGGCACCCATGCCGAAAAACTCGCCGCCATCTCCCGGCTCCAGACTTCGCACCATCTGGGCGTCGTCGCCCAACTCAAGGAACTCGCCGCCGCCGCTCCCGGCACCTCCCCCCCCCCCCCCCGCTCGCTACTCACACACCAAAGGACGCCAGATTGCCCAATCACCGGTCCATTCCTCATCAAATCCCTCCGCCGAACTCGCCGCCGCCGCCCGTCGCGCCGTCATGTCAGTGGAAAGTCACTACAGATTGGTCAACTTCTGGGGCACCGCCTTTCGCGGTCTCAGCCTCAGTTCCGTGCTCCTCGTCACCGCGCTCGGACTCGCCATCACCTACGGCTTGATGGGCATCATCA
This sequence comes from Geminisphaera colitermitum TAV2, assembly GCF_000171235.2. Taxonomy (GTDB): domain Bacteria; phylum Verrucomicrobiota; class Verrucomicrobiia; order Opitutales; family Opitutaceae; genus Geminisphaera; species Geminisphaera colitermitum. The sequence continues at coordinate 37,862 of NZ_ABEA03000050.1, read as the reverse complement.
ACATGGCGCACGGCGAGATCATGGTCGTCGGCGCTTACGCCACCTACGTTACACAAAATCTCTTTTCCGGATGGTTCGGCGCGGACTCCGCCGGATACAACTACTACTTTCTCGCCGCGCTCCCCGCCGCGTTTCTCGCCGCCGCCCTCGTCGGCCTCGTCCTTGAACGCAGCATCATCCAGTGGCTCTACCGTCGCCCCCTCGAAAGCCTTCTCGCCACCTGGGGCGTGTCGCTCGCACTCCAGCAAGGATTCCGCACGATCTTCGGTCCCGCCAACGTTCAGATCAACAGCCCCGCCTGGCTGCGCGGCAACATCGAGTTCGCCGACATCACCTTCACCTACAACCGCATCTTCGTGATCGCTTTCGCCGTCGTTGTCGTGGCCGGTGCCTGGCTCCTCATCAACCGCACCCGCTTCGGACTCTACATCCGCGCCGTCACGCAAAACCGCGCCATGGCCTCGTGCATGGGCGTGCGCACCGAACGCGTGAACATGCTCACCTTCGCCTTCGGCTCCGGACTCGCCGGACTCGCCGGCGCCTGTCTCGCACAGATCGGCAACGTCGGCCCCGGCCTCGGCCAGTCGCACATTGTGGACTGTTTCATGGTCGTCGTTTCCGGCGGCGTAGGCAGCCTCGCGGGCACCGTTTATGCCGCGCTTGGCATCGGTTCCATCGACCAGATTCTGCAACCCTTCCTCGGTGCCGTCATGGGCAAGATTCTCGTCCTCGTCGCCATCATCCTCTTCCTGCAATGGAAACCAGGCGGCCTCTTCCCCACCCGCAACCGCAGCCTCGATTAACCGCATCGCACTACTCGTGACTCCCGCACCCGCCAACGCTCGCGCCGCCTCTCTGTTCACGCCCGTCCAGTGGACCGCCTTCGCCGCCGCCCTGCTCGTCCTCGCGGTTGTCCTGCCCGTTTGCAACGCCGCCTTTCCCCCCGGCCACGCGCTGCACATCAGCAACTTCACGATCAACCTCTACGGCAAGTACGCCACCCTCGCCATCCTCGCCCTCGGTATCGACCTGCTCTGGGGTTTCACCGGCATCCTCAGTCTTGGTCAGGCGCTCTTCTTCGCCCTCGGAGGCTATGCCATGGGCATTTACCTCATCCTCATGATCGGGAAACTCGGCCAATACAAAAGCGACCTCCCCGACTTCATGGTCTTTCTCGGCTACGAAAAACTCCCCGCCCACTGGCTGCCCTTCTACAGCTTCACCTTTGCTCTCATCATGGCCCTCGCCATTCCCGGCCTGCTGGCATGGATATTTGGATACCTCGCCTTCCGCTCGCGCATGAAAGGCGTTTACTTCTCCATCCTCACGCAAGCCCTCACCTATGCCGCCGCCCTCATGTTTTTCCGCAACGACTTCGGTTTCGGAGGGAACAACGGACTCACCGACTTCAAAAAAATCCTCGGCTTCGACATCAACGCCCCCGCCACCCGCCGCGGCCTCTACATCGCCTCCATCCTCACCCTCGCCGGCGTGTTCTACTTCTTCCGCTGGCTCACCCGCACCAAGGCCGGTCAGATCCTCCAGGCCGTGCGCGACGGCGAGAACCGCGTAAGATTTTCCGGATACGACACCGCCCGTTACAAACTCTTCGTCTTCGTCCTCGCCGCCATGACCAGCGGACTCGGCGGCGCGCTCTACGTCGGCCAGGTCGGCATCATCAACCCCTCCGAAATGACGCCTGACAAATCCCTCGAAGCCGTCGTCTGGGTGGCCGTCGGCGGACGCGGCACGCTCCTCGGTCCCATCATTGGCGCCGTTGGCGTCAATGCCCTCAAAAGCTGGGCCACCCGCGCCGCCCCCGAACTCTGGCTCTTCATCATGGCGGCGCTCTTCATCGTCGTCGTCCTCCTTCTCCCCGGCGGCATCGTCAGCATCCCATCGCGCATCAAAAAAAGGCTGAAGGGCTGAAAGCCTGAAGACTGAAAACAAACCACTAACGCCCTCTCCGCCATGTCCCTTCCGCTCACCACTCACCCGCGCCCCGTCCTGCTCACCGTCGAGGACGTCACCAAAACCTACGACGGATTCCGCGCCATCAACGGACTCAATTTTTATCTCGATTCCGGGGAACTGCGCACCGTCATCGGCCCCAACGGAGCGGGCAAATCCACCTTTTTCGACCTCCTCACCGGTCGCGCCAAACCCGACACCGGCAAGATCGAGTTTGGCGACACCGACCTCACCGCGCTCGACGAATGCGACATCAACGGCCTCGGCATCGGACGCAAATTCCAGACCCCCTCCGTTTACGTGCAACTCACCGTCTGGGACAACATTCGCCTCTCCATCAAAGCACCGCGCGGCGTCTGGTCCTCACTCACCCGCCGCATCTCGCGCGAACACGCCGACCACATCGACGAACTCCTAAAGGTCGTCCGTCTCGACACACAAGCCACCCGCCTCGCCGGCGAACTCTCGCACGGCCAGAAACAATGGCTCGAAATCGCCATGCTCCTCGCGCAGGACCCCCGCCTCCTCCTTGTCGATGAACCCGCCGCCGGCATGACCGACGAAGAAACTCACCGCACCGGCGAACTCCTCATCAGCCTCGCTGGCAAACACAGCCTCGTCGTCATCGAGCACGACATGACCTTTGTGAAGCAAATCGCCCAAGGCCGCAAAGTCAGCGTCCTCCACCAGGGCAGCATCCTCTGCGAAGGCAAATTTGACGACGTGCAACAAAATCCGAAAGTCCGCGAAGTCTATCTCGGACGCGGCAAGTGAATAATGGATTTTACGATACATTTCCCTGGAAAGAATTTGAGCGTTCGAAACCTATGATAGCCACCACCGACAACTCCGAAATCCACGCGACCGACCTCAATCCGCGGAGTCCCGCCTCGCCTCCCCCCGTGCTTGGCATCAACGCCATCGAAGCCGCCATCGGCGGCTCACGTATCCTGCGCGGTGTCACGCTCGACATTCACCCCGGCGAAGTCGTCTGCCTCATGGGACGCAACGGTGTTGGAAAAACCACTACGCTGCGCTGCATCATGGGCCTTCTTCCCGTCCGTGCCGGCACGATTACCTTTGGCGGCACCCCGCTTCGCAACAGCCAGCGCACCGACAACCGCGCCCGCTCCGGCCTCGGCTACGTCCCGCAAGGCCGCGACATCTTCCCGCACCTTACCATCGAGGAAAACCTCCGCATCGGTCTCGCCGTTCACGGACGCCTCGGCTCCGCCGGCCAGCCCGATCTCGACCGCGTGTATTCACTTTTTCCTGTATTGAAGACCATGTCGTCCCGCAAAGGCGGCGTTCTCTCCGGCGGACAACAACAGCAACTCGCCATCGCCCGCGCCCTTCTCACGCGTCCCAAGCTCCTCATCCTCGACGAACCCACCGAAGGCATCCAGCCCTCCATCATCGACGAAATCGGAGACACGCTCAAAAAGCTCAAAGGCGAACTCTCCATCCTTCTTGTCGAGCAATACGTCGATTTTTGCCGCGACGTCGCCGACCGCTTTTACGCCATGGACCGCGGCGCCATCACCTACACCGGCCCCATCTCCGCCCTCACCGACGACGTAGTGCAACAACACCTGCAAGTCTGATTTCTAAACCATGATTAACCACAAAGACACAAAGCCACAGAGAGCCAATCCACAGAGTCCCACCGCAATTCTCCGTGGTATGTTCCTCTGTGCCTCCATGCCTCTGTGGTTAATTTTTTCCCATCCATGCACCTGACTCCCCGCGAACGCGAAAAACTCCTCATCGTCGTTGCCGCCGACCTTGCCCGCCGCCGTCAGGCGCGCGGCCTCAAGCTCAACTATCCCGAGGCCATCGCCATTATCACCTACGAGATCATCGAAGGCGCGCGCGACGGCCGCAGCGTGGCCGACCTTATGAGCCACGGCACCACGCTTCTCACCCGCAACGATGTCATGGAAGGTATCCCGGAAATGATCCACGACGTGCAAGTCGAGGCCACCTTCCCCGACGGCACCAAACTCGTCACCGTCCACAACCCGATCCGCTGACCATGATCCCCGGCGAAATCATCATCGCGCCCGACGCACCGCCCCTCGAAGCCAACACCGGCCTCGCCACCCTCACGCTCGACGTTGCCAATACCGGCGACCGCCCCATTCAAGTCGGCTCGCACTTCCATTTTTACGAAGTCAACACCGCCCTCATCTTCGACCGCTCCGCCGCCCGCGGCTACCGCCTCAACATTCCTGCTGGCACCGCAGTCCGCTTCGAGGCTGGCGACACCAAGACCGTCACCCTCGTCGCCCTGGCCGGAGCCCGCGAAGTCCACGGCCTCAACGCCAAAATCAACGGCAAACTCCCATGAACCTCACCCGCCGCCAATACGCCGAAATGTTCGGCCCCACCACGGGCGACCGTATCCGACTCGCCGATACTGAACTCTTTGCCCAGGTCGAGCGCGACCTTATCGCCGAAACCGCCGGGGGGGGGGGGGGGGGGGGGAGGCTACGGCAACGAAATCAAATTCGGTGGCGGCAAAGTCATCCGCGACGGCATGGGACAATCGCCCACTGCCACCGACGCCCAAACGCTCGACCTCGTCATCACCAACGCCCTCATCCTCGATCCCCTCCTCGGCGTCATCAAAGCCGACATCGGCATCAAACACGGCCTCATCGCCGGCATCGGCCACGCTGGCAATCCCGGCATCCAGTCCGGCATTGGCTCCGCGTATCCAGATCCCATTACCGGGAAACCCAATCCCATGATCGTCGGCGCGTGCACCGAAGTCATCGCGGGCGAAGGCTGCATTGTCACCGCGGGCGGCATCGACACTCACATTCACTTTATCTGTCCGCAGCAAATCGACGAAGCCCTCAGCTCCGGCATCACAACCATGATTGGCGGCGGCACCGGCCCCGCCCACGGCACCCTCGCCACCACCTGCACCCCCGGCGCGTGGAACCTCCATCGCATGCTCGAAGCCGCCGAAGCCTTCCCGATGAATCTCGGCTTCCTCGGCAAAGGCAACTGCGCCACCCCCGCCCCCCTCCGCGAGCAAGTCCTTGCCGGAGCCATCGGCCTCAAACTCCACGAAGACTGGGGCACCACGCCCGCCGCCATCGACATCTGCCTTGGCGTCGCCGACGAACTCGACGTGCAAGTCGCCATCCACACCGACACCCTCAACGAAGCCGGTTACGTGGACGACACCCTCCGCGCCTTCAAAGGCCGCACCATCCACACCTATCACTCCGAAGGCGCGGGAGGCGGACACGCGCCCGACATTATTCGTGTTTGCGGCGAAGAAAACGTCCTCCCCTCATCGACCAATCCCACCCGTCCCTTCACCGTCAACACCATCGACGAGCACCTCGACATGCTCATGGTCTGCCACCACCTCGACAGCAAAATCCCCGAAGACGTGTCCTTTGCCGAGTCGCGCATCCGCCCCGAGACCATTGCCGCCGAGGACCGCCTGCACGACCTTGGCGCCATCTCCATGATGTCCTCCGACAGTCAGGCCATGGGCCGCATTGGTGAAGTCATCTGCCGCACCTGGCAAACCGCGCACAAGATGAAAACGCAGTTTGGCAAACTCACCGGCAACCTCCACCCTGCCGCCGACAACTTCCGCATCCTCCGTTACCTCGCCAAATACACCATCAACCCCGCCATCACGCACGGCATCGCGCATATCGTCGGCAGCATCGCCGTTGGCAAACTCGCCGACCTCGTCATATTCAAGCCCGCCCTCTTCGGCGTGAAACCCGAACTCATCCTCAAAGGCGGTTTCATTGCCAGCGCCAATATGGGCGACCCAAACGCCTCGATCCCCACGCCGCAGCCCACGTTTTACCGCCCGCAATTCGGAGCCTTCGGACGCGCCCTTGCCAGCACCAGCCTCACCTTCGTATCCGAAGCATCATTACAAACTCCCGGCGGTCTTCTCAATGGCAATCCGCTCCACCTCGCCCGCCGCCTCGAACCCGTGCAACGTTGTCGTGTGATCACCAAGCGCGACATGATCCTCAACGACGCCCTCCCGAAGATCGAAGTCGATCCCGAGACCTACACCGTGAAAGCCGATGGCGAGCACCTTACCTGCGAACCCGCCCAAACCCTCCCCCTCGCCCAGCGTTATTTCCTCTTCTGACGCGTCCGCATCCCTTTGCCGCCGCTCCTTGCCTCACTTCCGTTTTCGGCAAGTCGTCCCCTCCTGCCAGCTTCCCTCGATCATGTGCATGCGCGGCAGTTCCGGCACTCCGCGCTGGTTATTCTGGATGCGCGATACAAGCGCCTCCACCGAAAACGCCCCCAGTTCCTCCGTCCGTTCGTTGATGCCGGAGAAATGTTCGTATCCATCGGGCAACGACAACAGCGCCACGCTGACATCCTCCGGCCACCGCACGCCAAGCGCCTTCAGTTGCTCCAGTCGCGCGCCGCTGTTGGCGAGGTGCAGAATGAGCGCGTCGGGTCTCCAGCGGGTAAACCACGCACGAAGCGACACGGCGTCCGTTTCCTCCGTTCCGAGCACCGGGATGTGCCGGCCTTTCGGCGTGGTGGTTTGATCAAGCAGGAATGCCGCCTTCCACAATCCATGCGAACGCATGTCCGAATGTGGAGGCAAACCAAGTCCGATCCGCCGCAGTCCACGTTCGCGGAGCTTCGAGCACACGATGAGCATCGACTCAAAATGATTATGTGCCACGCGATCGATCCGCTGAATATGCACCGTATGCCCGATGGCCACGGTGGAAAAATCGTCCAGGATCAGCGGAAGCTCCGTGCCGGGCGAGACGTGTGGCGCCAAAATAATTCCCTCCACCCGTCGGTAGGCGAGCATCCGTGAGAGTCGTTGCGGCGTCATGTCCGGGGCGTCCGTAAAAAATGTCTCCAAACGATAACCTAGTTGATGAGCCCGCTGCCTGGCTCCGTCCAGAATGTGTTCGGGATAAGTGCGATGCGGTGGAAGGTCTGCTTGATACTTCGACATCAGCCACGCGAGGCATTGCCCCTTGCCGGGCGGGTTCCTCGATTTCCGGTAAGCGACCAGGCTCGCCAGCCCCGGATCGGGCCGGTAACCGCTGGCTTCCGCCGCTTCCCGGACGCGCCGGATCGTGTCCTTGGGTAACAGCAAGCTGCCTTTCAACGCCCGCGAAACCGTGGCTTGGCTCAGTCCGAGTTGTCGGGCGAGTTCGATCTGGGTAAGACGCACGGAGAAGGCAGCCATGTCAGCGCAGACCTTTGCTCTTTGTCGGGAATACATGCAAGTTGAACGTGCATAAATATGCATGGATTTTTTTTTGAATCCCTAAAGTAGATGCCCATGGATATGCCCGTCCGCCACCCGCCTCTCCTGAATCAAACCCTGTTACTCAATGAACTCCGCCACCTCCTCCCCGATTTCACTCCCTCTCACCCACTCCCCCCCTCATTGGGGGAAGCGCGCCTTTACCCTGATCGAATTGCTTACAGTCATTGCCATTATCGGAATTTTGGCCGGTATCCTGATTCCTATTACAGGACGCGTCCGCGATTCAGCCCGCACCGCGCAATGCGCATCCAACATGCGCCAGCTCACGCAGAGCGCCCTGCTCTACGCGCAGGACAACCGCAACCGCCTTCCACCGACGTATAAAAATCCCGTGTCTTCCGACAAAGCATGGTGGCAACTGCTTTACCCGGATTACTGTCAGGCCAGCGGCGTTTACAAATGCCCCGACGACCAAACTCCCTTCGAAGGTTCCCCCCCGTACACCGGAATCTTTACGCGTAGCGGTAGAACGCTCCCCGATGGCAAAGTCTCCTACGGCATTTCGGGCGACGGTGAGGTTGATCCCCCCGATCCAAGCAAAGGGCACAAGGCCGCCAACAAAACGCTCGACAGCTTTCCCACGCCTTCGCGGATGTGCTTCCTTGCCGAGTATCAACACGCCGAGCGCCGCCTTTCCCAATACTGGCATGGTCAGATGCCGCGCTACTACAGCGAAATGACGTTCCCTCATAACGGAAAACGGAAAGGCAATTTCTCCTTCCTTGATGGGCATGTCATTCTCATGAGCGCGGCGGAACGGGACGCCGCACGAACAGAAAAACGATACAACTTCGGATTCGAAGCCCCTTGGTAACAGCTCCCCCCCCCCCCGGATAACAGCCGGTTACCGACTGCGCCCCGCCGCTACCTGATTCCCATTATCTCCCGGACATCCAATGAGCAAAACACGACACAGCACCTTACGTAATTTGTGCACCCTCACAGCCATTTTGTCGCTCGCAACCGCCGCTTGCTTCACCACGACCACCGCCAGCGCAGACGACACCCCGTCACCACTTCTCAACTACAAAATCGGGGTGCATACCCACTTTTGCCACAAGACACCCTGGATGAAGTCCTGGGATGCGGAAAAACACATCCCCATGATCGCCAGCCTCGGCGTCGGGTGGATACGCGGCGAAATCACATGGCGGGATACCGAACTCTCTCGCGGCCAATACCGTGTATCCGAAAATACACGCAAGTGGATCGAACTCGCCAACGCCAACGGCCTTAAAGTGCTTCTCGTTTTCCAAGGTAAAAACGATCTCTACGAAGACGCTTACGATCCCGCCGCCTATGCCCGCGCCGCCGCATGGCTTGCACGGGAACTCGACGGAAAAATCCACACGATGGAAATCATCAACGAACCCTTTGGTTCGTACGCCCGGCATTACCTTGGAAAAAAATCCGACTGGACCGGACGCGAGCCGGACGGCTCCGACTCCCCCTGGCTCGCCCGCTACGTCAAGCTTCTCAACACCGCCGCCGATGCGATCAAGGCCGCCAATCCGCACATGCCCGTAGTCGGCCTTGGCAACGTCACCCCTCAGAATTACCGCCAGATTGCCATGGGAATATCACGTAGTGTGGATGGCATTACAGACCATCCCTACAGCTTCCGCTCTCCGGCAGAAGTCCTTTCCCACCGCGGCACTGACGGATACCGGAAAAAGATCGGTTTCACGGTGGCCGACATCGACGGCTCCTTCGCCTCCTTTGTCCGCATGTATCGTGAGCACCTTCGCAAGCACAACGGCCCCTCTCAAATCTGGTTCACGGAATTCGGATGGACGACCTTCCGGGAAGGCGAAAAGAAGGGGAAATTCATTTACTCCTCCTTCTCCGAAGACGCGCAAGCCTGCTACATCCTCCGCCGTTTCATGGAAGGCCTCGCACTCGGAGTCGAAGTCAGCATCCAGTATGCTTTCAAGGACGACCTGCGAAATGGAGGCAGCCCCTTTGAAGCCGAAAACGGCTTTGGCCTCATTCGCAGCGATGGCTCGCTCAAACCTTCGTATCACGCCGTCAGGAATCTCGCCCGTGCGACCCTCGGTTTTGTCCCCTCCGACAAAATTAACGTCACGGTCAAACCCTTCTCGGACCGGACGGATGACCATCCGCCTGTATGGGACGGCGAACCTCTGCCCGCACTCAGTGCCATCCGGCATTACCCGTTTGTCGATCCGCAAGGCCGGACTGTCGTCGCCATCTGGTCCGCCGAACGCATCAATGACAAAAACACGAGAAGCGCCGATGTTGAGATCCAGGTCGATCCCGCCGCGCACACGCTGTCGGTCCACGACCTGCTGACAGGAACGACCACGCCGCTTGCCCATCGTTCCTCGTCCTCCGGCGACTTGTTGATCGAACAACTCGCGGTCCCCCCCCACCCCCTGCTCATCACCATAAACCCGCGCATTTCCGGCAAATGATTCCCGTCCGGACGCCCGGATAACATCAACCATATAACACGTATTATGAATATGAATACACGCATCAGTATCATCGTCGGAATGCTGGCCTCTGTCGCATTCTGCACCACGCTCCCCGCCGCCGCTCCCGCGGTGGTGGAAGATTTCTCCTACGAAAACGGCAGCCTCTACAACCGGAACGGAGGCTCCGGTTTTTCCAACGCATGGAGTAATTCCGCCACCGGATGGACCGTGTCCAATGGTGCCGCGAGCATCTCATCCACGACGGAAACCAGCAGCACTCGCACCCTGCAAACTCCGATCACCGCCGCTGGAGATGGACATTTCTATTTTTCCTTCACCCTTACCACCGACGCCTACTCCACATCCACCACAGGGTTTACCGATTATCTGGTTTTCAGGGATGGCGGCACCACGGTTTTCAACGTCGGGAGTGAAAAACCGGCGGCGTACAATTACCGTTTGCAGGCCAGGGCAGGGGGAAGCAACTTGCGTTTGAGCGATATCATCGCGGACCCGACCGGGATGAGTAATTTGATCGTCGGCAAATTTGTTTTCAACGACGGCACAGGAAAAGCGGTGCTCTCCCTTTGGTTAAATCCCGCCTCAGGCAGTAACGAAACATCGACTACATACACGCTCACTTGGTCCTCAACGGTGACACAAATCAGCGGTATTCAGCTGATTCGCTACGTTGCTGCCGGCAATACGAGTGCCACCGAGTCGTTTGATTCGATCCGCATAGGCTCCGACTGGAAATCCGTGACGTCTCCGATTCCCGAACCCTCTACTTATGCGGTCATCTTTGGCGCGTTTGTTTTTGGGAGCGTTGTTCTCCAGAGATTCCGCAATTAAGCATTCAGGCGACGATCACATCCACGCCTCGCAAGCCGAAGAGTGGAGCGGCGGCGAGGAGATGCCTGTCGTTGGAATAGATTTCATTGAAACCTTCCTCCGCAGCACTGGCGAGATGCAGGGCATCCGCCGCCCGCAAATAGACGGTGCCAGGCGCATGACGGAAGACTTCGGTCACCCGGTTAAGATGGAGTTCGGTGATCGGCAACCAATTCAGGGCACCTGCAGTCTGGTCGGAGGCTACCTGCTCCAGCAGTGCTTCGACATGGGTCAGGGTGGCAGTGCCTTCTCGGACTTTTCGATGTGCGGCGGCGATCAACTCCGCTCTCCCGTGGAGTGAACAAACCAAGGTATCAATAGTGGCGGCATGGGCTCGCACAAGATCGGCACCCGGTTCAGGCCAGTAGAGTTTCAGCAGGTAGGCCGTATCGTAGTAGGCGGCGATCATCGCATGTCACGCTCGGCAGACACGGCAGTCGTCGAATCATGGCCACCGGCAAAAGCTCCGGCAGCCAGAGCGGCGGCGTAAGCGGGCACAAGGTGACGTCGGCCCCAATAGGACGCTCCCTTGCCTCCGGTGATGGCTGCATCGACGCTGGCATCGGTGTCTTCCGTGCCGAGCGCGGTCTCAAGGAGGTGCAAGGTTTCTTGGGTGAGCGAACGGCGATGTGCGATGGCCGTCCTCTTGAGTCGGGCGTGGAGCTTTGGTGGAACAGACTTGATGACAAGTGTCGGCATGTTGAACAAAAGGAAGCTATTTGCTTCCCTTTCGCAAGGAGTTGTTAACCGCATCATGCGGCTGGCGTAACTCATCAAGCTGAGGATTCATTAGTCGTCAGTAGCATTTTGCACATCGGTTAGTAGCAGGAGCACTATCGCCCTTGCAAAGCAGATGCTCATTCCCTCGCGGCAAGAGGGGAGGCTTACTGAGACACCGCCGCAATGGTTTTCTCCCCACTGGAGTTTATCTCCGGGGGATTTTTTCAATCGAACCAGCATCATGTCAGATCCACTTATCATTCAGGGCGGAATGGGCGTCGCCGTTTCAGGCTGGCCCCTTGCCAATGCGGTTTCTCGTCTGGGACAGTTGGGCGTCGTGTCCGGCACGATCCTGGCGGTGGTGCTGGCGCGTCGGCTTCAACAGGGCGACGAAGGCGGGCACATGCGCTGGGCTCTTGATCAATTTCCGATTCAGGCAATGGCCACCCGGATTCTTGAGCGTTACTTCGTGCCGGGCGGCAAGGAGGACACCGCGAGCTTCGCCCCAGTGCCGATGCCCACCGCGTCCTATTCTCCTGAACTGACAGAGCTGACGGTGGTGGCCAATTTCGTTGAGGTTGCCTTGGCAAAAAAGGGTCACGATGGCGTGGTCGGAATCAATCTTTTGGAAAAGGTCGCGTTCCCGACGCTGGCCTCGTTGTTCGGGGCTATGTTGGCGGGCGTGGATTACGTGCTCATGGGAGCGGGCATTCCGCGTTTGATTCCCGGCGTGCTCGATCGCTTCGCGCGTGGTGAGTCCGCAGAGCTTGATATTCCCGTGGCGTGCGCGCCTTCGCAATTGTCGGGGAACGGGGCGGTGAGTTCAGGCGAACCGACGGGGGCGTCTGCGATAGCGGCCGCGTTGGCGGCGGAGATGGCCAACGCCCGGGTGGCGCAAGCGGTGTTCAATCCTGTGGCGTTCATGGGCGGCGAGGCGCCTGTGTTGAAGCGTCCGAAGTTTCTGGCGATTGTGAGTTCGGCTCCGCTGGCCACGACGCTGGCACGCAAGGCCACGGGGCGCGTGGACGGTTTTGTCATCGAGGGCGATACGGCTGGCGGACACAATGCGCCGCCGCGCGGTGAGATGGTTTTGGATGAGGGAGGCGAGCCGGTTTATGGCGCTCGCGATGTGGCTGATATTGAAAAAATCCGCGCGCTTGGTCTGCCGTTTTGGCTGGCTGGCGAGTGCGGGCAACCGGGTCGCTTGGCCGATGCGCGCCGCCAGGGTGCGGCAGGGGTGCAGGTGGGCACGGCTTTCGCATTTTGTGAGGAATCGGGCATCACTCCTGCGCTCAAGCGGCAGGCCTGCGCGCTCAGTCGCGCGGGGGCCGCAAGGGCATGGACCGATCCGCTGGCTTCGCCGACGGGGTTCCCGTTCAAGGTGCTGCAAATGGGCGGTACCTTGTCAGAGGAAATTCACTACACGGCGCGCACGCGGGTGTGCGATTTGGGGTATTTGCGGCAGGGATACAGGCGCGCCGATGGCACGCTGGGTTATCGTTGCGCGGCGGAGCCGGAGGCGGATTTCGTGCGCAAGGGCGGCGACATCAGCGAGACGAAGGGACGCAAGTGTTTGTGCAATGCCTTGCTCGCCACTGTTGATCTTGGTCAGTCGCTGGCGCGTCGTCGTCGTGCGGCTGCGGCCCAAGCTCAGGTTGCGGACACGGACAACTCGGATGCGACTGCGGTTTCCTCCGGTGCCGACGTGGAGCTTCCGCTCATCACGGCAGGCAAAGATGTTTCTGGCATCGCCCGTTATATTCCGGCAGGCGCGGACTCCTATCATGCTTCAGATGTGGTGCGGGCTTTGCTGGCTGACCTGACGACGGCGGCCACGCCGCTGTCGGAGAGGACGGAAGATAGAGAACCGGCGACAGCAGAGGTGGCGGGATAGCTCAACTGCGGCGTTTAGGTTGATAACTGATTGGGGGGCAGTGGCGCGGGCGTTTCGCCCGCTTCTGCGTTCCTCTCAGCCCTGTCTCAGGGCGGCGCTCCGCGCCGTCTGCGGGCGAGACGCCCGCGCCACGACGCTTCGCGTAACTTCAGTTGATAAAAATCCTCGCTTCGTCATTTGGATTTTTTTTTCAGCACGGCGGGGGGGACTTTTTTGACGTCGATGAAGCGTCCGCGAAAGAGTTCATCGAGGGTGTCGCGGACGTTGTCCGGGATGCGCGCCGCCAGGTCTTCGAGCTTGGGCAGGGTCTTGGGGTCCACCCGCTCATCCTGTCCGGCAAGCGCGCGGGCGGAGATTCCGCCGCCACCTCCGTTTGTGGCTCCGTTTCTGCTGCCGCCCCGGCTGGTTCCGGACGGGGATTGGTTGCGGGTGCGCAATTCGGCGACCATGGCCGCTTCGGTGGCGGCGTCGGGTGGAGGCGCGCCGTCGTCGTCGATCGCCACGGGCATGCCTTCGTCGTCGCTGGAGGAGGCAAAGGCCGAGGCCGCAAAGGCTGCGTCAATGTCGTAGCCACTGGTGGCCGGTCCCGGCGGCGTGGCAGGGGAGGGGAGGGGGGCAGCGTCGAGGTCTTCGGCGTAGTCAGCAGGGTCGTCGGCGGAAGCGCGTTCCACGAAGCGCGGGCCGGGATTGCGCGCCGGGGGGGGGGGGGGGGGGGGGGAGCCTTGCGCGGCGTTGGCGGCAGCGGTTGCGCTGGCGACGGCATTGGAGGCGGCGACGAGGGCAAAGGCCTGGCTGGCGGCCTCGGCCGTGGCAGCGCCGTCGGCAAGGGCGGCCAGCAGGCGTTCTTCAAGCCGGGCGATCAGGGCTTTTTTTTTTCGCCGCCGGGTTCGGAAATGGTGGTGTCGGGCGCGGCTTCGGCGAGGGCGGAGAGTTCTTTGATGAGGGAGTCGATGGCGCGGCTGCGGCTGGATTCGACGGCTTTGAGGAGCGTGACTTCGAAGTTGATTTTGTCGGAGAGGCCGAGTTTCACGCTGCCTTCGCCTTCGCGCAGGGCGTCGAGCAGGCGGGTGACTTGCTCGGTGGTCATGGGCACGTTGCCCAGGAGGGTGGTGCGTCCGTTGTTGGCGATGGCGTCGAGGAGGGCGGCGCGGATGCTGGCCTGGAGGTCGTGCAGGAGGCGGACGAGGTCGCGGCCGTTGGCGTCGCAGTCGTCGATGATGCGGACGAGTTCTTTGTGGTTGCCCGCGGCAATCGCTCCGGCGAGGGCGGCGATTTGTTCAGTGGAGACGAGGCCGTAAACGTCGAGGACGTCGGCTTCGGCAATCTCCGCGCCGCAAAAGGAAATCATCTGGTCGAAGATCGACTGGGCGTCTCTCATGCCGCCGTCGGCCATGCGGGCGATGCAGGCGAGGGCTTCGGGGGTGGCGTTGATTTTTTCGTCGGCGCCGATTTGGGCGAGGCGCTTGATGATGAGGTCGTCGGGGATGGGCTTGAGGTCGAAACGCTGGCAGCGCGAGAGGATGGTGGGGAGGACTTTTTGGACGTCGGTGGTGGCGAAGACGAATTTCACGTGTTCGGGCGGCTCTTCGAGGGTTTTGAGCAGCGCGTTGAACGCGGCGGTCGAGAGCATGTGGACTTCGTCGATGATGTAGATCTTGAACTTGCCCTGAGTGGGGGCGTAGCGGACGTCGTCACGGAGGTCGCGGATTTGATCGACGGAGTTGTTGGAGGCGCCGTCGATTTCGATGACGTCCATCGAGGTGCCGTCGGTGATGGATTTGACGGCGGGGTCGGCGGGATCGAAGTCGGCCTTGGGGCCGTCGGTGCAATTGAGGGCCTTGGCAAAGATGCGCGCGGTGGAGGTTTTGCCGGTGCCGCGCGGGCCGACGAAGAGGTAGGCGTGCGCGATGCGGTTGCGCGCAATGGCGTTTTTCAGGGTGCGGACGACGTGGTCCTGACCGACGACGTCGTCAAAGGTCTGGGGACGCCACTTGCGGGCAATGACTTGGTAACCGTTGTTAGACACAGCGCTTGTTTTCTAGTCGGGCGCGGCGTGGTGCAAGCCCGTATACGCAGACGCGCGCAGACGCGCAGACGCGTCTGCGAACGTCCAACATCGAACGTCGAACATCCAACATCCAATGTCGGAGGGCGGACAGCGGAGGGCGGATTCTGTCATTGGATGTTGGACGTTCGATGTTCAAGGCATGGTTTGCTCGATGGTGAGTGCGAGCGGTTGACCGGGGGCGCAGTTGGCGCGCAGGGCAACGAACCCGTCGCGGTGGCGGTCGTAGATTTGCCAGAGTGCGGTGCGGTCGGTCTCGGGCAGGGGCAGCGAGTCGAGGGCGGCACGCGAATAAAAACCGAAGCGGCCTTCGCTGATTTCGGGCGGAAGAGCGGGGATCGGTTTGCGGCAGCGAAAGAGGAACAGGAGCCAGTGCGATTCGCCTTCGTAGGCTTTTTCCGCGATCATGGCGAAGAGATGCAGGTCGGCGGTGGTGATCTCGAAACCGGTTTCTTCGTACGTCTCGCGCACGGCGCATTCGAAGGGCGATTCGCCGAGTGAGGTTTCGAGTTTGCCGCCGATGGGGCTCCATGTCCCGGCGTTGGGGTGGCGGGCTCGCAGGATGAGAAGGTGTTCGCCGTGTTCGTTTTCCAGAAAAACGAGGACCGCGATTTTGTGGGAGAGTGTGGCGGGTGTGGCTTGAGTGGTCGGCATGGATGGCGTGGTTTGCTGATGGAGCTTCGAGATGGTGGGGGGAGCATCGGGACACAAACTTTTAGCATGCTTGACATTTTGGCGTGACGCATGCCGGAGCATCCGCAAGGGTGACGGACTTGTCCCCATGAAAACGACGCAATGCATTCGCTGGATCATCCCGTTCTTTCTGATCTTGACCGCCTCGGCCTGGGCGCAGACGCCGCCCGCAGGGGCCACCAAAAAAGCAGGTTCCGTCGAGGTGATCAATGTGCGTTTCAACAAGCAGAATCCCGGTGCCTCCTCCAGTATTTCCGGTCAATGGCTGGAGGCCGAGATTGAGCTCAACGTGAAATCGCCCGGGTCGGGTGTTGAGCGTTTCGTCAACCACGTCCGCGTTACACTGAACCTTGGTCTTGAGGTGACTTCGCCTCCGAAGGGCTCGCCGCCCATTCAGCTTTACCGCGCCTCGGTCGAGATGGTGGCACTGGAAACGGGGCGTAACTTTGTCCGTTTCTACCTGCCGCCCGAAGTCGTGAAGCGCGACACGATTTCCGCCTCGGTCAAATATTACCTCGTGACCCTTGCCGTCGGGGGCGAGGAGGTTTCCACCGAACAGGCCGGACGCGCCGCAGTTTCCAGCGGTCTGCCCAAGGTGGAGAGTTTCATGGCGGAAATTTCCAGCAAGGCGGGTGCCAACGACGGCATCCTGCAACCGCAGCACCTCACTCCCTTCTTTAACGATTCCAATAAAAAGGCGCCAACTGCCGTGCGCCGTGAACAACTCTAAATTTCTCAGGCGCGACGGTGCCGATGGCCGGAATTCTCTTGCCTCAACCCCGCGACTCTGAAACCGACTCCACCTTTTCAATTCCTCCCCTATGGCATCCCCTCGCGTTCTCGCCGTTGATTGTGGCGCTGGCCACGTTGCATGCGGCCTCTTTACCAAAGATAAAACCGGTCGCCTCACCCTTGAGCGACTGGCGGTCGAGACGTTCAATCCCGATGCCGCTCAGGAGGCCGACTGGCCGCTGTTTTTTGGCGAATCGCTGACCGAAATCGTCCGGCGCGAGAGGTTCAGCGGTGCCGTCACCCTTGCCCTTCCCGGGCACCACACGCTGAGCAAGTTCGTCAAGACGCCTGCCGTGGACAAATCGAAACGCGAGCGGATCATCGCCTTCGAAGCCCAGCAAAACATCCCCTATCCGCTCAGCGAAGTGGTTTGGGATCACGTGACGGTCTCCGACGACGGCCTCGACATGGAGGTGATGCTCGCCGCCGCCAAACTCGACATCGCCGAATCCATTTGCGCCGCCGTTGCCGAAGCCGGCCTTACGGTTGAAAAGGTCACCGCCTCCACGACCGCCGTGCTGCGTTGCTTCCGGGCCAATTACGCCGATTTCGCCGAAGGCGTCATCATCGTGGACATCGGTGCGCGCTCCACCGACCTGATTTTTACCGAGCCTCACCGTTTCTTCATCCGCACCATTCCGCACGCTGGCAATACCATCACCCAGCATATCTCGGACGAGATCAAACAGGACTTCTCGCACAGCGAATCGCTCAAGGTTCAGGTGCTCAGCGGTCAGAGTGAATTGCCCGAAACCTCCCCGGCGCGTCATGCCGTGACCAATGCCGTCCAGAGTTTCATCGGTCGCCTTCACCTCGAAATCACGCGTTCCACGGTCAACTATCGCCGCCAGAGCGGCGCGTCCCAGCCCGTGGCCGTGCTCCTGACGGGCGGCGGTTCACTCATTCCCGGTCTGGCCCAGGAACTCAGCGCCCGTCTCAAGATGCCGGTCGAGGCCTTCGATCCCCTGCGCACCGTTGGCACCACGGGCAAAGCGGCCGACGCTGCGGAAGTTGCCACCCTGTTGCCTGCTCTCATCGGCCTCGCGGTGCCTGCGGCCAAGGACGAAAAAATCCTCAACATGGTGCCGCCGACGATCAAGAAACGCCTGGAGTTTCGCAGTCGCGTCCCGTTCATGATCGCAGCCGCCGCGATTGTTGCCCTCGCCTTTGTTCCTCCGGTGATCCAGGCCGAACGCCTCCGGCGGAGCCTCAATGCCCAGCTTGGCCGCCTCAACCACGCCATCCTCCCCCTGCAAACCATCCAGAACCGCAACGACACCAATATCGGCAAAATCGCCGCGCTTCGCAAACAGGTGGACGCCATTCACGTCCTCGCAGAGGGCAAGTCCAATTGGGTCAACTTCCTCACCGATCTCCAAGACCGCTTGCACAAGACCGGCGACGTCTGGCTTGACCAACTCGTGGTTATCCGCGCCGGCGGACCGCAAGGCGGCGGCGGGGGGGGGGGCGGGCTCTTTGGCGGACGCGGCGCTCCCGCACCCGCAACCAACGCCGACATCGTGCGCCTGCACCTCTCCGGCCGCTTGCTTGACGTAAAAAACCCCATCTCCCTCGTCAGCCAGGATTCTTACGCTCAGGTCAAAACCTTGCTGGAAAGCTTCCGCGGTTCCCAATTTATCGCCAACGTTGAGAGCGAACGTTTCGACGCCACCATGCCTGGCATCCTCCGTTTTGACTTCATCCTCGTGGTCAACCCGAAACGTCCCCTCTGACCGCCCTCGCACCCATGGCCAAGTTCAAAACTCATCCCGTTTTTTATTCCTCTCTCGCCGTGCTGTTCCTCGCCGCCGCTGGCGCGGCCACGCTCCTCGTGACGTTGCGCAGCACCAATGCGACCTCTCAGGAACAGATCAAGCAGAGGGAGGACACCCTGCAGGGTTTCGCGCGGAAAAATCCGTTTCCGTCCCAAGAGAACGCCAGGCTTGTGGAAGAGGATCTCCAGCGCATGACCCAACTCCTCGCCACCTACCAGCAGGAACTGCGTGGTCGTGGCAGCGCGGCCGGCAAAATTCTCACGGCGATACCGCCTGCGACTTCGACCGAGGCCTACTTCCAGTTTGCCCAATTTGTCGAAACCATGCGCGTCGCCGCCCAAACCGCTGGCGTCGCCATCCCTCCCGGATTCCGTTTCGGTTTCGCCAGCTACAACACCAATGGACCTGAAGAGGCGCTGATCCCCGTCGTATTTCGTCAACGGCTCATCACCGAGCACCTCCTGACGACCCTGTTCGCGGCCAACACCACCGAGCAACCCATTGAACTCGTGGGCTACCACCGCGAGCGTCCAGTCGCGCCTTCGGCTCCCGGAGCCGATGGGGCCGCCGCCCCCCCCCCCCCCGCCTCCGGCTCAGGTGGCGGTGATGGCGGTGACTTTTTCGACATCGATCCCCGCATCTCCGCGCGGGTTCCCAATTTCGTTGATGCCACTGCCTTCCGTCTGACTTTTGTCGGTTACACCAGCGCTCTCCGCACTTTTTTGAATCAACTGGCCACCTTCGAAGTGCCTGTCGTCGTGCGCAGCGTCGAGATCGTTCCGGCCGGGGCGGAAAAGCCCGGTGGTCCCGGCGGCGGCAGTCCCCCCCCCCCCCCCCGACCTCAGGCCCGGCCACAAGGATTTGGAGGCATCTTCGGGACCACCACCGAAGAGAAAACCAAGGAAAACGAACCCCAGCCGCTCGTGCAGCCCGGTCGCTCGCGCTTCACCATCACCGTGGAGTTTATTAACCTAGTCGCCACCCCCACCAATGCTGGCGCTGCTCCCGCCGCTCAACCTCAACCCGAATCCTGAACATGTCTGCCACCACCACTGATAAAGTCCTGTTGGGGGCCGCCGGGTTGCTCTTCCTTGGCTCCTGTGCCTGGGCTTGGTTTCAAGAAACCGACCTCGGCGATGCGGCCGTGGTCAACGCTCCCACCAGCGGCAAACCCTACGAACCCGAAAAAATCGACACCCTCGACATCGAGACCAAACGCTGGCCCGAGGCCCAGCCTCTGGCCCGGGGCAAGGAATGGCTCTTCGATGTTTTCACGCCGCCGGTGATTTTTTACGATGTCGGCACCAAGGCCTTCACCGTCACGCCGCCTCGCGGCAAGGAAGAGATAAAAGTGGATCCCTTCGGTTTGGACCTGCTGGCCGTTGAGCGGGATGATTTCCGTCTTCAACTCACCGGTTATTCCGGCTCGGGCGACACTGCCAAGGGCTTTTTCCAAAACGTCCTCACCCAAGGCACCATCATTGGGACCGCAGGCAAAAAAATCCCCGAGCTAGACCTCGAAATCATCAAGTTCACCGTCGGCAAACAACGCATCGCTGCCGGTGAGGGTGGCACCCCCATGATCGTCACCGCCGCCATTGCCACCGTCCGCGACACCAAGACCGGCGAAGAGACCGAAATCAACAGCGCCGTGCGCGCCAAACAAGCCCAGTCCACCGCCACCTTCCGCGCCGCCGCCAGCGGCAAAGAATACAAAGCCAAGGCCGGAGAATCCTTCAAAGACGGGGAGATCACTTACAAAGTGGACATTCTCACCGACCAGCCGGCCAAAGCCACGGTCACCAAACAAAAAGCCGGTGAAGAGGCTAAACCTGAAACCAAAGTTCTCGAAATCCACAAACCATCAACCACATCCGAATCTGACAACGCCGACTCACCAGCCGGTGCGCCTGGTAAAACCATTACTCCGCCACCCGCAGGCGGCAGCGCATTTCCTGGTTTTTAACCATCACCACCGTTTTTTGAGTCGTTTTTCGAACCACAATCACTCTAATCCCTCCTTTTTTCCCGAATCCCCTAGATGAAATCCATCCGCCTCCCCAAGTCGTTCCTCGCCGCACTAGCCGCCTCCGCGCTGCTCGCGATGACGCTTCCCTCCAACCTCTCGGCGCAGCAGCAGAGCCAGACCGAGACCAAGATCAAGCTGATGGCTGATGCCCTGAGAGCCCGTGACAACGGGGACCTCGCGGCAGCCAAGACGAATCTTGAGCAACTTCGCAAACTCGCGCCTGATGACGTCACCGTCCAGCGCCTGCTCGCGAACGTAAACGCTTCCCTTTCTCAAGGTGGCACCCCTGCTTCGGGCACTGCTCCCACCGCGAAAGCCCCCGCCACGGCCTCAGCCCCTGTCCCGGCCATCGCCGAGGTCAGTTACCCGCCCAAAAAGAATGCCCAAGGCGAACTCGTCCTCCCGCCCGCCGCTGCCGCTGCCGTCGCCGCCGCAGTTCCCGCCGCCCCGCTTGATCCCGCATCGGAACTCGCCCTTGCCGAGGAAACCCGGATTCAGGAACTCGTTAAAAGTACAGACGCCCAGCGCAAACTCGCCCGCGCCCAAGCCAAAGGCAGGGATTATGACGACGCGATCAATACCATCAACGAAACCATCCAAACCCTCCCTTACAATACCCTGACCGCCAGCACGGTGGATCAGTTGGAAAAAGAAAAAGGCACCTTCTATCTGGAAAAATCCCAGTATCTTCTCAAACAAGGCGATCTTGATGGCTCTCGTGCCGCCCTCGAAGCCTACGCCAATGCTTCGCTTGCCAGTGCCGAGGCGCGCAAAAAGCAGGCCAAACAGGCTTCCAAAATTGCCAGCGCTGAAGCCGATCCGGAAAATTTCCCGATCGAGAAAGTCAGCCCTCAGTTTGTCGCCGAGCAAAGGGATCTCCAGAAGCTCGTCGTCAAAGGTCGTGCCCAATATCTGGCAGGCGATGTCGAAGGTGCGCTGGATACCTTCCGCCACGTGGAAACCCTTTCCTCGTCTGATCCTACCGCTAAATATTTCCTCAAACGCATCGCTCAGGAAAAAGCCCAAGCCGGACGTCAGAATCGCGAAAAGACCAATGCCCAAGCCTTGGAAGAAATTGCCAACGCTTGGCAGCGTCCCGGTGTATATCAGGAACGCCCGCTCGGTGATGGTCCCTCCACTCCAAGCCTCAATGTTCTGCGTGAAAAACTCGATCGAGTAATCATGCCTAGTGTTGACCTGCGCAACATGCCACTGTCCCAAGTCGTCAGCACGCTGAGTGCCCTTGCCGAGGAAGAGGACAAGACTCCCATCAGTGCGGCGAGCCCTCGCATTAACATCGTTCTTCTCGATCAATCCAACACAAACCCGCCCGTAAACATCAGTGTCCGTGGCATGCCCCTTCGGCGCGTGCTCGACCTTGTGGTGGAATCAGTCGGCTATCGGTATGAAGTGACCGACGTTGTTACCATCAGACCGGGTGGCAGCAGCACCCTCATGTTGGAAATGGAAGTTTTCTCAATTAGCAAAGCGGCCCTTCTTCGCATGACGGGTGTAGGCTCTTCCAGCGCCTCCACTCCGGCGGCGGCCAGTGCCGATCCCTTCGCCGCTGGCGGCGGTGGTGGTGGCGGCGGTGGCAGTTCCGGTGGCGAAGCCGAGGGCATCAAACGCTTTTTGCAAAGCGCTGGTGTCAATTTCGAAGGTACCCAAGGTGCCTCCCTCGCCTATGATGGCACAGCGATTTACGTGACCCAGACGACCGCCAATCTGGAGCGCGTCCGCAACATCCTCGCCCGTTACAACGACGTTCGCCAAGTCGAGATCGAAGCCAAGTTCATGGACGTTCAAGAAGGCTCGCTTGATGAGCTTGGCATCTCATGGATGGTCAACAGCTTCAGTGGTAAGTTCAACGCTGGCACCGGAACCGTGGTTCGCTCTCTGAGTGGTGCCTTCGGCGTGACGGGGGCAAGCGGTGGCGGGGGCCAGATCGTTACCCCGTTTGGCACGGTTGACGTTCCTCTTTCACCACCTGCTACTCCCGGCACGGCTGATACAGGCAGCGCGGTTGGCAACATCGCCTCAATCACCGGTGTGATGGGTAATTTCGATGTCGCCGCCCAAATTCGCGCCATCGCTCAAAAACAAGGCTCCGACCTCCTGAGTGCCCCCAAAGTTACCGTCCTCTCCGGCAATCCCGCCTTCATGGTAGTCGCCCAAGAACTTCGCTATCCACAGAGCTACGGCGAAACTGAATCTGAAGTCGGTACCTCCAGCGGCAATGGAGGCGGTGCGGCTGGTGTGACAATCACTCCTGGCACGCCTGAGGAATTTGTCACTCGCAACGTCGGTGTTGAACTCCGCGTCACGCCCACCGTTGAAGACGACAACTATTCGATCACCCTTGATCTCAATCCCAAGGTAACCGAGTTCGAAGGATTTATCGAATACGGAGGTTCCAGCGTCGCCATTTCCGGCAATACCACTGTCACGCTACCCTCTGGCTATTATCAACCGATTTTCTCCACCCGCGAAGTCACCACCAAGGTAACCGTCTGGGACGGCGCTACGCTGGTCATGGGTGGTCTGACTCGTGAGGAAGTGAAGCGGGTCAACGATAAGGTTCCGATACTCGGTGACATTCCTTTCCTTGGACGCCTCTTCAAGTCGAAGGGCGAATCCTCGCAAAAGCGCAACCTCCTCGTCTTCGTGACGGCCAACTTGGTCAGCCCCGGCGGCTCTCCCAAGAAGCAACCGCTGCAAGGTGTTCAACCCAACTCCATGTTCCAGAACCCCACGCTGGTCACTCCAGCTGGTCCTGAACCTCGCATCCGCGCAAAGTAAGTTTCTAGTCACTAGTCACTAGCATCTAGAGCCGTTTCATTTAAATTGTAGCCATTTTATACTTGGTAGGGAGGCCTCTCCGAGGCCTCCGAAACCACGCTCCAACTACCTATGAATTTCGCATTCTCTCACCACGCACAACGGAGGCCTCGGAGAGGCCTCCCTACCGCTAAGACAACGGACACAACTCAACTGAAAATGCTCTAGTCATTAGCCCCTAGCCACATGGACTCCACCATCAGAATTTCACAAGTCGCGGATGAAAAACACGAGGTGGTCGAAAATTTCGACCGGTTCGATGTAACGCATTTCTCAGCAGTGACTAGGGCATTTACCGCGTTGGGCTTGATCGCTTGCGAAAATATCTGGAAGGCGGTTCACGAGCATTTTGTTGAGGTCAACAAAATGGTGAAAGCGATCTCCCTCTCCGACCAGTTGACTACAAATGGTAGCCAACTGAACTTGAAGTCAAAAATTTTGACTTCAAGTTGGGGTGGGAAGAACTAGCAGTCTAAAAACCTGACGTATCCATCATGAACGAAATCGTCAAATTAAGCCAAGTGGAGGAGAAGCTCATCTCTGTTCGAGGGCATCCTGCGCTGCTGGATTTTGATGTCGCTGCCTTGTATGGAGTTGAAACAAAACATGTAAATCAAGCGGTCCGAAACAACCCTGACAAATTCCCCAAGGGATATATTATTGAGCTTGGTCATGATGAACGGCGTAAACTAGTCAAAAATTTTGACCGGTTCGGCATAAGACATTCCTCCGCAACAACAAAGGCATTTACAGAACGCGGACTGTACATGCTTTCGACCATTCTCAAGAGTCCGCAGGCCACGCAAACCGCGATTGCGATCATTGAGACGTTCACCAAAATCCGCGAACTTTCCCGCGCTCTTGCCGAATTATCCCAAACCAAGGAAAAATCGAAACAGCAGTCGCTGATGGAAAAAAGCGGCGAAATGATGACGGATATTCTTGGCGAGGGAATGAAAACCACGGACACCGAAACCAGTTTTGAAATCAATTTCGCAGTGATGAAACTTAAACACACCATTAAACGAAAACCCGAAAATGAAAATGGTGTCTTCTAAAATCCCAAATCCCATTTCCCTACCTTAAATCTTTCTCATCGAAAAACCGTCCCCTCCTCTCCCTTTATATGAAAAATAGAAAAGCATCCCTAAATATCATCATGGAATACATATCAGTTTTCCTGCGTTTTTGCCTCAACCCACGATTGCTGTTAACTGCTTTTCTACTATCAGTAGTCAGTGCGTTTACTGCCTCAAATCTTCAGGCAGCAACCACGGTTACCAGTAACGTTCAACTGGTCGGGGACCAGCATGTCGATCTCCTGCCGGGCGACCCTATTACCCTCAACGTCACCTATGGACGCACAACTCCCGGCACCGAATGGTCGCCACCTGAGCCAAGACACCCTGTCCGCGTTACCGTTTATCTTACCACGGACGGTAATCCGGGAAATCAGGATAATTTCAAACTCACTTTCTTTGATTTTACTGGCACGGAAGAGGTCACGCGAAATTTTGAGCACACAAGAACCATAACGGTGGTGCTTCCGCGCAATTTTACCGGAAACTATTATCTTATTTCCGAGGCGGTAGGTCCGCTCGACACAACCAAGCTCAATACCATTTCGGCTAATAGTGCGCGGGTCAATATTCGTTCAGTGGATTCGCCGACTGTCGGACTAGTCACTAGCAGACTCGGCACCACCGTCGGCACGGTGGATGAATACTCCGAAAACCCTTCCATCAGCAATGACGGGCGTTATGTCGTCTTCCATTCAGAGGCGTTTGGTCTTGTGGATGACAATACCATTACCCTCCCCACCGACAGTAGCGGACGCCGCATCATGCAAGTTTACCTTCGCGATTTACTCCTAAACAAAACTATCTTGATTTCCCAGCGGGCCAATCGCGCGGGCACCCAAGAAAGCCGCAATCCGCAAATCTCTCCCGATGGACGTTATGTCGTTTTCCAATCCGCCGCGACCAACCTTGTCGATTATGATCTGAATAATCAAAATGACATTTTTGTCTATGGAGTGAGAACGGGAGCCATAAAACGCATTTCTATTCCAAACAAGATCTTCCCGGTTACCTCGTTGGATTCTCAAGGCAATTATGGCAGCTTTGTCCCTTCGATCAGTGATCGAGCAACGGATGCTGAGGGCAATGGATATTACATGGTCACTTTTGAGAGCGATGCCAGCAATTTTGTTCGTGTTGATGATACTAATGTTTCCATCAAACAGGCCGACACCAATGGCGTTCGCGATATTTATGCCGTGCGTTTGTCCGAGGAAATGAATTTTGAGTGGATTGCTCCCGTCAGTGTTTCCGAAGGTGGGGTATATGGAAGCAGCATGAGCAGTCAAGCCAGTGTCAGTGCGGATGCCAGGTGGATTGTTTTCAGAACATTGGGGGGGAATTTACCCGTATCTCCGACAAGCTCAGGTGTTACCAAGACATTAAACACAACTGAAATTGTCGTAAAAGAAATACACGCAAGCGATGGCCCCATTGGAAAAACACAGTGGATATCATTGGGACGTGATAGTGATACTACAGCCGGTTCTTTTTTTGAATTGGACCGCGAATCTTTTAATCCGGTCATTAGCAAAGATGGGCGGTATGTCGCCTTTGGCACACGTGCCCGCTTCAGTGCCAGTGGAGGAAACTATCTCCGCTCGCCTAGTGGTCTCCCAAATTTTTTAAATACAGCTCAAGTGTGGTTGGTTAATCGTTGGTTTGACGGAGAAAACGCCAATAGAGACAGAGTAAACAATATGACATTGAGTTTGGTCTCCCAAACCAATGGAGGCTTTTTTTCGCCTGACGACGCGATTGAGCCGATCATCAATGGCAACGCTCGTTATGTGGGTTTTAGAACCACTGCGAGCGGTGTTTCCATGCAACCTGCATCAGTGACCCGTTCCGATGGTGTTGTGTTTCCTCTTGAACTCACGGACGTCTTGGATACCAGAACTTATACAAAGTATGTCCAACTTACATTAGATACGCCCGGTTCGGGCTACACGGGTGCAACCATTCCGATTACAATCTTGAAGGGACCCACAATCATTGTCACCACAACGGTTCCCGTTACAAATGGAATAGCGGATTTTACCTCGGCAAATGTGCTGCCTCGCAGTCAAAACAATGTTGATACTGGCGATTCCTCACCCGGAGTGCTGACAGTTCAGGTTGGCGGTACGGGGGGGAGTGGAGCGACTTTTAACGCCGAGGTGATTGAACTTGAATCGGGTGATTATCTCCGAAGTTACTATCCTGAAAGTTATGTGGATACCAATGCCGCCGCCGATATTTATATTCGTGATACAGGCATTGTAGGTTTCACTGGTCTTACCTCCAATACAGGCATCGTTTCTGACCAAGGTGAACTGGATGGCACCTTGAAAGTGACAATTACGGGTGGAGGGGGAACTGGTGCGAAGGCGATTGCCATTGTCCAAGATGGTCGCGTGATTCGTGTGGACCTCCTTGATTCGGGCAGTGGTTATACACATATGCCGTCCGTCACCATCGGGTCGGGCGGTGAGGCTACGGTCTCGGCCCTCCTGGCAGATGGCAATGAACTTGTTTCCCGAAACAAATTCGGCGAACCCACTGGCTGGGTAATAGACGATACAGCAACCGCCGCCAGCCATAATACCGCTATCAGTCAGGATGGCCGCTACGTGGCTTTTACTACGTTGGCCAACAATAATGGAGGTATTCTTTTCGGCAAATCCAACCAGTGGCCGCAGGATACCAATGGTAAACGCGACATCTATCTTGTTGACCGCAAGGTTGGCACGGCGGTCACTCCAGAGAAGGGGGCTGCGCCCACCGTGACCATCACGGTTGACACCGCAGCAGCTCCCTTTGGCTCTTCCAAGTTTATCGAAGTGACTGCTTTCGATGGCGCTGACTTGAATGAAGAAAGTGGCAATATCGTCAAGGGGAACATCGTTTCCGTTGAGATTTTTGCTGATGGGGTGAGGCTGACAAATATCACTGAAACAGTAGGAACACCCTACACAGGTCTTACCGACGATCAGATTCAGGGGGAGAATCCCACGGCCAAGGTGGTGTCTGATGGCAGCGCAAGTGCCTTGTGGACAGCTCCCATGACTGCGGGGTATTCGCAAATCTATGCCGTGGTCACCGACAACAATGGGAACGTGACCATCTCGGACATAAAGTCTGTTCAAGTCATTGTTCCCACGAGTCAAAAACCCACGGTCACGCTTGCCGCCTCGCCTTCGGTTCCCGATGAGAGCGAAATCGGCGATCCCATCGCCATCAAGGTCATGGCCACCGATCCTGAAGGCACGAGCACGATCACAAGGGCGGTTATCTATTCCAACGGGCATCGCATTGCATCATGGTCATCAAGTGACGGCGCTACATGGACAGGCGAATGGTCTACTACTTATAATCCATCCGCAGGTGGTGCCTACGCCTTGCAGGCAATCGTGACCGATGCCACGGGCAACGCCATCGTCTCCAATAAGGTTGATATAAAAGTCAAGGGGGCCGATGTTCCGAACGTCACCATTATAACGCCGTCGCACAGTATTGATGATAGCCGGGCGGATGACCCTGTCTTTGTCGGCATACCCGTCAATTTCATCTTCACTGCCGTTGCCGGAAATCCGGCGACACAGTCGAGCCCCTCAGTCGCTGCGAAGATTCTCAGGAATAGCACTGAAGTTGCCGTGCTGGTTCCCACCCCGACAGGTGTTAGCGGCACTTATACAACAACATGGCCGCCCACCGCTGCCGATGCGACTGCTGGCGAAGTGGTATTCCGTGTCATCGCAACCGATCCTAATAATGGAAACAGCACAACCAAGGATCTGACGATTACCGTGCTGGCCAGCGCTGCGGGATTACCTACTATTACGATCCAAGACCCCGATGGTTCGGGTGATGGCAGCGCGGCCTTCCTGAGCAGTGACACCAGTGTCATTATCCGTGCGACCGCAACCGCGGTGGCACCAGCCACCATCACCAACGTCGTGTTTGACTTTGACGGGCAGATTTTGCCCGGTGCCACGCGCAATGGCGACGTCTGGAGCGTTGAACTCAACCCGTCTCAATATAGCGCTGGCACCTACTCACTCAAAGCCACGGCGATTGATAGTCAGGGTGCCCGCAAGTCGGATACGCTTTCGGTTACAATTTCCGATCCACTGCCGCAAATCGTCATTAAAAGTCCTGCCACTTCTCCCTACTCCATGAATCGCGGTGAGACGCTGGAGCTGCTGATCGAGGCCAGCACACCCAGCACCTTGCTTCGTATTGTCAGTGTCACTATTTCCATTGGAGATACGACCTTGGGCAATGCGACTTATGTTAGCGGAAAAACCTATCGGTATTCCGCCATACCCAGTGAGCCCGGCATCTATACCTTCACTGCGACTGCGGTTGACAGCAATGGCAAACAGGCCAAGGCCTCCATCAAAGTTCAGGTTCACGAACCTATAGTCCCGCCGATTGTTGGCACTATAAATGATATTTTCTATAAAATTTATGGACGCTCGCCAACAGCCGATAAAATCGATGCTCTGCGCGGTCAATTGGGTGATAATGCCACTGAAGCCGAGATTGCAGCGGCTCTGTTGACGGCCGGTGGATACACTTCCTCTGGTGCATGGCCCAGCATAGTTATCCCCGCCTATCTGGCGGTGATGGGCCACTATCCAAACTATGAGGATTACATTTATGGCATTCGTTTGGTAACGGGAGTGGTGTCCTATCCCAGTTATGTGGGGGGGATGCTTTTTGAACCCATCACTGGTGAATATACTACAGCAGACTATGCCACCTATATAAAATATCTACTGATGTCTTCGGCCTATGCCGCTCAATATCCGGGCTCATTTGTTCCTGATATTGGGTATAGTGATTTCGATACAAGCGATCCTGTCGTGCTCGCAAAAAACAAGGCGATCTGGAGTACGCATGTTACGGAATTTGCCTTGCGCACCTATGTGAATGTTCAGGGCTCCAAACCCAAGCGACAGAGTGAAATAGATTCACTGGTTAGCACGTGGTTTGAGCCGATCATAGGATATGATTCCTTGAGTGGAACCATTACCCAGAATCTTCATTATACCAAGCATGCCACGGCTGTTCAGGAATGGCTTACCAATAGCAAGGACATTCAGTCTGAACTGTTCTATAGAGCACAGGTTGCCACCACGATCTTGGCGCTGACCGGAGAACAACCGACGATCGCAGAAGTAAATAAATATGTTACGGTGGCGAAGGATTCCAAGCGTGGCTTGGTCACGGTTGCGAATTATTACGCAGAAGATGCCAGCAATCGGCCGGCTTCGGAAAGCAAACTCAAGATCGTAACCCAGCCCAAGAGCCAGACTGTCCAAACTGGCGCAAGCGAGCAATTTACCTTGACGGTTGCCGTGAGCGGGGCGGGTGTGATCGAACCAATATACCAATGGTATAAAGGTGATAATGCTTTGGTCGATGTCTCTGGACGAATTCAGGGCAGTAACACAAGCACCTTGACGATCTCTAATGTCACCGGCTCGGATGCCGCAAAATACAAGGTAGTGGTTCGCAATACCCAGAATGCAGTTACCAGTAAGGTTGCCACGATCCAAGTGGCTCCCCCTGCGCCGCAACTTGCGGTTGCATCGCTGACCCTTGATCTGGGTGAATCGGTCCTCTTCACCATCGCCAATTCCAGTGCGATGGCAGGTGATATCACCTATTATGCCAAGGGCCTGCCCAAGGGGTTGAAGATCGATAAGAACACCGGGCAGGTTTATGGTACGGTAACCGCGAAGTCGAATGCCTACAAGGTGGAGTATTGGAGCAAGATCGGGAAAATCTCGAGCAACAAGGTCGAGCAAGTCATAATCATCAATCCTCCCTTGCCGCCAGGTATGGTCTCGGGCAGCTTTAGCTCCACCTTGGGCACAGGTATATTTACTGGTTCCATCAAAAACACGGACCCGGCGGCTTCCGGTTTGACTTATGAAGCCCAGAAATTGCCCAAGGGCTTGAAGCTCAATAAGAGCACAGGTGAGATTACTGGCACCATCACGGCCAAGCCGGGCACCTATACCATCAAAGTTCGCTCAAAGGTGGGCAGCAATGTAAGTGCTTGGTACGAATTGACCTTTGTCGTGGAAAAATTCCCCGTCGCCGGTTCTTATGTTGTCAATTTTGGCGGGGCAGGACAATTGACCCTTACCATTGCTGACAATGGTTCTTATACGGGCAAGCTGACGTATAATGGCACGAATAAAACCTATTCGATGCGCGGATATTTTACTCTCAGTGCTGATCAAACCAAAGCCACATTGAGCACGGGGATTAACAATACTGCGTTGAGCTTGTCGGTGGCAATCCCGACGCCTTCTGGCAGCGGAACCGCCACGGCCACGTTGACAGATGGCAATGGATCTCCGGTGTCAGGCACTGTTACCACTCTGAGCTTGGGAGGAGGTGTAACTTATACTGAGGATCAAATCGTGCAGATTTCATCGACTGCCAATGCCAGCAAGCATTACGTGACGATTGAGGAGGTGGACGCTCCGTTCTACTTCTTCGATAACACGGATATGCTGGTGGAGGGCTCAGCCACGATCACGATCAGCAAGAAGAACGTCCTGTCGTTTAAGGGAACGGGGGCGGATGGTTCCAAGATCACAGCGTCCACCACGGGCTCGGGTGATGTGGGAGGCGTTCGCACTTATCTGATCTACACCAATCCCTACAAGACACCCGGTGGTTACTTCACGGGTGAACTCAACCTCACCAATGGGCGTTTCGATGCTCCCTTCAGCGACATCCTCTGGAACAAGCCAGCGAAGCCTTCGGATAAACTCTATCCGTCCGGGTTTGGCCCGCTTGATGTGACGATTCAGGAATAATTCTACTGGATGCCGTGACTTACGACTCCCGCAACTTACGCCGTTGCGGGAGTTTTTTTATCAACCCTGAATGGCCTTTTCTGTTTCGAACTTTTTCGCGTGTGGTTAATCAAATCCTTTTTACCTATGTCCAATCCTACTCCTCAAAAATCCCGTAGTCGTCGCGGAATCATTTTCTCATTCATTATCGTTTTGGGAGCTCTCCTTGTGGTGTTTTATCTGAAGTCTCCTTCAAGGGATTCAGCATCCGACCACCAGAATAAAGAAGAGGTCCCCATGACGCAGGATCGTGGTGGGCGGCAGGGGACGAGGACTACGGCAATTACAGATGCAGATCAGTCTGCAGATGCAGATGATGTTGGGGGGTTAGTGGGGAACACGGCGTTGTCCGATGCGGAGTTGGTTCGGCGTCTCTCGGTCGTTATCTTGAACGAGTCAACTCCGGCGAGCTCGAGAAGTGAGGCTTTGGCTCATCTGCTGAATTTGACGACAGAAGAAGACGAAAGTGTCCTTTTCACGTTGGCGGGTTCCCCCAAATTGAACGAGGACTTGGGAGATGATTTATTCAAAGATGCTTTGAACCGGTCTTTGGCTACGCAGGCCGATTTATGTTTGGTTTTTTTAGGGCGCAAAGAGGAGGCTCTGCGCAAAGAGGCTCAAGAGCATCTGACGTTTCTCTTGGATCAGGATTTGGGCGACAAACCGGATGCTTGGCGCGCGGCAGTGAATACGGCGAAGCAGCGCTGGAGCAGCAAGTGATACCGTTTGCGAAGTTGGAATGTCACTTTGGAGGGCGGGTCTCCTGACCCGCCAGACGTGGCGTCGCCACGCCATTCGGATGGGCGGCACTTCGTGCCGTCGGCGGGTCGGGAGACCTATAAGCGCTAACATGTTAAGATTTGATGAGGATACGGTGGGGGATGCGCTTGAGAGGAGGGTAGCCGAGGGAACCGCGTAGGCGATGGCCGCAGAGAAGGAAGAGGCTTAGGGAGAGAGGGATGGCCAGACAAGAGAGGAGACAATCGCGAGCGAAGACAAACTCAGTCCATCTGGAGTTAGTCGGTGCTGAAGAACCATTTAATTTCCTATCAAGGAGCAAGTTAACGCTTGAGACTGGAGTGAGATTTTCCCAGAAAAGGGCAATTTATAAAGAAAATCTGGGAAAAAGATGAAGCCAAAGGAAAACAAGCACGAGAGACAGAGGGAAATGTTCAAGATGGAGTTAATAATGTTGGTGAACATGAACCATCCGATGGTGAAGCTGGCCGGGAATATAAACTGGGCCGAGTTTGACAAGCATTTGGGGCCGACGTATCATGAGAGGTTGGGGCAGCCCGGGTTGGGGACGAGGTTGATGGTATCGTTACATTATTTGAAGTATCAATATGATCTGAGCGACGAAGAGGTGCTGGAGCATTGGGTGGAGAATCCATATTGGCAATATTTATCGGGGATGCAGTATTTTGAGCATGAGAAGCCGATAGACTCGTCGAGCATGACGAGGTGGAGGAAGAGATTGGGGGAGAGTGGAGCCGAACAGATGCTCAAGCAGACGATAGAGAGCGCGGTGAGGATGAAGGGGTTAAAGCCGGTGCAGGTGGTGCATATCAACGTTGACACGACGGTGCAAACCAAGGAGATACGTTATCCGACCGATGCGAGATCGTATGATCGGGCGAGGGAGAGGCTGGTGAAGGAAGCGCGGAAAGCCGGGCTGAAAGTGAAGCAGAGTTATGAACGGGTAGGGAGGGGATTATTGATGATGGCCGGGCGCTATATGCATAGCCGAAAGATGAAGAGAACGAAGGCATGTGTGAGGAAACTGAGGACGAATCTGGGCCGTGTGATACGAGAGATAGAGAGACAAAAGCCTGTGGCGGCATTGCAAGGGTTGCTGGAGACGAGCAAGCAAATTTACAAACAAAAGACAGCAGACAAAAACAAAGTGTATAGTGTGCATGAGCCAAAGGTGAAATGCATATCGAAAGGGAAATCGGGAAAGAAATATGAATTTGGACAGAAGGTAAGTGTGGCATCGACGAGCAAGGGAGGCTGGCTGTTGGGAGCGTTATGTATGCCAGACAATCCGTATGATGGGCACACGCTTGAAGCGCAAATGGAGCAGGTAAAACGGCTCTATATTGAAAAACAGGGGCCGAAAACGGCGCACGTGGACATGGGTTATCGAGGGCACAATTATGAGGGGCCGGTGGAGGTGATCGTGGACAAACGCAGGCGAGGGAAAATCCCCAAACGAGTCTGGCGCTGGATGAAACGCCGTGCCGCCATTGAGCCGACAATCGGACATCTCAAGAATGAACATCGTATGGAGCGCAACAAGTTACGCGGATTGATCGGAGACAAGGTCAATGCCATCCTCAGCGCCGCCGCGATGAACTTCGGAAAGCTCCTGGCTTTCCTTTTGGCCTTTTTTTCCCGCCTTCTGCTCGCGCTTTTTCCCGCCTTGCGCACCTCGCCATGCTTCAAACTCGCTTAATACCGCCCTTCCTCAGCACCGACGAGTTAGTCAGGGAGGATGAATCCCCAGGGGGAAAAAACCTCTGATTGGAGGAGGGATTTTTCGATGAGCAAGCAGGTGAGTAATTTGGCTTGGAGCCATGAGCGGGAGCTGAGGGGGTCTTTTTTTGGGACGTGGCCAGTGTTCAGGAGTGATTTGAGGCGTTTGAAAGCCAGTTCGATCTGCCAGCGCAGGCGGTAGAGTTGGAGGATGCCGCGGGAGTCCAGGCAAGAGGAGGGCAGGGAAGTGACAACGACAATGTAATCAGCCATGCACAGGCACTGGCAGGAGGGTTTGCGGCCGTTTTTTTTGGCGCTGAGCCTGATTTTGGCTCGTTCGCGTTGGGCGGCCTGTGGGCTGACGCGAAGGGCGCACAGGCGCAAGGCGGTGCCGTCCTTGAGGAAGACGGGCAGTTCGGAGCACTGACGGGAACGCAACTGGGCCAGCCATGCGGGAACGTCCAGCGCATGCCCCTGCTGGTCAAACAAGGGCAGACTGGTGCTGTGCCAGCGTAACAGGACCGCCCCCTGATGATCCATCACATGCCTGATCTGCGGGGCTCGGCAAAAATTCCGGTCGCCCAAAAACAAATCCCCCTTGCGCACCTTGTAACGGCACAGACTTTCGCCCCCCTTGTTGTCGGTCAGTTCGGCCTGTTCGCAAAACAGGCTGGGCAGTCCGATCGCATAATGCAGTCTCCAGTCCGTTCCGCTTGCTCCGGATTCCTCTATGGTCGTGCTGTCCACCGCCACCGCCGTCCACCCTTCCGGCAATCTCGACCACCTCGGCTGTCCGGCCTGCTGCTCAAGCAACCTTACGCTCATCCACCTCAGCCAACCCTCCGCGTTCCTCAGCCTCTTGAGCAACGCCACATCCGAGACCTCCGGCAACCCTGCCGCCGCCCCCCTCGCCACCGCATGCCTCAACGACAGCCCGCTCCCAGCGTGCATCAATATCAGCCTGAGCAACTCCTCCGCCGTTCTTATCCCCTTGGCCTGCTTGAACGCTCCTTGCTCCCTGGCCGCCACCTCCCACCCTTCCGGCAGCAGCCCCTTCACCAGCCCCCACTCTTCCGTCATCCATGTCTTTTTCATCCCACCTATCTACCCGTTTCCTCCTCCCATGTAAAGACAACATGTTAGCGCGTATAGGTCGGGAGACCCGCCCTCCTTGGTCACCCAACCCACGTCCGCGCGTTGCGGAAGAGGCGAATCCAAGGGGCGTCGTCGTGGGCTAGCCAGGTTTTTGGATACCAGCTTTGTTGCACGGTGCGGAATACGCGTTCGGGATGTGGCATCATGATCGTCACGCGTCCGTCGCGTGTAGTGATGGCGGTGATACCGTGCGGGCTGCCGTTGGGGTTGAGGGGATATTTTTCAGTGACGCGGTGGTTGTTGTCCACGTAGCGGGCTGCAACGAGTCCGCTGGTCGTGGAAAAGGTGTCGGCGGCGTCGGCAGTGGGGAATTCTGCAAAACCTTCGCCGTGCGCAACAGCTATGGGGAGGACGCTGCCTTCCATGCCAGCAAAGAGGAGGCTGGGGGTTTTTTCGATGCGTAGTGAGGCGACGCGGGCTTCAAAGCGTTCGGATTTGTTTTGCACGAATCGGGGCCAGGCGTCGGCTCCGGGAATGATTTCGTGGAGGTTGCTCATCATCTGGCAGCCGTTGCAGACGCCGAGGGCAAAGGTGTCGGGACGGGCAAAGTAGGCGCTGAATTCGTCGCGGGCGCGGGGGTTGAAGAGGATGCTCTTGGCCCAGCCTTCACCGGCTCCAAGGACGTCGCCGTAACTGAATCCGCCGCAGGCAACGAGGCCGCGGAAGTCGCGCAGGGTGATGCGTCCGCTGAGGATGTCGGTCATGTGGACGTCCACCGCGCGGAAGCCGGCGCGGGTAAAGGCTGCGGCCATTTCGATTTGGCCGTTCACGCCTTGCTCGCGGAGAATGGCGATGCGGGGACAACTTTTTTTGTTTACGGAGATGGTTTCACGCAGAGGCGCAGAGGCGCAGAGAACCGGATTTTGACTCTGCGTCTCTGCGTCTCTGCGTGAGTCTTTGTCTTGTTCTCCGGCATATTTGAAAAGGATTTTGGGTGTGAGGCCGGGGTTGGTGGGGTCGAGTTTGAGTTGGTATTCGGATTCGGCGCAGTCGGGGTTGTCACGGAGGGCGGCTATGCGGCGGGTGGTGTCGCTCCAGATGGCGCGGAGGGCGGTGAGGTTTTCGTTGAAAATAATGCGGTCGCCAGCGCTGCCTTGTTTGATGCGGAGGGCGTGGTGTGTATTGAGGGTTCCAATACGGTGGGTGCAGGTTTTGAAGCCGTGTTCGCGGAGGAGGAGGCAGACGTCGTCGAGGTCGGTGTCGCGTATTTGGATGATGGCTCCGAGTTCTTCGTTGAAGAGTTGGCTGGTGGCGTCCTGGTGGTCGCGGGTGAGTTTGACGGGGCCGGGGGGGAGTTCGAGGTCCACGCCGGTGTTGCCAGCAAAGGCCATTTCGACGGCGGCGGCAAAGAGGCCTCCGTCGGAGCGGTCGTGGTAGGCGAGGATTTTGTCGTCGGCGTTGAGGGTTTGGATGGCGCGCCAGAAATTTTTGAGGTCGGCGGGGTTGTCCACGTCGGGCGTGGCGTCGCCGGTCTGGCTGGCGACTTGGGCGAGGATGGAGCCGCCGAGTCGGTTTTTGCCGCGTCCGAGGTCGATGAGGAGGAGGGTGGTGGTGCCAATGGGGGCGCCGTTGGCGTCGGTGTCGGTGGGGTGGAGGAGTTGGGGGGTGAGGGTTTTGCGGATGTCGGCTACGGGGGCGAAGGCGGAGACGATGAGGGAGATGGGGGCAGTGATGCGTTTTTGTAGTTGTTTTCCGGTGACAGGGTCTTTGTCGGTCCAGAGGGTGGACATGCTCATGGAGTCTTTGCCAACGGGGATGGTGATGCCGAGGGCGGGACAGAGTTCCATGCCGACGGCGTGGACGGCGGCGTAGAGGTCGGCGGCGTCGCCGGGGACTGCGGGGGCGGCCATCCAGTTGGCGGAGAGGTTGACGCGTCCGAGGTCGGGGATGGCGGCGGCGGCGAGGTTGGTGAGGGCTTCGCCAACGGCGAGGCGGGCGGAGGCTGCGGCGTTGTTGACGGCTACGGGTGTGCGTTCGCCCATCGACATGGCTTCGCCGGTGTAAACGTCAAAGGCGGTGGCAGTGACGGCGCAGTCGGCGACGGGGACTTGCCAGGGGCCGACCATTTGGTCGCGCGAGATGAGGCCGGTGACGGTGCGGTCGCCAATGGAGATGAGGAAGGTTTTGTCGGCAACGGTGGGGTGGGCGAGGACGCGGTGGGCGGCTTCGGCGAGGGGGAGGTGGTTGAGGTCGAGGGGGTGTTGGGGGCGGGTGAGGGTGGTCTCGCTGCGGTGCATGCGCGGGGGTTTGCCGAGGAGGACTTCGAGGGGCATGTCGATGGGGGTGTTCTTGAAGTGGGGGTCGTCAAGGATGAGGCGTTTTTCCTCGGTGGCGGTGCCAACAATGGCGTAGGGGCAGCGTTCGCGCTGGCAGAGTTGGGTGAAGGTTTGTATCCGGTCGGCGGGGACGGCGAGGACGTAGCGTTCTTGGGATTCGTTGCACCAGATTTCGAGGGGGGACATGCCGGGTTCGTCGTTGGGGACTTGGCGGAGGTCGAAGTGGCCGCCGCGTCCGCCGTCGTTGACGAGTTCGGGGAGGGCGTTGGAGATGCCTCCGGCGCCGACGTCGTGGATGAAGCTGATGGGGTTTTGTTCGCCGAGGGCCCAGCAGCGGTCGATGACTTCCTGGCAGCGGCGTTGCATTTCGGGGTTTTCGCGTTGGACGCTGGCGTAGTCGAGGTCGGCCTGGCCGGAGCCGCTGGCCATGGAGCTGGCCGCGCCGCCGCCGAGTCCGATGAGCATGGCGGGGCCGCCGAGGACGATGAGGTGGTCGCCGGGGTTGATGATGCCTTTGTTGACGTGGCCGGGTTGGATGTTGCCGAGGCCTCCGGCGAGCATGATGGGTTTGTGGTAGCCGCGGATTTCGGAGGTGGGCGCGGT
>NZ_ABEA03000051.1 GCF_000171235.2 Geminisphaera colitermitum TAV2 | reverse complement strand
GCGTGTGCCGGGAATGCGGAGTTCCTGGCCGATGCGGAGTTTGGTCGGGTCGGTGATATTGTTGGCCGTGGCGATTTCCCCGACGGTGACGTGATACTGTCTGGCGATGTTGCCGAGGGTGTCGCCAGCGACAACGGTGTGGGTCATGGAGACGGCGGCGGGGGACGCGTTCGTGGTGGCGGCGGGGGACGGGGTGCCGGCGTTTGCGGGGAGGGTGAGAATTTGGCCAACACGGAGGTTGTCGCCTTTGAGTTTGTTGGCG
This sequence comes from Geminisphaera colitermitum TAV2, assembly GCF_000171235.2. Taxonomy (GTDB): domain Bacteria; phylum Verrucomicrobiota; class Verrucomicrobiia; order Opitutales; family Opitutaceae; genus Geminisphaera; species Geminisphaera colitermitum. Next base: position 6,703 of record NZ_ABEA03000051.1, on the reverse strand, counting down.
GTGCGCAGGTCGGCGATTTTCACGCCGTGTTTGCGGGCGATGCCTCCAAGGGTGTCGCCGGAGACGACGGTGTAGGTGCCGCCGGCAGTGGTGGCGGCAGTCGCGGTGACGCGTGCTCCAGTGGCGGCGGCGGCGGTGCGGGAGGGGACAATGAGTTTTTGTCCGATGCGCAGGGTGGCTTTGTCAGAGAGATTGTTGGCGAGCGCGAGTTCGTTGGTGGAGATGCCGTGTTTGCGTGAGATGGTCCAGAGGCTGTCGCCTTTTTGCACTTCATAGGTGGTGGCGGGTGCAGTGGGTTCGGGCGCGGGGATGGGCGCGGCGGCGGGCGTGAGATCGGCGGGCGCGAGTTGTGCGACCGGGTAATCGACGGGCGTGAGCGTGGCGCCGATGGGCTGGCCGGTGGGACGCGAGGGCGAGAAGCGCACGGGGGCTCCGCTGTTGTCAGGCGGGTTGGTGGAGCCGATGGGCGCGGGCACGAGGGCGTTGTTGGTGGTATCCGCCGGGGCGGTTCCGTGATCGGAGGCGGTCTGGGCTTTGCCGCCGGAGCGGCAGCCGGGGAGGGCGACAATGGAGATGGCGACGACCAAATGGATGGCGACGACGACACCGAAGACTTGCATCATTTTCATGGCGATGGATGGGTTGTGTGGGTTGGACGGACGGGTTGGTTGATATCTAGGTGGTGGAGACCGGCGTGGCCCCCAGTTTGTTTACAAACTGAACGAAGCGGAGTCCGCGATCGGCGTATCCGCGAAATTGATCGAAGCTGGCGAAGCCGGGGCTGAGCAGGACGTGTTCGCCGGGGCGGGCGAGGGCGGCGGCGTCGGTGACGGCTTGGTCGAGCGTGACGCTGTGGGTGTGGGCAAGTCCGGCGTCGCGGGCGGCGGCGGCGAGGACGGGGCCGGTCTCGCCAATGAGGAGGGCGTGGCGGACTTTCGGGGTGATGCGGCGGACGAAGGCGGGGATGTCACCGCCTTTGGGTTTGCCGCCGAGGATGACGATGACGGGGGCGGTGAAGGCGTTGAGGGCGGCTTCGACGGCGTGGAAGTTGGTGGCTTTGGAGTCGTTCCACCAGGTGACGGAGCCGAGCTGGGGCTCGGCGTTCCCAGGGGTTGTAGCGATTTTTTGGAGACGGTGGTCGGCAAGGGTGAAGGTGCGGGCGGCGGCGTAGAGGGCGCCTTCGCGCAGTCCCTGGCCGTGCCACCAGGCGGCGGCGAGGAGGAAATTCTCGCGTTGCGGGTAGTCGGCAAAGGGAGTGCCGCGGAGGAGGATGTCGCCGGGCTGGTCTTCGGTGGGGATGCGGGCGTCGGTGGGGAGGGTTTGGCCGAGTCGGTCGGCCCAGATTTGCACGCTGGTGCCGGCGTAAACGTGGCCGCCAATGCAGCGCTCGAAGAGACGCCATTTGGCGTGAAAATATTCTTCGATGGTGGGGTGGCGTTCGAGGTGGTCCTCGGCGAAGTTGGTCCAGATAGCGGAGTCGGCGCGGAGGTGGTTGAGCGTTTCGGCCTGGAAGGAGCTGATTTCGCAGACGGCAATGGATTCGGGGCCGCCGCCGCCGCGTTCGGCGACGAGGTGCGAGAGGGGGCTGCCGATGTTGCCGGTGGCAGTGACGTCGCGTCCGATGTGGCGAAGGGCGTGGGTCAGAAATTCGGTGAGGGTGGTTTTGCCGTTGGTGCCGGTGATGGCGACGAGGGAGCCGCGCCAGAAGAGGGAGGCAAAATCGACTTCCCCGAGGCATACGCATCCGGCGGCGCGGGCGGCGGCGAGCCAGGGGTGGCCGGGAGGGAATCCGGGGGAGAAGATGACAAGGTTGAAGGCTGAGGGGCTGAAGTCCGAAGAGGAGGGATTGTTCTCGTCGTAGAGTGTGAAGGTGGCGTTGAGGCGGGTGAGGAGGTCGCAGACCGCGCGGCCGCTCACGCCGGCGCCAAGGACGGCGACAGGGTGGTTTTCCAGGAGCGGTTTGAGGAATGGCGGGATGCGGGTGTGCATTTTAACGGAGCTTGAGCGTGGCAAGGCCGGCGAGTGCGCACATCAGGGAGAGTATCCAGAAGCGCAATACGACTTTGGTTTCGGGCCAGCCTTTTTTCTGAAAATGGTGGTGGATGGGGGCCATGAGAAAATACCTCATGCCGGTGCCGGTGCGGCGGCGGGTGTATTTGAATACGGATACCTGGATGATGACGGAGAGGGCTTCTACCACGAACACGCCGCCGACGATGATGAGCGTGAGGGGTTGCTGCACCATGAAGGCAATGAGGCCGATGAGGCCGCCGAGAGCGAGCGAACCGGTGTCGCCCATGAAGAGTTCGGCGGGGTGAGAATTGAACCAGAGAAAGGCCATGCCGGCTCCGACAAGGGCGGCGCAGATGATGGAGAGTTCGCCGGTGCCGGGGACCCAACTGATGAGGAGGTAATTTGCGATCTTGGAATTGCCCGCGGCGTAGGCCATGCCGCCGTAAACGAGGGCGACGGTGATGGTGCAGCCAATGGCAAGGCCGTCGAGGCCGTCGGTGAGGTTGATGGCGTTGCTGAAGCCGACGATCCAGAAGAAGACGAAGATGAAGAGGCCGAGGAGCCCGGCGAGGCCGAGCAGGCCGTAACCGCCGGGAATGATGAACAGGGGGGCTTTGAGGAAGGGGACCCAGATTTCGCGGATTTTGGCGGCGCTGTCAGGGTGAAGGACGAGGGCGGCGAGGGCGACGAGGGTGGTGAGGGTTTGCCAGATGATTTTCTCGCGGGAGGAGATGCCGTCGCGATTTTTGCGGACGACTTTGAGGTAGTCGTCGCGGAAGCCGACCGCAGTGAGGGCGGCGTAAACGAAGAGGGCGGTGAGGACCCAGATGTTGGGTTCGGCCCAGAGTAGTGCGCTGATGAATACCGAGACGAAGATGAGGAGTCCGCCCATGGTGGGCGTGTTTTTCTTGTCGAAGCGGGTGGCGAGGTCGCCCGTGCGGTCGTCGTCGTAGTGTTGTCCGAATTTGAGGATGCGGAGTTTGTGGATGAGCCAGGCGCCGATGATGAATCCGATGAGCGTGGCGGTGCCAGCCGCCATGAGCGCACGGAAGGAAATGAAACGCAGCAGGCGGAGTGGGCCGAAATAGTCGTCGAGGTTGGACAGGTAGCTGAGCACGGGCGGAAAAATTAGGAGTTAAAAATTAGGAATTAGAAAAACGGACTTCGGCTATGATGCGGGTTGGTGGTTTGGCTGGTTTGGATTTCTTAATTTTTAATTTCCACGAGGCGTTCGAGGGCGTGGCGGCGGCTGCCTTTGACGAACATGGGGCCGCAGTGTGAGGCGAGAAGGGCGGCGGTGGCGGGGGAGGCGAGCGCGGCGGGGGTGTCGGAGAACGTTAAACATTTAACATTTAACGTTGAACATTTAACGGGGCGACGCTGCGCGTCGTCGGGCGGGCGGGACGCCCGCGCCACGTGTTCGGCGTGGGGGCCGATGGCGATGACTTCGTCGTCGGCACGCAGAAGCGCGGCGAGGGCGCGGCCGAGGTCGGCGTGGTGACGGGCGGACTCGGGGCCGAGTTCTTCCATGCAGCCTATAATGTAGAGGCGGGGAGCGTCGGGCGGGGTGGCGGTGGCGGCAAAGGTCTCCAACGCGTCGAGCATGGAGGCGGGGTTGGCGTTGTAGCAGTCGAGGTAGAGGCGTCGGTTGTGGGTGTCGGTACGCCATTCGCCGCGGAGGGGGGGGGGGGTCCAGCGGGCAAGGCGGGTTTGTATTTCGGCGGCGGATACGCCGAGGTGGAGCGCGGCCCGGATGGCAAGGGCGGCGTTGCGGGCCATGCCATCGGTGACGCGGGGGAGGGTAAAGGTGTGAGTGGCGGGAGTGAGGGTGAGTGTGGTGGTGGTGGGTGTGTGGGTGATGGGGCGGGGGGGGGGGGCAGACGGAGAGGCAAGGGTTGCGGGCGAGACGCCCGAGCCACGGAGGGCGAGGCCGCCGGGGCGGAGAGTGCTGAAGAGGAGTTGTTTTTCGCGGGCGATGGTTTCGAGGTCGCGGAGGGCGTCGAGGTGGGCGGGGGCGATGAGGGTGATGATGGCGATGTCGGGTTGGATCATCGCGGCGAGCGTGGCCATTTCGCCGGGGGCACTGATGCCGGCTTCTACCACGGCAAATCGGTGGCGGGCCGGGTCGAGGCGGGTGAGGGTCAGGGGAACGCCAATGTGATTGTTGAGATTGCCTTCGGTGGCGAGAATGTCGGCAGCGTCGGGAGACGAGGAGAGGAGAAGGGCGAGGAGGTTTTTGGTGGAGGTTTTGCCTGCGCTGCCAGTGATGCCGATGACGGGGCCGGGAAAGGTGCAGCGGTGTTCGCGGGCTATGGTTTGGAAGGCAGCAAGGGGATCGGGGGTGATGAGTTGGGGGAAGTCGGGCAGCGCGGGATCAGGACTTGCAACGATGGCAGCTGGCGCACCTGCAGCGCGGGCGGCGGAGAGGTAGGCGTGGCCGTCGCGTTGGGGGGTGCGCAGGGCGACGAAAATTTCACCGGGGCGGAGGGTGCGGGTGTCCGTGCTGAAACCGGCCAGCAGGGTGCCGCTCGCGGGAGGTGTGGTCCAGCGGGCGGAGGTCCAGTGAGCGAGTTGCGCGGCGGTGAACACGGGCGGCGGTGGTTATGGGCGGGAAATCTTTTTGATGGCGATGAGGTCGCGGACGACCTGGCGGTCGTCGAAGGGGGTGACGGTGTCAGCAAATTCCTGATACGTTTCGTGGCCTTTGCCGGCGATGAGGAGGCAGTCGCCGGGTTTGGCCATGTCGAGCGCGAGGCTGATGGCGCGGCGGCGGTCTTCGATCCAGGTGAGCTTGAGGGGATCGGTGACGCCGGTCTTCATGTCGGCGAAGATTTGCTGGAGGGGTTCGTTGCGAGGATTGTCGGCGGTGGCGAAGGCGAAGTCGGCAAATTGTTGCACGGCGCGCATCATGAGGGGGCGTTTGGCGCGGTCGCGGTTGCCGCCGCAGCCAAAGACGACGAGGAGGCGGCCGGGAGTGATGGCGCGGAGCATGCCAAGGGCGTTGCGGAGGGCGTCGTCGGTGTGGGCGTAGTCAACGAGGACGTTGTGAGGCTGGCTGGATTCGATGCGTTCCATGCGTCCGGGGACGCCGGGGAAAGTAGCGAGGCGGGGGAGGAAGGTGTGCGGGTCGCGTCCGAGCGCATAGGCAGCGGCGGCGGCGGCAAGGACGTTGCTCACGTTGTAGCGTCCGATGAGGGGGGACTGGACTGTGGCGGAGCCGTCGGGCCAGACGAGGCGGAAGGTGGTTTGCTTGAAGCCGAGGTCGATTTGTTCGGCGCGGATTTGGGCGCCGGGGTGTTCGCCGTAGGTGAGGGTGCGGACGTGGGCGGGGATGCGGGCGAGGAGGGCGCGGCCGTGTTCGTCGTCGAGGTTGATGATGGCAACGCGAGGGGCGTGGCCGGGCTCGCCAGTGAAGAGGCGGGCTTTTACCTCGAAGTAGTCGTCGAGGTTTTTGTGGTAATCGAGGTGGTCGCGCGTGAGGTTGGTGAAGACGGCGACTTTGAAGGAGAGGTCGAGGACGCGGTTTTGCGCGATGCCGTGGGAGCTGACTTCCATGACGGCTTCGCGGCAGCCGGCGTCGCGGATCTGGGCGAGCATGCCGTAGATGTCGAGGGCTTCGGGGGTGGTTTTGAAGGAGGGAACGGTGCGGGCGCCGAGGTCGTAGTTGACGGTACCCAAAAGGCCGGTACGGCGTTGTTCGTCGAGGAAGTGCTTGGCGAGGAAGGCGACGGTGGTCTTGCCGTTGGTGCCGGTGATGCCGACGACGTCGAGGTCGCGGTCGGGGGTCTTGTAGTAGCGGCGGGCGACGCGGGCGAGGGTGGCGCGGGGGTCGGCGACTTGAACAAAGGTGACTTTGGCGGGGGTGATGGCGGGGATGGTCGTGGTGACGATGGCAACGGCGCCGCGGGAGATGGCTTCGTTGATGTAACTGGCGCCGTCGCTGCGGAGGCCGGGGAGGGCAAAGAAGACGTTGCCGGGGACGACCCGGCGGCTGTCCATGACGAGGCCCGAGATGGGGCGGTGGAGTTCACCGCGAATGGAGAGGACTTCGTTTTCGATGAAAAGATCGGACAGGTGTGGTGCCATGGTGATTGCGGTGTGCGGTGTGCGGTGTGCGGGATGGCGGGAGGGGGGACGAGGGGTGCGGGCGGAGCGAGTGGAGGTAGTGCGTGCACGGGTACGCGACGGGGGTGCGGAGACGTCGAGGAAGCCGCTGGCGAAGGCCTGGATGAGGGAGTGGTTTTGCGTGAGATAGCCGATCATCGGTGGGTGTTTCCTTGATGAACCAGGAGGCTGGCGTTGCCGCTGGCGGGCCCGACGCCGGGCGGGAGGTCGCCGACGGGCTTGATGTCGAGATATTGAATGAGTTGTTCGCTGATGCGCTTGAAGCTGGGGATGGCGACAACGGCGCCGTAGCCGGGGCGTCCGTTGGCGGGGTGGCCGTCGTCCACGATGACGGTGATGACGACGCGGGGGGCGGAGGCGGGAAAGAAGCCGACAAAGGAGCCGACGTGGTTGCGGTTGGAGTAGCGTCCGTTGATGAGTTTTTGCGCGGTGCCGGTCTTGCCCGCGACTTCGAAGCCGGGGATGGCGGCGGCTTTGGCGGTGCCTTCAACGGAGGCGACTTTTTGGAGGAGCTGGCGCATGAGGGCCGCGGTCTGCGGGGTGATGACGGTGCGGCGGGCGAGGC
>NZ_ABEA03000052.1 GCF_000171235.2 Geminisphaera colitermitum TAV2 | reverse complement strand
CTGGCGGGTGCGGCTGTAGCGGTGGGGTTGGAAAACAACGATGAGGCGTGGGGGGGGGGGGGAGGGGGGGACTGCGGTTGCGGTGCGCTCGCGGAGGCTGGTGAGGAGAGCGCGGATTTCGGCGGGGTGGTGAGCGTAGTCTTCGATGACGGTGAGGTTGTCGCCGGCATGGAGGAGGGTCTGGCGGCGGCGGACGCCAGGGTAGTTGGCGAGGAGCGCGGGAGTGGGGTTGCGGACGCCCATGTGTCGGGCGGCAGCAAGGGCGGCGGAGGCGTTTTGCTGGTTGAAGGCTCCTTGGATGGCGGCGGGGAAGGGGCCGGGCGCAAGCGGGGTGTCGCGGAGGACGTGTCCGGTGGTGCGGGCGAAGAGGCGGGCGAAGGCGGAGTCGAGGTCGGAGCGGGTGCGGTAGTGGTCGGGGTGGTCCCAGTCGATGTTGGTGACAAGGGTGATTTCGGGGGAGAAGTTTTCGATGGTGCCGTCACTCTCGTCGATTTCGGCAACGAGCCAGGGGGACGGGGCGGATGGGTTGGCGGCGGCGGGGGGAATGGAGTCGTCGCCGAAGAGGCCACCGAGGATGTAGTCGGACGGAAAATGAGCGGCGCGCAACGCGGTGATGAGGAGGGCGGTGGTGGTGGTCTTGCCGTGGGAACCGCAAATGGCGACGAGGCGGCGGGTGGCGGCAAGGCGGGCAAGGAGTTCGCCGCGGCGAAGGATGGGGATGTTGCGCGTGCGTGCGGCTTGGAGCAGGGGGTGGTCGGGGGCGAGGGCGCTGGAGGTGACGAGGAGTTGGGTGTCGGGAGGGATGGATGTATCCGTGATTTGGATGCCGGCGCGTTCGAGGTGGGCGCGCATGGCGTCGGTGAGGTGGTCGTCGGAGCCGGTGACGCGGTGGCCGAGGGCGGCGAGGTAGATGGCAAGCGGACCGAGGCCCATGCCGCCAATGCCGGCGGCGTGGATGTGCTGGGGAAGTGCGGTCTCGGTTGTGGTTGTCATCGGCGGGCGAGCGTTTCGAGATCGGCGATGATGGCGTCGAGCGGGCGGGTTTGGTCGAGGCGGCGAAGGGCGGCGGCGAGTTCGGCGCGGCGGGCGTCGTCGGTGAGGAGGGTTTCGACGGCGGGGAGAAGTTCGGTGGCGATTTGGTCCTGCGGGACGACGAGTGCGCCGCCGTGTTGGGCGAGCCAGGCGGCGTTGGCGGCCTGGTGGTTGTCAGCGGCAAATGGATACGGGACGAGTATCGAGGGCGTGACGCAGCGGATGAGTTCGGCAATCGTTCCGGCTCCGGCTCTCGCTATGACGAGGTCGGCGGCGGAGAGGAGGGCGGCTACGTTGTCGCAGAAGGGGACGAAGATTGAACGTTGGATGGAGCGACGCTGCGCGTCGTCTGCGGGCGAGACGCCCGCGCCACTCAAGCCCCGTTCTGACGGGGCCGGCAGGATGCCGGCGGTCCCGGGCGCTACCGCGCCAAGGGGGGGGGGGCTTTCTTTGCCGGGGCCGGTGACGCAGTAGAGTTGGGTGTTGAGGCGGGCGAGGTCGGAGGCGTGCTGGCGGGCCCAGTTGTTGAGGGCGGTCGCGCCCTGGCTGCCGCCAAAAATGACGAGGGTCTTGAGGTTGGGATCGAGACCAAGGGCGGCGCAGGCTTCGGGGCGCGGGATTTTTTTTATTTCGGCGCGGGTGGGGAGGCCGGCGGCGAGTTGTTTTTTGAGGGTTGTAGTTTTGAGCTGGATACCGGGGGGGAGGTAAACGCGTTGCGCGAGGCGGGCAAGGTGGCGGACGGCGCGGCCGGGGACGCGGTTGGATTCGTGGAGGGCCACGGGGATGCGGCGCAGGCGCGCGGCGAGGATGACGCTGGCAGTCGTGAAACCGCCAAATCCGACAACGATGGCGGGGCGGTGGCGGCGGACGAGGCGCAGGCCGGAAAGGAAAGCCTGGGTCTGAGTGAGGAGAAAGCGGGCAAGGCGGACGGGGTGGGCAGAGAGGGGCGTGCCAGGAATCTTGGCGAAGGTGAGGTGCGGGTATTTTTCGAGGATGCGGGCGTCGATTTGTTTGTGACTGACGAGGAGAATGGGTTGGTGTCCGCGCGCGGCAAGGGCTTCGGCAAGGGCAATGCCGGGGGTGAGGTGTCCGCCGGTGCCACCGCAGAGAATGAGGGCGGAAAACACGGAGTGCGGGCGGGACGCCCGCGCCACTTCAAACCTGCAATCCGCATTCATCGGGTGCCCTCCCATTCTGTATTGCGTGGGTCGATACGGGCGCGGGTCCAGGTGCGCTGGGTGTTGAGGATGATGCCGAGGAGGATGCCCATGAGGAGGAGGTTGGACATGCCGGCACTGATGAAGGGGAGAGACATGCCCTTGGTCGGGAACACGCCGGTGACGACGCCGAGATTGATGATCGCCTGCAGGCCGATGAGGAGCACGGCGCCGGTGACGAGAAGGTATTGAAAGAGGTTGGGCGCGCGGCGCAGATGGATGAACCCGGCCACGCACATAATGAGAAACACGACGATGATGCCGAGGGTGAAGACGATGCCGAGTTCCTCGCCGATGACGGCAAAGATGAAGTCGGTGTGCGCCTCGGGCAGAAAATTCATTTGCTGGCGTCCCTGGCCGAGCCCGGCGCCGGGGGTGCCGCCGGCGGCAAAGGCGAGGAGTGACTGGTAGAGCTGGTAGGGCGGCGGCGCGCCGTGGAAAACGTAGTTGATATACTCGGTGATGCGCCCGAGGCGGTTGGGCATCAGATAAATGAGCGCGGCGATGCCGGCGATGCCGGCGAAGACGGCGGGGATGAAATAGATGAGGCGGGCGCCGGCGAGAAAGAGGAGGGTGAAGCCGACTGCGCCGGTGAGCGCGGCGGTGCCGAGGTCGGGCTCCTTGATGATGAGGGCAACGAAGAGGCCGACAATGGCGAGGGGGATGAGAAAGCCGCGTTTGAACTCGCCGATGCGGCTTTGGTTGATGGCGAGGTAGTGAGCGAGGCAGAAGACCATGGCGATCTTGCCGATTTCGGAGACTTGAAAGCGGAGGGGGCCGAGGCCGAGCCAGCGGCGGCTGCCGTTGACGGTGACGCCGATGCCGGGGATGAGGACGATGAGCAGGACGACCACGGCGGCGCCGCCGATCCACCAGGCGTAACGGCGGAGGAACTCGATGTTGACGCGACTGACAACGAGCGCCGCCACGATTGCCATGCCAATGCCGGCGGCTTGCTTGAAGAGATAGACTTCGGGATTTTTTGTGACGCTGGCGCTGAAGAGGATGGTGAGCCCGAGGATGGCGAGGCCGGCGGCGCAGATGACCATGATGCCGGCCGGCGACAACGCGAAGCGGTCGCGGGGCGCGAGCGCGGCGGTGTGTCGTGAGGAAACGGATACGGCCATGGGCGAAATGAGTGGATCAGTAGTTGCCGTCGGCAGGGATGAGTTGGACGGGGGCGGGTGTCAGTTCCACGGGGGGCTGGCTGGCGGTGCCGGGNTTG
>NZ_ABEA03000053.1 GCF_000171235.2 Geminisphaera colitermitum TAV2 | reverse complement strand
GGTCTTCAGCGTTCAGCTTTTCCTCCCATGTCCGGCCGTAGAGGATGGCTTCGGGTTCGAGTTGGATGCCAGTGGCGGCGTGGACGCGGGCGCGGATTTCGCGGACGAGGGTTATGATGTCGGCGGCGGTGGCGTGGCCGTGGTTGACGATGAAGTTGGCGTGGACGGGCGAGACTTCGGCGTCGCCGATGCGCAGTCCTTTGAGCCCTGCGGAGTCAATGAGGCGTCCGGCGGCGTCGCCTTCGGGGTTTTTGAAGATGCAGCCGGCGCTGGGTTCGCGGGGTTGGGATTTTTTGCGTTTGTCGCGGTAGGCATCGACTTGGCGGGCGATGTCGGGGGAGGCGAGTTGGGGCCCAGCGTTCCCAGGGCGGAGGGTGGCGGAGAGGGCGATGGCGTTTTCCAACTCGGCGCAGTGGCGGTAACCGGTGTGGAGCTGGTCGCGGCGGAGGGTGAGGCGGTCGCCGGAGAGTGTGAGGATGTCGATGGTTTTTATCGTATCGAATATCCAACTACCCATGGCGCCGGCGTTCATGCGGAGCGCGCCGCCGATGTTGCCGGGGATGCCTTCAAGAAACTCGAAGCCGCGCAGGCCGGCGAGCATGGCTTTGCCACAGAGTTCCTTGAGGCGGAGTCCGGCGCCGGCGCGGAGAGTGCCGTCGGATTGGAGGGTGAAGGTGGACCAGGCGGGGTGGCGGAGGCTGAGAACGAGGGCGTCAACGCCTTCGTCGGGGACGATGAGGTTGGAGCCGCGGCCGAGCATGAGAATCTGGATACCGGCGGCGGTGGCGGCGCGGACGAGGGTGGCAAGGTCGTCGGGAGAGGAGGGTTCGGAGTAAAGCCGGGCGGAGCCGCCGACTCCCATGGTGGTTTTGGGGGCGAGGGGTTCCTCGCGGCGGAGGTCGGTGGTGGAGCCGGGGGGGAGGACGGCGCGAAGGGTTTCGTAAGCGGCGTCCCAATGGGCACGGTCGGCGAGCCAGCGGCGGGCGATGGTGTCGATGTTGCCCGCACCGACAAAGGCCAGCAGCGCGGGCGTGGTGGAGAGGGTGAGCGGTGGGAAGGTGGGACCGGTGTGGTGCGTGG
>NZ_ABEA03000054.1 GCF_000171235.2 Geminisphaera colitermitum TAV2 | reverse complement strand
GGAATTGGGACCGTATTCAGAAAGCCATTCTCCGTCACGTTCGCTGCGCACGAGGCCGCCGAGACGGGGGCCGGCTTCGAGGAGTTTTATGGTGTGTCCCTGACGAACGAGTCGGTGCGCGGCGGCGAGGCCGGTAACGCCGCCGCCGATGATGATGATGGGGGGGGGGGGGGGGGGGAGTTTGTCCGGCATTTGGGTTGTTTAGTTTTTCCAGGAGGTGACGGTGTCCACGAGGGCCTGCATGGCTTCGATTTTGGCCTGCGGGGTGATGCCGTGGCCGAGGTTGAAGATGTGCCCCGGAAGGTCGCGCATGGTGTCGAGGAGCCGGGTGGCTTCGCGGCGGACGATGTCGGGGGTGGTTTGCATGAGAACGGGGTCGAGGTTGCCCTGGACTGCGACGTTGGCGGGGAGGGCGCGGCGGACGGTGGCGAGGTCGGCGGTCCAGTCGATGCTGAGGACGCGGGCACCGGTGGCGGCTTGTGCGGCGTGATGGGGCGCGGTGCCTTTGGCGTATAGAATGACGGGGAAATCCGCCGGGAGCGCGGCGATGATCTGGCGTATCCAGCGCAGCGATGCGGCTTCGTAGTCGGGGCCGGCAATGATGCCACCCCACGAGTCGAAGATCTGGATGGCGTCGGCACCGGCGGCGATCTGCATGTGAAAATAGACGATGAGGGCGGCGGTGAGTTTTTCGAGGAGGGCGTCGAAGGTGGCGCGATCGGTGTAGTAGAGGAGTTTTATTTTTTCAAAGTCGTCGGAACTGCCGCCTTCGACCATGTAGGTGGCGAGGGTCCAGGGGGAGCCGCCGAAGCCGAGGAGGGCTTTTGTATCGGAAATTTCGTTACGAATGAGGCGGAGGGCGTCGGCGACGTAGGCGAGTTTTTGGGGAATGGCGTCGGCGGGGGCGAGGGCGTCAACGTGGGCGCGGGTTGTTATGCGGCCTTGCATTTCGATGCCGCCGGTGTCGCGGAAGGCGTAGGGCTGGCCGAGGGCTTCGGGGATGACGAGGATGTCGGAGAACAGGATGGCGGCGTCGATGCCGGGGAAGCGACGCAGGGGCTGGAGCGTGACTTCGGTGGCGAGTTCGGGTGTGCGCACCATGTGGAGAAAGGAGGAGCGGGCTTTGAGGGCGCGGTATTCGGGCAGGTAACGTCCGGCCTGGCGCATGACCCAGAGGGGGGGGCGGTCGAGTGGTTGCGAGGCGCAGGCGGCGAGAAATCGGGTGCGGGAAGTCATGTGAAAATACGTTTTTTTTAACCACTAATGGACACTAATGAGCACTAATAACTGATGTTACGCGGACGTTTGCCAAGGAGCGGCGGTCTCCAGGCCGCCGGACGAGGCGCAACGCGCCTCGCCTCATGCAGTTCAGCATTCAAACGGGCGACGCTTCGCGTCGTCCGGCGGCCTGGAGACCGCCGCTCCTTGCTTCGGCTGCGTAACATCAGACTAATAAGAAAAATCACGGGATGTCTTCCTAACTCGATTTCAATGGGTATCCATTAGTGTTCATTAGTGTGTATTAGTGGTTAAAAACTGTAGCGGTTTTGGGGTGTGGCTTGAGCCAGTCGCGCGGTTGGAGGAAGTCGGTGAGGAGGCGGGCTTCGGGGGTGCCGGGGGCGGGGGTGTGGTTGTATTTGAAGGACACGAGCGGGGGCAGGCTCATGAGGATGGATTCGGTGCGTCCTCCGCTTTGGAGGCCGAAGTGAGTGCCGCGGTCCTGCACGAGGTTGAACTCGACGTAGCGGCCGCGCCGATACAACTGCCAGTCGCGTTCGCGGTCGGTGAAGGGGGTGGTTTTGCGGCGGGCGACGATGTCGAGGTAGGCGGGCAGCCACGCTTCGCCAACGGCGCGCAGGAGGGCGAAGCTGCGGTCAAAACCGAGTTCGTTGAAATCATCGAAAAAGAGGCCGCCGATGCCGCGGGATTCGTTGCGGTGTTTTATAAAAAAATAGTCGTCGCAGGCTTTTTTGAAGCGGGCGTGGAGGTCGGGGCCAAAGGGCGAGACGGCGGCGTGCGCGGCGAGGTGCCACTGGATGGCGTCGTCTTCGTAACCGTAATACGGGGTGAGGTCGAAGCCGCCGCCAAACCACCAGATGGGCGCGGGGCCGCCGGGGGAGGCGGGAGTGGGATTGGGATCGGCAACAAAAAAGCGGAGGTTGGCGTGGCTGGTGGGGATGTGGGGGTTGCGCGGATGAATGACGAGGGAGACTCCGAGGGCCTGCCAGGGTTTGCCGGCGAGTTCGGGGCGGTGCGCGCTGGCGGAAGGGGGGAGGCGGGTGCCGCAGACGTGGGAGAAGGCGACGCCGCCTTTTTCAAAAACTTCGCCGTCAGCAATGACGCAGGTGCGTCCGCCTCCAGTGGTGGTGCTGCTGCCGGCTTGGGGGCGCGTCCAGTTGTCCTCTATGAAGCAGCGGGCGGGGGAAACGCCGGGTTCCTCGGCTTCGAGGCCGCGACAGATGCGGTTCTGAAGATCGAGGAGCCAGGTCTTTACGGCGGGAAGGTCAATGGCGGCAGGCATGACAGCGTGTGGTCGGGAGAGCACGTTGAGGGTTGTGTGCGGGAGGGCCAACTTTGAAGTGACGAAACCTTTGCGGTCGCGTTGCGTCCTGTCCGATTGATAACTTTGTTGCTCCCGCCATGCCGATGCGTCTCCGAATCTTTCTTGTTGTTGCCGTTTTGATCGGGCTGGGGGTTGTCGTGGCGGGATGGTTGTGGCGGGGATCGAAGGAGGGCGCGGATGGAAGGACGGGGTTTTCAGATTTAAAATTTGAGATGCCAAAGGGAGCCGAGGCGAAACTGGCGGCTGTAGGGGAGGGAGCGGGAGGAGCCGATCATGAGGCCGGCGTTCCCAAGGGGTTGGTGTCGCGGTTGCGAGGGCTGTTTGGCCAGCAGGGTGTGCGGGCAGGGGAGGGGTTGCTGACGTTTGCCAGCGAGGCGGCGTATCGGGATTTTCTGACACGGGCGAAGGCGGCGGGAGTGTCGGTGCTGGGAGGACTGGAGGGGTTGCGGGCGGTGCGGGTCAGGGTGGAGGATTTTGATCGTTTTGCACGGGAGTTGCAGGGGTATGCGGGTGCTTACGAAGCGATTTCGGCCAATCCGGTCTTGCAAGCGCCGAAGCCGCCAGTGGCGGAGGAGCGGTCTTCGTCGGGACAGGTGCCGGTGGGGGACAAGCTGCTGGCCACGCTGGGTGTGACGGGCGACAATTCGTCGTGGGGAAAGGGGGTCTTGATTGCGGTTCTCGACAGCGGGGTGGCGGCGGACATGGCGTTTGGGAGCCGGTTGCAGTCGCTCGACATCGGGCTGGGCGTGGCAGGCTCGGGCGGGCTGGATGCGACGCATGGCACGGCGGTGGCCTCGCTCGCAGCGGGGGCGGATGGCGGGGCGGGAGGGGCGCGCGGAGTGGCGCCGGCGGCGGATATTTTGAGTATTCGAGTAACGGATACGGCAGGAACTTCGGATGTGTTTACGGTGGCTCAGGCGATCATGGCGGCGGTGGACGCGGGGGCGGAGGTGATCAATGTGAGTCTGGGCGGTTACGCGACGGCGGGGGTGCTGGCGCGGGCGATTGAGTATGCGCAGGCGGGCGGGGCGGTGGTGGTGGCGTCGGCAGGCAACGATCAGGCGGGGCAACTGGTGTGGCCGGCGGCTTATGCGCAGGTGATTTCAGTGGGGGCGGTGGATGCGCTGGGACAGCAGATGGCATTTTCCAATTCCGGCGAGCAGTTGCGGTTGACCGCGCCGGGTTACGCGATCACGGCGGCGGCGGGGGAGGGGAAGCGGGTGTATTTTAGCGGCACGTCGGCGAGCGCGCCGGTGGTGGCGGGCGCGGTGGCGGCGTTGCTTTCGACGGATCCGGGACTGACGGCGGCGGAGGCGGCGCAGGTGTTGCAATCGTATGCGAACGATGGCGGGGCGGCGGGCAACGATCCGAACTATGGGAACGGGGTGGTCAATCTGGGTTGGGCGATGGACCGGAACAATGCTTCACGCGTGGATGGGGCTGTATCGGGTTACAATTACGATGCGCGGAGTAATTCGTTGGAGGTGGTGGTGCAGAATCGGGGGGCGCGGGTGTTGTCGGGCGCGGAGTTGACGGTGAATGTGTCCGGGCGGGTGTTGACGTTTGGGTTGTCGTCGATTGCGCCGGGGGCGAGCGGGGCGGTGAGGGTGCCGATGTCCGGGGTGAGTGGACCGGGGGGGGGGGACACGAACGGGGCGGTCATCATTTCAGAGTTGCGGATGCCGTCGGGCGTGGTCGATCAGGTGCCGCAAAACAACCGGGCTTCGGCGACGTTGTCGCGGTAGGCGGGAGGGAGCAGCGGCATCCTGCCGCCGCTCCTCGTTTGTTGGATTGGGATAAAGGGGAACCACGAGAGGCACAGAAGACAGGGCATCCTTGATTTGCATTCCTATGCGACCCGGCCCTCCGTTGCCTCCGTGGTTAAGTGCCTATGGAGGGCGGGTTTTATTGCCAATCGCCAATCCCCGCCGACGGTGCGAAGCACCGCCCTTCCGTTTTTTTTTTCGGATGGGCGCGGCTTGCGCCGCGTCTGGCGGGTCGGGAGACCCGCCCTCCGCAATATCAGCGCCTCCGGCGCACGATCACGTAGACCAGCATCGCCAGTCCGGCCAGCGCCGCATACGTGCTCGGCTCGGGCACGGACGACTGGTTGGACAGCAACACAACGCGAATACCGACGATGGATTCCTCGTCGGCGAGAACTCTGTAGTCGCGGGCCGAAGAGGCGAGGTTGTCAGCGTAGTCGCCGAACTCACCGCCACGCAACCCACGGGCAGTTCCGTTTATAAGCGTATCATTCCACTCAGACACGTTGCCCCCCTGATCGAATGTCCCGTACGCGTTCTCGGTAAAACTGCCTACTATCATCGGTACATTCCCATTACCAGAATTCCAATAATTAGCCTGACTGCCACTAATACTATCGCTCTGCGTCGGATATGCCCAATAGCCTCCGACTCCTCCTTTATTCGGATCATAATACGCGGCCTTATACCACTCGTCCTCGCTCGGAAGAGCCCATCCGGTGCTCGTCGCATGGTCAGGAAAACTCGTGATAGTCGTCGTTCCGCTGAACACATACAGCCCGTTCTCCGTGTCCCCGCTCGTCAGCCAGTTCGTGAACCGCGCCGCATCATAAAATGATACGAAATTCACGGGCTTCAGGTCGAACCCGGCCTTCACCTCATACGCCGAGCCGTTCCACGTGATGCCTCCAAAGTTGCTGCTACTCATGTTGCTGTTGTAGAGATTATACGTGTTCGCACCGGTGCTATCCACGGCGTTCAGGAATGCCGCATATTGCCCGTTCGTCACCTCATACTTCCCGATTTGATACTCGTAGCTTACAGCGCCGTAGCCAGTCGAATCGGCGGCGTTGCCGATGTCGCCCACCGTCACGGTCGGGATGTTGATAGAGGCGGCTTCGAGATGCGTTGAAAGGAGCGCGACGGCTGCCGCCGCTCCGAGTTTAAGAAAGACACGCGGAAGCGTGACTGTATTATTTTGTTTTTGGTTTTTCATAGCGGACAAAAAATGGATTGAGACTTTCAAATTCAGGATACGGAGCGGCGGCATCCTGCCGCCGGATTGGGGTTAAACAAAAGTGGCGCGGGCTTTTTCTGCCAATCGCCCGCAATCCGATGTAGCGCAGGCATCCTGCCTGCCATCTTGTCTATTGCGCGAAGCGCGGTGACTTTTATGGAGTGCGGCGCTTCGCGCAGCAGGCTGGATTGCAGGCGGGACGCCTGCGCTACATCGGATTGCGGGCGTTTGGGATTGGCAATAAAAGCCCGCGCCACTCGGAATATCATTTGGTTTTTGGTTTCTCATCGTGCGGGAGAACAGGAGAAATCAGCCGGTGCCTTCGGAGTGTTCGGCGAGGTAGGCTTTGGCGGCCACGTCTATAATGTCGCCGGGAATGCCCACATGGTTGCCTTTGGCGTATCCAAACACCTGCACACGCCACATCTGCGGTGTGTCGGTGGGGAGAGGGGTGGGGTCTTTGAAGGGGCTTTCGTGCACGACGTGCTCGGCGTCGAATTCGCCCGTGCCGTGGTCGATCTTCACCATAAAATATTGGTAGCCGGCTTTGGTGAGTTTGATGGTGAGTTGGTTGTGGTCGATCAGAGCTTCGTATTGGGGTTTGGTTCCGGTGACCGCTCCGGGGGGGTGTTTGGGCAGGGGGTTGAGGCGCAGGAGGTCTTTTATCGCCTGATCGAGTTTGCCGCCCCGGTTGGTGAGGATGTCGTCGCATAGGGCGATGGCCAGGGGGTAGGCTCCGGCTTCGGCGCTTTGGGTGGCTTGGGGGCCGGTGTCGGTGGTGGTGGGGCGCACGTAAACATGTTGGCCGATGGGGTTCCAGGCGGCTTCGTTTTTGTTGGCGGTGCGTTCTTCGGCCAGACTGCGGGTGGCTTGCTGGTAGCGGTGGGTGTCGGTGAGTAGTTGCGCGGCTTGCACCATGGGGGTGACTTTTTGCCCGATGCCGAGCAGGTTGGCCACGGCGGGTAGTTGTTGCGCAAGGTTGGTCAGCCATAGGTAGGCTTCCGTCTCGGTTACGGGCAGGTAGTTGCGGGCCATGTGGTTACTCATGAATTTTCCTTGGATTGGGAGTTGTGGTTGCGGTCAAAAGAGGCAAAATGAGCCCTTCGGGAAGCCGTTTCTGGCGAATGGGACGTCGCGTCCGAGTAATGGGACGTGACGTCCGAGCAATGGGAAGCCGCGTCCGAGTAATGGGACGTGACATCCGAGCAATGGGAAGCCGCGTCCGAGTAATGGGACGTGACGTCCGAGTAATGGGAAGCCGCGTCCGAGTGATGGGACGTGACGTCCGAGCAATGGGAAGCCACGTCCGAGTAATGGGACGTCGTCTCCCGATGATGGGAAATCGCGTCCCGTTCCGCCATCGTCCCGTCCGGACATGGTACCCCCTTGTTTGGGTGTTCTATGCTGACACAGCTTAAGCTAAGCTTGGGAGCTTGGGAGCTTGGGAGCTTGGGAGCTTGGGAGCTTGGGAGCTTTGTGTAGTCCCGTATGTCGCGTTTAAGCTCATTTTCAAGCAGTTAGCGGGTTTGGCCCAAGTGGTTTCAGTTATTCGTTGATCCGGTGTGCGCGTCCCTGACGCAAATGTGTGGAGGAAAAAGACGGGCTCAGATCAGCGCGTCAAGTCGTTTTATCCTATATTCCGCAGTTGATGGCCGCAAAGAGTCACAAAAGGCGCAAAAAAATGCAGAGACGGAAATACTTGTGGGAACTTCTAAAAATTTCCAAGAACCGGACAAGAGCATGATTTCCATCTTCCATCTGGTAAGAAGAGTTTCACGCCACGGCGCGACGGACGCCACGCTGAGAGGCAACAGCAGGCTGATGGCGTTGCGTTCGTTGCGCCGTGGCGTGAAATTTTATTCCCGATCCCCGATCCCGCTTGCGCATTTTCGGTTTATTTTGTCTCACGCAGAGACACGGAGAACGCAGAGCCGGAAAAATACAATGTTTGTAATTTATTGAGGGAACTCCTAAAAATTACACAGAGGACACAGAGGAGGCACAGAGTTTGGGGAGGCCTGTCCGGTGGAAGGACATTTTCCTCGCGAATGAATGTCTCTGTAATTCATTTATTATAAATAACTGAAGTTACGCGGACGTTTGCCAAGGAGCGGCGGTCTCCAGGCCGCCGGACGAGGCGCAACGCGCCTCGCCTCATGCAGGTCAGCATTCAAACGGGCGACGCTTCGCGTCGTCCGGCGGCCTGGAGACCGCCGCTCCTTGCTTCGGCTGCGTAACATCAGTAAATAAAGTAATATTTTTTACGGAAAAAGGAGCAAAGTCGTTTTGTCCTCCCTAAACTCTGTGCCTTCTCTGTGATCTCTGTGTAATTTCTGATTTTTAGAACCTCCCTTTATAATTAGCCCCCCGTGTTTTCTCTGCGCCTCTGCGTGATCTCTTAAACCTTGCGACAAATTGAACCGACAATGCTTTAGAGGACGATTTTGATGCCTTTGCGGAAGTAGGTGGGGACGTCGAGGTCTTCGCCAAAATGGAGGTTGCGATCGGTGTGTTCGAAGGTGCCGCGGTTTTGCATTTCGCCGAAGGCAAATTCGTCCTGCGCGGCTTTGGCGGCGGCAGCCTGGGCTTTGGCGCTGGGTCCGTGAACGGCGCGGGGCGTGGTGGTGGCGTCGGTGTCTTCAGCGCCGGTTGTGGCTTGGGCGGAGTCGGCCGTGAGTTCGAGGTCGAGTTCGGCGTGCCGTCCGGCGGGCGCGGCCCGGTTGCTGCCGGAGGAGGGGAGGGGGGCGGCGGCGGTACGGGAGCGGCTGGCTGGCGGGCGGCGGGGGGTGTAGCCGCGGGTGCCGAGGTCGGTGGTGCCGAGAATGACGACTTCGACACGGTCCTGCATGTCTTCGTCAATGACGGCCCCCATGATGATGTGGGAGTCGCGTCCGAATTGTTCGGTAACGGCGGTCATGATGTCGTTGACCTTGGGGAGCGAGAGGTTGGTGCCGCCGACGATGTTGACGAGGAGGCGGTCGGCTTTGCGGGCAAAGTCGGGGGTGGCAAGGAGGGGGCAGAGTTTGAGGCCTTCGATGGCGTCGGAGACGGCGTGGTCGCCGTTGCCGGCGGCGAGGCCGAAGAGGGTTTTGCCGCCGCGGGTGTGGAAGGCTTGGCGGAGGGTGGCGAAGTCGAGGTTGATGAGGCCGGTGCGGTGAAGCATGGACCAGATGGATTTGACGGCGCGGCCGATCCATTCGTCGGCGCGGGCAAAGGAGTCGAGGGCGGTTTCGCCTTCGGAGGCTTCCTGGAGGAGGATGTCGTTGGGGAGGGGGATGACGGCGTCGCAGACTTTGCGCAGGGCGATGAGGCCGTCCTCGGCTTGTTTGATGCGGCGGGTGCCTTCGAAGTTGAAGGGTTGGGTGACGAAGGCGATGACAAGGGCGCCGGTTTCGGTGGCGATTTCGGCGACGGTGGGGGCGGCGCCGCTGCCGGTGCCGCCGCCCATGCCGGCGATGAGGAAGATGAGGTCGTTGTCCTTGACGGCGGTGGTGATTTTTTCGCGGTCGTGCTCGGCGGCGGCGCGGCCAAGGTCGGGGTCGCCGCCGGCTCCGAGGCCGCGGGTGATGCCGGAGCCGATGAGGATTTTTTCCTGAACGGGGGAGGTCGTCAGGGCTTGGTAATCGGTGTTGATGACGGCCATGTTGAGGCGGTCGAGGTTTTCCATTTTGAGCCGGTCAACGCAGTTGGCTCCGGCGCCGCCGATGCCGATGACTTTGATGGCCACGGTGCGGTCAGCGAGGGCGGCATGGGTCGGGGGGGGGGGGGGGGACGGACGCGAGGTCAAGGGGGAGGGGCTGGTCGTCGGGTGTGCGGTCGTCGGTGGACATGGTGGTGGTGGTGGCTAGAGCGTTTTCGGTTTGTTTTGTCTCACGCGGAGGCGCGGAGACGCGGAGAGAAAAAGTGAGTGGGGAAATTCATAATATATTTATATGAAATGTGATTATGTAATTCAATTCCGGTCTCTCCGCGTCTCCGCGCCTCCGCGTGAGATTTGATTTTTGCGACAAATTGAACCGACACTGCTTTAGACTTGGAAGAGTTGTTTGACGAAGTGGGCGAGGCCGGTGCGGCGGGCGCGGCGGTTTTCCTGCTCGGCGAGGGCGGCGCCGCCGTAGTTGAGGAGGCCGAGGGCGGTGGCGAAACGGGGGTGGCGGAGGTTTTCGTTGACCCAGGCGGGGATGTCACCGAGGCGGGCGTTGACGCCAAAGACGCGGGCGGCGGCTTCCTCCGTGCCGGGCATCTGGGCGGCGGCACCGGTGAGGACAACGCCGGCGGGGAGGTTTTCGGCGTCGGCGGCGGGGCCGAGTTTTTTCTTCACGACTTCAAAGAGTTCCCACATGCGGGCGGAGGTGATTTGTTCGATGGTCTGGCGGGGGAAGGAGCGGTCGCCGATGCCGTAGTCGCCGTTGAGCCAGACTTTGTCGGAGCGGTCGCGGGCGGCCACCATGCCGCGTCCGTAGAGGTGCTTGAGTTTGTCGGCCTGGCCTTCGGTGAGGCGGAGGCCGAGGGCAAGGTCGTTGGTGACGTGGGAGCCGCCAACGGTAAGGACTCCGGCAATACGGGGGCAGCCGTCGCGGTAGAGGGCGTAGTCGGTGGTGCCGGCGCCGATGTCGATGACGAGGACGCCGTTTTTGCGGTCTTCGGTGGTGGTGAGGATGGTGCCGGCGGCGAGGCCGGAGAGGATCAACTGGGTGACGCGGAGGTTGAAGCCTTCGATGATTTTGATGTGGTCGGCGATTTTGTGTTCGTCGCCGTGAACGGTCCAATACTGGGCTTCGAGGCGGCGGCCGCCGAGGTGCTCGGGGTCGTCGGTGAGGCGTCCGTCGAGGCGGAAGGGGCTGCGGATGTTGTGAACGACGATGCGGTCTTCGGGGAGGCTTTTGCCTTTGGCGAGGCCGCAGACGGTGTCGATGTCGATCTGGCTGACGGTGTTGTCAGCAGAGCTGACGTTGACGGAGGCTTCGTTGAGGAAGCCGTCGATGTGGCTGCCGGTTTGGGCGAGAAAAACTTCGTCGATGCGGACGCGGGCGCTTTTCTCAGCGTCTTCGAGGGCGCGGTGAACGGCGTCGCTGGCTTTGCGGAAGTCAACGACAGTGCCTTTGATGACGCCGCGCGAGGGCGTTTCGCCGAGTCCGATGATGTGGATGGCGCGGCCGTCGGCGACTTCGCCGACGAGGGCGGTGATTTTGCTGGTGCCGATTTCAACGGCGCCGACGAATTTGGATTTGGCCATGTTGCTCGGTGGGTTGGGTGTTTTGTTAAAGGTGGAAGATGATTTGGGGTTGTGTCTGGGAGGGTTGGCTGGCGGGCCGGGTGGGGGCGTAGCGGCGCGATGCGGCGGGCGCGGGGGCTGGGGCGGCTTCGATGTTGTCGAGGGTCGAGGGTCTGAAGGTTGGAGGTTGGGTCTGCGTTTCGCGTGCGGGGGTGGCAGGCGCGGTGGATGCGGCGGCGCGGCGTGCGGGGGCATGCGTTTGCGGAGGGGGCGGGGGTTGAAAAACGATGGGGACCTGGCGGCCGAGGGCGAGGTCGACAGAGCGGAGGGGGCGGCCTTCGCTGCGCAGGCGGGTCTGGGCAAGGATGTAGTCGAGGCGGGCGAGTTGGGAGAAAAAGTCGTCGGTGCCGCGGGTGGCGAAATAGATGCGGTCGGCCTGGCGGGATTGAACGGTGATGATGCCGTCGGCGTCGAAGCGTTCGAGGGAAACAATGGTGAAGGCACGGCCGAGTTCGGGGGCGGCGGTGAGGGCGGTCATGAAGAGGTCGGAGACGCTTTCGATGCCGGCTTTGTTGACGGGTTCGTAGGCGTCGGCGTCGGGGAGGCGGTTGAGGGGGACGCCGTCGAGCCAGGGGAGGGCGTTGATCATCGCGGGGTCGTAGTTGATGCCAGGATACACGGTGCCGTCGCGCGCGACGAGGTAATCGAGGCGGCGGACGCCGTGCTCTTCGACAAGGATGCGGGTGACGGGGGTGCGTTCCTCGATGGTGATGGCGAGGGTGTCGGGGTATTGGCGGATGAGGATGGCGTTGCTGATCTGCCCGTGGGCGAGGAGGCGGTTTTTGAGCGCGGCGAGGTCGAGGCCGATGAGGGTGGAGCCGCGGGGGATGGAGAGTGTGTCTTCGACCCATTCGGGGGTGAGCACGCCGTTGGTGCGGGTGGTGACGGTGCGCAGGGGACTGGCCTTGGTGGGGTCGGCGAGGGTCTGGGGAGCATGGCGCCAGAGCATGTAGAGTTCGATGCCGCCCCAGATGGCGGCTCCGGCAAGGACGGCGCCGAGGATGAGTTTGAACATGGAGAATGCGGCCCGCCGCTGGCTCGCACGCGACATAGTCCGGGGGGCGACTCCTTGGGGGATGTCGATCCAGGATCGGGCTCGCGGTGGGATGATGCTGGCGGTCTGGCTCACGGGAAATGCTGAAGGTGGAGTGCTGGCGTGTTGGCGTGTGGTTACAGTGAGTGCGTGAAACGTTGGATGGCCGGGCGGACGAGTTCGCGGACCAAGGCGGTGAAGTCGAGTCCCGCGCAGCGTGCGCTCATCGGCAGGAGACTGGTTTCCTTCATGCCGGGAAGTGTGTTGATTTCGAGTAAATAAAGGGAGTTATTCCCATTTTGTTCACAGGCGGAGAGAGGAGAGGCGGGAGTGTCGCAGAGGATGAAATCGACGCGGGCGTAGTCGCGGACCTGACAGGCGGCGCAGGCGCGCTCGGCGGCGTCGCGGATGTGCGCGATGGTGGCGTCGGGGAGAGGGGCGGGGGCCAGATATTCGGTAAGGCCTTTTGTATATTTGCTGCTATAGTCATATACGCCGGACTTGGGGCGGATTTCCACCGGGACGAGTGCCTGGCCGTTGAGAACGCCGATGGAGAGTTCACGTCCGATGAGGCGGGGTTCGGCGAGCCAGGTGGCAAGGGGGGGGGATTTGGATATGGAGGCGAGGGCGGCGGTGATGTCGTCGGGGGTATCGCAGAGGTGGAGGCCGACGCTGCTGCCTTCGGCGTTGGGTTTTATGACGATGCGGGGGCCGAGCGCGGCAATGAGGTCGGCAGGGGGGGGGGGAGGGCGGCGGTGAAAGTGAGTTCGGGCGCGACTTGGACTCCGGCGCGGGCAACGGCGGACTTGGTGGCGGATTTGTCCATGGTGAGGGCGCTGGAGGCGGCGTCGCAACCGGCGTAATGGATGCGGGCGGTGTCAAGGAGGCGTTGCATGCCGCCGTCTTCGCCAAAGGTGCCGTGTAGTGTTGAGAAAACTACGTCACGCGTTGGGTCGAGTCCGGGGGGGAGGGCGTTGGCGGTGACTTCAACGAGACGGGTGGGGTGGGTGTTGGCAAGGGCGAGGGCGCAGGCGCGTCCGGAACCGAGCGAGACTTCGCGTTCGGAGGAGGTGCCTCCGGCAAGGACGGTGATGCGGGGCGAAAGGCCTGAAGGCTGAAGGCTGAAGGCTGAAGGATTCATGCGCTGGTGGAAAGTGGAGGCGGGACGGGGGGG
>NZ_ABEA03000055.1 GCF_000171235.2 Geminisphaera colitermitum TAV2 | reverse complement strand
GAGCGCGTGGGTGAAGGCGGGCGTGATTTCTTCGATGTGGTGCGTGACGAGCACGAGCGCGGGGTGGCGGGAGGCGCGGGGGCGGCGGGCGAGGGTTTCGATGAATTGCAGGAAGTGTTCGCGCGCCACGGGGTCGAGGCCGGAACAGGGTTCGTCGAGGATGAGGAGGCGGGGGCGGGCCATGAGGGCGCGGGCGATGAGCACGCGCTGGCGTTCGCCTTGCGAGAGGTAGTTCCAGGGGCGGTCGGCGAGGGGGGCGCAACCGGCGAAGCGCAGCCATTTGAGTCCGTCGCGTCGGTCGGCGTCGGTGGTTTTGTTGACGGACCAAAGGCCGAGTTGGGCGTGGCGTCCGCTGATGACGGTTTCGAGGGCGGGTTCGCCGTCAGGGACGGCGGCTTGGAGGGCGCTGGTGACGATGCCGATTTGGAGGCGCAGGTCGCGCCAGTCGGTCTCGCCGTAGCGATGGCCGAGGAGGGTGATGTCTCCGGTGGTGGGTGTGAGGTAGCCGGTGAGGGTTTTGAGGAGCGAGGTTTTGCCGCAGCCGTTGGGGCCCATGATGACCCAGTGTTCGCCCGTCTGAATGGTCCAGTGGATGTCGCGGAGGATGTGCTTGCGGTCGCGCCGCACGGTGAGCGCGGCGACGGTGAGAAGCGGCGGGCGGGAGCGGCGCATGGGTGCTGTCATATGGGGGGGACGCCGGACTTTGAACGCCGGGGGGGGGGGGGGGGCGGAGTTCAGAGGTCGGCGTCCAGGGGGGCTCAGTAGGGTTTGTGTTGTTCGACGGTGCCGTTGTCGGAGTTGTCGATCTTGTAACCGGCGAGCGAGCGGAAGAGCTTGCGGATGTCGTGGACGCCGCCCCAAGTGAACCATAGGCCGGTGACGACGGTGATCACGATGGGCAGTCCGATGGCCGTCACGTGCCAGAAACCGAGCCAGCCGTTGTTGGTCCAGGGTTTGATCCAGGGGACCAGTTGCGTCTGGCCGAGGAGGTTCCACGCCGTGCCAAGGAGCATGACCGAAAACCAGAGCACGCTCCACACGAAGAGACTGCCGACAATCCACTTGTCGCCCGTGGTGAAGTTCTCGTCGATGCCCACAATGCGGGCGAGCGACCACTGGCGTTTCGGGACGATGGGACGCCCATCGGCATCGACCGGAAGTTCGTCGCGGTGGAGCATTTTGTTGATCGGGTAGTCCCGGCGGCAGGTGGCCAGTGACACGCTGACGTAGAGGGTGATGGCAATGAGGGTCGAGAAGAACGAGATTTGCGCGCCGTTGAGCCCAAAGGCGGGGAGTTGAGGGATGCCGAGATTGGAGAGCACCCAGTTGATCACGGTGGAGAAGATTTTGTCGTCCCAGATTTTGTAAACGAGGATGCCACCGCCCGAGAGGATGGAACCGGCAATGACGGCGGACCAAGCGCCGGCCGTCGTACCTTTTTTCCAGTAGAGGCCGCCGATGATGGCCGCGCCCGCTCCGCCAACGTAAACGGCCGTGGTGACGGTCCACCACATGACGATGTACTCCGTCTGGCGGAAAAACGCTCCGAAGAGGAAGGCAAAAATCGCCACGCCAGTGA
Organism: Geminisphaera colitermitum TAV2; assembly: GCF_000171235.2. GTDB lineage: Bacteria > Verrucomicrobiota > Verrucomicrobiia > Opitutales > Opitutaceae > Geminisphaera > Geminisphaera colitermitum. The sequence continues at coordinate 6,519 of NZ_ABEA03000055.1, read as the reverse complement.
TGCACCAGCGCAGGAGCTTGATGTGCTGTTGGGGCGTGGGGGCTTTCTTGAGGCGGGGGAGGATGATGTCCTGCGCAAGGATGCCGCCCCAAGAGTGCAGGTGCGTGGAGTCGCCACCGAAGATACCGAGCAGGAGCACGGCGCAGAGCGCGCCTTTGACGCCGATGGGCAGCATGTGCGAGAGCGCCACGGGGATCGTCATTTGCTTCTGGATTTGGGGCTGCGAGATGCTGGCGATGGATTCCTGCGCGGCGATGGAGGTGCTGGCGAAATCGGGGTGGTAAAGGTAGGTGAGGGCGGCGGCGGCGAGGAGGACGACGACGACGCTCTTGCCGGATTCACGCCAGCGGCCAAGGAGGCCGCCCATGCGGGCTTCGTGCGGGGTGGCGCCGGCGCTGTTGTAGGCGCTGGAGTTTTGCCACGCCATGGTGCCGTAGGTGCCGAGGAACACGCCCATGAGCACGTACCAGAGGTTGAAATCGGCCACGTTCCAGGCGTCGAAGGGGTTGACCAGCGATTCATTGGTGGGGCGGTTGCCGAGGACGGTGGCCATCTCGGACCAGCTCACCATGCAGAGCACGCCAATGATGATCACGATGTACATGAGTTGCGAGAAGATGCCTTCGATGCAGTCGGTGACCATCAGGGTGATCAATCCGCCGGAGATCGTCAGCGTGAGCGCGATGGAGAGGAAGATGCCCATGAGCGGGATGTAGGTGGGGAGCGCCCAGCCTCCGCCAATGGGGATGATGATCTCGGGGGGCATTTGGAGGAAATACACCATGAAGCGGGCGCCGACGGCGGGAATGATGCCGAAGTTGATGGCGCCGGCCACGAAGCCGAGGATGCCGGTGAAGGAACGGAAGTTGCGGCTGTAGCGCATTTCAAAGAACTGGGCGAGGGTCATGGCTCGCGTCTCGCGGAAGCGGTAGATGACGAATCCGAAGATCGCCACGACCAGACCGACGGGACCGGTGATCCAGCCCCACCACGAGGGGACGAAGCCGGACTGGGCAAAGACTTCCCACATGGCGACGAAAACGACAGCGCCGGCCTGCATCTCGCCCTTGGCGACGGCCAGCAGGTAGCGTCCGCCGACGCGCCCTCCGGAAACGAAGTGCGCCACACTCTTCATGTAGCGATGTGTGACGATGCCGACCGTCAGGATGATGATCAGTGGCACGATTATGACCAACCAGTCGAGGAAGTGCATGATGGTGTTTGGGTGTGTGTGTTGTTAGCGGAAGGGAGAACCGAATGGAGAGGCTGTGGTGGTGAGTTTCGGCGTGGGCGAGGGAACGCCTGTGTCCGCCGGGCAGGAATGCCATGCGAATGTCGAAGCCGTGGACTCAAAGGGGAAATGGAGCCGTTGAGCGAGCGTGTTTTCGCTTTTAGCGAGACCACTAATGGACTGCATTAAAGCTCAGGAGGGGGGGGGGGGAGGCGCGGGTTGTTAGGACAGGGAGGGCAAGGTTGTCAGAGCAACACGCCTTGTCCTCCTGCGCCGGTCGCGCCGACGCCCGCCGCCGACTTCAGGCCGATGGCGTGGTAGCCTTTGGCCGTGAGCACGCGGCCTTGCGGAGTGCGTTGCAGGTAGCCTTCTTGAATGAGAAACGGTTCATGGACTTCCTCCAGCGTTTCGCTCTCCTCGCCCACGGCCACCGCAATGGTGCCCAAGCCGACGGGTCCGCCACGGTAGTTTTCGGCCATGATGCGGAGCATGCGCTTGTCCATCTCGTCGAGCCCGGCGGCGTCGATCTCCAGCAACTCCAGCGCGGCGGCGGCGGCGGGACGGGTGATGCGTCCGTCGCCGCGTTCCTGGGCGAAATCGCGCACGAAGTTGATGAGGTTGTTGGCAATGCGGGGCGTGCCACGGGCGCGGGAGGCGATTTCGCGCGCGCCGGCTTCGTCGATCGTGACTTTGAGCAGGCCGCAACTGCGCTGGACGATGCCCATGAGCGTGGGCACGTCGTAGTAGTCGAGGCGCGTCTGGAGCGTGAAGCGCGAGCGCAGCGGGGCGGTGAGCAGGCCGGCGCGCGTGGTGGCGCCGACGAGCGTGAAGCGCGGGATGGAGAGGCGCACGCTGCGGGCGTTGGGGCCTTGGTCGATCATGATGTCGAGGCGGAAGTCCTCCATCGCCGAGTAGAGGTATTCTTCGACGGTCTTGGGGATGCGGTGGATTTCGTCGATGAAGAGAATGTCGCCTTCCTCCAGGTTGGTGAGCAGGCCGGCGAGGTCGCCCGCCTTTTCCACGACGGGTCCGCTGGTGACTCGGACGTTTTTGCCCATTTCGTGGCCGAGGATGAAGCATAGGGTGGTTTTGCCCAGTCCGGGCGGTCCGCTGATGAGGATGTGGTTGAGGGCCTCGCCCCGGCGACGGGCCGCGCCGACCATGACTTGCAACCGCTCCACGGTTTTGGGCTGGCCGGTGAAGTCGGCAAACGAGAGCGGGCGCAACGCCGCCTCGGCCGGAGAAACAGGCGCTTCAAGCGCGCTGGTGATGTAACCGAGTCCTTTATTTTGCGGGTCGCTGGGCATGAGAATGGAAAAGCTGAAAAGCTGAAACCTGAAAAGCTGAAACAAGAAGGCATTGTCTGTAATGGCCCCTGCCTTTCAGCTTTCTTTTCAGCCTTTGAGCTTTCAGCCTTTCAGTTTTCAGCTTTTCCATGAAGGACCAACTCATCGCTCGCTTTAAGGCTGTTTTTGGCCGCGACCCCCAACTCGTCACGCGCGCCCCCGGCCGCATCGAATTCATCGGCAACCACACCGATTACAATGGTGGCACCGTCCTCGGCGCTTCCATCAATCGCGGCGTGTGGGTCGCCATCGCTCCCGCCTCCCCCCCCCCCCCCGGTTCCGCTCCCGTCCGCCGTTTCCACAGCACCTACGGCAACAAGACCATCGAACTCGACGCCACCTCGCTCACTCCGCTCAAGGGCGCCGATTCCTGGATCAACTACCCGCTCGGCATCCTTTCCGCCCTGCCGCATTTCGGGCTCAAGGCTCCCGCCGGCTTCGATTACCTCGACAGCTCCGACTTGCCCGCCGGGGCCGGCCTCTCCAGCAGCGCCGCCATCGAATTGTCCTCCGCCCTCGCCTTCCTCGGCATCACGGGGCAGGATGTGGACCGCGAGACGCTGGTCAAAATCGGCAAGTACGCGGAAAACAACTACGTTGGCGTCCCCTGCGGCATTCTCGACCAGGGCGTGTCCGGCTTTGGCAAAAAAGATCATCTCGTCTTCATCGACTGCCGCGGTCCCAAGTTCGACACGGTGCCCATTCCGGCGGGCGTCCACTTCTGGATATTCAACACCCACACCAAGCACGCCCTCGTGGACGGTCTCTACGCCGCGCGCAACCGCGAATGCATGACCGCCGCCGCCGCCCTCGGCGTCTCCCTCCTGCACGAAGTGACCCCCGCCCAGGTGCTCGCGGCGGAGGCGCGGCTTGGAGAGGCGGAGTTCAAGCGCGCCCGCCACGTCACCGAGGAAATCGCCCGCGTGGACGCCACCAAGGAGGCGCTGGCCAAGGGCGATCTCGCCACTGTCGGAAAACTCCTCGTCGCTTCGCATCGCAGTTCGCAGCACTTTTTCGAGAACAGCACGCCCGAACTCGATTTCCTCGTGGACACGCTGGAAAAAACTCCCGGCGTTTACGGCGCGCGTCTCTCCGGCGGCGGTTTCGGCGGAGCGGTCATGGCGATGACCGGCGACCAATTCAGCGCCGCCAATGCCGACCAGGTGGCCGCCGCCTACGCCGCCCGGTTCGGCGCCCGCCCCGACGTGCTGCACATGCAGACAGGCCCCGGCGCGGCGGTGATGTGACTGAAGTTACGCAGGTAATCTCTTTCTTGGAGGGCGGGTCTCCCGACCCGCCGACGGCGCGAAGCGCCGCCCATCCGGAAGGCGCGGCTGCGCCGCGTCTGGCGGGTCGGGAGACCCGCCCTCCATATTGCCGCCGGTTATGCCTTCTTCGCAAACCGCGGCGCGAGCGCGGCGTGGACGTCGCGCACCAGCTTCTCGGTCGTGGGCCAGTCGATGCAACCGTCTGTAATGCTTACGCCATGACGCAGCTTCCCGAGCACGCCCGGCGCGGCCTGAAAAGGCTGGCTGCCGGCCTCCAGATTGCTCTCCACCATGGCCCCGATCAATGACGTGTTGCCCGCCGCCACCTGCGCCATCACCTCGCGCACCACCTCGGGCTGTCGTTCGGGTTTTTTGGAGGAATTGTCATGCGACGCATCGACGAGCACCGCGGGCACCAGCCCGGCCTTGTCGAGCGCCGCCACCGCCTCGGTGACGTGGGCCGCGTCGTAGTTGGGACCGGCCTTGCCGCCGCGCAACACGACATGGCAGTTGGGGTTGCCCGCCGTGACGATTGCCGCCGCCTGCCCGTCGGTGTTGATGCCGAGAAAAGTCTGCGGTTGCGACGCGGCCTTGATCGCGTTGATCGCCGTTGTCAACGAACCGTCCGTGCCGTTCTTGAATCCCAGCGGCATCGACAGGCCCGACGCCATTTGCCGGTGCGTTTGCGATTCCGTGGTGCGCGCCCCGATGGCTGACCAGCAAATCAAGTCCGCGATGTACTGCGGCGTGATTGGGTCGAGCAACTCCGTGGCCGTCGGCAACCCCAAGTCGATCACCTCGCGCAAGAACGCCCGCGCCGCGCGCAGTCCGCCCGCGATGTCGTTGGAGCCGTCAAGACGCGGGTCCATAATCAAGCCCTTCCAGCCGACCGTGGTGCGCGGTTTTTCAAAATACACGCGCATCACGACCATCACGCGGTCGGCCACCTCGCGGGCGAGCGCGGCCAGACGGCGCGCATAGTCGAGTCCCGCGTCCACGTCATGGATCGAGCACGGCCCGACGACGAGCAGGAAGCGGCGGTCCGCGGTGAAGACGATCCGGTGGATTTCCTGGCGCACGCGGGCGATAAACTCCGTTTGCGCCTCGGATTTGGGAAACTGGGCCATGAGTTCGGCCGGCGACGGCAGCAGGCGCGTCTCGACCACATTGATATCGGAAATCTTGGACATGAAACCGCCCATGCTGATGTCAGCGCTCGAAGAAGAGAAGAATTAACCTCAGTTACACGGAGGCACGAAGGCGCAAAACACACGGGGGGGGGGGGCTGCGAAATTGTTTAGAGCGTTTTCAGTTGAGATGTAGCCGTCGTCTTAACGGTAGGGAGGCCTCTCCGAGGCCTCCGAAACCACGCTCCAAGCACCTACGAGTTTCGCATTCTCACACTACGCACGGCGGAGGCCTCGGAGAGGCCTCCCTACCAGGTATCAAATGGCTACAGCTTAAATGAAACTGCTCTAATGCCACTCAGCCGGGGGGCCAGGCGAGCTGGCGGCGGGCGAGGAGGTGGACGTGGAGATGGGGAACGCTTTCGCAGGCGTCGGGACCGTGGTTGATGACGAGACGGAAACCGCGGTCGAGGTTGAGTTTTTTTGCCACGACGCCCGCCGTGAGCAGCAGGTGGCCCAGCGTGGCTTCGTCGGCGGGCGCGGCTTCTCCGACGCGCGGGATCACGGTTTTCGGTATGATGAGCAGGTGGACGGGCGCCTTGGGGTCGATGTCGTGGATGACGATGCAGCGGTCGTCCTCGTGTTCGATTTTCGCCGGGATCTCCCGGTCGATAATGCGTTGAAAGAGGGTTTTGTTGTTCATGTTCGTAACGAGGTGGAAGGGTTAAACGGTTGTGGCGCCACGCGCGAGTTTTTCGCCAGAGGCGATGCAGGCGGCAACCGCAATGCCGTCGCGCACGGGTCCGCCGACATGGAGGCCGGGGTAACGGGTCTCGGCGGCGGCGAGGGTGGCGAGGTGGGTGTCGTATCCAAGATTGTATTGCGGGATGGCGGCGGGGTTGACGTGGTGGCGCACGTAAACGGGATCGCCTGAAATGCCGAGCAGTTCGAGCAACTCGGCGCGGATGAGCCCCATCAGGGATTCGCGCGGCAGGAGGGCCAGTTCGGGATGGCGCACGCCTCCCGCGAGCACGGTGAGGGCAACGTGGCCGCCGGGCGCTCGTCCGGGGAAAAGCGTGGAGTTGAACAGGACGCCGAGCAGGTTGCGGTGCTCGCCGGAGGGGGCGAGCATGCCAAAGCCGTCGAGCGGATGACGGATTTGCTCTCGCTTGTATCCGAGAAACAAGGACGCCACGGGCGGGTATTCGACGGCGGCGAGCGCGGCGAAGGGATGCGCGTCGCCGATGCGCAGCGTCGCCAGCGCGGCGGCGGGCAGGGCAAGGAGGATGGCGGAGGCGCTGGCGTTGCCTTGCGTGAAGGGCGCACTCTCTTGTCCGCCCTCAGCGGGTGGGACGCCCGCGCCACCTGGCGTTTGCCACGTCACTTGCCAGGGTTCGCCGGGGGCGGCGGGCGGGGTGAGGCAGGTGACGCGGGCATTGAGTTGCACGGCGCCGGGGGGGAGGGCGGCGGCGAGGGCGCGAGGGATGGTTTCGAGTCCGTCGGGGAAGGAGTAGATGCGGGCACGCTGGCGGCGCGGTCTGGACTGG
>NZ_ABEA03000056.1 GCF_000171235.2 Geminisphaera colitermitum TAV2 | reverse complement strand
TTCGCCGCCGAACGTCGAACGTCCAACATCCAACGTCGAACGTCCAAGTGGAGAAGGCTGCGTAGCGTTGGAAGCAGCTTGTCCGTCCATTGGGTGTTGGGCGTTGGATGTTGGATGTTGGATGTTCGCGCTTTGCGCGGCAGTGGCGTGGATGGTGACGGCGGGGGCGGTGAGGGTTTTGTATTGGCCGGCGACGGGATCGAAGACGGTGAGTTCAACGGGGCCGAGGGTGTAGGAGCCGGGTTTGGTGGGGATGAGTATGACGTCTTCGGAGAGGGTGGCGTCGAAGAGGGTGTTGTCTTTTTGCGTCTTTTGCGCGCGGGGTTGCACGACGCGGAAATCGCGGGAGACGTCACGCGGAGGCAGTGCCGTTATGGAAGGCCAGTTGCCGGTGCCGGTGAGTTCGAGGGTCCAGGTGATGGGGTCGCCGACAGTGCAGTTTTCGGGGACGATTTTGCTGGTGAGGGTGAAGTCGCCGACGGCTCCGTTGAAGGTCGCGGGGGCGGGTTGGGGGAGGGGTTTTATCGTCAGAGCGGCGGGCGGGGTGCTAATTGTGAAGGCGGTATAGACAGCGTCCAAAATATTGCGTCCGGTGACGAGGGCGATGGGGTAGGCGGCGTTGTTGAGTTGGATGGCACCGGTTTGTGTAGCGAGGGCGCGGGTGGTGTAGGCGAGGGTGGCGTATTTCTGACTGCCTCGCATGTATTGGGTTTCAGTGGGTTTGGCGGGCCAGTCTTCGACAACAAGCGGAGATGGGTTCCATTCGAGTTGCCCGTTGAGGCGGGGGCCGTGGCGGAGGGCGAGGTTGAGGCGGTAGGTGAGAGGAAAGACTTGGCCGACCCACACGGGTTCCTTGGGGAGGGAGAAGTGGGAATTGGCAACGTCGTCAAGGGGAGTGCCAGATTGGTCAACGGTGGCTTCGACGACAGTGTATTCGGCGGGGGGAACGGCGATTTTGCCGCGGTCGGTTTCAATGATGAAGGAGGGAATTCGTATCTGGGGGCGTTGCGCAGCACGTACGGGGTAGCTGAGAATGACTGATGAGTAGCTGTTAAAGTTGATGTTGATGGATTGGTTGCTGATGCCGGGAGTGCCGAAGGTGAGGCCGTCAACGGTGGGGAGGGTGATTTCTCCCTTGGGTTTGCAGTTCTCGAAGACGAGGGCGAGGCGGGTTTCCTGGTCGCGGGCAAGGGAGCCGGTGGAGGGTTCCCAGCGGATGGTCTGCGCGGCGGCAAGGGTGGCGGTAAATGCGAATGTGGCGAGGAGCGCGCCGCCGCGAACGTCGAACATCCAACGTCCAACATCCAACATCCAACGCGGGATGTGACGAGGGCGGCGGGGAGGAATGACTGGATGGTTGCGTAGTGGCGTGTTCATTACCAGTTGCGTCGGTTTTTGTCGGGCTGTGGTTGCTGGTTTTCGTTGAGGAGTTGGAAAAGTTGCGCGGGGGAGTCGTTGTCTTTGAGGCGTTCGAGGCGCTGGAGGGGGACGAGGAGGTTGGGATCGGTGTTTTTGTCGATGGGAGAGGCGCCGGTTGCGGTGCCGCCGACGCGCTGCGTGGCGGGTTGGGGTTGCGGTTGTTTTGGCTGCGGGTCGGTGGTGGCGTCGGCAGTCTTGGGTTGGGGTTGGTCCGGTTGCTGGTCTTCGCCGGGTTTGTCGCCGAAGGCGGATTGGGGGGGAGGCTTGGGGGCTTGTTGTTGCTGGTCGCCGGACGCGGGTTGTTGTTGCTGCTGCTGCTGATCGGGTGGCTGCTGGCCGGAGGGTTGCTGGTCGTCGGGATTGGTCTGTTCGGGCTTTTGAGATTCCTTGGGTTGTTGGGCGTCGGATTGTTGTTGCTCGTTGGATTGTTGGCCGGACTGGCCGTTTTGTTGTTGTTGTTGGGATTTGTCGCCTTGGCCGCCTTGGCCTTGCTGGTTCTGCTGCTGCTGTTGCTGTTGGTTGTTCTGCTGGTCTTGTTGTTGCTGCTGCTGCTGGGGCGGGGGTTGTTGCTTTTGTTTGAGTTGTTCGAGGGCGGTGCGGAGGCGGGGCCAGTCGGCGGCAGTCGGAGATTTTTTCTCGGCTTGGGCAATGGCTTGGAGGGCGTCGTCAATGGGACCGCCGGGGATGGGTTTGCCTTGGGCGTGGAGGGGCTGACCGTAGGCGAGGGTGGCTTCGGCAAGGGAGACGGCGTCGCGGGCGGTGAGGGCGGGTTGGTCGGCGAGGCGGGTGACGAGTTGGGAGAGGGCGGCAGAGGTGGCGGTGGAATCCACTGTGGCCGGAGGGGCGTTGGGG
>NZ_ABEA03000057.1 GCF_000171235.2 Geminisphaera colitermitum TAV2 | reverse complement strand
GTCTTCGCTTGCGAAGCCCGCGAGTGCGTTTCGGTCTGCGTTTGGGCCTGCGAGTGCGTTTCTGGTATTTGGTCAATCTGTCCGGCTGGCGTGGGCGTCGCAAGCGACGCCCCTACGGCGGGCGGGACGCCCGCGGCACTTGCGAGGAGGAGGAGCGCCGTTGCTGTCGTGCTTAAGGCGATACGCCGGGGGCGGGGGTGGACGGGGAATTCGCGCCAGAGGCTCCAGAGGAGGAAGAGAAGTGCGGGGCCGAGTGCCCATTGATAGCGTTCGATGAGGCGGGTGCGGGTGGTTTGTTGAAAGTCACCTTTGCGGCCGCGTTCGATGGTGGTCTTTATGAGGGCGTTGAGATCGACCCACTGGCTGGCGTCGGTGTAGGCCCCGGCGGTTTTGTCGGCGAGTTCGCGGAGGGTCGCGGGTTCGAGGCGGGAGAGGACAACGGCTCCGCGTTCGTCTTTGACGTAGCCGTCGCGTCCATCGGGGATCATGGCGCCGGTTTCGGTGCCGACGCCGAGGCCGATGATGTGGATGCCGCGGTCTTTGCAGGTGTCGGCTAGAGGACGCCAGGGGTCGGCGGGGTCGGCTTCGCCGTCGCTGAGGATGACGAGGAAGCGGTCGGCTTCGCCGGTGCTGAAGGAGTCGAGCGCGGTGTGAAGGAGGGCGCTGTAATTGGTGCCGCCTTGGGGGAGGTAGTCGGGGCCGAGTTCGGGCAAAAATTCGCGGAGGATTTCGTAGTCGCTGCTGAGGGGGCTTTGGAGGAAGGCGGTGCCGGAGAAGACGAGGAGGCCGATGCGTTCGCCGGTGAGTTGGTCGAGGAGGCTTTGGGTGAGGAGGCGGGCGCGTTCGAGGCGCGAGGGTTTGATGTCGTCGGCCATCATCGAACGGGAGAGGTCGATGGCGATGAGGATTTCGCGGGCTTGTTCAAAGACGGGTTGTTCGATGCGGCCCCATTGCGGGCGGGCAAGAGCGGTGGCAGCGAGGGCGAGGCCGAGGGCGAGTCGCCAGCGGAGGGCGGGCCTGCGGCCCGAACGTCGAACATCCAACATCGAACGTCCAACATCGAGGTTTGGCGCTGACGCGCCGTTGGCAGGGGGGGGGGGGAGGGTGGCGGTGCGGGAACCGATGGTGGCGGTGAGGATTTTTGTGCGTGTAGTGGAATTTTCGTGACGGCGGGCAGCGCGGAGGCGGCGTTGCAGGTCGATGGCGAGGAGGAGGACGGGTATCGCCAGGAGCCAGAGGAGTTGTTGGTGGAGGAAGGTCACTGAAAATTAGGAATTAGAAATTAGAAATTAGGAAGTAATGGGGCGCTGCGGGGGTGGTCGCGGGTTGTTTTCATGGCAGATTGGTTGGGTGGTTTTTTTCTTAATTCCTAATTTTTAATTTCTCATTTCCCTTCTGGCGGTGAGGGCGGCGAGGAGGACGAGGGCGGCGCCGGGGATGGCGGGCCAGGGGAATAGTTCGGTGGCAAGGATGTGAGACTTGGCCTGGTATTCGATCTTGCGGGCTTCGTCGATGGACTTGAAGGCGGCTTCAACGGTGCCGGTGTGGTCGGCACGATAATAGCGTCCGCCGGTCTCGGTGGCGATGTAGCGGAGAGAGTTTTCGTCGAGGTCGGAGCGGACGCGGCGATAACCGAGTTTTTGTCCGTTGTCGTCGAATACCGGATACGGGATGCCGCGGGGGTCGTTGGTGCCGACGCCGATGGTGTAAACGGGGATGCCGCGGGATTTGGCTATGGCGGCGGCTTGCGCGGGGGTGAGGGCGCCACGGTTGTTGGCGCCGTCGGTGAGGAGGATGATGAAGGCGCCGGCACGGCGGCCGTTTTCGGTGTGCGTGGCTTGTTCGAGGCGCGAGAGGGCAACGCCGAGTCCGTCGCCGATGGCGGTGCCGTCTTCGATGAGGCCGGTCTTGAGGCGCTGGACTTGGCGGGCGAGCCAGTCGTGGTCGAGGGTGAGGGGGGCGAGGGTGTAGGAGCGTCCGGCAAAGACGACGATGCCGATGCGGTCGTCGGGGCGTCTGTCTATGAAGGCTTCGATGACGGGGCGGATGGTTTGGAGGCGGTTCTGGCGCTGGCCGTGGCGTTCGTAGTCTTCGGCGAGCATGGAGGTGGAGAGGTCAATGGCGAGGATGAGGTCGTAGCCCTGGCCGGTGACGGTGCGGCGGTCTTCGATGCGTTGGGGGCGGGCGAGGGCGGCAATGAGGAGGGTCAAGCCGAGGGTGGCGAGGGCGATGGGGAGGCGCGAGGGGCTGATCTGGCTGGGGCGGTGCCAGGCGGCGGCATAGGGGACGATCCACGCGATGACTTTGCGCCGTCCGCGCGCCCAGAGGATGAGCGGGAGCAGGAGGAGGGCGAGGAGCCAGAGGGGATTTTGGAGGGTGTAGTTCAAAACAGGAATTAAGAATTAATAATTAAGAATTAATAATTGGAGGTGGGGGGCGGGGAGTGCGACGGTCGGCAGATGATCGGTGTTGATTGTGCCATGTCGAATGGGGGTGCTGCTGGTTTGGTTCATTTTTAATTCTTAATTTTTCTTCACGGCTTGGCCGTGAAGAAACGTATGAGGGCGTCGAGGCGGTTTTCGTGAGTGCCTACAACGAGGCGGGTGGTGGCGGCGGGGAAGAGGGCGCGCCAGGCGGTTTCGCGTTCGTTGCGCCATTGGGCGTGCGCGGTGCGCTGGGCAGTGGAGTTTTCCAGGGTGACGAGGCGGCCGGTAACGGGGTCGTAGGCGGCGAGGTTTTCGCCGTGTTGCAAGACGGGGAGTTCGCGTTCCCAGGGGTCATCGACGCGGAAGCCGCGGGTTTGGAAGCGTTGCTGGATCGCGGGCCAGCCTTCGGGGGCGGGCCGGGGGGCGAAGTCGCCCAGCCAGACGAGCATGGTGTGGCGGGGGACGACACGGCGGATGAGCGACCAGGGAATGGTGGACGCCGGACGCTGGACGCCGGATGCCGAATGTCCAAGGGGGGCGATG
>NZ_ABEA03000058.1 GCF_000171235.2 Geminisphaera colitermitum TAV2 | reverse complement strand
GGCCTTGGGGAGTGGCGTGAACGTAGCCGACTCGGTCGCGGTTGACGGCTCCAAGGAGCATGAGGAGGCCGGCGAGTTCGAGGAGGGCTTCGCGTTTGGATTGCGCGCCGGAGCCGAATTGGAGGCTGGGGGTGTCCTCGAATACGATGAGGACAGTGACTTCGCGTTCTTCGACGAATTTTTTGCGGTAGGGTTCACCAAGGCGGGCGGTGACGTTCCAGTCGATGTCGCGCACGTCGTCGCCGTATTCGTATTTCACGACTTGGTCGAACTCCATGCCGCGTCCGCGAAAGGCGGAGCGGTATTCGCCGCCGAGCACGCTTTCGACCGCGCCGCGCACACGCCATTCGAGTCGGCGCAGGAGCGCGAGTGGAGCGGTCGGCAGGGGGGGGGGGGGGGCGGGCGGACGTGGCGGGCATGGGTGGTGCGGAGGACTGGGAACGGAGAACGTTCAACATTTAACGTTTAACATTGAACGTTTAACGGGACGGAGCTGACAGGCTGTCCGGCATTAAATGTTAAGCGTTTAGTGTTAAATGTTGAATGTTCTGTCTTGGTCATTTGCTCGCGGAGGGCACGGCGGTCTGGGCGATGACTTGGGCGACGATGGCGTCGGTGGTGATGTCGTCGGCTTCGGCTTCGTAGGTGAGGCCGATGCGGTGGCGGAGGATGTCGGGGGCGATCTCCTGAATGAGTTGCGGGGAGAGGTAGGTTTCGCCGCGCAGCCAGGCGAGGGCGCGGCCGGCTTGGTAGAGGGCGAGCGAGGCGCGGGGGGAGGCTCCGAAGTTGAGGTGGCGGGTGCGGCCTTTGACGGGTTTGGCGAGGTCGCGGGTGGCGCGGACAAGGGCCAGAATGTAGTTTTGCACGGTGGGGGCAACGTGCACGGTGTCGATGGCGTGGCGGAGTTTTAAGAGTTCTTCGCCGCTGGAGACGGGGGTGACTTGGGGGGTGGTCACGATTTGGCCCCAGCGGGTCATCATTTGCGATTCTTCGTCGTGGGTGGGGTAGTCCACGAGGAGTTTGAAAAGGAAGCGGTCGGTCTGGGCTTCGGGGAGGGCGTAGGTGCCTTCTTGTTCGACGGGGTTTTGCGTGGCCATGACGAGGAAGGGCGCGGGGAGGGGGTGCGTGGTGCCGCCGATGGTGACCTGGCGTTCTTGCATGGCTTCGAGGAGGGCGGACTGGACTTTGGCGGGGGCGCGGTTGATTTCGTCGGCGAGGACGAGGTTGGCGAAGATCGGGCCGCGGTGGGGGGTGAAGGCTCCGTCTTTGGGCGAAAAAACCATGGTGCCAACGACGTCGCTGGGGAGGAGGTCGGGGGTGAATTGGATGCGTTCAAATTGCACGCCGAGGGCGGCGCCGAGGGATTTGATGAGGAGGGTCTTGGCGAGGCCGGGCATGCCTTCGAGGAGGACGTGGCCGTTGGCAAGGAGGGCAACGAGGAGGCGTTCTATCACGGAGTCTTGTCCGATGACGGCTTTGCCGATTTCGGCGCGGAGTTTTGCAGACCAGTCGTGGCCGTTGCTGGCGGTGGCGGCGGTGTGGAGGATTGTCATGAGTGTGGTTGGAAAATGGGATGCGGTGCGTGGTGCGTGGCGGGAGGCGGTCTGGAGCGTCGGGTTTGGACTCGCAGGATGCAAAAGTGTTTCCAGAGTGGGCCACGAAATACGCACGCAGCATGGTTTTTCCACCACAAATCCAAGTTCGGCTGGACGCGCTCGGGGTGTTGCCGGGGGACGTGGAGGAGCGTTTTGTGCGCGGTTCGGGGCCGGGGGGGCAAAAAATTAACAAGACGTCCTCAACGGTTTGTCTGCGGCACGCGCCAACGGGGGTGGAGGTGCGTTGCCAGAGGGAGCGTTCGCAGGTGGCGAATCGGGAGGCGGCGTGGGGGGAGTTGTGCGAGCGGCTGGAGGGGCGGTTGCGCGAACTGGAGTTGGCGCGGCGGCAGGCGGTGGAGAGGAGGCGGCGTCAGTCGCGCGGGCGCAGTCGCACGCAAAAGGCGCGGATGGTGGCGGACAAGCGCGCGCGGGCTCAGGTGCGGGCGTTGCGGGGGCGGGTGCGGGGGGAATGACGGGCGAAGAATGGTGAATGGGAAAGGGCCAGTCAGGAGATTGGGGTTCCCAGCGGGCGGGGGGCCTGCGTCTTGAAATGGAGTTCGAGGCGGGCGTCGTGGCGGTGGCGGCGG
>NZ_ABEA03000059.1 GCF_000171235.2 Geminisphaera colitermitum TAV2 | reverse complement strand
GTGATTATGGCAGTTGCTGGGTTGGCGGCTGCGGTGGCGAGGCGGGCACGGAGTTCGTCCGGTGTGAGCGGGGCGGGTTCGATGTCTTTCCAGAACCAGAGGGGATCGACGCCGAGGAAGCGGTGGGAGATTTCGTAGATGCCGTAAATCGTGCCGAGTTCGTCCGCACCGGTGATGGCAACGGTGGCGGCGACGGAATCAGTATCAGTTGTTTGGATACTGAATGTTTCGGGCGGTAGCGTAGGGTCGAGAGTGACGTGAAGGGTGAAGGGGAGGGGGGAGGCGGGGCTTTGGCCCGGATGTTGCGCGTCCAATGTTGAGCGTTCAACATTGAAGCCTGAAGTGACGGAATCGGAGGCGGGCGGGACGCCCGCGCCACTGCGTTGTAGGGGCTTCGCTTGCGAAGCCCGCGACTGCGTTTCGGTCTGCGTTTCAGCCTGCGACTGCTCTTCTGGTATTCGGTAAATCTGTCCGGCTGGCGCGGGCGTCGCAAGCGACGCCCCTACAGCGGGCGGGACGCCCGCGCCACTTTGACGGAGTTGACGCAGGGTTTCGGCGAGGCGCTGGCGGGCTTCGCGGCGGGCGCGCAAGGGATCGGTGGCGCGGGCGCGGCGGAGCGCAAAATAAAACCAGAGGGGGAGGGGCCAGAGGGCCAGGGGGACAATGAT
>NZ_ABEA03000060.1 GCF_000171235.2 Geminisphaera colitermitum TAV2 | reverse complement strand
GCTGACAACGCTAGAAACCACCCCCCATGTTGTCCTCTCTCACCATCGCCACCACCACCGCAGTCGCTCCCCCCCCCTCCACCGTCCTCCCCGTGGTTCTCGTGCTGATTGCGGTGCGCCTCGTCGCGCAACTCGTGTTGTCCGCCCTCAACCGCGCCGAAGTCCGGCGGCATGCGCACGCGGCCCCGCCTGCCGTCGCGGCGGTGGTCGATGCGGAGACTTACCAAAAATCCGTCGCCTACACGCTCGTGAAAAACCGCTTCGGCGTCATCGAATTGATCTTCGACGCCGTGCTGCTCGTCGTCGTGCTGACCAGCGGCGTGCTTCCGTGGTTGTATGACCTCGTCATGGCTTGGGCACCGGACGCGGGGGAGGGGGGGGGGGGGGGATGGAACAGCGCATTGGGCGCCGTGTTTATCCTCGTTGCCGGCATCTTGCTGAGCCTGCCCGGACTGCCGCTCGACTGGTGGGACACGTTTCGGATCGAAACGCGCTTCGGGTTTAACAAATCCACGCTCGGCCTCTGGATCGTCGATAAAGTCAAGGGCATGCTGCTCGCCCTTGTCATTGGATTTCTACTACTCTGGGCCCTGCTCGCGCTTGTGCGCGTGGCCGGTTCGCTCTGGTGGGTGTGGGGCTTCGCGCTCTTTTTTGGCTTTCAGCTTCTCATGATGGTGCTCTACCCACGCCTCATCGTGCCGCTTTTCAACAAACTCACACCGCTGCCCGAGGGTGAGCTGCGCACGCGACTCATGGCGCTGTCGGAGCGCACCGGTTTCAAAGCCTCGACCATCGAGGTCATCGACGGCAGCAAACGCTCCGGACATTCCAACGCCTACTTTACGGGATTCGGACGCTTCCGGCGTATTGTTTTGTTCGATACGCTCATCGCTCAACTCACACCCGAGGAACTGGAGGCGGTGCTGGCACACGAGGTTGGACACTACCGTTGCGGACACATCCCCAAGATGCTCGCGGTGTCGGCGGCGATGGTGTTTGGCGGCTTCGCGCTGATTGCGTGGCTGGCGGGCAGCACCTGGTTCAATCCCGGCTTCGGCCTGCCGGCGGGTGAACTGGCGCCGACGTTTTTGTTGTTCGGTCTGCTCAGCGGACTGGCCACGTTCTGGCTGACACCGCTCGGCGGATTTTTCTCGCGCAAACACGAATACGAGGCCGACGCCTTCGCGCGCGAGGCGATGGGCGGTCCGGCCCCGTTGATCGGCGCGCTCCACAAACTCTCCGGGAAAAATCTTTCCAACCTGACGCCGCATCCGGTCTTCAGCGCCTTCTACTACTCGCATCCAACGCTGGTGGAGCGTGAGGCGGCGCTAATCGGAAAAGCTGAAAAGCTAAAAGCTGAAAGCTGAAACAAGATGCGTTGCAGGAAATCCATATTGGCCGCGATCTTCGTGTTCGTGGCGTGTGTTGTCTTTGCGGATACAAAGGACACGCTCACTGTCGCCACTTGGAACATCCGCAATTACCTGCCGGTGAACCGGCGGATCGATGGCAAGTTTCGTCCCGACTACCCGAAGCCCGAGGCGGAGAAAATCGCCTTGCGCGCCGTCATTCGTCAGATCGACGCCGATGTGATCGCGCTTCAAGAGATGGGCTCCGGGGGGCATCTTGCCGAATTGCAGCGCGATCTGGAGAGCGAGGGGTGCGTGTATCCGCACGCGCATGTGCTGGCGGGCGCCGATCCGGTGCGCCAACTGGCGGTGTTGTCGCGCCTTCCGCTGCGTGAGGTGCGCGAGCATAGTGACATGGATTTTGCCTATCGTGACGGACGCACGCCGGTGTCGCGCGGATTGCTGGAGGTGAGTGTCGAGGCTCCGGGGGCGGAATCGGGAGAGGGATTGTCAACAAATCGCCGCGTCACGCTTTTTGTGCTCCATCTGAAAAGCCGGCTCACGACGTTTCCCGACGATCCGGAGAGCGCGACGTGGCGGGCGAAGGAAGCCGAGGCGATTCGCAACCGGGTGTTGCAGCGTTTTCCCAATCCCGCCGCGACGGGAGGGGGAGGGGGGCGTTTCCTGATCGCGGGTGATTGCAACGATGTTGTATCGAGTCGACCGATACGGGCCTTGTTGAAGCGCGGCAACACGGAGATTGCCCGCCTTCTTCCCGCGACCGACAGCCGGGGCGAGACGTGGACGCACTACTATGCCCGCGAGGAAACGTATTCGCGGGTGGACAACATCCTTGTGTCCCCGGCGCTGGCGGCGGCTGTTGTGCGCATGTGGGTGGTTGATTCGCCCGGTGTGCTGGTGGCGAGCGACCACCGTCCGGTGGCGGTGGAGTTGCGGTGGAAGTGAGGGGAGGGGGGGGCGCGCCAGCGCCACGGCTAAGGAGGGCGGGTCTCCTGACCCGCCGACGGCGCAAAGCGCCGCCATTCCGATTCCGGATGGGCGCGGCTTCGCCGCGTCTGGCGGGTCGGGAGACCCGCCCTCCTTGGTGGGATGAACATCAAGGGATTCCGGGGGTGTCACGCTTCCGGCGTGAAGATTACAGGCGGGGCTAAATTGTTACGGCACCTTCGGTGACTTGATAAAGTTGCCAGTGGCCGAGGGTGGTGTCGGGGAGGGTGGTGCCGGTGGCGATGACTTGACGGGTGTCGCCAAGCGAGGTCCAGAAGCGGCGGCGGCGGGCGGGGTCGAGTTCGCCAAGGACGTCGTCGGCGAGGAGAATGGGTTCAAGGCCGGTTTTGTGGCGGAAAAATTCCACTTGGGCGAGGCGGAGCGCGAGGGCGAGGCAGCGTTGCTGGCCTTCGGAACCGTAGTCGCGCGCGGAGCGTCCGCCGACTCGGAGGAGCAGGTCGTCACGATGCGGTCCGGTGAGCGTGGTGCGCATTTGCAGGTCGCGGGCGCGGGCGTGCTCGAAGAGGGCAAGCCAGGCACGCTGCGAACGTCCAACATCCAACGCCGAACATCCAGCATCCAAGGGAGGAGGTTCGCCGGCGCTGGGCGTGGCATTGTCGGCGCGGAGGGCGATGTCGGTGGGTTCAGCGTGGTCGGCGATGCGGGCGTAGGCAGTGGTGACGTGTTGGGCGAGGTCGGCGATGCCGGCGGTGCGTTTGGCGGAGAGTTCGGCGGCGGCGGCGGCGAGGGGGTGTTCGAAGGCGGCAAGCTGGGGGGGGGGGGCCTGGCGTTTGAGGAGGTTGTTGCGACCGGCAAGGGCTTGGTGATAGGTTTGCAGGGCGCGGAGATAGGCGGGATCGGTGGCGGAAAGGGTGAGGTCGAGCCAGCGGCGACGGAGGGCGGGTGCGCCGCGGACGAGTTGCTGGTCCTGCGAGGAAAAAACGACGGTGGGGAAGCGGCCCAGATGATCGGCGAGGCGGGAGATGCGTTCGCCGTCGCACCAGACCTCCTTGCCGTCGGTGCGGAGTTTGATGAGGAGGCGGGTGGAGCCGAGGTGTTCGTGCTCGAATTCGCAGGCGATGGCGGCTTCGGGCTGGCCCTGACGGATGAGGATGCGGGCGTCGGTGGTGCGAAAGGAGCGCAGGGCGGTGACGAAGCCGGCGGCTTCGAGGAGGTTGGTTTTGCCCTGGCCGTTGGCACCGACGAGGAACTGGAGGCGTCCGTCGAGGGCGAGGTCGGCGAAGGCGATGTTCCTGAAGTTTTGCAGTGTGATCCGGCGCAGGCGCATGGTGGTCAAGAGAGACGCCGGAGATCAGAAGGCAGGGGAGAGGCGGTTTCCAATCCTTTCGCATCGGATACGGAAATGCGCCCTCTTTTGGGAAAAATCATGCGGCAGCCTTTATGGGCCGGCACGCAGGGCAGGCTCGACAAACTTGAGCGGGGGTTTTTAGCGTCAACGGAATGAAAATTTACCTTGATGGGAAGTTTGTCGATCAGGCGGATGCCAAAGTTTCCGTGTTCGATCACGGTCTGCTCTACGGAGACGGAGTCTTCGAGGGGATTCGCATTTATCAGGGGAATATTTTCCGACTCGAAGAGCATCTCGAACGGCTCGAATACTCGGCCAAGGCCATCCTGCTGGATCTGCCGTGGTCGCGCAAAGAAATCGCCGAGGCGACATGCGAAACATGCCGCCAAAACAACCTGACCGACGGCTACATCCGGCTCGTGATCACGCGCGGTGTGGGCGATCTGGGGCTCTCCCCGTGGCTCTGCCCCAAACCGTCGATCATCATCATCGCGGCCAAAATTTCGCTGTATCCGCCAGAACATTACGTCAATGGCCTCAATCTCGTGACCGTGGCGACGCGCCGGCTGAACCCGGCGGCGCTGCCTCCGATGGTCAAATCGCTCAACTACCTCAACAACATCCTGGCGAAAATTGAGGCGCGTCAGGCGGGGTGCCTGGAGGCGATCATGCTCAACGATCAGGGCTATGTGGCGGAGTGCACAGGCGATAACATTTTTATCGTCCACAAGGGCGCGATCCTCACTCCCGCGGCTTCGCAAGGGGCGCTCAAGGGGATCACGCGCGATGCGATTTTCGACATCGCCAGGGAGATCGATGTGCCGATTCGCGAGGTCAATCTGACGCGCTACGACATCTGGAATGCCGACGAGTGTTTCCTTACCGGTTCAGCCGCCGAGGTGGTGCCGGTCGTGAAACTCGATGGCCGCGTCATTGGCCCGGGCAAACCGGGCGAGATCACCAAGCGTGTGCTGGAGGTGTTTCACCGCCACGTCGTGGTGGATGGAACGAAAATCTAAAGCAACGGAGGGCGGATCTCCTGACCCGCCATTCCGGAAGGGCGCGGCTTCGCCGCGTCTGGCGGGTCAGGAGACCCGCCCTCCAGCAAGTTAATCAAATCTTAGGAAAAATCCCATGAACAACGTTTACGGTTTGGGCACCAAAGCCCTTCACGCCGGCCAGGTGCCGGACCCTGTCACCGGGTCGCGCGCGGCGCCGCTCTATCAGACGACGAGTTATGTGTTCCGCGATACGGAGCACGCCGCGAATCTCTTCGCGCTGAAGGAACTGGGGAACATCTACACGCGCCTCATGAACCCGACGAGCGATGTGTTTGAGCAGCGTGTGGCGGCGCTCGAAGGCGGCACGGCGGGGCTGGCGCACGCGTCCGGGCAGGCGGCGATCACCAATGCGATTCTCAACATCGCTGGCGCGGGCGATCACATCGTGTCGGTTGCGCAGCTTTATGGCGGCACCTATGCGTTGTTGCACAACACGCTGCCGCGCCTGGGCATTGAGGTGACGTTTGTGGATGCGGGTGATCCGGATGCGTTCCGGCGTGCTCTGCGGCCCAACACGAAGGCTTTTTATGGCGAGGGGCTGGGGAACCCGGCGCTCAATATTTTCCCGTTTGAGGAGGTGGGCAAAATCGCACGCGAAGCGGGTGTGCCGCTTATCATCGACAACACCTGTCTGACCCCGTGGCTGAATCGTCCGATCGAGTGGGGGGCCAACGTGGTCGTGCATTCGGCAACGAAGTACATCGGCGGTCACGGCACGTCGATCGGCGGCATGGTTGTGGACGGCGGCAATTTTGATTGGGGCAACGGTCGTTTTCCCGGCTTCACGCAGCCGGATGCAAGCTATCACGGGCTGGTGCATTGGGACGCGTTCAAGGCGTTCGGCGCGACGGCTGACGGAACGGGCGGGGCCAACGTGGCGTTTGCAATGAAGATCCGCCTGCAACTGCTGCGCGACATGGGGGCGTGCATTGCGCCGTTCAATTCGTGGTTGATGTTGCAGGGATTGGAGACGCTGCATTTGCGCATGGAGCGCACGTGCGCGAATGCGTTGCGCGTGGCCGAGTTGCTTGCGGCGGATTCACGCGTGGCGTGGGTCAATTATCCCGGACTGAAATCGAGCCCGAATCACGCCGCGGCCAAAAAGTATCTGCGCGGCGGATACGGCGGTTTGGTGGGCTTTGGCGTCAAGGGCGGGTTTGAGGCGGGGCGGCGCTTTATCGAGTCGCTGCGCTTGTTCTCGCACCTGGCGAATATCGGCGACGCAAAGTCGCTGGCGATTCACCCGGCGAGCACGACGCACAGCCAGCTCACGCCGGAGGAGCAGCTTTCAACGGGCACGTCGCCGGACTTCATTCGCCTGTCGATTGGCATCGAGGATTTCGAGGACTTGCAGGCCGATCTGGAGCAGGCACTGGCGCGGGCCTGCGGCCCGAACGTCCAACATCGAACGTCCAACATCCAACATCCAACGTCCAAGTAAAACCACTGGCGCGTCAGCGCGGTTCGATCATTGGATGTTGGATGTTCGGCGTTCGATGTTGGATGTTCGGCGCAAAGCGCCGCCTGCTCACCAGCCGTAGTGGCGTTTGATGCGCAGGGGTTCGTAGAGGTGCGGACGCAGTTCGGCCAGAAAACGGCTGGGCGTGAGCATCATGCCGTTGGGGCCGGGGCGGCTGCCGATCTTGGGCACACAAAGATAGAGTTCGTCGCGCGCGCGGGTGACCGCGACGTAGAAAAGGCGGCGCTCTTCCTCTTCGTCGCCGTTTTCAATGGAACGGCGCAGGGGGAAGAGTCCGTCGGCAAGGTTGATGAGAAAGACGGCGGCGTATTCGAGTCCCTTGGCCTGATGGACGGTGGTGAGGCGGATGGCGTCGGCGTCGGGCTCGACTTTGCGGTCGCTGGTCTCGCCGTTGAGGAGGGTGATCTGCGCGAGCATTTCGTGGATGTCCTCGTGGCGCTGGGCGAAAGTGATGAGGGCTTTCAACTCGTCGAGGCGTTCGGTGTAGTCGGCGAAGGCTCCCTTGAGGTAGTCGCCATACCAGCCGTCGATGGCGAGTTCCACGGCCTTGGCAGGCTTGGGGTCGGAGTGCATGGCGGCGGCGACTTCGCGCAGGGAGGCGCAGAAGTGCGCCCATTCGCCGCCGTCGCTTCCTTCGCGGGCGTCCTTGGAAACCTTGCTTTTCACGTCGTCGGAGGAGAGGGCGTCAATGAGGTCGAGATTGAGCAGCCGGGCGTGTTCGCGGGCGGCGGCGTGAATCTTGGCCGCGCCTTTTTCGCCGATTTTGGGGAGGAGGCAGGCAATGCGCGCCCATGCGGTTTCGTTGCCGGGGTTATAGACAAACTGGAGGAGGGCAACGAGGTCGCGGATGTGCTGGCGCTCGAAGAATTTCACGCCGCTTGTAATGAGATAGGGGATACCGCGTTTGGAGAGTTCGACCTGGATTTCGAGCGCCTGAAAGTGGGCGCGGTAGAGGATGGCGATGTCGGAGAGGGCGCAGCCTTCGTCCACGAGGCCGCTGATGCGTTTGATGATAAACTCGGCTTGTTCGCGGGCGTCCATGGCCTGGACGAGAAAGGGTTTTTGGGAGTTGGAGCGGTGGGCGCGGAGTTCTTTTTCAAAGTGGCGTCCGCGGGGTTGTGCTTCGAGGACGCCGTTGGCGAGGGCGAGGATTTGGGGGGTGGAGCGGTAGTTGGTTTCGATGCGGTGGATGACGGTGCCGGGGTGGCGCGTCTCGAAGGTCATGATGTTTTCGAAGTCGGCGCCGCGCCAGGAGTAGATGCACTGGGCGTCGTCGCCGACAGCCATGATGCGGTGGTGCGCGCCCATGAGGTCGATGATTTGCGACTGGAGTGTGTTGGTGTCCTGATACTCGTCCACGAGGAGGTGCTCGAAGCGGTGCGAGAAGTAGGCGGCGACGTCGGGGGCTTTTTTCAAAAGTTCGAGCCAGAGTTCGAGGAGGTCGTCGTAATCGAGGAGGTTTTGCTCGCGTTTGCGTTTTTGGTAGGCGTCGGCAAAGGCGGGGAATTTTTGGGAGATGTCCTGGTATTGGGGGAAGTATTTTTCGACGGTGGCGGCAATGGTCTGGCAGGTGTTGCGGGCGAGGGAGAGGACGGAGTGGAGGGGGCCGGGTTTGGGGTTGGTTTTGTTTTTGAAAAAGAGTCGGTCGGCGCTTTCGACGGCTTGTTTGAGGATGGTTTCGGAGTCGTCGGCGTCGAGGATGGTGAAGTTTTTGGATACACCAATGGCGTCACCGTGCATGCGGAGGATGCGGCTGCCAATGGAGTGAAAGGTGCCGCCCCAGAAGCGTCCGGGTTCGACGCCGGTGAGGTCCTGCACGCGGTGGAGCATTTCCTTGGCGGCTTTGTTGGTGAAGGTGAGAAGGAGAATCTGCCAAGGTTTGATGCCTTGGGCGAGGAGCCAGGCTACGCGATAGGTGAGGGTGCGGGTCTTGCCCGATCCGGCGCCGGCGAGGACAAGCAGGGGACCGGGGGGGGCGGTGACAGCGGCGAGTTGTTCTTCGTTAAGCTCGTAGGCGAAGTCGATGGTGGCGGCAGTTGTCGCGGCGCTGTCGGCAGGGGGCTGGTTGTCCAAATAGTAATCCATGAGCGGGAGCTTCAAAGGGACAAATCCTCAAAAGGACAAATCCCAAAGGGAATCCGCGCCTTGGGCTTGGGGGTCAGCGGTATTTGAAGGCCTTTTTGACTTCCATGTCGGACTCGCGTTTGCGGAGGTCGGCGCGTTTGTCGTAGAGTTTTTTGCCGACGCCGAGCGCCACTTCGATTTTTACGAGCGAGTCTTTGAAATACATGCGCAGCGGGATCAACGCACGCGCCCCGACCTGCATGGCTTGGGCGATTTTGCGCATTTGGTGCTTGTGGAGGAGCAGCTTGCGGATGCGGCGGGCGTCGTGGTTGTAAATGTTGCCGAAGGAATATTCCTCGATGTGCGCGTTGTAGAGCCAGAGTTCGCCCTTCTCGAAACGGCCAAATGCGTCGCTGATCTGGGCGCGGCCCGCACGGATGGATTTGACCTCGGTGCCCTTGAGCTGGATGCCGGCCTCAAAGCGTTCCTCCACGGTATAATCGCGCAACGCCTTGGCATTGCGGACTTCCGTGTAGCGTTTGGTATCTTTTTTCTTGGCGGCGCACATGGCGGGAGGGGAGGGAGACAGAGTGAACGCCGGTTCTTTACGGTTGTTAACGAAAAACCGTCATCAGAAATGCCGCTTTTGAAAGGCGGGCGTCCCGGATGACGGTTGGAATCGGATGAAGATGGATTGGCCAGAGGTCTGGGCAACAACCATCAAGGGGAAGCGTCAGGCGGCCACCTCGTAGGTGATTTTGCCTTCGATGACTTCGCGCAGGGCGATGTCCTCGGGAGCGAGTTTTTCGAGGGACTCAACCAGCGGGCGGTGTCCGCGGCGGAGTTGCTTAACGCGGCGCGACACCACGTTGATGAGCAGGTTGGGGTCGGTAATGACCTTTTGAGCTTCTTTCAGGTAATCGTCTCTCATGGTGCGTGGATCAGATAAAATTAGGCGAACTGGAGAGAAAACGCTTCGTGCCGATCACGGTCAAGGCGTTTTTCCTTGGATGCCGCCGCCCCCCCCCCCCTCCGTCGCTCCCGGTAAATGAGGCGTCCGTGCAACATCGGAATTTACGTAGCGATTCTCTTTTTACGATATCATGTTGAATGTGAGTTGGTTATTTTAATTCCCCTTTTGGTCGGGGTATTTTGAGCTTGCGCCAAGCTTTTAACTTCTCAAAGTTTATCAACTCACTAAACAAATGAGCCCTGTGGCCAGTTTCGACACTCACCTTTATCCCGTTTTCGACCGCGTTCTTCCGCGGGCGGAAAAGGAGGCCCGGCTTCGGCAGCGTGGACTGGTGGTGTGGCTTTACGGGCTTTCCGGCTCCGGCAAGAGCACCCTCGCGATCGCATTGGAGCGCCGCTTGTTCGCGGAGGGAGTCACCACGCACCTGCTGGATGGCGATAACATCCGCACCGGCCTCAACCGTGGACTCGGCTTCACCGACGAGGACCGCGCGGAAAACCTCCGGCGCGTCGCCGAGGTGGCGAAGCTCTTCGCCCAAGCCGGGTTGGTGGTGCTTTGCTCATTCATCACGCCGCTGCGCGAGAACCGTACCCGCGTGCGCGAGATCATCGGCGTGGACGATTTTTTTGAGGTTTACGTCAAGGCGTCGTTCGAGACCTGTGCGCGCCGCGATCCCAAGGGCCTCTATGCGCGGGCGGCTGCCGGCGGAGTGGGGCAGTTCACCGGACGAGATTCGGCGTTCGAACCGCCGCCCCTCCCCCCCCCCCCCCCCGGTTCCACAACCGCTGCTCCGTTCGTTGTCGATACGGAGACGGCCACGCCCGAGGTCTGTCTCAAACAACTCCACAACGCCATTTCCAATCGTATCCAAATTTCCAGCACAATACCAATCACGACCACATGACCGCCATCGCCATCGAACCGCCACCCTCTCTTCCACCGCCCGCCTCGTCTGCCACATCCACCACATCCGCCGCATCAGCAACAGCAGCGTCCCGCCCGACTCAGGCGACCGCCGGAGCCACCGCCAGCGCCGCCTCTGCCACAGCCTCCGCGTTTACATCCTACAACCTCTCGCATCTCGCCCAGCTCGAACACGAAGCGATCTTCATCATGCGTGAAGTCGCCGCGCAATTCGAGCGGCCCGCGCTCCTGTTTTCCGGCGGCAAGGATTCGATCGTCATGGTGCGCCTCGCTCAGAAAGCCTTCGCGCCGGCCCGCTTTCCGTTTCCGCTCGTGCACATCGACACCGGGCACAATTTTGTGGAGACCATCGAATTTCGCGACTGGCTGGCCAGGGAGACAGGAGGCCGTCTTGTTATTCGTTACGTGGAGGACTCGATCAAGAGCGGCGCTGCCGTGGAGGAAAGAGGACTCAACCCCTCGCGCAATGGACTCCAGACGATCACGCTGCTCGAAACCATTGAGGAATTTAAGTTCGACGCCTGCCTGGGCGGCGCGCGCCGCGACGAGGAAAAGGCCCGCGCCAAGGAACGCTTTTTCTCGCATCGCAACGAGTTTGGCCAGTGGGACCCGAAGAACCAGCGACCCGAACTCTGGAACCTCTTCAACGGACGCAAACAAGTCGGCGAACATTTCCGCGTTTTTCCGCTCTCCAACTGGACTGAGATGGACGTGTGGCAGTACATCGCCCGCGAGAATCTGCGCATCCCGTCGATCTATTTCGCGCACCGCCGCCGCGTCGTGAACCGCGGCGGTACCCTGTTGGCGGATACGCCCTTCATCAACCTGCTCCCCGGCGAACACTTCACCGAGCGCACGGTGCGCTTCCGCACCGTCGGCGACGCCACTTGCACGGGCGCCGTGGAATCCACCGCCGCCGACCTCGCCGAAGTCATTCAGGAAGTCGCTTCCGCCCGCGTCACCGAACGCGGTACCCGCGCCGACGACAAACGTTCCGAAAGCGCGATGGAAGACCGCAAAAAAGCCGGTTATTTTTAAGAACATCTCTCCCCCCCCCCCCCCCTCTCCTCACCATTTCATGCACACCGACCAGCATTATCTTTCCATGGACCTGCTTCGTTTCACCACGGCAGGCAGCGTGGACGACGGCAAATCGACCCTCATCGGACGCCTTCTCTACGACTCAAAATCCATCTTCGAAGACACCCTCGAAAACCTGGAGCGCGTCACCGAACAGCGCGGCGAGGACACCCTCAACCTTTCGCTCCTCACCGACGGCCTGCGCGCCGAACGCGAGCAAGGCATCACCATCGACGTCGCCTACCGCTACTTCGCCACGCCCAAGCGCAAGTTCATCATCGCCGACACGCCCGGCCACATCCAATACACGCGCAACATGGTGACAGGCGCCTCCACCGCCAACCTCGCCATCATCCTCATCGACGCGCGCAAGGGCGTCATTGAGCAAACCTGCCGCCACTCCTTTATCGGCTCGCTCCTCGGCATCCCGCACGTCATCGTGGCGGTCAACAAGATGGACCTCGTGGACTGGTCCGAGCAGCGCTTCAACGAAATCGTTGCCAGCTACAAGGAGTTTTCCTCGCGCCTCGCCATCCCCGACATCCAGTTTGTACCCATATCCGCACTACGCGGCGACAACGTCGTGGACCGCTCCGCCAACATGCCTTGGTACGCCGGCGCTCCGCTTCTCCACACGCTGGAAAACATCTACATTGGCAGCGACCTCAACCACGTTGACCCGCGTTTTCCGATCCAGACCGTGATCCGTCCGCACACCGACGCGTATCACGATTTTCGCGGCTTTGCCGGACGCGTGGCGGGCGGCGTTTTTCGTCCTGGCGACGAGATTCTCGCGCTGCCCTCCGGACTGCCTGCGAAAATCAAATCCATCCACGGACCCGACGGCGAGATCCAGGAAGCCTTCGCGCCGATGTCGGTGACGATCACGCTCGACCGTGAAATCGACTCCTCGCGTGGCGACCTCTTTGCGCGTCCAGCCAACCAGCCTCACGTTACTCAGGACGTCGAGGCGATGGTGTGCTGGTTCTCGCCGACGGCGCTTCAACCCGGCGGCAAATACATCCTTCGTCACACGACGCGCGAGGCCAAGTGCGTGGTCAAGGCCGTGCTCTACAAGGTCAACATCAACACGCTCCACAAAGCGGGCGACGACCTTGCGATCGGCATGAACGACATTGGCCGCATCCGCTTGCGCGTGGCGCAACCGTTGATGGTCGATTCGTATCGTCGCAACCACACGACGGGCAGCTTCGTGCTTGTGGACGAATTTACCAACGCGACGATTGCCGCCGGGATGATTCTCTGGCCCGAACCCAATGCCGCGCCTTCTTCCGAGAACCCGTGGGTGGACATGGGCGGTTTGTGAAAATTAGAGCATTTACAATTGAGATGTAGCCGTCGTCTTAACGGTAGGGAGGCCTTTGTGCCCTCTGCCGAGGGCAGCCCTTCGGGCCATCGCCTCCGGCGATGCCATCTCCGCGCTGCTGCGCTCCGTCCGAGGCCTCCGAAACCACGCTCCATTTACCTATGAATTTCGCATTCTGATACTACGCACGGCGGAGGCCTCGGAGAGGCCTCCCTACCAGGTATCAAATGGCTACAATGGATGGGCGCGAATAAAGACAGGATTTCCGTGCGAAACGCGGTTTACATCAGGCTGTTGAGCTTGTCCACGTAGCCGAGGATGAAGCGGATCACGTGATAACCGACCACCACGGCGACGATGCCGAATACCACGCCGGGGTAGAACAAACTCGCCATCTTCAGCCGCGCTCCGGCGTAGTCTTGATGAAGGCCCGCGAGCCGGATCATGTTGGAGTCGAGTTGTCCGGCGGTCTCCCCCGTGCGATACATCGTGACGAAATCATCGGGGAAACAGGAAAACTCCTCCAGACGCGTGCCGGGCAGACCGCCCCCTTGCACCGTGTCGCGGATCGAACGTGCGGCGGCGATGAGGGCGGGTGAACGCGAGGAACGCCCGGCGGCGATCCACGCGTCGCCGATGGGAGCCCCGGCATCGAGGAGGTTGCCGAGCGCGAAACAGAAATCCGCCAGCGCTTGCTCACGCCGGTAGCGGCGAAAAATCGGGAGCAGCGACAGCGCGCGGTCCCAGAGCGGACTCTCGCGTTTTGCCAGCACGAAGCCGGTGACGCCCAGTGCCCAGAGCGGCAGCAACGTGACGGCGAGCGAACCGAGGTAGGCGGATTCGTCCCATTGGAAACCACGTTCCCAATCCAGCATTCGCAGGAGCGGGAACATGAGCAGCGCCACGTGCAGGATGACGACGGGGTAAATGCACGCCATGACGACGCGACCCGAAGCGGCGGCGAGTTGTCCGTGGCGGGAGGAGAGATTGCGCAACGTATGCGGCAGGCGTCCGGCGATTGAGGCTGTGGCGAGAAACAGCCGGTCGCCACGCGGCAGCCAGGGCCCTGCGGCGTCCAGCGCATCGGGAAACGACATGCCATCCTCCAGACGGCGAACCATGGCATCGCGGTCGGGTTTGGGCGCGCCGGCGTTGCCGCGAATGGCGGCGATGAGAGGCAGGCCGGCTTCGAGTTGTTGCGCCAGTTGCAGATACCACGCCGAGATTTTTTTGTGACTGAGCGCCATGCGGGGTAACTGAAACCGGGAAACCCAAACCGGAAAGCTGAAAACCAGCCCATGCGGGAGGTTTTTAATAAAACAAGTATGGTTATTTTTTCCGAATCCAAGCCGGCACACCCGGTTCCAGATCAATTTCCAATCGTCCTCCAAGCGTGTGCTGGATGTGCCCCCCACTCTTTGAAGAACTTGATATTTCCACGTTGCCCCAGTCTTTCGGCAGCGTGTCGAGGCAGGTTGGACCACCGGCTTTGTTGTATGCGACAAACGTCTCATCGAGCCATGGAGCAGGAAGGCAATAACAGTCGCCCTGCTTTAGCACTTGCCCCTCGCGAGTGACCGTGTGCACACCGTCTGCAATCACACTGTGCACGCCGTTTTCGAAGATCACTTCGTAACGCCGCGCAGTGTGGATGTGTTCGATGGCGCGGCTCAGGTTGAAGAACAACCACGGTATCGTATGGAGAAAGACCTGCTCCAAAAATTGGCCGACCTCTGGCACCCAGAAAATGTCACGATCCACCGAATACCCCCACGCCTCTTCGTGGAGACAGCCCGCCTCCGGCGCGCCGAAAGTGGCGCCCCAGTTGATCGCCTCGTAAAAACGATAGTGGCGTTTGTTCCATTGGGGACCGCCACCGCAGATCACATCGGGCGGATATTTTAACCGGCTCGCCTCGTCGAGATTGTGATGGACAACCATCGGCACGAAGCCGGCCAGTTCGTGATGGAACCACTCCTTGGTGACATCCACTCCGCGGCTTTTCCAATAATGCAGAATTTCCACCATCGCGGCAGTGTCATCTTCACGCGTGACTTTGTGGAAGGGACTTTCACGTGGAGCGAAAACATCAATGTGCACCGTCCCCGCCTCCGCGATGGGCAGCATTTCAAGAAACGCATCAATCCGACGCCGCGCCAGGCCGCTGTCCCATTCGCGTTTTTTGCAAATGATGTAGGACTGCTCGCCGCCCCATAACGCTCCCTTCGCAAACGAACCGTCAGCATTTCTAGCCAGCAAGTCGCGTTCGGCATATTCGCCCCACAGCGGACTGTTTTCGTAGGCGTCACACATGTTGATGTGAACGCTGACGATAGCATTATATCGCCGGGCTTCACGCATGAGCCAAAGCAGGCTGTCGAGCGCCGTGGCATCCTCCTCGCGTTTGAGCCGCGGGTTCACCTCGCTCCATGCCGGATACTTCGAATCATGCCCGTCGAACTGCCAGCCAACAATGTAGGCGATCTGTGGCAGACCTCCAGTGGCTGCGTATATCGTGCGGATGATGTCAAGCGCCTGCGAAAAAGTAATGTGCATCTTGGGTTCCTGTTTTTCCGCAAGGAAAATTTTGTAAACCAGGGACTGGTGATAATGGTGATTGTATTTGAATTTTTCCATGTAGTTGAAATTATATTACAGAATGGATTTGACAGAATGGATTGACGATCTCCAGCAACCCGGGTTCACAGAGGCTGTCCGAATTCATCCCGGGTAAGCTCTCTTCGGGGCCGATGGCGATGGCAGACGGGTTACACTTCACCCCGGCAAATTTTTGCAAGCCTCGATCCGAAACGGACCAATGCCGGGCATTTTCACGAAACACCACATCGCCACACGTCCGTTGGAGACTGTTCAACGGCGGAATGTCCGCCGTCAGGCAGGCATTCTTTCCAAGTCGGTTGATGAGGAATGTCCACAGTGATTGCGCATGACCGATGGCTGAGAAGAGAGAGTCACCGCCAAGCGCCACGGGAATCGTGCCGTCGTCAAAGACATAAGCCGCAAGTGTTTTTTCCAAATCGCAGACAATTGATCTGTGTTCGATGGAAGAATGACGGCGCACATGATCTCCCATGATTTCAATCAACTCTGGATACGCGCTGAACGTGCATGGCAGACGTTCCCAGCCGAGAATCTTGTCCTTGTTGGCCAAATCAGTGGTTGCACCCCACGCGATGTGACGCAGGCCGTCCGGCCCCACATACGTGGCTCTAAAAAGTCCGTTCACAACGTTGTCGATGACTGGCGGCAAGCGTCCGTCTCTTGTCAGCGTGTGAATGATTTTGAGCATCGGCACGATGATCCCGTAATAGGAGCTGCGCTCGGCAAAATTGGAGCGGTCTCCCCGTTCAAAAAGTCCCGTTTCCGAGTGATAACACGCGGGGCTCAAACAGGCATCGAGCACGGGACTCCCGAACTGGTCGTAACGCGTCCAGTCTCCGTTCGTCTGCGCTTGTTTTGCCAGGCACGCGACAATGACAAGATCCTGATTGGTGACGCCGCAAAAGCCCGGCTCCTCCAGTGGTTTTTTCCATGCGTTGCCGCGCTTCCACCAATGGCGTTCGATCCACCGCCACCAACGTTCAAAAGCGAGGTGAATTTGCGCCACTCGCACGGGGTCGGCCTCCGGCCACTCTGCATAATTCAGCAGGCCGAGCATCGGCAGCCCTTGATGGATCGGGCAACTTTCCTCGCAGGAATAAGTCGGCTCAAATTCGCCCGACGCATGAAAGAAACCTCCGTCATCGGTTTGTAAATACAACACGTTGCCAATGATGTCGTGAGTAAGAAGTAACCAGCGTGGGTCACGGGAATTTCGATACAACGCGATGATCCCGGCCAACAGGCCATGATAGCGATGGATGGACTGTCCGTGATAACGCCGGGCGAGGGCGGAACTTTCACTCCAGCATGCGTGCAAATGGAGTTGCCCGAACTCGCCCGCCCCTTGCCGCCAGCTCCACAGGTTTGCGGTGCTCTTTGCGAGCAACTCGCGCGAGAAAACATGCGCGGCATCGAGCCGTGGATAATGGAGCGTCTTCATCGAGATGAGGAGGAGTGGGGGGGCTGCTAGAAGGCGCGGAAGTGGTCGTAGGGCGAGCGAATCCGCCCGGGCGGCATTGCGGATACATGCCCGTCAGCAAATGCGACATTGATGACTCGTCCGTGATAAAACTCACCGTTGAGTTTTCCCGACGGACTACCGTCGATGACGCATTGAGGCCCGGCAAACTGGAATTGTTGCGTGGAAAACACCTGGCCGGAGCCGTCTGTGAAATGTTCCGCGAACAAGGCGCTTTTCGACGCGGCGGCGAGCTCCGACAGGTTGCGGCTGACTTCCTTGCCATTTACGGCGCCAAAGAGTCCCATGCCTCCCGCCCAAGTGTCCGCCGTGGTGGCGGGAACGCGCATCAACGTGTAGGAGCGCGCCCATTGCTTTTGAGCCTCGTCAATCACCAGTGGACGCGGGTCAACCGGGCATTTCAGGATTTCCGAATAGATGAGCGGATTGCCATTGGCATCCGCTTTTACGTCGAGGTAGGAGCTGATTTTTGCATCCCACCGCGGAGCGGTGATATTGCCCGGCAGGGGAAGGGCGCCTTTATTGTCGTTCGCGAACATCAGCATCGCCATGGCGATTTGGCGCACATTGCTTGCGCATTGCGCGCGTCTGGCAGTGCCGCGCACTTTGGAAACCGTTGGGATGATTATCGCCGCAAGAATTCCGATGATCGTGATCACGGTTAGCAACTCAATCAACGTGAAGCCAGTCCGGTTCAGCGCATTGCGATGTGTTGCAAGGAGGGGAGGGGGGATGGATGCGGAATTCATGGTGTCGGGGGGGGATCAAGGCGTTTCGTCGGGATGTGCGGGTTCCAGTTTATAGACAAGCGTTTGTGAGAGAAACATGCGGGCTGTGAGACCTCGAGAAATTTCCCCGGTGCTCTTGATTCCGCGCATTGAGTCGGCGCTTTGACGTGCGCCGTCGATTTGTTCAAGGCCAGTCAGTTCGGAAACGCGCCAGTGACCTTGCGGCAATCCGTTCAATTGCCATACAACATTGATCTGTGCCATCATTTTGTGCAACGCCTCACGATCCAGATCGGGGATCGGCATTGGCAGGTGCGGGCGGAACGAATCCGGCAGACGATGAACAATCGCGTAGTGAACATCGCCTTTCTTCAGGTGGGTGATTTCCACGTCCGGGCGCGATGTGTCCGATGAAAGAATACCGCCAGCCCATGAATAAAAACCACGCATTAGCCCGGTGACACGCGGCCAGTCCGGTTGACCTGAAAAAGCCACGACGCGCCCCTTTCCCCGTTGCCACGAAATCACTGCAGGGGAACCGTCTGTGAAACGCGCTTCAACCTCGTGAGCGCCCGTCTTACCCAATTTCACCGACGGGCTCTTGCGAATCCACAATCTTTGTCCTTCCGCAAACAACCTGGAGCCGCGCACGGGAACCGCCCCGGCAAATGCGTCCTCGTTGTCATTGCGAGGCAGGCCGCTGTTGCCCACATCCGAAGTTTGTCCGTCTTTTCCTCCGGCCGTCGTCACGCCTGCAGCCTGCCAGCCAAGGCGTTTCCACAGGGCATCGTCGTTTGTCGGTTCTTCTATTACCCAGCGTCCCGAATCGGGAAACACCACGATGCGCCCGCCGGCGTCCACGTAACCGGCAAGTGCATCCGCCATGCGGCGCGGCATCACCTGTGCCCCCACCGGAGGCACCACCAGCAGTTTGTAGCGGTCCAAATCCTGCATCGTGCCATTCTCCGAGAACCACGCGGGCGCCAGTTTGTCGCGATACATCGCCGCCGCCGGTCTTGTCACATAATCTCCCATGCGCAGAGGGAAAAACGACCTCAGTCCAAACTGCATGGTGCTCCACGTGTGCACAGCAGCCATGTCAGGTTGTCGGGCCAGTTCCGAATCACGCAATTCCTTCCAGAGTGGCGACCACAACTCCACCCATTCGGCCAAGCCCGCCTCGCGATTCGGAGTCCATGTGCCGACCGGGATGTTGTTCCTCCAGTAAAAATTCCAGTGATACCCCTCGCCGCCCGAACCGCTGATCTGAAACGTTGCCTGTTCCAACCCTGCCGGGACAGGTGTCAGCAGGTGCACCTCGTGCGGCCACGCCATTCCTGTTTCCGTTACCGCCCGCTTTGCCTCCAAAGGCACCTGATAATACAGTTCACAACCACCCGTGTGGCGGCGCCAACGTAGCGAACGCGCCGACTCGCTCAAACGCGGCGAGGCAAAATCCAATCCAAAATATCCTACGATTGAACGCCGGTCGTCCAATCCACGAATCGGCTTCAGCACATAATCGATAAAAAATGTTTCCAACCCATGTCGGCGAAATTCCACCCAATCTCGCCATCCATCACTCAAATCCGGGCGGCTCCAATCTTGGGAGGCCATCGGGAGACGCTCCGCGTAGCGTCCCTTGCTCCATTGGTTGAACGCGGCGACAGTCGTAGGCGAATAATCTGCGCGTTGCCCCCAGTAAGGCTTGTCGATTGTCGTCCAGTCGAGCGATCCCGGCAGTCCCCACACATGATAACCGACAATCGCGGGACGATTACGATAATGACGCACGGCTACCTCCGTGTAAGTGCGAATGGAGTCCAGCATTCCCGGCGTCCATACTGATGGGATGCGTCCCACTCGGCAGCGTTGCCACACATCGGCCCGTCCGTAGTTGTTGAGCTGATGCTCCACAGGCAGCCAGACTGGCGCCTCATAACGCAACTCCAGGACCACGCGCCCGCCTTGCCGTTCCACCTCGTTGATTATACGGTCAAGCATCACGAAGTCATACACACCGGGGAGCCGTTCAATCTTGTTCCAATCCGCCCGGATGCGGAACAAGTCAAACCCTGCCTTTCGACCATCTTTGATCCATTGGCATGTATCCGAAAAAAAACGCGGATCGTCCGGGTGATTCTCATACATCGCCCATGTGAAGTAGTTTTTTCCCGGCCCGAACAGTTCCGCCTCCGTGGGGGCTTTGTCACGGTAATCAAAGGAATCGGAACCGGGGGGGGAGAGGGGCGTGTGGCCGCCAAGCGTTCGCGAATCGCGATCAACAGGGGTGCCGTCAACGAGACGTTCCGCCGTATAGCGGAATATGCCCCCCGCAGGTGGCGCCCATCGGATGGGATTGTTCGCATCCATCACGCCACTACCAACGATCTCACCCGACGCATCGGCCACCACACGCCATGTTTTCTCGCCCGGTAATTTGGCCCACGATGGCGCAGGGATGATTAATGTGTCGCCAATTTTTGTGCTTGAGACCGTGGATGCACCAGAGGAACGGTTGTCTCGCATGACGGAGGAGGGAGCCGACAACACCGACAACGCCCAGCGTTCTTGATGCAACACGCCAGCTACCTGCGCATTGCCGTTCACGATCATTTCCGCGCCATCGGCCAGCCGCTTCAATGATATGGCGCTGAATGCGGCATCGCCCTCGCGAGTGGCCATCAAATCCAGTTGAATTCGTGCGACCCCCTCCGGCCAGTCGAACACACGGGATATCCGGTGGGATTTGTTTCCCGAAACAAAAACTTCCTCTTCAACTGCACCCACCACGTTCAATCTTTCGTCCATGGGCGCAGCACGGACAACAGGCCGACCGCTGCCACCGCCCGTCACGCTCAACTCATAACGCCCCGCGCCCGGCACTTTTACCATTTGTCGCCAGCCCGCACTGCCCTGCTCTTCGCCTCCGGTCTTTTCTCCGCGCAAGATACATGCTTCTGGCATGGCGCGACCTTCCCAGCGGGCCTCTCCCGTCGCACGCCAGATCAGGCGATTCCAGCCATCTGGCGTTGCCTGCCCCAAGTCTATCGATCGCCGTGTGACGATCACTTCATAATTCCCCGGCGACAGGTCTCCCAGCTTGGCTACGCGCTCGAATTTTTTCCAAAAATCATGCGCGTCAAATGTCAGTCGTTGCTCACCCCGCAAGACAGGCGCGCCTTGGAATCCTTTCAAAACTTCCCACGACACGATCGCATCTCCGCCACCCGGCAGCAATTGATCGGCCAGCAAATATGGAGCCACGCCTGATTGCGTCCATGTCTGCGTCATATTGTAACGCAATCCCGGCACATTTAACGCCCAATGATAGCCTCCTTTGCCCAGTGTGTATTCATCCGCGACTATATGCCCCAGTACCCATTCGCCATGCGCGTCGCCTTTTGCCTCAAAGCGGATTCCGGTCAGTTGCAATGGCCTCACGGGCAACATCCCGCCACCTTCGTCGGTCCGATCCACCAGACGCCCCACCTGCGGATGCAGTTTGCCCATTTCATTGGCATCAAAGGCGAATGTTTCCAGAAACTGCCAGCCCGGCTGCCAGGACTCCAAGCGCGGCAGCGTGTATTCAAATTCACGTCCCTTCGCGTCCACAAACGTCAGCCAGGCGTCATCCAGCGCCGGCCGTTTTTTGACATAAACCCACAGCCCGGCTCGCACGGTTTCCTTGGGCAAGGTCACCCAGTTTTTCAGCTTCAACTCAAACTTGCGTCGCGCTGCCGCATCCCCCGTCCCACTCAAGATTAAGCGCATCGCTCCATCGGTTTTTTCGACAGCAATGCCGGGCACGGATGATGGCGGCAGACGCCACAGGCTCTCATCAGCAAAGTGTTTGACCAATTGGACATCGGCCCGCGCCGTAATTGTCATGGCAACAGAGGAAAGCAGTGACAGAACGGCGAACGAGCATGAGACGAGAGCACGATAATTCATGGCAATGGAGGTAAGGAAAATGAGAGAGACGGAGACAGCAGGGAGGGAGAGCAGGCGGGAGGGTTGCGGAGAACGGGGAGAGGGGCGAGGTAACAGGGATGGAATAAACAAAGCCGGGGCGTTATTTGGAGGCCCCGTCCTGAATCTCGGAGACAACGATGTCGGCATAATACTGCGACTGGTTGCCTCTGATGTAGATGGCGGCAAACTCGTCAAAATCCTTGTCCACGACCGATGTCACTTGCACGCCATCAACCAGCACCTGCAACTGCCCGGTGGCCTTGTTCCAAGAAAATTCAAACTGAGCAAACGGCTCTTGGTTGATCACATGCCCCGAGTCTTTTGCCTTGCCCAACATTTTGCCGGTCTCGCTCCAGTTGACCAGTGTTTCGGTCAGATCGAACTTGCGCACGGATACCGATCCGTTGCCCGTGCCCGAGGCCGGATTCCCGGAATCCCAGAGCACGGCGTAACCGCGTTTTCCGGCAGCATCGAACAAGCCGAGCCATGTGCCGCGGCGAAGATCGGTGTGCAGCACTTTGAAACTCACCTTCCAACTGCCCTTGAGCACAACGGGCAGTTGCCGGCGCTGGAGGCTGTTGGAGAAAACGCCATAGGGCCGTCCATCGTTGACGCCGGCTTTGTTGCCTAGGCCGGCAAACGATCCCGTGTTGCCTACGCGTTCCCACGCGGCGCGCAACGCACTTTCGGTTTTGTAATCGAAACGTTCCTCGAAAACGGAGGCCGCGTTTGATTGTAGCGAAAAAATAAATACGATCAGGAGTGCGAAGGTCAGTTTGTTCATAAAAATGGGTGCGGTGAGTGGCGTGTTTGTGCGGGGGGGGAGGGGGATCAGCCGCGATTGAGACGACGCTGGAGGACGGTTGCGAGAAGGCAGGCCGCGCCCGCCAAGACGGCCACGGTACCGGGTTCCGGGACTGGTGTCGCGGTAACTCCTATGTTGTCGAAATACACATTGGCATTTCCTTTGATATATACCTTTGAGACATCAATTCCGGTGATGGAGACGGTTTTAACATAGGCACTGTCAGAGGAGACGTCCGTTGAAAGTGTGAGCGTCGAGGCCGCGCTGTCATAGGCCAGTGTCACGGTGACGAAGTGGTTGTTCGTGACGGAGTCGAAGAACGGATTTAACGTCGGCACACTTGGTTCCGCCGAGCTTTGCAGAAACGAGAAGCTTCCATTGGGCAATGAGGTGAGGGCGGGGTTGTCCGTGCTTGGTGCCGTGGTGCTACTGTAGGATCGTATACTGAAAGAGGAACTGGCGTGTTCAACTCCCCCCGAGTCCCACAAGGCGACATAGCCGTTTGTTCCGGCCTCATTGAAGAGGCCCACCCAGCCACCGCGTCGGTCAACGGTATGGATGATGTCAAAGGTCAGTGTCCAGTCTTGCGAGGTGGTTATGGTTTGGGAGAGGGGACGGTAGATGACGGCATTGGGACCGACGAGGTAGGGCGAGTGCGGCACGTTGGCATCGGTGGCGACGTTGGGTGTGCTGCCGCCCGTGTATGGCTTCGTCCACACTGCCATGAGCGCAGCTTGATTCGCGTAATTGAAGGATTCATTGAAGACTTCTTGTTGGACGGCGGCGAGGAGCGATGAGGTCGCACTCGCCAGCAGGATGAGTGCGACAATCGCACTGCGCGGGGTGTGGATGGTGGCTTTCATGGTATTTGGATGGTCTGGATTAACGGTCCGGGAGTTCGGAATTCTGAGACGAAGAGAGAGGGGGGGGCGTCACACGAGACACACCGACTGGCGTTCGACGAGTCGTCCGCGCACGAGGTGAATGGAGGTGATGGGGCGCCGGGCGGTGGCCGGGGTGGCGATGAGATTGAGGAGATGCCGGGTGGCTTCGGACGCCACGACAGTCAGCCCCACGTCGAAACTCGTCAGTTGCGGGGT
The DNA here is from genome assembly GCF_000171235.2 of Geminisphaera colitermitum TAV2. Taxonomy (GTDB): domain Bacteria; phylum Verrucomicrobiota; class Verrucomicrobiia; order Opitutales; family Opitutaceae; genus Geminisphaera; species Geminisphaera colitermitum. Next base: position 93,854 of record NZ_ABEA03000060.1, on the reverse strand, counting down.
CAGCGACTCGCAGAGGAGTTCCATATTGTCGAAGCCCGCCACGCTGATGTCGTCGCCAACACGCAGGCCGCGTGCAGCCAGAGCCGTGTAGAGGCCGCGGGCCATCCAGTCGTTGGCCGTGAGGATCGCGGTGGGGCGTTGCGACGGAGGAAGCGCAAGGAGTCGGTCGAGCGCGGAACCCATGTCAGGCGAGGTGCGTTCGGGTTCGTTGATGGTGGCCTCAGGTTTTTCCGTCATATCGACAAGCGCGGGGTCGTAGGCGGATTGCTGGCGGAGGCAGCTTTCGTAGCCTTGAAGTCGGTTGATGAAAATGGGATTGCGCGCGTCGGTGCAGAGGAAGGCGATGCGGCGGTGGCCGTTGTTCCAGAGATGCTCGGTCATCACCCAGCCCGCGCCGTGGTTGTCGGAGGCGACTTGGGGAAAGGGGACGGCGGGGTTGTTGAGCGCAAGGAGGACAACGGGAAGTTCCGGCGGCAGGTGTTTGAGGAACGCGGGCGCGCCGCGCGCGGCTTTGATGAGCAGACCGTCAACCTTTCGTTCGCGCACACAACCCGGCACTTCGGCGGGATTGACCGGAAGCTCCATCAACGCGTGGAAACCGGTGCCCTGACAGCCTTCTTCGACGCCCAGCATATAGGAAGCGATGAGCGGATGGTTGCTCCACGAGGGGCTGTTTTCGGCAAAGACCATGCCGATGTTGCCCGTCTTCGTAGCAGAGGCGGGCGCGTTGTCTGTATTGGAAAACAAATTACCGTTGGCGGTGCCAGTGCCGTTGGCGAAGGACGCATCGGGGGCGGGGTTATTGCACACGACACGGGTGCCGGTGCGGGTACGGCGCTCGACGAGGCCTTCATGCACCATGAGCGCAACGGCTTTGTTGATGGTGCCGGAACTACACGCGAAACGGGCGGCAAGCTCGGCTTCGTTGGGCAGGCGGTCGCCGGCCTTCCAGACGCCGTCGATGACTTCCTTCCGGAGTTCCGCATGGATCGTCTCCACCTTGCCGGAAGGGCGAAGGGGAGCAGGATTCATGGAGGGGAGGGCGGCGGCAACGGAACTCATTGCCGGAAAGTTGAATCATTGAGTGAGAAATGGCGAGAAATAAATTACTCGAGAATGGATTATTGAATCATATTTGATTTTAAAAAATAATTTAAAATACTTTTTTTAAATAAATTATGAATAATTATTCATTTGTGATTATTTTCAAAATTTTCCACACGGTAATGCAAGAATCGCGTGGATCGAATGAAGAAGGCGGAATGCGGAGGGGGGGGGGGGGCGCGGGTGACTGTGCCGCTACAGCAGCGCCATGCGCAGGAGTTTGGCAGAGTGAGCGGGGCTGGGGTTGCGGATGGAGTGGCGGGTGCCGGCGGGGATGAGCAGGGTCTGGTCTTGATGGAGGGTGACGTCGTCGCCGTTGAGGCTCACGGTGACGGAGCCTTCGGTTACATAGATCACGTGGTCGTGCGGATGCGCGTGGTCGGCGAGGCGGCGACCGCCGGGGCCGATGAGCGCGACGAGGCATTCGAGCCGGGCGTCGTCATAGATTTTCTTGGTCAGAAAGGCGGTGTGCGCCTCCGGGGTGATGTAGTCGGTTTGTGGCATGGGCTGAGGTGTGGTGGGATACTCCGAGCGTTGAGGGAGAGCCGCGTTCGGAGCAATGGATTTGTAACGATGGAACGGCGGCGTTCCGCCTCAGCCTTTCACCCACTTTTGAGAAATCATGGCATCAATATTCTTTTGGAAGCGGCTCCGCCTCAACCGAAGAGAGGTATAGCCGCAAAAAAACAGGTCGGCTGCGCCAAAACCAATCGAGCCAACCGCGAATGAACGCGAATAGACGCGAATAAAAAGGCAGAATTCATTGGTTTTATTCGCGTCTATTCGCGTTCATTCGCGGTTGTTTTTTCGGAGATTACCAGAGGGAAATCATACGTTTTGGCGGCAGGGGGGGGGGGGGGGGCGGTTTCACGAATGGTTGAAGCCCAAGCCGGACAGCGTCATCGCGGGAACCACGGGGCGGGGCTGGCGGCGCGCTTCCAGGATGCGCAGGCGGCGGGCTCCGCCGGGCATCTCCCAAGTGACGACGTTGTCCACTTGATAGCCGAGGAGGGCGGTGCCAATGGGGGCGAGGATCGAGATGCGGTGGGCCTCGGGATCGGCGTGTTCAGGCAGGGTGAGGGTGTAGGTCTCGATTTCGTTGGTATCCAAATCCTGGAGACGGACTTCGCAGTGCAGGGTGACGACGCCGTCGGGCATGGCGGTGTCGTCCTCGATGATGAGTGCGCGGTCGAATTCGGCGCGCAGGCGGGCGAGGTTTTCGCGGTCGTGCCGGCCTTCGGCAATGAGATTGAGGCGGGCACGGATTTGCAGGAGGTCGGCGCGGGAGATGTAGATGGGTTGTTGTTCGTTCATGGTGGCGGGCGTTTAGGGTTGGATCGGGAGGGCGGAAGGCAGAGCCGGGTGTTGGGATTTACAGCGCGGCGGTTTTGTGGATTTCCGCCGATCCGGCGGTGAGGCGTTGCATGTCGTCTTCGGTGAGTTGAAGGCGGGTGGCGTCGAGCGCGGACTGGAGGTGTTCGAGCGCGGTGACGCCGAGGACGGGCGCGGTGACGCGGGGGTTGGCGAGCACCCAGGCAAGGGCGATTTGCGAGGGGGGGGCCTGACGGGTGGTGGCGATGTCCTGAAGGGTGGCAAGGGTGGCGTCGGTGTGCACGGAGGCGTAGCGGGCGCGCAGCCATTGCGAGCGGGCGGTATGAGTAGGGGCGACGGGGTTGATGAGATAGCCGCCTGCGAGTGGGGAGCGGGCGAGGAAGCCGAGGCGGTGTTCCTGACAGAGATCAAGGGTGTCTTCTTCGTAGCGGGTGTGGTCGAGCAGCGAGTAGTCGCTTTGCGCGACTTCGAAGCGGTTGGTGTTGAGGCGGGCGGCGCGGCCGAGGCTTTCCATGATGCGCCAGGTGGGGAAGCCAGAGGCGCCGACGCAGCGGACGAGGCCGGCGAGTTTGAGGCGGTCAATGGCGGCGAGGATGTCGTCGGTGGGCGGCAGGCTTTCGTGCCACTCGATGAGGACGAGGTCGAGGTGCTGGCAGTGGAGGCGGCTGATGGCGGTTTCGCAGCAGCGGTGAAGGGTGCGGGCGATGTATTCGGGGCCGCGTTGGTGGCGGCGGAGGGCGATACGGGTGCCGATGATGAGTTCGTGGCGGGGGATGCGGCGGCTCTGGAGCCAGCGTCCGACGTGTTCTTCGGCGGGGTTGGCGGGGGCGGCAGAGGATTCGAGGTCGGGGCCAAGGCTGGTGCCTTGGATGAAGTTGCCGCCAGCGGCGCGAAAGGCGTCAAGGATGGCGTGCGAGGTGGTCTCGGGCGTGGTCCAGCCAAAGCTGAGGGTGCCGAGACAGAGTTCCGAGACGTAGAGTTCGGTGCGGCCCAGTTTTCTCTGTTTCATGATGGAGGTGTGCGGTAAGTGTGCAGGATTGGCGGGAGGTGAGTGTGTGTGGTTGAGTGTGGGAAAGGCGTGAATGAAGCAGGTTGGTTGCGAAAGGGGCCGGGGTGGGCGGCGGGGTTGTCACATCAGGTAGCGGGTGGGTCAAGGCCAGAGGTCAACTGGACAGAGGCCGGAAGCCAGAGCCCAAAGGCCAGACTTCGGCTGCGAAAGGTTTGAGGCATTCGAGCATCCTATTTTTGCTCTCCGGCCTCTGTCCGTTAACCGCTGCTCTAAATCGACCAGTTCCAAGCCTGCAATTCGTCTTGGTTGCGGGTTTCGACGGCCTTCTCCTGTTTGCGACGGGAACGGACCACGAGGTTTTCGCCTTTGTAGTAGGCAATGCAGTGAGCGGGGATCGATTCGAGCAGCCACACGTTGGCACCGACGATGGTGTGCTCGCCGATGGTCGTGTCGCCTCCGAGAATCGTGGCGTGCGAGTAGATCGTCACGTGGTCGCCGATGTTGGGATGACGTTTCACGCCCTTGATCGGGTTGCCGTGGTTGTCCACTTCGAAGGATTTCGCGCCGAGCGTCACGCCTTGGTAGATCTTGACGTGGCTGCCGATGATGGCCGTCTCGCCGATGACGACGCCGGTGCAGTGGTCGATGAAAAAGTGGCTGCCGATGCGCGCGCCAGGATGGATGTCGGTGCCGGTTTTTTCGTGCGCGTATTCCGTAATCATGCGCGGCAGGATGGGCACGGCGAGGTTGTAGAGGAGGTGCGCGATGCGTTGCAGCGAGATCACGAGCACGCACGGGTAGGCGAGGATGATCTCCTCAAGACTGCGGGCGGCGGGGTCGCCATTGTAGGCGGCCTGCACATCGGTCTGCACAATGTCGCGCAGTCCGGGCAGGCCCCCGAGCAGGCGCATGGTCACGTGTTCGGCGTGGCCGACCGGGTCCTCGTACTCGGCAAAGCGCAGGCTTTTTTCTATCTCGGCGCGGAAGCGGTCGTGCAGGGCGCGGACGCGCGCGGCGGTGTGCGCGGCGATGTCCTTGCGGCTGATGCCCGTCTGGTCGAAGTAGCCGGGAAACAGCAGGTGCATGCAATCGACGGCGAGGCGGTTGACGGACTCTTCGGAGGGCAGATTGACCCCGTCGAGGTGATTGATGCCTCCGTTGGATTCGTAGGAGGCGAGGAGCGCCAGTGTGATGTCGTCGAGCGTCATGATGAGCTGATTTCCGCGCAATTCCGATGCGGTGCGGACGGTGTGCACTGTCGGCTGGGAGCGGCCCGGGTTAAAGCTGATTCTGCGGCACGGTGACTGAAAAGGCTTCCTGCCGCCTGCTTCGCCGTCCGGCCTTTGGTCGGGCCACCATCCGCCGGGCATTGTTCGTCGCCAATTGTTCACAATTTAAAGATTGGTTCCCGCCGCTCGCCTCTGGCACGGTTCCTGTTTTATTAGCGTAAACCTGCTTCATACACATGTCCGCCGCATCCACCTCCACCAAATCCAAGAAAAAGTCCGCCGCCCGCCCCACCACCTCCAGCCGCGCCGCCATCGCCGAAACGCTCCCTCCCTTTGCTCCGGCGGCAGTCGAGCAGTCCACTCCCCCGCTTGACGGCACTCCGACCGACGCCTTTCGCATCAAGCAAGCCATCCTCCGCCATCTCACCTACACCCTCGGCCGCGATTCGCACACCGCCACCACGCGCGACTGGTGGATCTCCACCGCCCACGCCGTCCGCGAGCACGTCCTGACACGCCTCATTGCCACCCAGGCGGTTCACAACCGGCAAAACTCCCGCCGTCTCTACTACCTCTCCCTCGAATATCTCATGGGCCGCCTGATGGAGAACAACCTCCACAACACCGGCCTCTTCGAGCAGACTGTCGAAGCTCTCAAGCAACTCGGCATCGAATGGGAAACCATCCGTGAATCCGAGGTGGACATGGGCCTCGGCAACGGCGGCCTCGGACGCCTTGCGGCCTGCTTCCTCGATTCGCTCGCCACGCTCGATCTGCCTGCCATCGGCTACGGCATCCATTACGAATTTGGCCTGTTCAAACAGGAATTCGTCAACGGCTCCCAAGTCGAGCATCCCGACAACTGGACCATCTTTGGCACCCCTTGGGAAATCTGCCGCGCCGAAAACACCCAGCGCGTGCAACTTTATGGCCGCGTCGAAACCGTGTTTGACGACCTCGGAAACTCCCGTCCCCAGTGGGTCGATACCAAGACCATTCTGGGCGTCCCCTACGACATACCTATCGCCGGCTACGGCACCAAGACCGTCAACCTCCTCCGCCTCTGGGCCTCCCGCTCCACGGAAGAGTTCGATCTCGCCGCCTTCAACAGCGGCGGCTACGTCGAAGCCGTCCGCGAGAAAGCCGTGGGCGAGACCGTATCCAAAGTTCTTTACCCGAACGACAAAACCGAGAACGGCAAAGAACTCCGCCTCGTGCAGCAGTATTTCTTCGTCACCTGTTCCCTGCGCGACCTCATCCGCCGCCACTTCCGCGAACCGGCCAACTCTTGGGAAAACTTCGCCGAGAAAATCGCCATCCAGCTCAACGACACCCACCCCGCCATCGCCGTGGCCGAGCTTCAACGCATCCTCGTGGACGAAGCGGACATCGACTGGAACCGCGCTTGGAAAATCGTCACATCGACCTTCGGTTACACCAACCACACCCTCTTGCCCGAGGCCCTCGAAAAGTGGGGCGTGCACCTCTTCATGCGCGTCCTCCCGCGCCACACCCAGATCATCTACGAAATCAACCGCCGTCTCCTCGAACACGTCGAGACCGTGTGGCCCGGCGACAACGACAAAAAACGCGTCCTCTCGCTCGTTGAGGAGAACGGCCAGAAATCCTTCCGCATGGCCAACCTCGCCGTCGTCGGATCGCACGCCGTCAACGGCGTCGCCGCCCTCCACACCGAACTCCTGAAGAAAGACCTCTTCCCCGAGTTCAACGCCCTCTATCCCGGCAAATTCCAAAACAAAACCAATGGAATAACCCCCCGCCGCTGGCTCGAAGCCTGCAACCCCCGCCTCGCCGCCCTCCTCGTCGAAACCTTGGGCAACACCCGTTGGGTGCGCGACCTCAACCTCCTCCGCGGCCTCGAAGCCCACGCCGGCAAACCCGACTTCCAGCGCCGCTTCATGGACATCAAGCGCGAGAACAAGGTCGAACTCGCCGCCATCATCAAGCAGGACTGCGGCGTCGAAGTCTCGCCCGACGCCCTCTTCGACGTGCAGATCAAGCGCCTCCACGAATACAAGCGCCAGCATCTCAACCTCCTTCACATCCTCACCCTCTACCGCCGCATCCTCCAAAACCCCACGCTCGACATCGTCCCCCGCGTCGTGATCTTCGGTGCCAAGGCCGCCCCCGGCTACGACCTCGCCAAAAACATCATCCGCGCCATCAACGTCATCGGCGACCGCATCAACAACGATGCCCGCGTCCGCGGCCTGCTCAAAGTCGTGTTCCTGCCCAACTACCGCGTCTCCCTCGCCGAGCGCATCATCCCCGCCGCCGACCTCTCCGAGCAAATCTCGACTGCTGGCAAGGAAGCCTCCGGCACCGGCAACATGAAACTCGCCCTCAACGGCGCCCTTACCATCGGCACGCTCGACGGCGCCAACGTCGAAATCAAACAAGAGGTCGGCGACGAAAACATCTTCATCTTCGGCCTTACCGTCGAACAAGTCGAAGCCCTCAACGCCCGCGGGTATTATCCTTGGGACTACTACCACGCCGACGCGGAACTCCGTTCCGTCATCGACTGGCTCGGTTCCGACTACTTCACGCCCGGCGAGCACGGAGCCTTCTGGCCCTTGCATCACAGCCTGCTCGACGGCGGCGACCCCTTCAAAGTCCTTGCCGACTACCGTGCCTACGTGGAATGCCACGAGCGCGTCGATGCCGCTTATCGCGACAAAGCCGGCTGGGCCAAAAAGGCGATTCTCAACACCGCCCGCGTTGGCTTCTTCAGCAGCGACCGCACCATCAGCGAATACGCCAGGGACATCTGGAACCTCCCCCCCGTCCCCGTGCCGTAACGCATAAAAAAGTGGCGCGGGCGTCCCGCCCGCAATCTGTCCCGAAGCGGGCGAGACGCCCGCGCCACTTTTACTGACGAACTGACGTTCCTGTTCCAAACGACAGACGCCCGCCGCTGTCGATTATGCGTCCAACTCCGCCCCTTCGAGCACCATCTCTCGCCCCTCAGCTCCGCCGGCGGGCAGGCGCAGTTTTTTCAAACGCGAGCTGCCGCCAACGCGCAAGTAAACCGACGTCTCCACCGACGCGCAGAGGCGCAACGCCACCCGCACCGGCTTTCCGTCCACCCATCGCAAGTCCACCTCGCCGCCACCGCGCGTACGCAGCCCGCGAAATTCGCCCGCCGCCGCCCACGCTGACGGCAGCGCGGGCAATAGATGGATCACCGGCAATCCAAGCGCCTCGCCATCCGTAGTGACATTTCCATTACAATCGCCATCGCCGTCGCCGTCATCCGGCTCCGTTTCGTGACTCTGCAACAACATCTCGATGATCGCCGCCGCGCCGCCAAAGTTCCCGTCGATCTGAAACGGCGGATGCGCGCACAGCAAATTTGGATACGAACCGCCGTGCAGGTAAGCCGTGTCTTTGCTGGACGGCGGCACGGTCTCGACCGGATTGAGCAAATTGCCCAGCAGCCGGTGCGCACGCTCCCCATCTCCGAGCCGCGCCCACATGCACGCCTTCCACGCCATGCACCAGCCCGTGCCCGCGTCGCCGCGACGGTTGAGCGTCACGCGTATCGCCTCCGCCAACTCCGGCGTGCGACGCGGCGAAATCAAATCCCCCGGATGCAACCCAAACGCGTGCGACACATGCCGGTGCTCCGGGTCCAGCTCCTCGTAGTCCTCCAGCCACTCCAGCAACTGCCCGTGACGCCCGATTGTCATCTTCGGCAACCGTTCCGCCGCCGCCGCAACCTGCGCAAGAAATTCGCGTTCGTCCCCCCCCCCCCCCCCTGCCGTCGCGTTGCGTTGCTCCAGCAACCTCGCCGCCTGCAACGTGCGCCGGAACAAAATCGCCAGCATCTGGCTGTCCATCGTTGAACCCACGCACAACACGCCTGCCTCGCCATTGGGCAGACGGTAGGTGTTTTCCGGCGAGCACGACGGCGAAATCACCAGCCGCCCGCGCGCATCCTCCACCAGAAAATCGAGGAAAAACAGCGCCGCTTCCTTCAACCGCTCGTAGGCTGCGGCGAGCGAAGCCGGGTCGCGGTCAAAGTCGAACCGGTCCCACGCATGAAGCACAAACCAGGCTCCGCCCAGCAGCCAGTAGGACGCGCCGGCGTTGCGGTCCGTCGGGCACGTGTCGGCCCAGATATCGGTGTTGTGATGCACCACAAACCCGCGGCACCCATACATCACGCGCGCCGTCTCGCGGCCCGACTCCACCATGCGCTCCAGATGATCGAACAACGGCTTGTGGCAGTCCGCCAGGTTGGCCGGCTCAGCGATCCAGTAGTTCATCTCCGTATTGATGTTGATCGTGTATTTGGAACCCCACGACGGCCAGAAGTCACCATTCCACAACCCCTGCAAATTGGACGGCAGGCTGCCCGGCCTGCTTGACGAGATAAGCAGGTAACGCGCGTAGTTGAAATACAACGACGCCAGCGCCGGGTCACCGCTCGTCTCGTGCGCGTGTCTCAGCCGCTCATCCGTCGGCAACGTCGCCGTCGCGGTAGGGGCTTCGCTTGCGAAGCCCGCGCCTAGCGTGAGCGAAGCGCGGTCGAAGAACGAGCGGTATTCGCGTTCGTGGTCGGCGAGGATTTTTTCCCAGCCCCGCGCCAGTGCTGCGCGCGTGCGCTCAATGACAGACGCCGCCGGGTCCGCCTCACGAAACGATGTTGCGGCGGCGAGCACGAGCGTCACCGAGTCCGCGCCGTCGATGTAGAGCGTCTCGCCGATATGGCGCAGCGCCCCGCCGCTGATTTGCGCGCGCAGTCCGGTGGCAAACCTCACTCCCTCCTCGCCGCCCGCGCGTCCGCGCAACAGCAGGGTGGGCGATGACGAACAGGCATCGCTGACGAACCCGACCGTATCCGCGTAGCGCGTGGAGTAGCTGTTGCGCGGGCCGCGTTCCATGCGCACGCGCAATGTGAGCGAACCCGGACGTCCCGCGCGCAGTTGGATGGCGATTACCTGGTCAACCGCGCTTGCCACCATGCGGCGCGAGTAGGCGATGCTGTTAAGCGTGTAGTCCACCGAAGCCACGGCGGTGCGCAGATCGAGCGCGCGGCGGTAGTGAGAAAGTAATGACGGATCGAAACGCGGCGTGGTGTAACCGGCGGCGAGCGCCATTTCGTCCGCGGACACGCTGACGGGTGCGCCCGGATGTTCGAAGTTGAGAAACAAATCCGCCAGCGGCTCATAACACCGCTGGCTGTCCGGGATGCCCGCCATCACATCATGCACCAACTCGTGCGCCGCGGCGAGCCGCCCATCGGCGAGCAACTGACGCAACACCGGCAGGTGTTCGCGTGTGTCGGGATTGCGCCGGTCGCGCGGCCCGCCATTCCAGAGCGAATCTTCGTTGAGCTGGAGGCGTTCGCTGACGATGTCGCCAAAAATCATGGCGCCAAGACGCCCGTTGCCGACGGGCAATGCGCGGTTCCAATCCTGCCCGGCAGGCTGGCTATACCAAAGAGTGGTGGAGGGATCGGGAAGAGAGTTGGACATAAAGAAAGAAAAACGGTGAATGGAAAAATGAGGGAACCTCCCTCCATGACCGCGACGAGGGCGGGCGTGCAAGCGTGAAGAAGCCGGGGCATGGGAAAAACACTACATGTGCCGCCGCACGCTTGGTCCCGCGAACCAATCCCCCGTCACCAACACCGCGCGCGGATGCTCCGGCACGCCGTAGGCATTGCGGTTGATCTGTTCGATGACCAGGTGCGCCGCCGCCTCGCCCACCTGGCGGTTGTTTTGCCGCACGCCTGCCAAATCCCGCCACGCCGTATCGAGCCCCAGATGGGCAAACCCGATGTCATCCGGGAACCGATACCCTGCTTCGCGCAGCACCTCCAATAAATCATGCTGCGCACCAATGATGACCTCCGGACGGTGTCTGCGCACCCAGCGCAAAAACGCCCGTCCATCGCACCATTCCGCCCAAAACGGTGGCACCGCATCTTTCCCCGCGCCCATGCCCGATTGAGTCATCCATCCCTGATAGGCCGACAGCGCGCGATACTCCGTATTCTCGACCCACGGCATCCGTGTCATGGAGAAACCGATACGCCGGTAGCCAAGATCCGTGAGACTCCTGATGGCAATGAGCGTATTGCGAAAATGATCTGCCCCTGCGAAATCGCATGGAACCGACAGCATCCGGTTTCCCACCGACGCCATTGCAAACCCATCCCATCCTTCGCGGCACCATTCTGGCACATCGCCTCCGTGAAAAATCACCCCCGGCACCTGCCGCGCCCGCAGCACGGAAAACAACCGCTTCGGCGACTCTTCGAATTCCTCCCAAGTAAACTCCTCCAATATAAACCCCGCCTCATCGCATGCTGCGCGGTAACCCTCGAACGCCTCGCGCACCGTAGAGGTTTTCGTCCGGGCATCACGTATCCGTTTTTCCGTGATGCACGCGATGATGGCGCGCATCTGCCGGTTGCCGCGACCCTTGCGATGTCCGCTCATGAGTGCCGTGACGAGCGGGTTGGGTTTGTAACCGGCCTTGCGTGCGATTTCCCGGATACGCTCCCTCTCTTCCACTGAAACGCCGGGTCGGTTGCGCAGTGCGCAGCTCACCGTGGACAGGCTCACCCCCGCCAGCCGCGCCAGTTGCCGATAGGTGAAGGAAGCCGGTTTCTGTTCGGATGAAGAATGAGGCATACGAGGGACAGCAAGCGGAACCGAACGTGTTCGGCAACCAGGTTCTTGTTCGTTTCCGCGCCCCGTGCTTTATACCTGCCGAACTCTTCCGCTCCGGATTTCTTCATAATGACCAAACACCTTCACGCAGACGTGTGCCTTATTGGCGTCGGTTTCGGCGGCTACGCCGCTCTCCTCGCCCTTCTCGAACGCGGTCTCCGCGTCGCCGCCTTCGAGGAATACGAATGGATAGGCGGACAAGTCACCAGCCAGGCCCTGTGCGTCCTCGACGAATTTCACGACCCCGTCGCCGAAGGCATCGGCGCAAGCCGCCGTTACGAAGCCTTCCGCGAAGCCCTCCGCCAGCACTATAAAAAATACTTCCGCCTCTCCGACGCCGGACGCGACCAACTCTACTTCAACCCCGGCAACGCCATGAACTCCTTCATGGTCGCCGAGCCGCAAGTCGCCCACCGCGTCCTCAGCGAAACCCTCGCGCCCTATGTAGCCAGCGGACAACTACAACTCTTCTGCGGCTGGACCGCCGAGTCTGCCCGTTGCGACAACGAACGCCGCCGCATCTGCTCCGTCACTTGCAAAAAAAACGCCAGCCCCGCCGAACGCATCGAAACAACCGCCGCCTTCTTTCTCGACGGCACCGAAGCTGGCGACCTTTATCCCATCCTTCCCGTCGGCTTCCGCATCGGCATCGACGGACGCGCCGCCTTCGACGAACCCAACGGCGAATCGTTTTCCGACCCCCTCGCCATCCAGAGCAGCACCGCCTGCTTCGCCATGGAATTCGTCCCAGGCGGCGACCACCGCATCCCCCCCCCCCCCGGCTATGAGTCATGGAAAAACAAATACCATTTCGTCCTCAACGCCCCCGGTGCCACGCCCGAGGAACCCTCATTCATGTTCCGCCGCCGCATCGGAAAAAACGGACGCATGATCCCGCCCGCGTTTTATTACCGCTCGGTGATTGACCACCGCAATTTCAACGACCCCGACCGCTGCCACAGCCGTGCCATCATGAACGCCGGCTGCCACGATTTCAAAGACGAGCCCATGGTCGGCGGCGCGCGTTCCACGCACGACGTTTTCCAACAGGCCCGCGCCCTTTCGCTTGCCTACTTTTACTGGCTCCAAAACGAAGCTCCGCGTGATGCCGACGATCCCGACAACCCCGCCACCGGCACCCGTTTCGGTTATCCCGAACTCCGCCTCTGTCCCGAACTCACGGGCACGCCCGACGGCATTGCCATGGCCCCCTATATCCGCGAAGGACGCCGTATTTGCGCCTCCACTACAATCGTGGAACAAGACATCGCCCTTGCCAGCAACCCCGGCGCGCGCGCCCGTCACTTCGACGACTCCATCGGACTCGGCGGCTTCGTCATCGACATCCATCAACGCTGCACGACGAAAAAGACCTTTCACGGCGGCGTCCGCACTCGTCCTTATCAAATCCCGTTGCACAGCCTTGTCAGTCCCGCGCTCGACAACTTTGCCGTTGCAGGCAAGTGCATCGGCACCACGCAAATCACCAATGGTGCCTACCGTCTGCACAACATCGAGTGGGCGATTGGCGAAGCCGCCGGTGAACTCGCTGCCTTCTGTCTGCGCCAGGCCGAACCGCACCCGCGCCTCGCGGGTCGCGCCCTGCTTGATTACCAGCGCGAACTCGTTGGGCGTGGCGTCCCGGTGTTTTGGTATGACGACCTGCCCTCCACGCATCCCGCGTTCACGGCAATCCAACTCCTGAGCGCCCGCCGCATCTGGCCTGCTTCCGCGCGCCACCTCCGCGCCGACGCGCAGCACAGCGTGGCGCGTTCGCTGCGTGCAACGGAGATTTTTTTCCGTAACCTGCGCTCGCTCGGCGTCGAACTCGGCGACCTTCCCGAAATCGCTTTCATCGGCCACGGCACGCGCAAAGCCGACGTCCTGCATCGCGTCTGGCGCCTGCTTGAAACCCAAGGCTGGCCCGCCCGCCTCTGGTCCTCCGACTGGCAACCGGAAACCCTTCCGCCCGACGCCACTGGAGACGACATCCCCGGCCCGCTGGAGTGACGGCCGGCACATTGCGCTACCCGGCGCGCAACGCGTTGCCAGTTTTTTCCAACTCCCGTTGCGCGCTGCGTGTTTTCGCATAGCCGTGTGCGCGACTCTTGATGAACGCCACCACTGATTCCGTCGCCGCCGATTCCACCACTGCCACGGCCGTCACCAGCCAGCATCCTGGCCTCGGCCTCAAAACCGCGCTCGGACGCCTGCGCCTCGCTGGTTACGCCGAAGGCATCTCATTTTTGCTCCTCCTCGGCGTCGCCATGCCGCTCAAATACCTCGCCGATCAACCGCAAGCCGTGCGCATCATCGGCATGGCGCACGGCATCCTGTTTCTCCTTTACGTGTGGCTCGTGATCCAGACCGCGCTGGAATACCGCTGGACGTGGCGCCGCACCACTCTCGCTTTCGTTGCCAGCCTCCTGCCTGCCGGTCCCTTCATCTTTGACAGACGGATTTACAAACCGGGCGTAGTCTGATTCGCACTATCGTTTCCACTCAGCGATTTTGCAACCGACTCGGCTACCGACCATGATCCGCATCAACGAACACTACCTGAAGCTCAAGGCTTCCTATCTGTTTTCCGACATCGCCCGGCGCGTGACGGCCTATACCGCGGCCCATCCCGACAAGCCCGTCATCCGCCTCGGCATTGGCGACGTCACCGAACCCCTCCCCCCCGCGTGCGTTGAGGCGTTTCATGCCGGCGTGGATGAGATGGCGAAACGCGAGACGTTCAAAGGCTACGGCCCCGAACAAGGCTATGCCTTTCTGCGCGATGCCATCGCTGCCAACGATTACGCCGCGCGCGGCTGCAACATCGCGGCGGACGAGATTTTTGTCTCCGATGGCTCCAAGTGTGACTGCGGCAACATCCAGGAAATCTTCGCCACCGAAGGACTCACCCTCGCCATTCCCGATCCCGTGTATCCGGTTTATGTGGACACCAACGTCATGGCCGGACGCACCGGTCCCAACATTGAGGGGAAGTATCAAGGAATCCACTACCTCGACAGCACCGCCGCCAACGGCTACGTCGCCCGCCCCCCCCCCCCCGCCCTGCCGGCGTTGCCGCCGACCTGATTTATCTCTGCTTCCCCAACAACCCGACCGGCGCCGTCGCCACCAAGGCGCAGCTCACCGCGTGGGTGGATTACGCCCGTGCCAGCAAGGCGATCATCCTTTTCGACAGCGCCTATGAAGCGTTCATCCGCGACCCGGAGATCCCTCATTCCATCTACGAAATCCCCGGCGCGCGCGAAGTGGCGATTGAGTTCCGCAGCTTTTCCAAGACCGCTGGTTTTACCGGCACCCGTTGCGCCTACACCGTTGTTCCCAAGTCGCTCGTCGCCTACGACGCCGCGGGCAACACGCACCCGTTGCACGCGCTCTGGAACCGCCGCCACACGACGAAATTCAACGGCGTTTCATACCCCGTGCAGAAGGCCGCCGCCGCCATCTTCACCGACGAGGGAAGGCGACAGGTCAAGGCCACGACCGACTACTACCTGGCCAACGCTGCGCTCATCCGCGACGCCGTGCAAAAACTCGGTTTCAACTGCGTCGGTGGCGACAACGCGCCCTACATCTGGATCAACACCGGCCGCGATTCCTGGGAGTTTTTCGATCTCCTTTTGAACAAAGCGCAGGTCGTCTGCACGCCCGGCGCCGGCTTCGGCAAATGTGGCGAAGGCCACGTGCGCATCAGCGCCTTCAACTCCCGCGAGAACGTCGAGCGCGCCCTCACCCGCATCGCCGCCACGCTGGCGTGACGCGCCGGGGAACGTGCCTTGGGCGGCCCTTGACGCCGCTCCGTGTAAAACAACCTTGACGCACTGGTTCCGAAACAAGACCAGTGCGGTGTCATGCCCCGTCTTCGTCCCTCACGCACCTCACGCACCACGGCCACCACCCCGACATCCGCTCTGGCGTCCATCGCGCCCGCCCTTGCCATTGAACGCCCCCGGCTCCCTTCCGAAGTAGCACGCCGAATCGTCGCCGAACTCCAGCAAGGACGCTGGACGAACTACCTTCCCGGCGAGCGTAAACTTGCCGAGATGCTGCAAGTCAGCCGGACCTCGTTGCGTCCGGCCCTG
This sequence comes from Geminisphaera colitermitum TAV2, assembly GCF_000171235.2. GTDB lineage: Bacteria > Verrucomicrobiota > Verrucomicrobiia > Opitutales > Opitutaceae > Geminisphaera > Geminisphaera colitermitum. The sequence continues at coordinate 78,373 of NZ_ABEA03000060.1, read as the reverse complement.
GCTGAACTCGAAAAACAAGGCTGGCTGCGCACTGCCCACGGCTGCCGCCGCGCGATCATCGGAAAACCGGGTCGTGGACAGGCAAAACCTCTCGGCAAAACCATCGTCGTGCTATCCCCGCGCTCGCTGGAAAACATGGACCCGTTTATTGTTTTCCAACTTGAGAGCCTGCGCGAACTCCTCACCCGGCGCGGCATGACGCTTTCCATCGAAGTGCGCCCCGCCTGCTACGAAACCGATGCCACTGGTACGCTTGCGCGCCTCGTCTCGGAGGTCGAGGCGAGCGTCTGGTTGCTCTGGCTTTCCACGCAATCGATGCAGGAGTGGTTTCTCGCCAAGGGAGTGGCGCACATCGTGTTTGGCTCCGCATTTCATCCCGACGCCAGCATCTCGATCGACCTCGACCACTTTGCCACCGGGCGCCACGCCGCCATCACCATGAAACGCTTTGGACACCGGCGCATCGCCCTGATTTTTTCGCGACTCGGTCTGGCAGGCAACACGATGGTCGAGGCTGGTTTTCGTGCCGGAGCGGGCGAAGGCGTGCAGGTCGATGTGGTGAAGCACGACGACACTCCCGTCGGGATCCGTCGCAGCGTGGACCAGTTGCTGGCGCTCACGCCGCGCCCCACGGCGATCCTTTCTGTGCGCGGGCTGCAAACCGTGGCCGTGATCACCTATTTGCTCGGCAAAGGCCTGCGCATCCCTGACGACATTTCCATCATCAGCCGTGACGACGACCCGGCGCTGGACTTCGTGAACCCTGTGCCGACACGCTATTATCGTTCTCCGGCGAAGTTCGCCCGTCTGGTCTTCAAACTTGTCCTCGGCTGTCTGTCCGTTGGCAATTTCGCGCAAAAAGCGATCCGCGTTTTCCCCGAGTTCCAGACCCACGCCAGCTTGGGACCGGCTTCGGGAGGAAAGATGGATACTCATGAATAGGTTTTAAGACTGGTCTTTGTAAAAGACCAGTTTGGGATGGTTGAAGGAACTCGCTCCAATATGCGACCTTTGCGTATCAATTACGAATGCCCTGTGGAGAACCAATCTCTGCTATCCCGACTCAAACCATGAAAACTCCTTTGATTTTAGCTTTTGAAAACACGTCTGAAACGGTCATTCGCCATCGTACCAGTCAGCGGAGGGAAGCCGGGTTCACTCTTATCGAGCTTTTGACGGTCATTGCCATTATCGGCATTCTTGCGGCTCTTTCATTCGTTGGCATCTCCAGAGCGCGCCAGCAGGCGCATTCCAGCAGGGACATTGCCAATCTGAAAACGATCGGAACGGCCAATGCTCTTCACATGGAAGAGAACCGCGGAGCTGTCGCACCGGGGCATTTTCCGCCGACCAACGAACTCTGGTTTTTTCAACTTCTTCGCCCCTACCTGAACTATCCCTTGAACAATGATGTGGAAGGGCCTGCGTTCATCAGCCCGCTCGATCCGGACAAGGGAGGCGTGAATGTCGCGGTTTTTCTTCCCGTTCACCGCCGTAGTTATGCGATCAATCGCAAGACGCTACTCGGTAGCGCCGGGGATTACCGCAAGGCCAACATCAGCGAAATCACCGCGCCCGCCCGCACGCTCTACGCTGTCAATTATCAGGTCTCCAAAAAGAACACAAACTGGGTCGATGCCTCGGATTCCGCCTCGCTTGAGGCCATCCCCAGCGAATGGCGTTCGGGTGCGAAAGTGGGTGTCCTTTTTATGGACGGACATGTCGAAGTCGTCCAGCGCGCCGATATCATGCCCGGTGGCGTGCGTGAGGATATTTTTAAATTGGATCAATAATCATGCCAATTCGCCTTGTTTTCCGCCGTCGGTTCCGTGCTCGCAAAATATTCGGTATCTTTAAGTTAAATACATTCAATCTGTCCAAGACGCCCAAAATGAGGGAATACATCACAGCCATCGTCCTCGGTTTCATGTTCGTCCTGCGCGCGGGGGGCGGGGAAATGAACGCATCGGGACGGTTCGCCGGCACGCCAATGGCAAGCTCCGGGGTCGTCACGTATTCGGACTGGATGCATGTATTCAGGCAGGACTACAAGGATGAGCGTTGGTTTTGGGGAGGCAACGGTGTCGAATACATCGTCGATCGCGCGAAATTCGGCGGGATGAATCGTCTTTACTGGCGGGTGTTGAACGGCTCGTGCAGTTTTGCGCCTCTCAGGACCGATTCGCAGGGTGTGGGGCGTTCCGACATCTCCATGATGTCGCAATATCACTACGATTGGCCCGCCTACAAGCGTGTGTATCGCAAGCCCGCGCCCGCGCCTTTTCAGGTTACTTTCCGGCGCGGAGGCACTGCGGGCGCCGCTGACGGTGCGAGCGGAGGGGGGGGAGGGGTTGTCGAGTCGCTGCCCGGCGTGCTGCCATCGGGAAACGAGCCGTTTACGATTGAGTTTCGCTGCCGGGTTCCGAACGCGGCAGCGGGAGGCAAGGTGTGGTGGTTTTTTAATGACGAACGATCTGGGGGCGTCCGCGTTCCGCTCGTGTCGCCTGATGAATCGGGGGCTGCCTATGCGTTTTTTCGCATTCTGGTGACGCCCTCCTCGAACGCCGTGTTGGTGGTTAACCATGACGAGGGAAGCGTCCGCAAGTTCCCATTCGCCGGACGCTTCACCCCGGCAGGGCAAGGTTCGCGGTTATCGGCGGGATTTGTTTTGGAGGGAGATGGAGCGAAGCTCGAACTCGACAAAGTTTTTCTGAACAAAGGCATCAAGGCTCCCCGCGATCTTTACCCTGATGAACCCTGGCAGTTCATGGCGGATTATGGTCCGACAGACGGCTCATGGAGAGATGATTGGAGACGCCACTGGCGGGCCTCGTCCGATCTGGTTGTATCCACGCAGGAGGGCGACGTCATCCGCCGGGAGGACTATGCGCAGCCGCCCCTCGACAAAGTTAACTTCTTGAAGCTGGCCGTGGATGCCACCCGTTCCCGCGGGTTGCAAAGTGTTCTCTGGTTTTCCTTGATGGAGGAAAACCACTACGGCACCGGTCCCCTGACTTTGTTTGCCCGGAGAAATCCCCAATTTCGAGAGATCGACGTGTCGCAGCGCGAATGGACGGGGCGGCTTTCACTCGGCTGGCCCGATGTGAGAAAATACAAAGTGGCTCTTGTCCAGGCCGCGGTTGCCGAGGCCAAGCCCGATGGCATCCTTGTCGATTTTGTGAGGCGCGGATTGATGGACCCGTGGCTTGAGCGCCAGGAGCGCACACATGTTCCCGTCCGGGATGCCGCTGGAGTCAGCATTTTCGGATACGATTCCAACCTTCTCGGAGAATTTGAAAAAAGATTCGGACGCCGCCCGTCCGCCAAGAGCAACAGCGACCCGGACTGGATCGATTTCCGGTCCGCGCAAACGACCCGGTTTATGCGCGAGCTTCGAAATGCGATTCCGGGGACGCGCATCACGGTTCTCGTCTTTTCCGGGGCGGCGGTCGATTCTCGGCGCGGAGATCTCGTGGACTGGCAGGCATGGGCGCGTGAGGGACTTTGCGACGAGATAGCTTTTCTTGTGGACAACAGCACGGACGGACGCCCCTTCGTCTCCCCATTTGGCGGCCAGCCACGCCCGCTTGAATCCGTGCGAACCCTCATCACCGCCCGCCGCAGAGAGCTTCCCCCCGGCTTTCCCGTGACGGCCGCCGTGCATGGCTATCGTATCGATGCCTCCGCGGTAAATTCGATTTCCCGATACGCAAGGGAGGCGCGGGCCGCCGAGCTTATGTGGTGGGAAACATCTTCCCTGGAATGGGCCGACTACAAAGGCTCCGTCTGGCGAGAAGTCCGCAAGCAGGCCATGCCTGCCGGACAGTCCGAAACCCGAAACACACATCCATAAATTCCATGAAAATAATAACTGAGACGGCGCTTTTTCCTGCCATCATCATGGGCTTCGCAGCCCCCCATCTCTCCGCCGCGATCATCGCCACGGATTTTTCCGCCGAATCCGCATTCACCGGCAATTACAAGGTGATGACATCCAACACCCATCTGACATGGAACTCCGGTGGTTACGTGCAGGGGCAGCAAGGCACGAACTGGTTTGGCTATGCTCTCTACACGACAACGCCTTCCGGCAACGGCTACACGAATAACTCGTTTTTGGAAGAAACGCTTTCGCTGACTTTTTCACACAGCGTTTTGGGCACCACGCCGGCGACCACGATTGTCAGCCGGGTGAATTCCGAGACAAACCTCGGTGTCTATGCCCGAGTTTATCTCGGACATGGCAATATCAACAATGTCCGCATCCAGCTTGGATGGGGTTTTGACGTCACGACAAATTCAACGACCGGCGGGCAGATTTTGCTTGATGTGGTGGCGAACGTTTCCTCTGGAAATGCAGTTTACAATACAGGTATTAATTCATCTGGAGTCACCGTGAACAGCGGGCACACGCTGGCCGCAGGCACCGAATACAAGGCGATTTTCGAGCAAAAGAACGATGCCAGCGGTACGGCCTCCTTTGCGCTGAGCATTTATAATTCGGCTAACGATCTCCTGATATCCACCGGCTGGCAGTCCAATGCGACCCTCAACGCCGCCGCAGGCAACGCCGGTTCGGTTGGCTTTGGAAGTTCCACCAATACGGCGAACGGTCCCAACAAGTATTACAGCCTTGAAATCACATCGATTCCCGAAACCAGCAGCACGGCCATTCTGTTGAGCGTATTCGCGGTGGGCATCTGCCTTGTTGTACGAAAATCCCGACTCAAACGCTGAAGCCGGGGCAGCCAGTCGATATAACACCCTCCATCGCCGTTGCCATCCATGCACATCAGCCTCCTCAATCTATTGGTTATTTTTGCCTATTTCACCGGCATGGTGGCGCTAGGCTTCTATTTCAGCCGCCGTCAGAACAGTCAGGACAACTACTTTCTGGGCGGAAGAGGATTTCCGGGCTGGGCGCTGGGTATCAGCATGATCAGTGCCCTTATTAGCTCGGTTACGTTCATCGCAGGTCCCGCCGACACGTTCAAGACCGCTTGGTTGCGCGTAGTGCCCCAGCTCATCTTGCCTCTGGCGGCTTTGGTAATAGCCTTTTACATCATGCCTTTTTTCAGGAAAAGGGGCATCGTATCCGCTTACGGTTACCTCAACAGCCGGTTCGGGCGCTCCATCTCCGTCTATGCCGCCCTTGTCTTTCTTTTGGGTCAACTGGTGCGGACCAGCACCATTCTCTATCTGTTGGCCATCCTGATGCAGTCGATCACGGGCTTTGGTTTCGGAACCTGTCTGCTTGTCATGGGGCTTGTGACCGCAATTTACGCGGCCAAAGGCGGTTTCAATGCTGTTGTGTGGACGGATGTCGTGCAGACTGCTATCCTTGTTCTTGGCGCCATTATTTGCGTGGCTGTCATTATTTCTTCTTTACCAAGAGGCTTGAGTGAGATTGTCAGCGTGGCCGTGCGAGATCACAAACTTTCTTTCTGGGATGCCGCTCCCGGTTCGACTGAACTCATTCCCACACGGTGGAGTTTTAGCCTCAGCGAGAAATCAATCATTGCCTTGATTACGACCGGTTTCTTCGGCGTCATCCTAAGTCATTTGGATCAAGGGAACGTCCAGCGTTGGAGCGCCGCCAAATCGGATGAGGCAGCCCGGCGCTCGATTCTCGTGCTTGGCTTTGGGGCTCTGCCAATTTGGGTCGCATTCAAGTTTGTTGGCACCGGCTTGTATGCCTACTACGAGCGTTTCCCTTCCTCGATTGCCACTTCGATTCTCGAAGGAACTGCGAAGGCGGAGGAAATTCTGCCGCATTTCATCATGACAGCGCTGCCCAACGGTATTGCCGGTATCGTCATTTCGGGTGCGCTTGCCGCCGGTATGTCCACCGTGGCCGCCTGCATCAACGCATCGTCGATGGTATGGGTGCGGGACCTGTATTCGCCATTGGTTGCCACCGGACGGGATGACCAGCATTACTTACGCGTGGGTAAGCTGGCCGCGTGGATAATCGCCGCCGCCATGATAGGCGGTGCATGGCTCGTCGGTCTGTCGAGCGCGGCCACGCTGGCCGATCTTGTCCTCATGATTGGCGGCATCCTGATCGGCACGGTTCCAGGCGTATTCCTTCTTGGGATATTCACGAAGCGGGCCAATTTGCGTGGCACCTGCGTCGGTCTGGTGGCGGCATGTGTCTTTCTCGGTTGGTGCTCGCTGGGCGAAATGGATTTTATTCCGGAGTCTGGACGGCTTCCCTTCCATATCTATTATAGCGGACCTCTGGGCAACTTGGTTACGATTGTCGTTGGATATTGTGCTTCGCTGGTGAAAACAACGAGAAGTCGTTCAAATATTGAAATAAAAGAATCTGATTCGGTGGCCGTGCCTGGGAATATGTTGCCGCCAGTTCCCACTCCCAGCGGCTCAGATCAGGTGAATTCTTAAATTTGGAAGAGAGAATGGAAGTAGTTCTCGTGTCCGCTTCATGGAAGTGACATCAAGGGCTCATGCATCTTGTTCGCTCCATCCTCCCCCGTTGGATCATCCTTTCCCTGCTGGCTGCATCCGGTTCGTTTGTCTTCGCCCAAAACAAAACCGCCACGCTTGGGGACTACTATGCGACGTTGCTGGAATGGGAGGGCAACAAACCGGCTGTGATGATCGAGGCGTGGCCTCGTGAACTGGTGGCGGCAATCGAGGCCGACGTTGCAAAGGCCGTGGCGGAAGGCGCGCTCATCGGTTTTCGTTACCCGCTCGAACAGGCGGACAGCACCAACCAGAGCATGGGCAACCAAATTGAACGCGGTGTGCTGCCCCGTATTGCGGAAAAACTACAACACTTCAAAATGACAAAATGCCCCGGCGCCGGTTATCCTGACTGGCTTGTCACTCGACTGGCGGACGGGTTGCGCATGCCGCTCGAAATCAAGGCCACCACTCATTGGGACGCCAACGATTCCAATCGTCGTGTGCTCACTTCGTCGTCGGCCAAAGTCCGTCGGCAATTCACCGCGCCGATCCATCATCTGTTGCTGACGATATTGTATAAAGTCGAAGCGAGTTCCGTGGCCGTGATCGAAGGCATTCGGCTCGATTTTTTGGAGCCCGATACTCGCGTCAACGTGCGCCTCGAAGCCTCGGTCAACCACCGGATTTTGTCTGACGGCACACATGAAAAATTCATCCTGCCCAAAGCGAATCCGTAGACACGCCGCTTGCAGCGTCCGCGTCCCTGTGACGTTCGCATACATCTTGTTTTTTCAGCATGGCGCAGACCGGAGGAATCGGTAACGTCGGACCTTTCTCCTTCCCACCGTGAGCCTCTTTTCCCGATCCTCCCGCTCCTCCAAAACTGACAAACTCCGCTGCGGCGTCGTTGGCACCGGCTCGCTCGGCCAGCACCACGCGCGCATTTATGCGGCCATGCCCGACATCGAATTTGCCGGCATTTTCGAGGCCAATGACGCCCGTGCGAAAGAGATTTGCGAACGCCACAACTGCCACCGCTTCGCCACGCTCGACGAACTCGGCGACGCCTGCGACGCCGTTTCCATCGTCGTGCCCACCGACAAACACGCGGAGATCGCCCTCCCTCTGCTCGCCAAAGGCTGCCATCTCCTCATCGAAAAACCCATTACCGCCACCCTCCCCGAAGCCGAGCAAGTGCTCGCCGCCGCCCAAACCGCGGGCGTGATCGTACAAGTCGGTCACATCGAACACTTCAACCCGGTGATGAGTTTCCTGGAGAAAAACATCAAAAATCCCCGCTACATCACCGCCGAACGCCTCGCACCCTTTACGCCGCGCGGCACCGAAGTAGGCGTCACGCTCGACCTCATGATCCACGACATCGGCATCGTGCTCGCGCTGGTGAAGTCTCCCGTCGCCCGCATCGAAAGCGTGGGCGTCAACATCCTCTCCAAAACCGAGGACATCGCCAACGCCCGCATTGTTTTCGAAAACGGTTGCGTCGCCAATCTCAGCACCAGCCGCATCAGCATGAAAAAGGTGCGCGAAATCCGTGTCTTTCAAGAGGACGCCTACCTCTCGCTCGACTTCATGAACCAGAAGGGGCACCTCGTCAAAAAGAGCGATCTGCTTGGTTACGGCATCAAGCTCAAGATGGGCTTCATCCAGCCCGGCGACCTCAGCAAAGTTCCCGTCAAGGACATCCCCATCGAAAAAGGAGAACCGCTTGCGTTCGAACTTGCCGACTTCGTGGAAACCGTTCGCGCGCACCGGCAGCCCAAAGTCGGCGGCGGCCTCGGCAAAACCGCCCTCGAAATCGCCATCGCCATCAGCGACCAAATCCGCGCCAACACGAAATAAATCAAAATCATCTTTTAACCACTAATGCACACTAATGGACACTAATGGGGGGCAGGCAGGTAATCGTTGCTCGGCGCAAATGCCTCCCTCCCCCCCCCCTCGACACGATCCACCCGGGCTTCATTATTAGTGTCCATTAGTGTGCATTAGTGGTTAAAAATCTTCTTCGAAAAACCGTGTCTGACCAACGCCTCCAGCTTCCCTTCCGACTTTCACCGCCCGAGGGTGGACGCGTTGACCTGCTTATCATCGCGGGCGAGCACTCCGGCGACGAACACGCCGCCCGAATCGTCGCCGATCTGCGCCGTCGCGAACCCGGTCTGAACATCGCTGCGCTCGGCGGTCCCCGGCTCGACGCGGCGGGCGCGCAACTCCTACACGACATGACGACCTCCTCCGTCGTCGGACTCGTGGAGGTCTTGAAAAATTACTCCTTCTTCAAAGCCCTGTTTAACGAAATCCTGCGCTGGATCGGCGTTTATCGTCCGCGTGCCGTCCTCTTTGTCGATTATCCCGGCCTCAACCTGCGGCTCGCGGCGGCGCTGCACGAGCGCAAGCTCTCGATCAAGGGGGGCGGCGACATCCGGCTCCTCTACTACATCTCGCCGCAAATCTGGGCCTGGAAGGGCGGACGTCGCTTCAAGATGGCGCGCCACCTGGATGCGCTCGCCGTGATTTTTCCGTTCGAGGTCGAGTGTTACAAGGACACCGCGCTGCCCGTCGAGTTTGTCGGTCATCCGTTTTTGGATACCGATTATCAGCCGCCCGTCCGCTACGATCCCGACGGTCCCGTGCTGCTCCTGCCGGGCAGCCGAAAACAGGCGGTGGCGCGAATATTCCCCGTGTTGCTGGCCGGGTTCACCGCCGCGCGCGAGTCGGGACGCGAGGCCGTTGTCCTGTACCCGAGCGAGGCGATCAGGTCCGTATTGGAGCAATCACTACCACCGTCCGGTGTGCGGCTGGTCCGCATGGCGGAAGGTGTGACGGTGGCGGCGTCGGCGGTACTGATGAGCAGCGGCACGATGTCGCTCCATGTGGCGCTGGCGGCGATCCCCGGGGCCATCGCATACCGGGCCAATCCGTTGACCTATCTGCTGGGACGAATGCTCGTAAAAATCCCCTATTTGGGCATCGCCAACCTGTTGCTGCGCGAGCCCATGTATCCCGAATACTTGCAAGGTGCGGCGAGTCCGGAGGCGCTGGCAGGCGAATTGGGCGAATGTTTCGAAAATTCCGAACGTTTGATCCGCACCCGCGATCATTCGGAAAAGCTTCGAACGCTTCTCCGCCAGCCCGCCACCGGCACGGCAACCGACTGGGTGTTGCGGCATTTGTAACAAGGGCGGAGGGCGGGTCTCCTGACCTATACGCGCTAACATCTTTTCAATCGCCACGCATTTCTTGAGATTATTTCAGCAGAAAACAGCGATTTTTAGATTTAAAAGGCTGGTTTGAATCAAAAAATGAAGAAAAAAACGAAACATGTTAGCGCGTATAGGTCGGGAGACCCGCCCTCCTTAGGTAATACCGCACCTGTAAGTGAGTATCGTCGGCGCGTCCGTGCGTCAGCGGCTTTGCAGGCTGAAGCGGTTGAGACCGGCTTTGCGGCAGGAGTCCATGACGAAGGCGAGTGTCTTGAGCGGCGTGGTCTCGTCGGCGCGGATCAGGACGGGGATGTCCTTGCTGAGCTGGCGCGCATCCTTCAGGCGCGCTTCCAGTTGATCCTGTGCGATCACCTCGCCGTTGAACGACATCACGCCTTCTGGTGTAATGCCAATCGTGATACTGCCCTTGAACTCGTTTTTGCCCGCCGTGTCCACGCGTGGCAGCGTGATGTTGAGCGTGGCCGCGCTGCGAAATTGCATCGTCACAAAGGCGAAGAAAACCAGCATGACGAGCACGTCGATCAACGGCACGAGATTCAACTCGTGGCGGCGGCGGCGGCGGATGCGAAGCGACGATTGCATTTTTTGGGATTTAGCCGCTTGGGATTTGGGATTTCCCGGCGGAGCCGGCCCGGGCCTGCCCGGCCAGGATACGTTCGAGCAACACGTCGAGTTGCGCGGCGAATTTGTCCACCTTGCGCTGGTAGATGCCGCTTCCAACGAGGGCGGGGATGGCGATGATAAGGCCGAGCACGGTGGCGGACAGCGCGAGCGAAACGCCGCTCGTGAATTTTACCGGATCGGGCAGTCCCGTCTCGCCCGAGATGCTGGAAAACACGCGAATCAGCGACCACACCGTGCCGGTCAATCCGAGCAGTGGCGCGCCCGTGTAGATCACGTCAAGATAGGGCAGTCCGCGTTCCATGCGCGTGACTTCGAGGCGGGCAAACGCCTTGACCGCGTCGGGGTCGTTGGGGTGGCGTCCGGCAAACGCGATGACGCGGGCCAGCACCGAATCCTGCCCCCCCCCCCCCGGTTCGCCCGAAACGACGGCGTCCACCAAGTCGTCGGGCAGCACCGCGGCGCGGCGCAGCGCGAAACCGCGTTCGAAGAGGATAAACACCAGAATGAGAGAGCACAACGCGAGCGGATAGATGAGCAGGTCCGCTCCCTTGATGATGTCGATGATCGCAAAAAACATGGTGTGGTTTGTGGTGTGTCAGGAACGGGGAAGAAGAGGCGTCATTTGTCCCGATGCGTCAAGCGAGGTTCCCGTGGCGCGGGCGTCCCGCCCGCATTTGCGATTTGTGGAGTGCGGCGATTCATCGCCGCTTTGACGGGCCGTTTCAACGGCCCGCCCAACATGTCGTCAGGCGACGCGATAAATCGCGCCGTCCAAAGCGGTGATAAATCACCGCATTCCATGGTGGCGCGGGTGTTCCGCCTGCATTCCAACGGAGTGGCAGAATTGCGGGCGGGACGCCCGCGCCACTTTTTATCGGGCCGCGGTTGCGAGGGCCCAGCGTTGAAGTTCGAGAGCCCGGCGCTGGGCGTTGAGTTTTTTCGTCCCCTCCACCGTCATCGGCGCCGGCCACACCCAGTCGCCTTTGTGCGGATTGAGGCTGCCCTCTTCGGTGAGCGCCACGACGCCGCCATTGTCGATCCGGTCGGCTCCCGTTGTATAGAGGACGAATGCCCGTCCGTCCGCCCGTTGTTGATAGCGTGGAGCTTCGCCTGTCACCAGATCGTGCAGGGTGCGGACACCGGGAAAGCCGGCGATGTTGTCCAGTGATTTTGGATACCGTCCATGGGCTCGGCGATAGACCTCCAGTCCGCAGGCGACTTGCGCCATCTCAATCTGCGTCTGCGTCGCCGCGCAGTTCGTTATAGCCCTGTAAAACCCCGGCATAAACATCCGGGCAAGAATCGTGTAGGGGCCTGGTTCCATGCCGCGCACCATCTGGTCCACTTGGGCGAGTTGGTGCAGATTCACGCGCCGCGCCACCGCGTCGTAGGAGGGGAATACGCCGTCAAGAAATATCCGGGCCGACAACGCCATGTTGCGATACACCCAGCCGCCCGGCACGTAGTGGACGAATCGTGCATCGTAACCGCCGCCGTTGGTCATGCGCGCCAGCGTGGCTTCGGGATCGTTGCCGAGGCGTTCCATCAATTCGGTGCTGAAGGCGAGTTCGGCGCGCAGCCCGCGCATGGCGTTGCCCAGCAAATTGAGTTGCGCGAGTTCCGTTGCGAGCGTTGTCAGCTCGGCGTCCGACCACACGCCGCGCGCCAGCCCTTCGCGCATCACTTGCAGGCCGACGGTGGCGTTGGCGTTGGCCGCCAGATGGGTGAGGATGAAGGGTTCGTCGCGCAGCGCATGCACGAGGCGGAAGACTGTGATCACGTCCGCAAGGGCCGCCGTGCCGTCGCCCTTCTCGATCTGTGCCGCCGCGCGCAGGGCAAAGAGTCGCGACAGGCTGCGCATGGCGGGCAGATATGGCATCCCGGCGAGCACGCTGTGTTCGTAGTCCACATTGAATCTCGCATAGGGCAGGCGGCTCGCCGAGGCGATCTCGGCCATGTCGGTCGCGTGTGTATTCAAGAATCCGAGCACGTCATGGGTTCCCAGATACGCGCGCCATTCATCCAGCGGCACCGCCTCGCCCTGCCACCAGAGGCCGAAGCCGGGTTCGGACATTTCGCAGATGGGGGAGGGGAGGGGGGGAGGGGGGGCGGTCATGCGCCATTTGGCGGCATCGGCGTCGGGACGGCGTCCGTTGATTTTATCAAGAGTGCCGCCCGCCTGCCGTCCGAATGATGAGGCAAATACGAGTGTCGCGCCGAAATTTTCCGTCGGCTGCACAGATGCGGGAAGGGTTTGGGCCAGTGAGAGGGGCTCGCCGCGGCTGGCCGCCAGTTGCTTCACCCCGGCCCACACACGTCGCCCCGCTGCATTTTCGATCTGGTAATAAGCTGTGACGCCAGCCGTCACGAGCACCGCGCCAGCGATCATGACCCAAGCTAGGATGAGGAGTTTGCGGCGGGTAAGGTTGAATGGGGTGCTCATGCGGAAAGCCTGTGACAATCGCAAAAACAGCGCACGTGGCAAGCAACAGGATGTGTCGCGGCAAGCCGGGGGGGGGGGGGGGGATGGGCGGGAGCGAAAGGAACTCGCCGCGACTGTCCGCGACGGCGTGGCAACTCCGGTTTCGACACCGTCCCGCCTTTGCTTTGCAATGGCGGGCAATATGTCTGCATCCGAACCCTGTTCCGCAACGTCCGTCCGCTTGTCCGCCCTCGCGGATACGGCGGCCACCGATCCGCGCCGCATCGTGTCGCTCCAGGGCGCAGTCAACTTCCGCGACCTTGGCGGCTACCCCGTCGCCGCTGCCACTGACACTGATGAACCGCGTCGCGTGCGTTGGGGGCGACTCTACCGCTCCGGGGCGATTCACGAACTGACCGGGGCCGATATCGCCATGCTCGGCGCGCGTCGCGTGTTCACCGTGCTCGATTTCCGTGAATCCTCCGAAGCGGCCAAAGCTCCCGACCGCCTGCCCGCCGGCGCGGTTCGTTACGGGCTTTGCTCTGGCGGACACGACAGTCCCGACGATTGGGCCCACATGCTGGCCAAAGCGGAGAGCGGGGTGCGTTTCATGTGCGGCTTTTACGCTGCGACGGGGTCGCTGGCGGTGCGTTACCGGCCGTTTTTCGAGCGCCTGCTTGCGCTGCCCGACGACCACGCTGCACTTTTCCATTGCACCATTGGAAAAGACCGCACCGGCATCGGCGCGGCGTTGCTGCTTGGCGCGCTCGGCGTATCCGAAGAAACGATACTCACGGACTATCTGCTAACCAACACCTGTCGCGCCGCCATCCCTGACGACGCACCGGTTCCCGGTTTGCTCGATGGTATAAAACTCCACCCGCAAGTCACACGAGACCTCCTCTCCGCCCGTCCCGAATACCTGCAATCGCTGCACGACTCCATTGCGAACGCACACGGCACGCTGGCCGGTTTCCTGCAAAACGTCCTCGGCGTCGGTCCGGCGGAGGTGGCTGTGCTGCGCGAGAAATTCACCGAACCAGCGGTCTGAAAACGATGACGCGCATCCTGACGCCGCAAGATTTGAGAAGTTTCGACACGCCAAGGCTGGCACGCTGGCTGCTCGGCAAACAACTGGTGGTCGCCGCCGGGGCATCCGGCGCGGCGGGCGAGGCGGGAACGCCGCGCCGCGTGCGCATCATCGAAACCGAAGCCTATGACGGCCCCGAGGACCGGGCCTGCCATGCCAGCAAGGGGCGCACCGCGCGCACCGAGGTGATGTTTGGCGACGCGGGGAATTGGTATGTTTACCTCGTTTATGGGATGCACGAAATGCTCAACGTGGTGACCGGCCCCGTGGATTATCCGGCGGCGATTTTGATTCGCGGCGTGGAGGGATTTTGGGGACCGGGCCGCCTGACGCGTGCGCTGGGTATTGAACGCGTGCGTTTCAACACTCGTCCTGCCAATCCCGATACAGGTCTATGGTTGGAGGACGACGGATTTCAGGTTCCTGATGCGAGTGTGCTGGCCACACCGCGAATCGGCATCGACTACGCCGGCCCCAAATGGGCCGCGAAACCGTGGCGGTTCGTGCTGAAAGGGAGAAACCCAAACCCAACCGCGAATGGTCGCGAATGATCGCGAATAAAACCAATGTCCTCGGGGGGGGGGGGGGGGGGAGGTAAACATCTCACGCGGGCACGCGGAGCACGCGGAGAAAAGAAACAACAAAACTCCGCGCCTCCGCGTCTCCGCGTGAGGTATTTCTGATTTCACTCGGTACGCGGTTAAAAACGGACCGGATGTTTTTTTGAAAACTATTGTTTTCCACCGCGCACGGCCTTCAGCACGATGTCGGGGGTGAGCAGTTCGGGGAGGATTTGCGGGGTGTCGTGGCCGGGCAAATACACGAGATTGAACGGCACCATCGCTCGGCCCCAGCGGGCCAGTTCCTCGGTGATGCGCGGGTCTTGGTTCGTCCAGTCGGCGCGCAGCGTGGCGATGTTCTTGTCGCGGAATACGCGTTTCACTTCGTCGGAACTGAAAACGAGTTTTTTATTTGTCTGGCAGGTAAAGCACCAGCGGGCGGTGAAATCCACGTAGATGGGGCGTCCCTCCTTGCGCAGTTCGGCCACACGCTCCGTGCTCCACGGCTCCCACACGATGTCCGTCGGGACCGCCGGGCGGGGCCAGCCGAGCGCGATGCCGGCGACAAGCAAAAGGAGTCCGCCGATAATGCCAGTCCGGATACGCCGGGACGGTGCGCCGGGGGTCGCATAGCGTCCGTAAAACCACACGGCCAGCGCCACCACGGTGAGGCCGAAAATCACCAGCAGCAGCGCCTGGTCCTGCACCTGCCCGGCCAGCACCCAGACGAGTCCGCCGACCGTCGCGTAGAGCGGGAACGCCATCACTTGCTTGAACGTTTCCATCCACGCGCCCGGACGCGGGAGCAGTTTTACGGCATCAGGAAAGATCGAGAGCAGCAAATATGGCGCGGCCAGGCCGAGCGCGATCGCGGTGAACAGAAGGAAAGAGGGCAGGGGGGGGAGCGTCAGCGCCGCGCCCAGCGCGGGCGCGAGGAAGGGCGCGGCGCATGGTGTTGCCACGATGGTTGCCAGCAGGCCCGTAAAAAACGATCCGGTAACGCCTCCCCTTGTCTGCAACCCGGTTCCCATGCCCGTTGCCGACAGGCCGAACTCAAACACCCCGCTCAAACTCAACGCGAACACGAGCAGCAGCACCGCCATCGAAAACACAAACACCGGCGATTGAAGCTGGAAGCCCCAGCCGAGTTGTCCGCCGCCGGAGCGCAGCACGGCAAGCAGCGCCGCCAGAGCCCAGAAGGATGTCACCACGCCCGCCGTAAACGCCAGTCCGTGCATGACGACTTTGCGACGGTTGGAACCAGCCTGATTAACGAAACCGAGGATCTTGATGCCGAGCACGGGAAACACGCACGGCATGAGGTTGAGGATGAGTCCGCCGACAAAGCCGAGCGCGAGTTGCGCGCCAAAGGTCGGCACCGCCGTCACCACTGTACCGCCCGGCGCTGCCACGGCAACGGCTCCGGCGGCGGATGCGTTTTTGATTGGCACATCGACGAGAAGACCCTGCGCGGTGGCATGGTTGACATCCCAGCCTGCGGAGGAGCGCAGGACGCCGCGGAGCCGTTTGCCGGTGCCGGGTTCGGCATACTCCGACACGGTTAATGTGAGTATCCATTCCGCGGATTGAGCGATGGTGTCAGTAGCAGCGGCAGTGGCGGCAGGGGGGGGGGGGGGGGAGGGAGCGAGAGAGGTGGTTTTCTGGGGGGCGTCGTAAGCTATAAAACCGTCGTTTGAGAAAAACCAGAGGTCGGTCGGGAGAGGCAAGGGAGGCGGGCGGGACGCCCGCGCCATGTTCGGAGTTTCGGATTTGGTTAGGCGCAGCTTTACCGTGTTGCCGGTGCGTTGTGCGGAGAGATGCCAGCCGGGGATTTCACGCGGTAGGGCGGCGATGGTGTTTTTGATGCGTGCGCCTTCATCACCGTTGGTCGTCGGGACTTCGGTGCGGATGGGGAGCGTGAGCGTCAGGTCGGCTTTGCCGGGGATGCAAACGTCGGCACACATCAGCCATTTGGCCGTGGCGCGGAGGATCGCGGTATCGCCAGGCTGGATACCACTGGCGGGCGGAGTGAGAATAACGGGAAGGTAAGTGACGCCTTCGTAGCCGTTGCCGGTGATTTCGCCATTGGTGGTGCGGGTGACTTGTGGTGTGGGCCATTGGATGTCGCCCGCAGTCCAGCCAGGGGGCAGTTGCCATTCAATGCTGGTGGGGTAGCCGGTGCCGGGGTTGATCCAGTAGGAATGCCAGTGCTCTTTGTGCTCCAAGCGGAGGGCGACCGTGACGGGTTGGCCCGGTTGGATCGATGTGTCCGCGGCGACGAGGCGGGCGACGACTTGAGCGTGCGCGTCGAGGGGAGCCAGCACGAAAATGGACAGGGTGAGGAGGGCGATGGAAAACAGACGCGAAACGACCATGCAGCGAAGCTAGGGAGTCCGTTCCCGGACGCAAATGCGGAGCGTAATACAGGTGGCTCGCAGCATGGAACTTGCTGCGTTTGAAGCATTCGCCGTTCAATTTGTCGCAAGGCTTAAGAGATCACGCAGAGACGCAGAGGCGCAGAGAGGTTCTTCGACGTTTTCAGTGGATAGACGAGAGTTGGCGCGGCAGCGCCCGTAGCGCAGGCATCTTGCCTGCAATCCAAACTACTGCGCGAAGCGCCGCTTGCCTTGACGTAGTTCGGAGCTTTAGCCCGAACCGTTACCTCTGCGTATTCGTGAGTCGCACGGTTCGAATTGGCAATAAAGCACCGAACTACGTGACAAACCGATGCCACCGCGCTTCGCGCAATCAATTTAGATGGCAGGCAAGATGCCTGCGCTACGGGCGCTACCGCGCCAACTCCCGCTATATCAACTTATCGAGTTTCCACTGAAAACGTCGAAGAACCCGCAGGGAAAACATAGATTACTAATTATAAATAAGTTACAAATATTGCCTTTTCTGGCTCTGCGTTCTCTGTGTCTCTGCGTGAGACAAAATAAACCGAAAATTCTCTATCGAAAAACTACCGGGTGGCGCAGGGATTTTGCCCCTTCCGAAAATATTCGATCAGACTCCTGGAAACAGTGAAATGCCCGGATGCAACTGATCAGGACGGAGAGTTTTTGCGATGTGATTGAACGACTGGAAGTGAGTCGGGACCGGTGTCCGCTGTTGAAGGAGTTGGGTCTGATCGAGGTGGGGATCACGCACGCCAGCGGCAACTGGTGTTTCATCCGGCCCGAGCCGGTTTTCGGGTTGGTGATCGCGACGATTGCGGGCGCTGGTTCGGTGGTTTGCAACGAGAGCTGGCAGGAGGCGGGGTGGGAAACGGTTTACATTATGCCGCCTGGCGTGGCGCACGGCTATCGGGTGGACCGACGTTTCGGCGAATGGAAATACGCGTGGGCAAAATTCGAAACGACGGAAAAATATCCGGAGCTTTTTCAGGATGCGCGCCCCGTGCTGATGCCCGCGGCTTCGTATGCGCTGGAGGCGGCAAACCGCGGTTTGTTCACCGAGGTGACGCGAGGAAATTCTCCGCAGCTTGTCGGCATCTGGTGCGATTTGCTCCGGGCCTCATTGGCCAGTCTGGCGAACCGGCGGGCGATTGATCCGCGAATCGAAAAATTATGGGAGGTGGTCGCGCAGCGGCTGAACGAGGATTGGGAAGTGGCGAAGCTGGTGGCGGAGGCCCATGTCGGCAGGGAACATTTACGGCGGCTTTGCCAACGACACTATGGGTGCAGCCCTCGTCAGCGGTTGACGCGGCTTCGCCTGCGAAAGTCCTGCGAATTGCTGTTGCTGACGGACAGCACGCTCGACGTGGTCGCGGAACGGGTGGGGTTCAGCGATGCGTTTTGTTTCAGCAAGGCTTTCGCTCGGGAATACGGGATGCCGCCGTCGCGTTATCGGGAGAAGGCGAGAACGAGCGCGCGGGCATCGGGCATGGTGTAGGTTTTTCCGCCGATCCGACGATGGGGATTTGAGACATGGACCGGGGCCGCCGGGACATGGCGCGCCGGGACGAAATCGGGTAGCCTCTGCGTCCCATGAAACCCATCGTCGCAAGACCTTTTTCGCAAAACGCCTACCGTGCGAGCGTGGCGGTCGATGTGGCCGAGGCATTCGGCGCAATCGAACCGGAAATCTACGGCCAGTATTTTGAGCATGTGAAGGAGTCCGAGGAGTGCATTTATCCCGCGGTGTGGGATGACCGTTCGCCCTTGTCCGACGAGCGGGGCTTGCGCAAGGACGTGGTGGCGGCGGCGCACGACATGGAGGTGCCGGTGGTGCGGTGGCCGGGCGGTTCCTTCGCGGACGTGTATCACTGGGAAAACGGAATCGGCCCGCGGGACAAACGCCCGGTGTTGCCGAACAAGCATTGGGGCGGGCAGGAGTCCCATCAGTTCGGGACCGACGAATTTCTCAACTGGTCGAAACAGATAGGCTGCAAGCCTTACCTCAATGTGAATCTCGGCTCGGGCACCCTTGATGAGGCGTTGCGCTGGCTGGAGTATTGTAATGCTGGCAAGGATACAGAGCAGGGCCGGCGGCGGGTTTTAAACGGACATCCCGAGCCATACGGAGTGACGTATTGGGGCGTTGGCAACGAGACCTGGGCCGCGGGGGAAACCGGGCACATGGACGCCGCAACGTATGCGAAGACGCTGGCGCAATGGGCGTCTGCGATGAAGGAACGCGACCCTTCCATCAAGATCCTCGCGGTGGGGTCGAGCGCCGGGAACGATCCGGAATGGGACCGCGAAGTGCTGGCAGGCGCGGGTGAGCTGATCGACTACCTGACGCTCCACATGTACGCCACTTCCACAAAAGGCGCGGCGGATGAATACGAGACCGTGGTTTTCACTCCGGTCTATTTCGATTTTCAGATCCGAAAAATGCTGGCGGCAATCGAGGAAGCCCGGAGCCGGTCAGGCCTGAAAAAGGAGCTGCGGATCGCAATCGACGAGTGGAATATCCGGCATTACGCGACGAGCAGCCGGGCTTCCCACGACGGCCTGTTGCGGAAGGATCCCCGCACCGTGGAGGATGCGGTATTCGTTGCCGGGACGCTGAACGTGATGCTGCGGCATTGCCCGAAGGTGGCGATGGCGAACTACGTGTTTCTGGTCAACGGCCACGCGCCTCTGTTGGTAAACGCCGATCAGGTGGTGCGGACGCCCCTCTTTCATGTGTTCCGCCAATACACCAAGTGGATGCGCGGGACGTCTCTCAGAACGGTTGCGGAATGCCCGTCGGTCGAGACGCCGCCGATCCGCAGCGCGTATCTGAAAGGTTGTGACACGCCGAAGGCTCCGCTGCTGGATTCCGCGGCGGCTTTGCAGGACGACGGAGCGATCGTGTTGAGTCTGATCAACCGGCATCGTTCGGATGCGGCGGAAGTGGAGCTGAAGTTGCCCGCCGGATACCGCGTCCGGCGCGTCTGGACGCTGGGCGACGAAGATCCCCAGGCGGCCAACGACTTTGAAAATCCGGAGCGAGTGCGGCCGGTCGAGCAGGACGTTGGCGAGGCGCTTGCTTCGTGGACCTGTTCTCCGAAGTCGGTGGTACTCCTCCGCTGCGAAAAAGAGGTTCTTCGATGTTTTCGGAGGTCCGACATGGAGTGCGGCGATTCATCGCCGCTTTCGACGGGTCGTTTTAACGCCCCGCCTCCTGCCTCCCGCCTTCTGCTCTCCGGCTTCCCGGTGCGTCCTTTGCCAGACGGAGATGGTAGCAAGAGGGTAAGGCGAGGCGACGTGATGAATCACGTCGTCCAAAGCGGCGATGAATCGCCGCACTCCATATCGGAAGCCAGTCCCTCCACCGAAAACGTCGAAGAACCGAAAAAGAAAACTGAACTTCAACGAAGCCTCAACGGAGCAACTGACATGGATAACTCGAAAGCGAACAACGCGATTCAGAAAAAAACGGAACCGGGAAAATCACGGGGCACTGTCATCGAACCGGTGAGGCAAGTGCCGGTGACGCACGAGCCGGATGTGCTCGTCATTGGCGCGGGTCCGGCGGGGATCGGCGCGGCGGTGGCCGCGGCGCGCAATGGAGCGAAGGTGCTGTTGGTGGAGCGTTACGGGTTTCTCGGAGGAAACCTGACGGCGGCGATGGTGAATCCGATGTTCACGTTTCACGACATCCACGGGGAGCAGGTGATTCGGGGAATCTCGGGGGAAGTGGTGGAGCGGTTGGTGTCGCTCACCGCGTCGCCCGGGCATGTGACTGACCTGACGTTTGACAACGCATCGATGACGCCCTTCGACCCGGAGGGGATGAAGTTGTTGTTGTTCGACATGGCGGAGGAGGCAGGGGTGGAGCTTTTGTTGCACAGCGCGTTTGTGGACGCAGTGGCGGAAGGTGGACGGGTGCGGCATGTGATCGTCGAAAACAAGTCCGGGCGTCAGGCGATCCGCCCGAAGTTTGTGATCGATTGCTCGGCGGACGCGGATGTGGTGGCGAGAATCGGCGCGCCGTTCGTCAAAGGGCGCGAGGGTGATGGGGCGTTACAGCCGGTGACGCTTTTTTATCGGATCGGCGGAGTGGACTACGATGCGCTCCGCCACTGGATGAAAGCGAACCGCGACTTGTTGAAAGATTCGCCGAGCGATGAGGAGATCGATTCGCACGAGACGCTGGCATTTCTCGGGCTGTCCGATCTGGTGAAACGGGCGATGGAGGCGGGTGAGTATCCGGAGGAGGCGGCGCCGCGAATCCTGATGTATCAACTTCCCAATGACGGACAGATCGCGGTGAACTGCACGCGTCTGCAAGGCATCGACGGGACGCAGGTGGAGGATCTGACGCGGGCGGAAATTGCAACACGCCGGCAGGCTTGGCAGATTCATCGCTTCCTTCGCAAACATGTCGGTGGATTCGCGTCGTCTTACATTGTCGATACCGGAGTGCAGGTGGGCGTGCGCGAGACGCGGCGGATCGTCGGCGATTATACGATGGCAAAAGAGGATGTGTTGAGCAGCCGGGCATTCCCGGACGGGATCGCGTGCGGGACGTTCGCCATCGACATTCATCCTCCGGATGGGAAAACGCAGATATTTACCGGCTCAGGCAGGGCGGTGTATGAAATCCCCTATCGCAGTCTGTTGCCTCAAGGCGTGGATAATCTGTTGGTGGCAGGTCGTTGTATTTCGGCGACACACCATGCGTTCGGTTCGGTCCGTGTGATGGCAACGGCGATGGCAGTGGGCCAAGGCGCCGGGACCGCGGCGGCGCTGGCGGTGAAGCAGGGAGTGACATCCCGGGCGCTGAACACCGACGAAGTGAGATCGTTGTTGTTGCAACAGGGGCAGTATTTGCTGGCGGCCGGCGCGCCTTCCATGACGGAGGCCGATTTACGATTGAAGCGGATACAGGGTGCGGGCGCACGGGCAGGGCATCACAATCCGTTCGTCCAAACGTAAAGGCGAAAAAGGATAAGCTGCGGATGGCAGCGCCATCAGGCTAGCTTGCCGGTGGCGACGGAGCCGGACGTCCGTCGCCCATTCAAGTCCGAAGGTTTCAGGCCTTCTTTTTGTAAACGACGGCCGGGTCGAAGAGGGGCTGGGAGACAAATTCCAGCTTGAAGCTGGAGCCCTCGGCGGCGGTGTCGAGGTCGGCGAGCTTGCGGTAAAAGCACGACTTGTATCCGTTGTGGCATGACGCATTGGCCGCGCCCTTTTGTTCCACCTTGATGAGAATCACGTCCTGGTCGCAGTCGGTGTAAAGCTCCTTAACCCACTGCACGTTGCCCGACTCCTCGCCCTTGCACCAGAGCTTGTTGCGCGAACGGCTCCAGTAGGTGGCTTTCTTCGTCTTGAGCGTGTGTTCCAACGACTGGGCGTTCATGAAGGCGAACATCAAGACCTGCCCCGTGACGATGTCCTGCGTAATGCAGGGGATGAGGCCGTCGGAGCCAAATTTGATCTGGAGCGTGGAACCGAGTTCGACTTCGGCGGTGGTGGTGCGGACTGGGAACATAAAGGAAATTAAGAATTAAGAATTAAAAATTAGGAGTTAGGAATGGAATGGCAGGCGGGGGGGGGGGGGGGGGGGGATGGCGGCTGGTTTATTTGTCGAGGCGGGCGGCGAGTTGGCGAAGGTAGTCGTAGGAATAAATGCCGGTGCGGTGGCCGTCGCTGAAATCGAAGCGGATGGCGTAGCCGCCTACGCGCTCCCAGCCGGTGGCGGTGACGCCGGGGAAACGCGTGCGCTCGTCGCCGCCATGGCGCTGACCGAGGATGTCGCGTTCGCCCACGTTTTCGGCGCTGGACGAGGCGGCGCGCAGATCCTCGCTGTGGAAATATGTTTCGACGCCGTCGTCCCACGCGATGGCGACTTCGTTGCCGATGATCTGGATGTTGACTGGCGTTTGCATGCCCGGGAATCCGCTGCGTTACCGGTGCATGGCTGGCTCAGGCTTCGTCGAACTTGCGCGTGAAGAGCTGTTCGAGTTCGTCGAGCATTTGCGTGGCGTCGCCGCCGGTGGCGAGGAACTTTACTTTCGAGCCCTTGCCCGCAGCCAGCATCATCAAGCCCATGATGGACTTGCCGTTGACCTGCTCCTCGTCTTTTTCGACCAGCACGTCCGCCTTAAATTTGTTCGTGATGCGCACGATCATCGCAGCGGGGCGGGCATGGATGCCCATCTTGTTTTGAACAACAAGCTCTCGAGTCAGTTGCTGGCCAGCCGTGGCGGTGTCTGCTTTATCCATGGGTCAGAAGGCAGAAGGTTCCCGGCGAGAGGGTGGCTTGCAACTCAAAAACCCAGTCTCCACGCTGGCGCTTTTTCCATGCCCGACACCGCCATCATCGTCCCCTGCCGACTGGAATCCACCCGATTCCCCCGCAAACTCCTGCATATCGTCGGCGGACGCCCCCTCATCCTCCACACCGCCGAACGCATCCGCACCCAGGCTCCCGAACTCCCCCTCCACTTTGCCGTGGACGACGATTTGCTGGCCGCGCCTCTGCTGGACGCCGGGTTTTCCGTCATTCGCACCGGTCGCCAGCATCCCAACGGCACCGACCGGATCGCAGAAGCCAATCGCACCGTCCGCGCCGATCACGTCATCAACGTGCAGGCCGACGAACCCCTCGTCACCGGCGCGCAAATCCGTCGGCTCGCCCAACTCATCGCCGGTCCCGCCGCAATGGCCACTCTCGCCACGCCTTTCAAGACCGCCGCCGATTTTGCCAATCCCAACCAGGTCAAAGTCGTCTTCGCCCCGGCCGGAGACCGCGCCCTCTATTTCTCCCGTTCGCCGATTCCCTACTGCCGCGACCTTGCCGGGCAGGTGGATGACGCCTGGGTGCGCGCCAACCCCTGCTACCGTCACCTCGGGCTCTACGCCTACAAGGCCGCCCTTCTTGACCGCCTCGCGAGCCTGCCCCCCGGACGTTACGAGCAACTCGAAAAACTCGAACAACTCCGCGTCCTCGAAAACGGCTACGACATCGCCTGCGACGTCACTGAGGACGCGACCATCGGCGTGGACACACCCGAGGATGCGGTGAAATTCGAGGCGCATTTCAAAACATCAAGACATTGAGGGGATTTACAAAAAATCTTTGCCCCAATCCAACCAGCCAACCGCGAATGGACGCGAATGGACACGAATAAAACCAATGAGTTCTGGCTTTTTTATTCGCGTCTATTCGCGTTCATTCGCGGTTAAGAACTGAATCCGTAGAACCTCCCTTGGGACATCAAGACATGGACAGTCCTCGTGAGCACACGCCTCCTCCCTCCCCCCCCCCCCCCCCGTCCGGCGGTGCCGGCAGCACGGGGCCCGGTGGCGTGATTCGCTGGGAAACTCCGCGCTCCACCCTGCCGCGCGAATACATGGAAGTGTTGCTCGTGATCGCGGCGGTGACTGCGGTCGCATGGTTCGTGCCGGTGGATTATCGCGTCTTTGGCGATCTTTACCTGCTGGCCGTGATCGTGCTGTGCCTGCGCGTGAGCCGGTGGCCGATTCTCTTCGCCAGCGTCGTGAGTGTGCTGGCCTGGAACTTTTTCATCGTGGCTCCGCGCATGGCGTTTTCGAGCCTCAGCCTGCAAGACGGCATGTTTCTCGGCACCTATTTTGTCGTGGCGCTGGTGGCGGGCCAGCTCACCTCCCGGTTTCGAGCGAAGGAACAACAGGAACGGCAGCGCGAGCAACATGCCACCGCGATGTTTCACCTGACCCGCGCCTTGAGCAGCGCGCGCACGCTCGACGAGGCGGTCGAGGTGGCGTTGCGTCAGGCCGACGCATTGTTTGGCGCGCCCACGGCGTTGTCACTGCTGGGGGGCGACAACCGCCTCGCACTGCATCCGGCCAGTTCGCTTCGCCTCGATGATCGGGAAATCGCGCTCGCTCAATCCGCCTGCCGCGAGGCGGGCGACGATGGAGCCGGGGAGGACGTTCGACGCGAGTTGTCGCGTGCCTCGCGGCAGGGCGGCGGCTGCCTGCACCTGCCGGTCAGGCGGGGCCAGACGGTGCTTGGCGTGTTTTCCGTCCAGTGGGTCCGCGGCGAATCTGGCGTGCCGTTGCGTTACCGAAAATTGATGGAGGCCTTTGCCGGGCAGATTGGCCTGCTCGTGGAACGCGAACAATTTCGCGCCGCCGGCGAACGCGAGAAGCTGCTCGCCGAATCCGAGCGCATGCACCGCACCCTGCTCGACAGCGTTTCTCACGAGTTAAAAACCCCGGTCGCCGTGCTGCGTTCCGCTGCCGAGGGTCTGGCCCGCGAAAAGGGCGCGCGACGCGAGATACTGGCGCAGGAGATTCGCACCGCCGCCCGCCGGCTCGATCATCTGGTCGCCAACCTGCTCGACCAGACCCGTCTCGATGCCGGACGCATCAACCTGCGGCTCGACTGGTGCGATGTTTACGACCTGATCGGCGCCGCCCGGCGTGCCGTCGGCGAAGGTCTGGCCAGCCGGCCGTTTACGATCAACGTGCCTCCCGACATGCCGCTCTTCATGGCCGACGCCGTCCTGATGGAGCACGTGCTGTCCAATCTCCTGCTCAACGCCGTGCACCACACCCCGCCCGGCACCGCCATCACGATGTACGCCGGGGTGGAAAAACAAAACGACAACGACGATGGCGCGCGCGTCTTCATCACGGTGGCCGATCGCGGGCCGGGCATTGCGCCTGAAGCGCGGGAAAAATTATTCCAAAAATTCGAGCGGGCCGACCACGCGCGGGCGGGCGGCCTCGGACTCGGATTATCGATCGTGCGCGGTTTTATGCTCGCCCAAGGCGGCGACGTCGTGGCTGATGACCACCCGGGCGGAGGCGCCCGCTTCACGATCTATCTCCCCCACAAGGTTCACGAATCGGTTCCTCACGAATGAATGAACAACCCTCAAAACCCTCCGTTTTGGTCATTGATGACGAAAACCAAATCCGTCGCCTGCTTCGCTTCACACTCGAAGACGCGGGCTACTCCGTCCGCGAAGTCGAGGCCGGCAGGCCGGGACTCGTGGAAGCGGCCCACCATCCGCCCGACGTGATCGTGCTCGACTTGGGATTGCCCGACATGCCGGGCATCGACGTGCTCAAGCGCCTGCGCGAATGGAGCCAGACGCCCGTGCTGGTGCTCTCGGTGTTCGGAGAGGAAAACCGCAAGATCGAGGCGCTCGACGCCGGGGCCGACGATTATCTCATCAAACCCTTTGGAGGCGGGGAACTCCTTGCGCGCCTCCGTGCCCTGCTGCGGCGAACCAAGCCCAACGAGGCGCCCTCGATCATCCGCTTCGGCACGGTCGAAGTGGACCTGACCGACCGCCGCGTGACCAAGGACGGGGAAACCGTGAAGCTCAGCGCCAAGGAATATGCGCTCCTGCGGCTCCTGGTGACGCATCGGGACAAGGTGCTCACCCACCGGCAGATTCTCTCCGAAATATGGGGTCCGGAGGCGGAGGGGCAGACCCACTATCTTCGTGTATTCATGATGCGACTACGCCGCAAGATCGAGGACGAACCCGACTCCCCCCGGCACCTCCAGACGGAGTCGAGCATCGGCTATCGCCTCGTGAGCGACCCGGCGTAGGCGCGCCTTCCTCTTTGTTTGCCTCGTTTTGTTATTAAAACATAAACGAAAAATAAACGGCAAAATCTGCGCAGTGACGGAAGTTTGGTTCTGCTATCCTTGTTGATCGCCTTTCATTGATTGGCGGACGACTCATGATATGATTACCATTCCGGATACTGTTTATGGTGCTGTTATTATCAGCATCATCGATTTTTTTCTCAGTTTCGTCATCATCACCTTCATCGGGGTGGTGCTGCGCCTGCTTCCGCTGGTGAACCGGTATTGGAAGATCGACGAGGCGAAGCTGCGCGCCGGCCACTGAGCGCACCGGACGAACTTTCAAGCACACTCAAACCATGTTCGCACAACTTACATCCTTGCTGGAGTCCCTCATGTCCCAAACGGGCATCGCACATTTCTGGTGGGGGAACCTGGTCATGATCGCCATCGGCGCCACGATGGTGTTTCTGGCCATCGTCAAAAAATACGAGCCGTTCCTGCTGCTCGGCATCGGATTCGCCTGCATTGTGGTCAACGTTCCGGGCTCCGACCTGGTCCTGCCCGGCGGATTGTTCCACTACGCGTATCAGGGCGTGAGCCTGTTGATTGTGCCCCCGCTGATTTTCCTCGGCGTCGGGGCGATCACCGATTTCGGACCAATGATCGCCAACCCCAAACTGGTGATTTTGGGAGCGGGCGCGCACTTGGGCATCTTCGTTGCGTTGATCCTCGCCAAGACGATCGGCTTCTCGCTGGCGGAGGCGGGGGCGATCGGCATCATCGGCGGAGCGGATGGACCGATGGCGATTTTCGTCACGATGAAACTCGCCCCGCACCTGTTGCCGCAGGTATCCGTGGCCGCCTATTCGTACATGGCGCTGATGCCATTGATTCAGCCGCCGGTCATGCGCCTGCTGACCACCAAGGCGGAACGGGAAATCAGCATGAAGCAAATGCGCCCCGTCAGCCGTCTGGAAAAGATTCTTTTTCCCATCGTGATCGCGGTGATCGTCAACCTGTGTTTTCCGCCGGTCGCCCCCTTGGTGACGATGCTCATGCTCGGCAACCTGCTGCGTGAATCCCTCCTCGTTGGCCGCCTGGCCGAGACGGCCGGAGGCACGCTGCTCAACGTGATCACGCTCGTCCTGACCGCCGCCATCGGCTCCACCATGACGGCCGACAGTTTTCTGACCGCCAAGACGCTGCAAATCATCACCCTTGGCCTGATCGCGTTTGTCTTCGGCACGGGTTCCGGCGTGCTAACGGCCAAGATCATGAACCTTTTCCTCAAGCAGAAGATCAATCCGCTGATCGGCTCGGCTGGCATTGCCTCGGTGCCGATTGCCGCGCGCGTTTCCCATCAGGTCGGCATTCAGGCCAATCCTCGCAATTACCTGATCTATCATGCGATGGGCCCCAATCTTGCGGGTGTGTTTGGCACCGCGATTTCAGGAGGCATCCTGCTGGCGCTGCTGGGCGTTCACTGAAGGAGCAACGGCAACAGCGGGGACACCGCCGGGCTGACCCGATGCCTGGGGGGGGGGGGGGGAAGGGCGAGACCAATGGTTCTTCATGAGTGGCCGAACTCGGACTTGCCGCCCACCTGGACTCCGATCCCGCATTTGCGGCTCGTTGAACAGGTGGAACGTGCGCTGGTTTCCGCCCGTCTCTCCATCATCAACCAAGCCCATGCCCCTGTCACACGGCCGCGACCGTTATTTCGGCCTCATTCAGGTTCAAAACGGCTCGCAGCATTCCGACTACGCCTGGGTCTTGGGATTGAGAAATTCGCACAACAAACGGTTCCCCTGCCGGTCTTGGCACCGGTTCCCAAGTCTTCATCTATGACAACCTCGCGTTTCACTGCGAAGTGAAGATTGCCCGGAAACATACCCGCTTCATCTTGAGGTGCCTTTTTTTAGCTCAGAGGGGAGACTTGGAAAAAAAGGAGAACAGATGATGACACCGTGACACTGAAAAGGCCGAAACCTTCCACCATCATCCCTTCATCTATTCTCCTTTCTATTCTGAAATTCAGGTCAAAAGGGCGTCACCGTGCCATCCAGCCCTGCACTTGCAATTCCTTTACGTTCAGAGCTTTTGATGCAGCAAAGGATTGCCTTCTCTCCATGAATCCGTCAACTTGCAGGCCGGATCAGCTCTGGGTTCCCGGTAGCCAGCTTCCTGCCGACTTTCGCCCCATGGCCTTCTTTTTACCTGCAACTAAATCCCTCCCAATTGTTATCTCTCCATTCTTCGGGGATGTGACGGGGCGAAGCTCGGTCAGCTTCTCTTTTTGCAGCAAACAGTGAGGTAAACCCGAAATTTCCCTTCGCATGGTGTTTGAATGTGGAAAATTCATTTTCCCGGATTTGCCGGGTTAAGGCCGACAAACACCAACTTTTTCCAGCTAAACAACGTTCGGCAAAAATGAAATTAATCCCAGAAGATAATATCGCGGCAATAAAAGCCCTCAAAGCCTTTGCTTTTTTCACGCTATTTCTCGGTCTGCTCCTTTTGTGCAGCGGAGGTTACTATTCCATTCGATTGCACACCGTTTCTCACAAGGTAGATGATATCTACTTTACCGTTAGCGAATTCTTTTTCTGGGCAGGACTACTAATCACCATCGCCCAAGCCATATTGATTTTACTCATTACGAAAATAACCAGAAAGAAATAAAAGCCAAACCAGTCGCTACAGACAATGCCTCGGCGATTCCCTTTTTGTTTTATCGAGAATCTCTGGCTCGGCATGTCTGATCTTCGACGTTAGGCAAATCAAAACCATGAGCAGCCAGCCCAGTAGTCTCACCGAAATCGAAGAGAAGCGCATCTTGGCAGAACTTGAATTGCAGCGAATGGCTGCACGACGAGAACAGGGATGCAAGCGAATCGAGAATCGAGTGGCCTTTGGACTATACCTTTCAGCCGTAGTTTTATACGCAGGTCTATTTTATTGGGATCACGAATCAGGCAGTCCAGCGGTCTTTATCGTTCTTATCGCAGCCTGCCCGATCCTTACAATATTATTGGGTATGTTTGCGAAGTTATACAGCGACATCAGCTTCATTAAAAGACACATTGAAAAAATAAATGGAGACGCCTAGCCAAGCGCTGGAGCCAATGCGATTGTTGCTACGCAGGTAGTCGCAAAGCATCCTTGGTTTTCGTTACTCTCCATCTCGCATGGCTCATCTTTGGCGTTAGGCAAAATTATGAAAAACATATTCGGCTATTTGGCGATAATATCAGCTTCTATTACATTGGTTTTTGCGAGCGAACAGGATCTCATTAGATCAGCTAGCTCACTTCTCCCCGAAACAAAATTGATGCACAAGCATGAATCTCCACATAATCTAACGTCACTCGTATACAGGACGTCCCAATCATCCTCATTATTTGAATCAGCTATAAAGAAAAAACTTGGCGAGGGATGGGAGAAAATAGAGGACGATGAGGAGGTAAAGACTATAGAGGAAGGACTGAAATCACGGGGGCTTAATGTGATTTCATTCTTTCGATTCAAAAACAAGAAATATGATTTCCAAAGTGTTACAGTTCTTTATGTCAAAAGAATTGAAAAAGATGATTTTTCCCATACCGTAGTTGTGAGTATCATGCATGTCCCACAAGAATTTAAATAGAAAACCAAACCGCCTAATCAGTCGCTAGCCGGCCAAGGGCGACTCATCTTGGACGTTAGGCAGAAATCATGAAATTCGAACTGTTTCCTAAGAGCCGAGGCGCGAAAATACGGCTTTCGGTGATCATATTGGTCCTGCTAGGTATTTGCCTGTTTTTTCGGCTAGATAAAGTAGCTTTATATTATTGTTCTGCAAAAGAGGAAGGTGATGTTCTTTTTCAGTCTTTACCACATGGCGACCTTGTTGACGCTATCGAAGGAGTTACCAAATCGGAATGGTCACACTGTGGAATCCTTGTCAAACGTGATAAGCACTGGTTCGTTGCAGAAGCTATCGGCGAGGTCCGATACACTCCATTGTATTTATGGATTGTTAGAGGTCGTAGGTCGAGAGTGGAAGCATATCGGATCACAGGAGAAAGGCGTCCGACCCATGAGGAAATCATGCTTGGTGTCGATAAGTTAGTTGGGCGACCATATGATTTTCGTTATGCACCGGATGATTCCGAGATTTATTGCTCAGAATTAGTATATAAGGTGTTTGAGCGGGAGTCGGGGATTAATGTTGGCATATGGGAAAAACTAGGAGATCTTAATTGGAAGCCTTATGAGAAGTTCATCCGAGATATGGAAAACGGAGACCTTCCATTGGATAGAGAAATGATCACGCCTGTAGCTCTGACACGTAGCCCGAATCTGAAACGTATTTATCCACAATGAGCCTAACAAGGTGCCAGAGCCAACCCCTTTGGTTGTCTGGCATCGCGCGTAAGCACAATGCGCGCCATCCAAAGTAGCTGCTCATCTTGGACGTTAGGTAGAACACATGAAACCGATCCTAGCACTTCTTATTGGGATACTCCCCCTCATCCTGGCTGTCGAGTCTGATACGGCCTCTTTAGCCAATCCTCTTATCGGCATTTGGGTCTTGGATGTCGCAAAAACAAAAGAGAGTAGAAAAAATCTTAAGGAGCCTCCTGCCGGGATGGATTTCAAACCTACTCCCGAAGAAGTCAGGGCCAGAACGCTTGTTTTTAGCGAGCACACCCTTTCCCTCGGCACTCAAACATCCAACTCTGATTTCACCTACAGTATTCTTAAGACAGAAGGAAATAGTGTTTTGGTTAAGTATTCTCCATCCAAAGAAGGTTCGCCGGTGTATTGTTGGTGGGAGTTCCCATCACCTGATACGGCTATCAATTACATGGTCGTCTTCGATTTGAATAGCCCTTTCTTGGCATCCAAGGAAGTGGCGTCCTTTTATCAAAGAAAAAAGGACTAAACCACCTAACAAAGCGATGCAGCCCAACTCCGGTAGATGTCACGCCATCTACCTCCATGTCTCATCTTGATGTTAGGCAAAAAATTATGAATATCGAACAAGAGATACGAAAAATTTATGGAGAGTCAGTAGAAATTGATGGAATCGTTAATGCCGATTTATATGCGAAAGCACGTTATCGCATCATGTGGATACTTCGGGAGCCCTGGTTTGATGGAGCATGGAAATTAGTTAAGGATAAAGGTGTCTATCCACGAATCGGAAACTCTCCTACCTTACAGCCAATGGCCTATGTGAGCTATTCCATATTAAATGAATTCCCACGATGGGATGACATGTCGTATTTGCGAGATGATCCTTTCATAGCAGAATCCTTAAGAAGCGTAGCATATGTTAATGTTAAGAAATGCACAGGAGAGACTCAATCAAATCTGGATGATATATATGATTGGTTCAAAAAGGGAGAGTCGGTAATTCGTAATCAATTTTATGAATATAAACCAGATGTCGTAATTGGCTGCGCGCCATATATGGTGGATGTCTTTAAATGGGACACAACTCGTTCATCTCCAGTTTTTGAGCCGTGGGTAACCTACGTTTCCGACTACGGAAAACCTCTTTTGATTGATGCATATCATCCATCGCAAAGAGGAAGACGAGAGGGGTTTGTTGATTCGATAGTTGAAGTCGTTGAACAGGAATTCAAGAAGGAACCTAACAGGGCGATGCAGCAAGCTCCGGTAAGTGCCTGAGTTCCGGCGTTAAGCAAAAAATGATTCCACCGCCATTCAAATACAGGTTCGAAGGTGATTCAGGCGTCGATATTGCAACTCAAAAAATCGATGCCGTTTTCCCTGACGGAGAACGCAGACGTGTTGTTCTCCGACTTGGAGCGCCATTTATCCGAGACAATGTTTTTGGGATTCGCTCGGAGCTTGAGAATCTAGATCGGACGGATGGTCCACTCGCGGGCAGTGAATCCTTCGATGCACTCATCAATGGTATCGCGTGGATCCACGGACGCCTCAGAGTATTCGCAGAAAAGCATCGCTGCACATACTATTGGCCAGATTCCAATGATATATTTGATTATTCCGACTACTTTAACTTAACGTGACTCCTTAAGTGGTGAGAATGAAAAGAAAGGAGTCTAACTAGGCGCTAGCTAGCCAAGGGCGACTCATTTTTGACGTTCGGCAAAACAAATAAAAAAACACTACCATGAAAAAACAAGTCAGCATAATAAGTCTGATCCTCGCGTTTGCGATTCAGAGCGGAATTGTCTATGCGGATAATTCTCAACAACCACAAAGGAAGACACCTGCGATTGAAACGAAAGCGATTACACCGAAGGAAAGAGCCAGAAAAAGATTTGAAGAGGACCGAAATATTTATAGCGTCGAGGAGTTGAGGGACATTGAAAAGCTCTATCAAGTAGCTAACAAGCAATGGAACAGTCCAGAGGCGAAGGAGAGTCTCAAGATACTGATTGAGAAGTATCCCAAAGCAAATCGCACTGGTTGCGCCCTTCAATATCTCGGCCAAATGTCATCGGGAGAAGAGAAGGAGCAATACCTCAAACGTGCTATTAAAGATTTTGGTGACTGCTATTATGGCAGCGGAGTTCAGGTTGGAGCCTACGCCAGACTCTATTTGGCAGACTACTACAGAAAGCAGGGGAAGGCAAATGAGGCAAAGGCACTGTATGAGGAAATTCAGAAGAATTATCCCGATGCAGTAAATCACAAAGGTAAACCTCTAAGCGATATCATCCCAAAATAGTCGAAAAGAGTTTAATCAAGTTCTAGAGCCAACCATTTTGGCTGTAAGCCAGCTACCCGGACGGCTCACCGTGGACGTTAGGCAAAAAATGAAAATCCTCGGCCCCATATTGCTATTGCTATGTGTTGGTTGCGCACATGAAACGGGAACAAAAGACGATTCCCCCGAGCACTACATCCTGAAGCAACCAACGATAATCCTTAAAAACGGGAAAAAAGTGCGAATGACTCAATTCGTGACTTTCTATACGGTGCAAACTAATGATACTGCAAACGTGGTATCCGCTAAATGCAATATGCCCATAGAGAGGTTAAAAGCACTTAATTATCAATTAGATTTTGACCGATTGAAAGCGGGCCAGATCATTGCGTTACAATCACCGGAAGCATTGATTTTAAAAGAACGGATTGAGATAGACAGTCCGGTGGTCGAAGCCAACCATAAGCAGTGAAATCAAAGAGCCTAACCAGTCGCTAGAGCCAACACCTATGGCTGTCACGCCTCTCTACTGAAAACAAAATAGCTTCCCTACTTGCAACTGTCAGTAACTCTACATTTACTCCACAAATTCTATGCTCGTCCAAAAAATCCAAGAACTCACCGAACTCCGTCTTCGCATTGCCAAACTTGCAGCCAATATCGAACAGGAACGCACTGCCGAACTTGCTGCCATTCCTAGCCAGTATGGCTATTCCGATGTCAATGACTTCATCAAAGTCTTGAAGAAAGTTGTCGGAGTCAGGGGCAAACGAGGCAAGAAAGCGACCAAGGCTTCCGCAGCAAAGCCCGAAGGCAAGAAGGCCCGCGCCAAGATTACGCCTGAACTCAAGGAGCAGGTGAAGGCCGCTGTTCTCGAAGGCAAGACCGGCTCTGCGATTGCCGTACAATTTGGCATTTCAGTCCCCAGCGTGCAGAACATCAAAAAAGAGTTCGGCCTGGTAGCTGCCCGCGCCGTGGCGACTCCTGTTTCAACTCCCTCTGGTGAAGAGTCCGCGCCGGTTGCTTCCTGACCTGAATCCATCCTGTCTGTTACGAAGCCCTGATGCATACCGTCAGGGCTTTTTTGTGCGCTCTCACTTTGATCCGCAGCAGGAACGTCTGGCCTCCGAGGACTCAGCCCCTCCTTTTGGTCATTCCGTCCTGCTATTTTTCAGCGCAGCCAGATTTTCCCTGTCCGTGCCCATTCCCCTCAAGGATCGCCTTTGCGTGGACCAGAAGGCAACTGAAGGCTTCGGTGATGGTGGGATGGCCACGGCGGTTGAGCAGCCTTATGCCGGGAGTCCTTTTTTCCGGTTTGGCGATAGCATGGCTGACGGTCGATGGCGGGGGATTCATGGCCAAGAATGACCCAAGATTGAGCTTTGAGATTGCAGAGCGTCGGCCCCGAAACTTACTCAAACATAGAACAGTAAGGTAGAATTTTGAGTCATTTTGACGCACTTGATTCCTTAACTCTTTGATTTTCAATGTCCCCGTAGCTCAACTGGATAGAGCAGCGGTTTCCTAAACCGCGCATCCCGGTTCAAGTCCGGGCGGGGGCACCACCACCTGACTTTTTCCGACTCAACCGACGCCTCCATGCCCAACTCCTTCGGCAACCTGTTTTCCATCACCACCTGGGGCGAAAGCCACGGACCCGCCATCGGTGTCGTCATCGACGGTTGCCCGCCCCTGCTCCCCATCACCGCCGCCGAAATTCAGGCCGAACTCGATCGCCGCCGTCCCGGCCAGAGCGACATCACCACCCCGCGCAAAGAAGCCGACTCTGTCGAAATCCTCTCCGGCGTCTTCGAAGGCCGCACCACCGGCACACCCATTTCGATGCTCGTGCGCAATACCGACCAGCGCTCCTCGGCCTACTCCGAAATGAAGGCCGCTTTCCGGCCCTCGCACGCCGACTTCACTTACCAAACCAAATACGGCATCCGCGACCCCAACGGCGGCGGACGTTCCTCCGCCCGCGAAACCATTGCCCGCGTCGCCGCCGGAGCCATTGCCCGCAAACTCCTTGCTTCCCTCCTCCCCCCCCCCCCCCCCCCCGCCGCTTCGCAAAGCGGTGTGGAGATTCGCGCCTTCGTCCGCCAGATCCACGACATCGTCATGCCAGCCGGCGCATTTCCCGCTGATGGCGACGCTCCGCTTCCCACGCTCGCCGAAGTCGAGGCGAGCGCCGTTCGCTGTCCGCACCCCGACACCGCCGCCGCCATGATTGAGCGCATTAAATCCGTGCGCAACCAAGGCGACTCTGTCGGCGGCGTGATCGAATGCCGCGTGCGCGGCCTGCCTGTCGGCTTGGGCGAACCCGTCTTCGACCGTCTCGAAGCCGATCTGGCCAAGGCCATGCTCTCGCTGCCCGCCACCAAGGGTTTTGAAGTCGGAAGCGGTTTTGCCGGCGCCGCCCTTTGCGGGTCGCAGCACAATGATCTTTTCGAAAATCGCGGCGGACGCATTCGCACCCGCACCAACAACTCCGGCGGGGTGCAGGGCGGCATCAGCAACGGCGAAGACCTTGTCTTCCGCGTCGCCTTCAAACCCACCGCCACGATCCTGCAATCACAGTCCACGGTCGATCTCGCCGGTCACCCCACCGACCTCATGGGCAAGGGCCGTCACGACCCCTGCGTGGTGCCTCGCGCCGTGGTCATCGTCGAGGCTATGACGGCGCTCGTGCTCGTGGATCACTGGATGCGCCACGTGGCGCAGACGCGCAGCTTTCCCCCCGCTTCGCGGGGAAATTAGGAATTAGACGTTAGAAATTAGAAAAACGAACCCATGCACACGCCTCCCCTCAAAACCTCCACACTCCGAAGTGACGGCGAAGCCGCCCATTCTTAATTATTAAGGGAGGTTCTAAAAATTGATTTTTGTCACAGAGGACAGATTGGCTGCGCCGCAAGCGGGATCAAGATTTCACGCCACGGCGCAACGAACGCCACGCCCTCAGCCTGCTCTTGCCTCTCAGCGTGGCGTCCGTCGCGCCGTGGCGCGAAACTCTTCTTTCCAGATGGAAGATGGAAATCATGCTCTTGTCCGGTTCTTGGGAATTTTCAGAAGTTCCCTTAATTATTAATTTCTCCTCTCTCCTCCCCCCCCCCCTTCCTCAATCGTATTTAATTTCCCATGACAACCTCGTCACGTTTCATCGCCCTTCGTGCCGCGTTCCTCGCCGCGCTCCTCATCACGACGCCCGCAGTCGTCCCTGCGCAAACCGCCGCGCCCGCGTCCGCCAAGGCCACCGACGCCTTTGTCCTTCGCGAACTCGTTGAGTGCACGCCGCGCGACGGCCTCCCGCATTTCTTTAATAAACTTGCCGGCGGCAATGCCGGCAAACCCGTCAAGATCGGTTACCTCGGCGGCAGCATCACCGCGCAAAAAGGCTGGCGCGTGCAGAGCCTCGCCTGGCTCCAAAAACAATTCCCCAACGCCAAGCTTTCCGAAATCAACGCCGCCATCGGCGGCACCGGTTCCAACCTTGGCGTGTTTCGCGTCGAGGCTGACGTCCTCGACCAAAAGCCCGACCTCCTCTTCGTGGAGTTTGCTGTCAACGATGCCGGGGCCAAACCCGCCGACATCCGCAAGGCCATGGAAGGCATCGTGCGCAAGACCTGGCGCATCCTCCCCGACTGCGACATCGCCTTCGTTTACACCCTTACCGCCAGCGACATCGGCGGAGCCAAGGCGGGCAAAATGAAACGCTCCGAAAGCGTCATGGAAGAAATCGCCGACCACTACGGCATCCCCTCGATCCATTTTGGCGTCGAAATCGCCCAACTCGAAAAAGACGGCAAACTCGTCATGAAGTCGCCCGACGCCTACGTGGCCCGTCCGTCTGGCGACGAACTCAATGAAAGCGCCGACCTCCCGACCGACGCCCAAGGTCGCATCCTTTTTTCCAAGGACGGCGTCCATCCCTATCTCGACACCGGTCATGCGCTCTACACGCAGGCCATCATCCGCTCCGTCCCCGCGATTCGCGCCGCGGGTGATGTCACTGTTGCTCGTAATGGAGCCGCCACTACGCCGCGCACACTGCCCGCCCCGCTCGTGGCCGACAACTGGGAGGCCGCCCGCATGATTCCCTTTGGCAGCACGCCCGCCCTTCGCACCGCCGGTCCCGCTGTCGCGCTCGACGCCAAGACTGACGGCGTGGCCCGTTCCTTTGCCAATCGTCTGCCCCACCTCTGGAAACTCGAACCCGGTGCCACGCTCAGCTTCAAATTCCGCGGGACCAAGGCGGCGGT
The DNA here is from genome assembly GCF_000171235.2 of Geminisphaera colitermitum TAV2. GTDB lineage: Bacteria > Verrucomicrobiota > Verrucomicrobiia > Opitutales > Opitutaceae > Geminisphaera > Geminisphaera colitermitum. Next base: position 41,080 of record NZ_ABEA03000060.1, on the reverse strand, counting down.
TTACGATTTGGTTGGCCCCGATTCCGACGCCGTTGAAATCATCCTCGACGGAGTCAAACGCGAGGCCCGCCGTTTCGATGGCTATTGCACCTATCGCCGCCTCTCCACGCTTTCCATCGGCGACAATCTTGTTGCCGATCCCGGTGCCGGTGCCGCCGACCCCGGCCGCGTGCATGAAGTCACCGTGCGCGTCCTCGCTGACCGCGTGGACAAGAAAAACGTGCTCTTTGAACGCAACCGCGCCGACTTCGACAGCACACCCGAAAAATACGCCGGTTCCAACTGGTATGCCGGCGCGGTCTTCCTGGTCGGCGAACTCGTCGAATAAAACAAGGAGGGCGGGTCTCCTGACCTATACGCGCTAACATGTTGTCTTTACATGGGAGGAGGAAACGGGTAGATAGGTGGGATGAAAAAGACATGGATGACGGAAGAGTGGGGGCTGGTGAAGGGGCTGCTGCCGGAAGGGTGGGAGGTGGCGGCCAGGGAGCAAGGAGCGTTCAAGCAGGCCAAGGGGATAAGAACGGCGGAGGAGTTGCTCAGGCTGATATTGATGCACGCTGGGAGCGGGCTGTCGTTGAGGCATGCGGTGGCGAGGGGGGCGGCGGCAGGGTTGCCGGAGGTCTCGGATGTGGCGTTGCTCAAGAGGCTGAGGAACGCGGAGGGTTGGCTGAGGTGGATGAGCGTAAGGTTGCTTGAGCAGCAGGCCGGACAGCCGAGGTGGTCGAGATTGCCGGAAGGGTGGACGGCGGTGGCGGTGGACAGCACGACCATAGAGGAATCCGGAGCAAGCGGAACGGACTGGAGACTGCATTATGCGATCGGACTGCCCAGCCTGTTTTGCGAACAGGCCGAACTGACCGACAACAAGGGGGGCGAAAGTCTGTGCCGTTACAAGGTGCGCAAGGGGGATTTGTTTTTGGGCGACCGGAATTTTTGCCGAGCCCCGCAGATCAGGCATGTGATGGATCATCAGGGGGCGGTCCTGTTACGCTGGCACAGCACCAGTCTGCCCTTGTTTGACCAGCAGGGGCATGCGCTGGACGTTCCCGCATGGCTGGCCCAGTTGCGTTCCCGTCAGTGCTCCGGACTGCCCGTCTTCCTCAAGGACGGCACCGCCTTGCGCCTGTGCGCCCTTCGCGTCAGCCCACAGGCCGCCCAACGCGAACGAGCCAAAATCAGGCTCAGCGCCAAAAAAAACGGCCGCAAACCCTCCTGCCAGTGCCTGTGCATGGCTGATTACATTGTCGTTGTCACTTCCCTGCCCTCCTCTTGCCTGGACTCCCGCGGCATCCTCCAACTCTACCGCCTGCGCTGGCAGATCGAACTGGCTTTCAAACGCCTCAAATCACTCCTGAACACTGGCCACGTCCCAAAAAAAGACCCCCTCAGCTCCCGCTCATGGCTCCAAGCCAAATTACTCACCTGCTTGCTCATCGAAAAATCCCTCCTCCAATCAGAGGTTTTTTCCCCCTGGGGATTCATCCTCCCTGACTAACTCCAGATGGACTGAGTTTGTCTTCGCTCGCGATTGTCTCCTCTCTTGTCTGGCCATCCCTCTCTCCCTAAGCCTCTTCCTTCTCTGCGGCCATCGCCTACGCGGTTCCCTCGGCTACCCTCCTCGCAAGCGCATCCCCCACCGTATCCTCATCAAATCTTAACATGTTAGCGCTTATAGGTCTCCTGACCCGCCGACGAGCTTCGCGTAGCGAGGCTCGCAGTTCCGGGATCGGATGGGCGCGGCTGCGCCGCGTCTGGCGGGTCAGGAGACCCGCCCTCCGGAGTTTTACGCACCGCTTACTCGGCGGCGTCGGGCTCGCTGCCGGTGACGCTGGTGCCGCCGGTGACGTTGACCTTTTCGTAGATCGCCTTGCTGAGCTTTTCGGCGAGCTCGGGGTTGTCGCGGATGGCCTGCTTGGCGGCGTCGCGACCCTGGCCGATGAGCTGGCCTTCGTAGGAGATCCACGCGCCTTTCTTTTCGAGAATCTTGTGCTCGATGCCGAGGTCGAGAAGGGAACCAGTGCGTGAAATGCCCTCGTCATACATGATGTCGAATTCGCATTCGGTGAACGGAGGAGCGACCTTGTTTTTAACGACTTTGATCTTGGTGCGGTTGCCGATGATCTTGCCGTCGGGTTGTTTGATTTGCTCTTTGCGGCGGATGTCGATGCGGATCGACGAGAAAAACTTGAGGGCGCGACCGCCGGGCGTGGTCTCTGGGCTGCCGAACATGACGCCGATCTTTTCACGAATCTGATTGGTGAAAATCAGGATGCACTTGGTCTTGCTGACCACGGCGGTGAGGCGGCGCATGGCCTGGCTCATGAGGCGGGCTTGCGAGCCGACGGTGGCGTCGCCCATCTGTCCGTCGAGTTCCTGTTTGGAAATGAGGGCGGCGACGGAGTCGATGACGATGACGTCAATGGCGTTGGAGCGGATGAGGGCTTCGGCGATGTTGAGCGCGTCTTCGCCGCTGTCGGGTTGGGAGACGAGGAGGTCGTCGAGGTTGACGCCGACGATGCGCGAATACTTGGGGTCGAGCGCGTGTTCGACGTCGATGAAGGCGGCGAGTCCGCCCTTTTTCTGGGCTTCGGCGATGACGCTGAGACAGAAGGTGGTTTTGCCGGAGGATTCCGGGCCGTAGATTTCAACGATGCGGCCGCGGGGCAGTCCGCCGACGCCGAGGGCGAGGTCCACGGCGAGCGAGCCGGTGGAGAGGGTTTCGACCTGCATTTTGTGCGCGTCGCCAAGGCGCATGATGGAGCCTTCGCCGAATTGTTTGGTGATGGCGGAGACGGCAAGATCGAGGTTTTTGCGGTCGGCGGGGGTGCCGCCGGCGAGTTCAGTAGAGGTGGTTTTGGTGAGGACAGCTTTGGCCATGATGCTTGAGACGTTGCGGAGGGGGGGGAGGAGGGGGCGAGGAGAAAATGGCGAAAAATCCACACTTCTCCGCATGGGCGAGGGTAGATACTATTTCCCGATCAGAAATATCTCACGCAGAGACACGGAGCGCCCGTAGCGCAGGCATCTTGCCTGCAATCAAGTCAATGGCGCGAAGCGCCGCTTCCCAAAAATAAACGCAGCAAAAGTCACCGCGCTTCGCGCAATCAATTTAGTTTGCAGGCAAGATGCCTGCGCTACGGGCGCTGCCGCACCACCGAAAATATCGGAGAACCTCAATTTTGGGATACTGGCAGGCTCCAGGCTTGGTAGAGGCGGCTGTTGCTTTGCAGGGCGGTGACGACAAGTTTGTCGCCCTTCCGTAGTGGGAGCGGTTCGCTCATGAGGATGGCGGACAATTCCACCCAACCGCGTCCACGTCCGAGTTCGCGGGGCGGCCATGCGGGCCAGAAATTCGTCGGGACTGGCTGGCCGTTGACCGTGATCGCGTAACGGAATCCGCCGCCACGCACCGCCAGCACGATGCGAGAGGTGCCAGTGCCTGAGTCTTCCCACAACGTCCAGCCAACGGATTCGCCGCCATTGAGTTTGTTCCGTGATCCGGTCTGTGGATAAAGGTCGGCTTGTTTGAGCGGGAGCGGACGCAAGGCGGGAAGCATCTGCTCGATTTTGGTCGGAATGGAAAGCGGCACGGGAACAGCCGGTAGTGTAACGAGTTTTCCGATACCCGTGGTAAGCGCAGGCGGAGCAGGATCGGGAGATGCAATGGCTTCGGTGATTTGAGCGGTGAGGGGGGGGGGGGGCGTTTCGTAAAGGACATAAACCGGGGCTTCGGTTAATGGCCAGATGGCACCGGCAGCGTCCGTCTCGGGAACCAGTTCGTTGCCCCACAGATCGAATGTTTTGGCGGGTTGCCTGCTGAGACGGATTTTTACAGGGACGATGCGCGCGGGCTTGAAGTAGGTGGCGCGAGGCGGTCCGGCTTCGGCGGCTGCTGCTGCGACGGGTTTCTGATCGTCAATGCCGGCGATGCCTGCAATGGGCGCGGTTTCAATGGTGGCATCCACAGCTTTGGTTTTGCGCGGATCGGTGACGCCCATGTGGAAACCCTCGGGTTCAACGCGCCAGAAGGCCAGCACATGGCGTCCGTCGGGGAGCTTGTATTCGTGCGCCTGCACGTTGTCGTGCCAGACGTAGGCGCGGACGTAGGTGGCGTCGCCGAGCAGACGGCTGAACCAGCCGACGGCGGGGGCGGGCATGAGGGGCGAGGTGTCGGCCGCGCCGGTCTGCATGAGACGGTGGTGGATGAATGTTTTTTCGACGCCATAGGCGGAGGAAAGGAGGAGAAAGCGGGTGAAAAAAGCAGTGGCTCGCCGCGGATCAAGGGGACGGAAGCTCCAGGCGTTTTTCCAGTTGGGCCAGTGGCCGGGCAGGGCTTCGGCGGCGATCTGGTCTTGCCGGACGGGCACGCCGGCAATCAGGAGATCGAGGCCGGAGTGATAGCCGATTTCTGTGTTCCAGATGGGTTTTTCCACGCCGAAGCGTTTCATGATGCGACGCACGGTTTCGACGCGATGAAGGTAACTTTTCTCGCTGTTGAAATGGTATCCGATCTCCGGCGGGAAAGGCGTTGTGTAGGTGTGGATGGAAATGATGTCGCAATAGGCACCGCCGCCGAGTTCGAGAAAGCGTTCGAGAAACGGGAAAAAATGGCCGGTGCCGGAGGGGGCCAGGATTTTGGCGGCGGGATCGACGGACTTGACCGCAGTGTAAGCGGCACGCACGAGTTCGAAGTAACTTTCAACAGGTCCGTGGAAAAAGAAACCGCGGGGCTTCAGGCTGTTGTTGTTGGGTTCGTTCCAGATTTCGTAATGCGTGACGCGGCCTTTGTAACGTTCGGCGACGCGACGGCAGTATTCGCTCCAGTCTGCGATGTCCTTGGGCGGTGAATACGCGCCCTTGCCTCGATAGGTGCCGCGTTCGGGTTCGGTGGCGGCCCATTCGGGTGTCATGCCCAGCACGACGAGAGGCGGGGCCAGTCCGGCTTCTTCGGTGCGTTGCACGGCGGCGTCGAGCATGCCCCAGTCCCAGCGGTCGGGCGCGGGTTGGATGCCCGACCAGTGAACGGCTCGTCCGCCAAAATCCCAGAACCGAACCCATTTGGCCCCCGTGAGTGCGTAGGGCGCCCCGTGGGTGCCGACCCGGCTGGAGTTGCTCATTTCGTCGGCACGCGGCGCGGCGGTGATGCCGTAAGCAATGGCGCGGGGAGCGCCAAGAGGCGCGTGGCCGGGTGAGGCGTGGAGCGAGAGGTGCGCGATAAAGTAGCCGTGGCGGTCGGCGGGGAGGGTGATGTCCATTTGCCGTTCTTCGCCGGGCGCGAGTGTGAGCGGGATGTGTTGCACGTCACCAACGAGTTGATCCTGCCAGTCGGCAATGGCGACGCGCAGAATGCCGGAGGCGGAATGCGTGGCGGCGTTTCCTGCGAGAATCGTGAGGCGGGCGTCGGGCGAATGGAGGGGCCAGAGATAACCGCCCATGTAATCGCCACCGATGTTGCGAAGTCCGGGCGGACGGGGGGCGTCGTGCGGGAGGGCGGAGCCGGGGCGGGTTTTTGTTTGGAAATAAAGACTCTCCGCCGGGAGTGGTTCGATGGTGAGCGCAATGATGCGTTGCGGATGCGGTGCGGCTGGCGGGGCGGTTTCCGCAGCGGTCGCAATGGCGGGGCGCACCGAGAGGGCGAAGTCAACGATGGGGGCAAGGCGGCCTTCCCAGAGGCCAATGACGCGGGGGTTTTGCGGCAGGCCGCCGGGTTTGCCGCGAGCTTCGCCGATGCGGGCTTCGATGCGGTCGCCGCGACGGACAAGGGCCAGCGCAATACCGGCGTTTTGCGATGTGTTCTGCGATGCCTGAATACTCTGCGCCGGCGAACGATAACGGGGGAGGGCGATCCAGTTGCCGGTTTGTTTTTCTCTGTCGTGCGCGTTGCCTGCGACGAGGCGGGCGCGGGCGGCGGCGGGTTCGTATTCGAGATTCAATGACCAGTCGCCGGTGTCGAGCAATGAGAAGGTCAGCGGCGCGGCCTCCGGGTCGGCTTCTATACGCACTTGCGCAATAAAATCGCCAAACGCGGGACGCGGTTTGCCCGATCGCAGGGGATAAAACCGGTAACGCAAGGCGGTCCGTCCGTCGCCGCCTGTGTTGTCATGTATTTTGGATACGCCGGATCGGGCGGCTGTGCCGGGTGTGAGCAGCAGACGGTTTTCATTCGGAGCGACAACGGCGTCGGCTGGTTGTCCGGCGGTGAGCGTCCAGGTTTCGGGGGAGAGTGTGGGGTTGTCTGAAAAAACAAAAGTTTCGGCGCGGTTTTCGGGAACCGCTGTCAGCGGCGTTGGCGGCGTCAGCAATCCGGCAAAGGCAAGGGTGGCAACTCCTCCTATTGACAGTGTTTTGGAAAGACGTTGGCGGAGTCGGAATCCGGTCTGGCAGAGAATCTGGAATGGGAGGTCGTGCATGGGAGGGTGGTTGGCGTTAGCGAGCGGAACAGGGGAGGGACCGGCGCGCGAGAGAGCAGACGTGCGCTCGTGGGTAAGCGGGCACACGGAGAGGAAATAGACGGGGAAACGAGAATCGCCAGTTTTACTGTTGGCGGCGTGCGCGTGCGGCGGACGTGGCGCGATACGCGAGAAATATCAGCATTCCGAGTCCGGCGAGCAGCAGGGTTGCGTGTGCTGGTTCGGGGATGCCGGGTGTGGAGGCAGGGCGCAGCGTCAGGGTCAGGTCTTTGTCGATGAGTTGAATGTTCCGGAATTGGTCGCTACTGCCGCGAATCGCAAAGGCGAGTTGTTCGCCTTGCGCGAGGGTGATGCCGGTCAGGGTTGCCGGGAGGGTTCCATTAGCCTGATCAAAAACGGTAATGGGCGTATCTTTCGAACTGGTGGACACCGTTGTGTTGAACAGGACGGATACACCGCCACTGGTGCTGATTTTGGCGATTGTGATGCGAATCTCCTGGGACGGAGCGGTCGTGCCGAGTGCCCATGCAAGTTTTCCACCCAAGTCGTAGGTGCCGCCATCTTCGGCAAATTCCTTGTAGGTGGTGATGGCCCAGGAAGGTTTGAAGCTGTTCACTGGCTGATTGCCACTGCTGACCGTCCAATAGGTGAACAAGGCGGTGCTTGTTATTTCAACTCGTCCTCGATTTCGGCTGCCTGGGTCATTGCGGAAAAAAAAGCTGTTGGCTGATGAGTAAGCCGTTACCGACCACGATGTAGCAGGGAGTAGTTCGGTGATGGGAATGGTGCCGTCCTCATTTAGCCCGGCCTGATGGTAATAACTCCATACGGCGGCGGTCGGATTCGAGGCGGTGCCGTGAGAGTTTCCTGAAAAGGTAACACCTTCGGCGGTCCAGCTTGTGTAGCGCGAAACATCCGTGCCTGTGCTCTGCGCCTGAACTTGGAGGGAGAGAGCTGGCAGTGCCAAGCCGGTTAGCAAAATCATTGCGGGCAATGCGATGGCGCCCATGAGGTTTTTGATAGGTGTGCGATATGCGTGATGCGGGGTGCGTGTGGTGTGCGGTTTCATAGTGTGTGATGTGGTTGTGACGATGTGATCAGTTTTGTTTTAATGCGTCGGAGAGCGCGGTTACGTCCATGAGGTTGCGGGCGGATTTTACGTGGAAATCAACGTACAGGATGTTGCGGACGGAGGTATGTGTGTTGGGCGTGATCCAAGTGGTGTCACGGTCGCCCCAGCGTTCGTAAGCGAGGATGGCAAGGGAGGGAGCGTTGAACGAACGGATGGATTTGCGTCCTTTTTCGCTGCGCCCAAATCCGTCCCAGTTGCGATTTTGTTGATACGAATTACGGAGCCAAGTGTTGGTGTAAGTGCGTTCAAGGACGGGCTTTCCTGTCGGGCAGGAAAAGACACCGGTTATGGGAGGGCCGTCTGTCTTGATTTGCACGTAAGGGCGGAGTGCGGCGAGGCTTGCGCCACCGGGAAAGTCGGCGTCGGAGTAGGGCGGAAGGAGATCCTTCTGGTCACCAAGAAACAACTGAAATGCCATGCCAAGCTGGCGGAAGTTGGAGAGGCATTGCGTGGTGCGCGCAGACTCGCGCGCGCGACCGACAACCGGAATCAGGATGCCCGCCAAGATGCCAATGATGGCGATGACGGTGAGCAGTTCGATCAGCGTGAAGGCACGTTTCGGAGGCTGGGTGGCGGCAACGGGGAAGGAAGTGGTTCGTGGGGAATGCATGGCACGCAACCCAATCGGGTGAGCGGACAGTGCGCAATTCCCATGAAACTATACACGTTTAGTTGATTTGTTCCCAAATGCTTCCAAAAGTATCCAACCATCTGTCATGATCAACATCCGGGAACTCGCCAGTCTTGCCAACGTCAGCCCCAGTGCCGTCAGCATCGCGTTGCGTGGACGGACCGGCATCTCGGAAGAAACACGACACCGTATCCTGAAACTCGCTACGCAACACGGTTACCGGCCCAACCCGATGGTCTCCGCGCTCATGAGCCAGGTGGGCACGCGGCTGCGGCGGCGGGTGGAGTCGATCGTCGGCATCCTGTCCTACATGGACCTCGCGCATTACCCGGTGCACAGCACCCCGCACCTTTATCTTCAAGGCATCAATCACGCGGCGGAGGGGGCCGGGTATCTGGTGGAAAATTTTACTCTGGCGAACGACGGGCATGGGTCTGTGCCGCTTGCACGGATGCTCGATGCCCGTTGTATCCGCGGACTCATCGTGCATGTGAAACAGGTGGATTTTGACCAAATCGCCCTCGACAGGAACCGCTTCGCTTTCGTCGCACTTGGTGTGCCGGTGAAGGGCGATGCCGTCGATTTTGTCTGCAACGATCACGGCCACAGCGTGCAACTCGCCATCCGCAATCTTCGTCGGCTCGGCTATCGTCGGCTCGGGCTCGCACTCGACGGCAACCGCCCCGAACACGCCGAGTCCGCCATGCTCTCGGCCATGTTGCTGGAGCAGTATCGGGCGGGGGAAAAACACACGATCCCTCCCTTGCTGAGCAAAGACTGGGGGCCGGAGATTTTTCTCGCTTGGTACCGCCGCGGGAAGCCCGATGCGATCATCTGCTCTGATCATCTCGCGCTCGACTGGCTGCGCGACGCGGGCGTGCGTGTGCCGGGCGGGCGGCACGGCGGCAATCGTGGCGGGGTGCAAGATAGCGTGGCGTTTGCGCACATCGATCTCGATCCGGGTTGGAAGGGCATCGCGGGTATCGACCAGTGCAACGACCAGGTGGGCGCGGCGGCGATGGATTTGTTGATCTCGCTCCTCAATGCCAACCGCTACGGTCTGCCTGCACATCCGCGCACCGTGAAACTTCAGGGTGAATGGCACGATGGCGACACCGCGCCGCCTTGCGCAGCAGGCGCAGGTGGTTGAAAATCACCCACGGCGTGGTTGATTTTCAACCATGAAAGGCCGTCGCCTCACCACTTGTGTAATTGCTTTATACCGGAGCTTCCTGCGTGGCGTTTGGTCCTGATCTGCACGCGGTGCCGGTAAGTGCCTTGTGGCAGTTGCAGGCTGCTGCGTGATCGTCTCCCCCCCCCCGGTTTCGTTTTCTCTTTTATCTCACGCGCACAAAAAAAAGCGCACTCGCGAGGAGTGCGCTTTTGATGAGACTGGTTGTGTATCCGTTACTGGAATACAGTTGAATTTCGGAATACAGATTGCAGATTTTAGAGCAGTTTCATTTAAGCTGGAGCCATTTGATACTTGGTAGGGAGGCCTCTCCGAGGCCTCCGCCGTGCGTAGTGTGAGAATGCGAAATTCATAGGTAGATGGAGCGTGGTTTCGGAGGCCTCGGAGAGGCCTCCCTACCGTTAAGACAGCGGCTGCAGTTTTGAATAAAATGCTCTAGAACGCGGGCTTAAGGACGACGCTGGCTCCGGGCGCCACGACGTAGTCCTCGCCTTCGCTCCATGTCACATCGTTGAGCAGGAACTTGAAGGCTACGGGCTTGCTCGTCTCGCCGAGGGTCAGGGTCCAGCGTTCGGCGGAGACGCAGGTGAGCGGGATGCCTTTGTCCCAGCTCAGGCCGGGTCCGTCGCCTCGCACATAGAGCGCGTTGCCAAAGCCAACGTCCACCGAGGCCGTGATCACGGTGAGGGCGGGCGTGGGCGCGGTGCGCTTGACCGCCGGGGCGGCCGAGGCGGGAGCGGCGGCGGGGGACGCTGCGGGCTTGCGGGCGGGAGCGGCCGGCTTCTTCGCAGACACGGTTAGCTTGACAGCCGCCTTGGCTGCCACCGGTTTCGCGGCGACCGGTTGGGTCGTCACGGTTTTTTTTGCGGGGGTAGATTGGGGCGTCTTGCTTGTCTTTTTTATGGCCATGGGAAGTTGCTCCTTTGGTTCAATGTTTAATGAAGAATCTGCACACTGTAGGTGAAACGGGCGCAGAACAACAGCAATTTGGAGGCCAAGTCTGGCTCATCCTGTCATCGTCGCTCCACTACTCGGCTCGCACGATAAAGCCGCGCAGGTATTCGCTTTCGGGCATGGTCACGAGCACGGGGTGGTCGGCGGGCTGGTGGCAGCATTCCAGAATGCGAACGTCGCGCCGGGCATCGACGGCGGCGGCGGCGAGCACGCCGCGCAGGTCGGCGTCCTGCATGTGGTGCGAGCAGGTGTAGGTGGCGAGCACGCCGCCGGGGGCGAGGCGCTGGAGGGCGCGCAGGTTGATCTCCTTGTAGCCGCGGAGGGCGCCGGGGAGGGCGCTCTTGGATTTTGCGAAGGGAGGGGGATCGAGCACGATCACGTCCCAGAGTCCGGCGGTTGCGGTAGCGGCGGTGGCAGCGCTGGCGGGCGCGGTGGTGGAGCGGGCAGGGGAGGGGGGGGGGGGGGAGGGGCGCATGGAGGAGGCGGAGTTGGCGTTGAACCAGTCGAAGACGTTGGCGACTTCGAACCGCACGCGTCCGTCGGCGGCGAGGTGGTTGCGTTCGACGTTGCGCCGGGCTTGCGCAATGGCGTCTTCGGCGCTGTCGAGTCCGAGGACTTCTGTCGCGCCAGCACGGGCGGCGTGCAGGGCGAAGGGGCCTTGGTTGCAAAACGCGTCGAGCACCCGTTTGCCTTCGCAGTATTTGGCGACGGCGGCGTGTTGCTCGCGTTGGTCGAGGTAAAATCCGGTCTTTTGTCCTGCCTGCAAATCGAGCCAGTAGTCGAGCCCGTCGATGCGTTCCCAGCGCGGCGTCCAAGGGCGTCCGCTGCGCGTGGTGACGTGCAAGGGCAAGCCCTCCAGGCGGCGGATGGGGGCATCGTTGCGCACGATGATTTCTTCGGGGGCGAGAAGTTCGTCGAGCAGCGACAGCAGTGTATCGAGGCGTTTTTCCATCGCCACGGTTTGCACCTGGAGGACGAGCGTTGCGCCAAAGCGATCCACGACCACGCCGGGCAACTCGTCCGATTCCGACCACACGAGGCGGGCGTGTTCAGGGAGCGGTTGTCGCCGGACCAGCGCACGTTGGAGCGCGCCGCGCAGCCAGTCGCGATCAAGCGTCACGCGCCTGCGCGACAGGCGGCGCCAGATGATTTGCGAACGCGAATTGTAGATGCCGGTTCCCAACGTCCGCCCGGCGCGGTCGCGGCATTCGACGACTTCGCCGTCCAACTCCGCCGGCAGGAGCGCCTCCACTTCGTTGGCAAACACCCAGGGATGTCCTGCCAGAACGCGCGCCTTGGCGTTGGCCTTGAGCTTGAGGGCGGGCGTGACGGGATGCATTGCGGGAGTCGTGGCAGGCGTGGAAGCGGTGGTAGCGCCGCCGCCGGGCAAGGCGGACGTGTGTGGTTTGGACATCGCCCGATCATCACCCATTTCGTAACGGGCGGGCAAGCCGTTCGATTGTTCGCTATTCACAAATAGCGAATGCCGGATGATAGGCCGCTGTCACCGCTGCTGCCATCGTTGGCGTCGCCGTTGTCGCCGCTCTCGAAGCCCTTTGGTTGTTATCAAACGCCAGGGCGATGAAATACTCCGGTGGCATACCTGGCAGCACGAGAATCTATTTTGCATGATGACATGATTTCCGATGACAGTGTCACTACCTGTTATTTAATAGTTAGTTGAAATTTATTCCCTCATTTTAATAAATGCCCTGCCGAACGATCCGCATACTTTTCAAGAAATCGCGCATACCCCGATTTCTTGAACGCGACACACAACGGCATCCATCGTGACCGTCGTTCGATCAGTGATCCGAGCGAACCCGGGCAAACTAAAAAAAACAACCAAACAGACAACCAACCCATCCCCGCACGAAAACTCATAAACTCATGAAAACCTCAATCGCATCTGGACTCCTGTCCACCGCTATCACCGCATTCCTGTTCGCCGCCGCCACCGCATCCGCTGCCACGCCTGCAGCCATCGACATTCACGAAGGCTTCGCTTACGCAGATATCACCGCGATGCAGGCAGGGGGCTGGACGAAGCAGGCAAAGTCGCAAGTGTCCCCCGTATTCGTCGATGTCGGAACGGATCGCGCCGTCGGTTTTAACAACACCCAACTCAAAAAAAGTTTCTCCCCAGCGAGCATCGCCGCCGACAGTTTTACGCTCACCGCTGATCTTGCGATGAGCCAGTTCATGGGCGGCATGTATGTCTTGGTTGCGAGTGCGCCCGATGCCGAGGGCAAGGTTTATGGATACGCCATCTCGTGGAATGGTGGCAGTTCGGGAGGAACATATTCACCCAATGGCTCGTTTACGATCGGCACAGTAAATGGCGTGACAGAAGCCAACCTCAGTTTCGGTTACTCCATTTCCGGAAGCAACGTGAACATGTCCACTGCCGTCAGGAGCAACATCACCATCACGGACAGAACTGGAATAACCCCGGCAAGCATTGCCAACCTCCGTCCCACCGCCGTTTCCGACTTCGGTTCCGTCACGCTGACATGGGAAAAATCCACTGGTTTGCTCAACCTCTTTCTTGGCTCGGACACGAGTGGCACGCCCGCCATCTCCATCACCAACACCGCCTACTCCTCATTCGCCAACATCTACGTTTCCGGCAATGGATATTCTTACGTGAATAACATCAACCTCACTGTATCACCTTCTTCGATACCTGAGCCGGGCACATACGCCCTGTTCGTGGGCGCAGTGATTGGCAGTCTGGTTTTGTTCCGTCGCCTCCGCCGCAGTCGCGGCCATCGCGGTTGAACATCTTGTGTCCGTATTCAAAATACGACTCGCTCTTTCTTCCTCCCCCCCCCCCCCGCGCCATGAACATCCAACGCAGCCATCATGCTTTCACGCTCATCGAACTTTTGACCGTCATTGCCATCATCGGCATCCTTGCCGCCATCATCATCCCCACGGTGAGCAAAGTCCGTGACAAAGCCCGTGCCGCCCAATGCGTCAGCAACCAGAGACAAGTCGGGCAGGCGCTGATCCTCTATGCCAACGATCACCGCGCCCAATTTCCACCGCTTGCCGACGCCAATGCAGGCAACCAAACATGGTGGACCAACCGGCTCGTTGACGGCGGATATCTGCCCGACGGCAAATGGCGGGACCGCGCCTGGGGCTCGATGAACGTCGGCGTGTTTGTGTGCCCCCTGGTCAGAAATCCTTCGTGGTATGGTGGCATCGCTTACTCTGTTGCGGTGGCCAACTACAACAAATCCGCCTCGCTTAACAGAATCGCCGACCCCGCCCGAGTTTCGCTTGTGGCCGATGCGCCGCTCAATCTGAACACCGAAGGCAAGGAGTCGGCTTCGCCCAATATTTTTAACCCCAACAAAAATTTCTGGTCCGGCGACCGCCGCGTCAACCGACACTCCGGCGGCGGATACGTGACCTTTGTTGATGGCCATGTGAAACTCTGGCCCGAAGACGATCTAATCAACAACAAGAACGGCGTCTTCGATCCCGCCTATTAACCCGGCAGACTGGCGCCCCACGCTCCAAACGGCCGCCATTGTCATTTTTTAACCAATACACGTTCCCGCATATGCGTCTCGTCCCCTCACTCATCGCCAGCGCTGTCACCATTGCCACCGCCATTGGCATACTGAATTTCGCCAGCGCGCCGCTTCACGCCGCATCCACGGCAACCGCCGCGCCCATCGCCAGCCTTGCCGACTTCGGAGCGCAACCCGGCCCCGAACACGACAGCGCCCCCGCCTTTGCCAAGGCCATTGAGTGGCTCGCGCAAAACCCCGGCGGCACCCTCATGATTCCCGAAGGCGCGTTTCACATCAAAACCAACCCGCCCGCAACGCTCGTCTCCGGCAACAAAAGCGAGGCGCATCTCAACTTCGACCGCCTCAAGAACATCACCCTCGCAGGCCAGGGTCGCGGGAGCGAAATCGTCCTCGGCCAGTTTGCCCTCGGCCTCCTCTTTGAAAACTGCGACGGCCTCACCCTCCGCAACCTCACCTTCGACTACGCCTTCCCTCTCTTCTCCCAAGGCGAAGTGCTCGAAATCTCCGACCAGGACAACTCACTCCTTCTCAAACCCGATCCCGGCTATCCCTCTCCCGTCACGCAACCCGGCACGCTTTTCAGACACCCCGCCAGCACCTGGCTTACGCTCAACCGCCAAGGCATGAACCTCGCCTTCCCCGAAGCACTCAACACCCTCAAGGCCCCGCCCACCCACCTCAACGAGGACGGCACCGTTCGCTTCTTTTACAGAAACCAGAAAAACGTTGCCCGCCGCCTCCGGGGAGACGGCCCCCTGCGCTACGTGCGCGTGGCCCGTTATGCCGGCCAGCTCATCCGCCTGCGCAACTGCAATGACGTTCGCCTCGAAGGACTCACCATCTACGCCGCCAGCGGATTCACCATCCTCGGCTCCATGTGCCGCGACGTCATCGTGCGCGATTGCGTTTTCGAGCCGCGCCCCGGCACCGATCGCGCCATCTCCACCTGTGCCGACGGACTCCACTTCGTCGGTGGCCAGGGCAAATACCTCATCGAACGCAACACCTTCGACTCCCTTCAGGACGACAACGTCAACTTCATCCTGCGCGGCAATACCATCGACGCCTTGCCCCGTCCCAACGTCTTGCGCCTCACCGCTGGCAGCGTACGCCACTATGCTGCCGGTGACAACCTGCGCATCTACGATCTCAAGAACGCGCGCCACTCCGACTACACCCTCACTCACGTCGAAACGGAGTCTGGCGGCCGCTTCACTCTTACGCTGGACCGCCCGGTGACCGAGTCACTCGTATTTGCTTCCGCAATACACGACGAACCACTCACGCTTGTCTTCAACACATCCTGGTCTTTTGGCGACGTCACTATTCGCGACAACAAATTCCTCAACAACCGCGCCCGCGCCGTCCGCCTCGCCGGGACCGGCATTGTGGTCGAAAACAACACCTTTGACCTCTCAGCCTTCCCTGCCGTTCTCGTCCACTCCGTCATCCGCGACGGACTCAAGTCCGCCGAGGACAACGCCTTTGCCGAGCGAGTCACCATTCGCAACAACACCATCCGCCGTGCCCTCAACAATGGCGGCGCATCCGGCAACCCCGGAGCCATCACCGTTGAAATCCTCGACGCCGGGGCCAATGGCGCTGTCGCCGACAAGCTCCGCTTCATCCGCGACATCACCATCACCGGCAACCGCATCATTGACTCCGGGCGCGCCGGCATCGGAGCCACCAACGTCAACGGACTCGTGATTGCCGACAATACCATCATCGACCCCAACCAACTCCACGGCGCCTCTCCCGCCGCCCGCTGCGGCATTTACCTCCGCGCCGTGGAAAACGAACGCATCGAAAACAACACCATCACCGGAGCGAACATTGACCGTCCCATCTACCGGCACCCCGCGCCGCCCCCGGCCCCAACGCCCCCTCCCCCCCCCCCCCCTCCCCATCCGCAAGCTCAGTGATTGAGACATGGTTCGGCGTCGGTTTTGATCCGACACCATGCCGACCATCACCCAAAAGCCCAGCACCCGACTCATGCGAGTCCTTGCCCATTTCACCTGGTCGTGCGCAAAACTTGAATACGGCGTCCGTGCCTACGCGCGCGACGCCAACTGGGTGCTCTCCATCAATCGCCACGCCAACGAACTCCCTCCCGTCTCACCCGATGTGGACGGCGTGCTGCTGCTCGTGGGCGAGGATTTCTTGTTCGATGCCCGTTGTTATTTTCCCAACGCGAAAAGCGTGGATCTGCGCGGCATCTACGAACCGCGCATGGTGGATGGCATCACCATGATCGACCACGAAAAAGTCGGATGCGTTGCCGCCGACTACCTCTATGAAATTGGACGCCGCAACGTCCTCGCCTTTGGCGGCAATCCCAACCTCGAGTTTCGTGCGCAGATCGGCAGTTTTATAAAACGCAGCAAGGCGATTGGCAGCAAGGCCGCCGCCATCTACACCAATCAATGGGCGGAAGGCACGGCCACGGACCACGCCAACCTCACGGAAAAAATTCGCAGGACCATTGAGGAACTCGGTCTCCCGCTTGGCGTGTTTTCGCCCGACGACATGATGGCCGACTCCTTTATGCAAATCGCGCTTGGCCTCGGTTACAGTGTGCCCGCGCAAATCGCCGTGCTCGGCATGAACAACGACCGCGGTTTTTGCGAAATGTGTCGCGTGCCCCTGTCGAGTCTCGACGTGAATCTTTCCCGTCTCGGTTATGACGGTGCGCGCCTGCTCGACCGCCTGATGCGCGGACAAATTCAGGAACCTCTGCCCCGCGTGATTGTCCCGCCTCTCACTGTCGAGACCCGTCAGTCCACCGATCACACGCGCTGCGACGACCGCCTTGTTGTAGCGATTCTTGAATACATCCGGGATCACTTCGCCGAACATATGACGGTGGAGGACATGTTGCGCGATCTGCACACCAGTCGCGCCGTCGCCTACGAACGTTTCCAGAAACATATCGGCCACCCCATCGGCGAGGAAATCGAGCGCGTGCGCATGAATTACGCGCGAGGTCTGCTCGTCGGCAGCGATTACAAGATCGACGTCGTTGCCCGCATGAGCGGTTACCAAAATACGGCCTCCTTTGGTCGCGCCTTCAAAACCCGTTTTGGCGAAACCCCCAACGCCGCCCGCCGGCGCGGTCAGGAGTAAAAAACACACAACCGACCGAGTCCCCGTTTTTTTACCGTTTATGGCTCCACCTTGAACCAGAACGGCACGTAGGTCTCGTGGCCGGCCAAGCTGGTTTGTGACCAGATCACATAACGGCCGGGTTGCGGAATCGTGAGGGCAAAGGTGAGGCGTGGATTGACCGGATCGGGCGGACGCAATGGATCGTTTTCCTGCGGGTGCAGGTGGGCGAAACCGCTTCGCGCCTCGTCGAAGGCCACGAGATGCGCATACGCATCCATCACCGGTTCCAGAGGCACGGGACCAGCGCCGCCGTCGCGTGTCACCGAAAACGTCAGTTTTGCCTGCTGGCCTGCGCGGATGGGCGTGGCGGCGGGTTTCAGGGTGAAGGTGTATTCGTTTTTTGTGACAGCAATGGCGGGTCGGGAGACCCGCCCTCCATGAACTTCAAACTCTGCCGAGGCATACAAACCGCGGCCGGTCGCAAGCGGGGTGAAGTCGGCGAATGCGCGGTAGTTGCCAGAGCGATACGGGGTCATGATGAAAGTCCATTCGCCGTCGCGTTCGCCGGGTTCGGGATGAAGGTGCTGGTAGTCCTCCAGCGTCGGGTCCACGACCATGAGGTGGAGCTTGCGCG
Organism: Geminisphaera colitermitum TAV2; assembly: GCF_000171235.2. Taxonomy (GTDB): domain Bacteria; phylum Verrucomicrobiota; class Verrucomicrobiia; order Opitutales; family Opitutaceae; genus Geminisphaera; species Geminisphaera colitermitum. The sequence continues at coordinate 23,465 of NZ_ABEA03000060.1, read as the reverse complement.
TGTGCATGAGCACGAGGTCGGCGGGGCCGATGGGTTTGCCGCCGGAGGTGGCGAGTGTGAGGACGAAGCGGGTTTCACGGTCTTGTTGCACGGGGGCGGCGTCGGCGGTGCGCAGCGTGGTGACCACGGGCGAGCGCACTGCGACGACGGGCAGGAATTGCGGATTGGCCGGGTCGCAAAATTCGATGCTCGCACCGCCTGCGCCAGTCATGCCGGGTCCGTCCACGCGAAAATCCTGGTGGCTCAGGTTGGTGCCCGTCGGCAGCCAGCGCGCGGCGAAAAACAATGCCGCCGCGCCTGCCGTGATCCAGGCGGCCTGGCGCCATTCACGCGTGTTGGTCGTGTTCATGCCCCCTTTTTCATCCGCGCCACAAAGTCGTCGGGCGACCAGGTTGTGCCGTCGGTGCGCCACATGATTTTTCCCTGCGGATCGATCAGGAGCGTGGAGAGCGTGTGCTTGATGAGCGGGCCGTCGCGTCCGTCGGCGAGCACGCCGAATTGGTTGAGCAGGTCCTTGATCGCGCGACCGGGACCGGTGAGGAGCGAGAAGTTGCTCGTGTCGATGGCATGCGACGCAGCGTAGTCGCGCAACACGCCGGGGGTGTCGTATTCGGGATCGAGCGAGATCGAGACCAGCGAGAGGTTGTCCACGCCCGCTGCGCGCGCCTTGGTTTGCACCGACTGCATCAGGCGGGTCGATGCCGGGCACATCGTGGCCACAGGGCAGCGGGTGTAGATGAAGTTGATGACCACAAATCGTCCCCGAAACTGCGTCGCCGGCACGGCTTCGCCGTTTTGATTATAGAGGGTGAAGCCGGGCAGGTCTTCACCGATTTCCCGATACACGCCGCGTCCGCGGATTGCGGTGTCCTGACGCAGGGCGTCGGCGGCGGAGGCGATGCGGGCGTCAGCCACGGGGTCGGCGAACCACACTTTTTCGAGGCGAAACGCGGGCGCGTCGCCTTCGGGGGGGATTTCGGGTTCAACCATTTCTGCGCGCAGACGGCGTCCTTCCGTGGCGTTGGCGAGGTCGCCGGGTGACACGGCAAACTCCATCACCATCGCCGGCATGTAGCCGGGAATCTCCTCGTGATCGACGACCAGCGTGCCGCGCTTTGGGTCGATCGAAACGACTTGTCCCGCCAACGGATGGCGTTTCTCGCCGCCGGTTTGCGTCTCCGCCGACGGTGCCGCTGCTGGTTCGTGACGCGAGCAGCCTGTCGCGAGCGCCAGCGCAATGACGGGCAATGCGATCGTTATGCGTAAGAATTTCCGAGTCATCCGTCAGAATCGATTCTCCGGCGTGGAAAAAATGTCAAAGGCCGCATTGCGAAATGCAACTTCCCGCACTCGCTCTGCGGTTGACCGACCAACCTCTGCCACTCTTGCCCGATTTCATGACCATGTCCGATTCATCCGGCGGCACTGTCGTCGCCGGGACGTTCCGCCGCCGGCTTCGACGCACTGCGGACTGGCAGCCGGCGCGGGCGTGGTTTGCCGCGCTGGGCGCGGGCTGGGTGTTTGTTCTCGTGCTGCTCGGCGCGTTCACGACCAGCATTGGCGCGGGCATGATTTTTCCCGACTGGCCGCTCTCCAACGGCTCCATCAACCCCGATGGCTGGCTGACGGATGTGGCGATGTTTGCCGAGCATTCGCATCGGTTGAGCGCGGGGCTCATGGCGGCGCTGACGCTGGTAATCGCGGTTTGGGTGTGGTGCACGGACGCGCGTGCGTGGTTGCGGTGGCTGGCGGTGGCGGCGTTCGCGCTTGTCATGGCGCAGGCACTACTGGGCGGGTTGCGGGTGTTGCTCGATCATTTGCACATCGAGTCGATCGAAACCAGCGTGGGACGGCTTTTCGCCATGGGGCACGCCGTGCTGGCGCAGGTGTTTGTCTGCGCGCTTATCGCCATTGCGCTCTCGCTTTCACGTCCGTGGATGGAGCGGAAGAGGGGCGGGGGGGGGGGGGGGAGGGGATCGCCTGCGCGGGCGCGGTCTGTTGCGTGCTGCTCCTCGTGCAGCTAGGCGTGGCCGCCGTGATGCGCCACAGCTTTGCGGGGCTGGCGATTTCAAGTTTTCCGTATAGCACGCCGGAGGGCGGATGGCTGCCGTCGGCGTGGGATTTTCGTATTGGCATCCACTTTGCCCATCGCGTGCTCGCGGTTGTGCTCACGGTGGCGCTGGTGGCGCTCGCGATTCGTGTGTGGCGCGACCACGCGGCGGGCGCGGGCATGAAGGTGGCGGCGGGCGTCCTGGTGGGGCTCCTCGCCATGCAGGTCACACTTGGCGCGCTCTCGGTGCTCACGTATCGCAGCCCCAACTACACGACGGCTCATGTCATCACGGGCGCGCTGCTGCTGGCGGCGACGTTTGGGGTGACGTGGTGGAGCGGCGGCCAAAAAACCGAAGAATTTTTATCCCGATCCCGATCCCAATGAATACTTCCGCCTCTTCTTCACCGCCTGCGCCTGCTCTGGCTGGCGCCGCTGAAAACGTTATCGTGGTCCGCTCGCGGTTGGGCGATTACCTGGAGTTGACGAAGCCGCGGCTCAGTTTTCTTTCCGTCGTCACCACGGTGATCGCCTACCTGTGCGCGAGGCCGGGGTGGTTTGCGGGGGAGTTTGTATTTTTGGTGCTGGGCACGGCGGCTTGCGCGGGCGGCGTGGCGGCGCTCAACCAGTGGATGGAGAGCGACACCGACGCGCGCATGGAGCGCACCGCGGGGCGTCCCATCCCGTCGGGGCGCGTGCCGGCGGGCAGCGCGTTTGTGCTTGGCTGGGGGTTGTGCGCGGCGGGGCTGGCGATGTTGTTTGCGAAGACCAACGGGCTGGCGGCATTTTTCGCGCTGCTCACGATGGTGACGTATCTGGCGGTTTACACGCCGGCCAAGCGCTGGTCGCGTTGGTCCACCGAGATCGGGGCGGTGTCGGGCGCGTTGCCGCCGCTCATCGGCTGGAGTGCGGCGACGGGCGGCGTGGCGGGCTTGGGTTGGGTGTTGTTTGGCATCCTGTTTTTCTGGCAAATCCCGCATTTCATGGCGGTGGCCTGGACTTACCGGCGCGACTACGGGCGCGTTCACTTCCCCATGCTGCCGGTGCGTGATCCGGGGGGCGCGGGCGTGGCGGGTTGGTCGCTCGTCAATGCGCTGCTCCTCATCGCCACCGCGCTGTTGCCGTGGTGGATGGTCGGCGCGGGCGTGGCGTATGTCGTGGCCACGGCGATACTCGGCGTGTGGTTCGTGTGGCGGGCCGTCGCGTTCCTGCATCCTGCGCGGCGCGATGCGATGGCGCGGCGGTTGTTTTTTGCGTCGATCATCTGGCTGCCCTTGCAACTCGGGTTGCTTGTCGCGGACCGGTTTGTTTGAAAAAAATCTCACGCGGAGACGCGGAGGCGCGGAGGAAAAAACAGATGAGTTTTACAGAAGGGCACAAAGAGAACAAAGAAGACCTGAACGGAGGGGGAAATATTCTTTGGAATAGTTTCTTCTCCTCCGCGCCACCGCGTCTCCGCGTGAGATTTCTCTTACATCGTATGCGTTTTTGACGAATGAATTTTTCCCTCCAGGACGTGCCCGCGCTTAATGCCACGCTCAACGGCATTGCCACCGTGTTGCTCACGGCGGGGTATTGTTTTATCAAGGCGGGGCGGCGGGAGGCGCACCGGCGCTGCATGATGTCGGCGGTCGTGGTGTCGGCGGTGTTTCTCGTCGGCTATGTGACGCACAAGGTCCTAATCCGCGGCGTGCATACGCCGTTTGGCGGCGAGGGAGCGATTCGCGGCGTGTATTACGCGATGCTCATTTCGCACATCCTGCTCGCCATGGCGATTGCGTGGCTGGTGCCGCGGACGTTTTTGTTTGCGATTCGGGGCAACCTGGAACGCCACCGGGCCTGGGCGCGCTGGACGTTTCCCATCTGGTATTACGTGAGTATCACGGGCGTGCTCGTGTATTTTTCCCTCTACGTTTGGTGGCCGATGACGTGATGGGGCGTCTTTGTCGGGGTTGGCGTTGATGGAAACAGTGAAAGTTTTTCCATGCCGGTTAGTATTGATTTGAGAATTGGGAACGATACCCCTCGCAACCATCACCATGACAACCCTCGCTTTTATGGATTTCGCGTTCAACTGGTGGGAAAACCTCAACCTCGCCAAACAGATATTTTACGGCACCGGACTCTTGTCCGGCCTGCTCGCACTCATTCTGGCGGTGCTCTCATTTGTGGGCATTGAAGGGCAGGACGCCTTTGATGCGGTGGACGATTTCGGACACGAAGGGGGCGGCGGCATTTTTTCCGTGAAACCGCTCACCGGATTTTTCCTCGGCTTTGGCTGGGTGGGCGGCATTGCGCTCGACGCGGGATGGTCCATCGGCGCGGCAACCCTGGCGGCGGTCGTGGCGGGCGGCGCGCTCATGTCGCTGCTGGTGGTCATGATCCGTTTTATGATGTCGATGCGCACCGATGGCACCATGCGCATCGGCGACGCCGTGGGTGTGGTCGGCACCGTTTATATCACACTGCCGCCCGGACGCGCGGATGGCGGTCAGGTGATGCTCAACCTCGGCGGACGGCGGGAGACTCTGGCGGCGTTCAGCGCCGGCGATCAACCCATTCCCAGCGGAACCAGAGTCCGGGTCGTCGAGGTGATCGACGCACGCTCCGTGCTCGTCGAACCATTGGTCTAGCCCTCCCCCCCCCCCCCCCCTGTACTGATTTTTCTGATACGCAACTCCTCAACCACAACCCAGCAACTCATCCAAACATGCCATCCGGACTTATTATCTTTTTGGGCCTCGCCCTCGTTTTTGTATTCATCATGGCGATGGCGATCATCTCCCGCTATCGCATGTGCCCGCCCGACCGCATCCTTGTGGTTTACGGCAAACTGGGCAGCGAATCGTCGTCCCGCTGCTACCACGGCGGCGCCACCTTCGTGATGCCGTTTGTGCAGAGCTACGGTTATCTCGACCTCACGCCCATCAGCATCGACATCGAACTGCGCGGCGCGCTCTCCAGCCAGAACATCCGCATTGATGCCCCCGCGTCGTTCACCATCGGCGTATCGACCGAACCCACCGTTACGCAAAACGCCGCCACTCGCCTGCTCGGTCGCACGATGGACGAAGTCAAACAACTCGCTTCCGAAATCATCATGGGCCAGATGCGCGTCGTCTTTGCCTCGATGACGATCGAAGAGATCAACGGCGACCGCGAAAAGCTCATCGCCTCGATCACCAAGGGCGTCGAAGTCGAACTTCACAAGGTCGGCCTCCGCATGATCAACGGCAACATCCGCGACATCAAAGACCAGTCCGGCTACATCGACGCGCTCGGCAAGGAGGCCGCCGCCAAGGCGATCAACGACGCTCAAATCCGCGTGGCGCAGGAAAACCAGCGCGGTGCCACCGGACGCGCCGAAGCCGAGCGCGACCAGGCGATCCGCGTTGCCAGCGCCCAGGCCGAGGCGCGCAAAGGACAAAACACCGCGCAGATGGTCATTGCCCGTTCCGACGCCGACCTCGCCGCCGAGCAGGCCGAGGCCAGCCGCCGCGCCGAAGCCGCGAAAAAAGTCGCCGAGGCCCGCGCGCTTCAAGAGTCCTACAAAGCCGAGCAGGAGGCCGAACTCGCCCGCGCCGACCGCGAAATGGCCGCGCAAAAAGCCGACCAGATCGTGAAAGCCGAGATCGAAAAAGAGCGCGTCCGCATCGATTCCGAGGCCAAGGCCGCGCAAGCCGAGATCATTCAGAAAGGCCAGGCCAACGCCTGGGTCATCCAGAAAGACGCCGAAGCCGAAGGCGTGCGTCGCGTGGCCGAAGGCGAGGCCGCCGGCATCCGCGCCAAGCTCGGCGCCGAGGCCAGCGGTATCCAGGCAAAACTTACAGCCGAAGCCGAGGGCACGCGCGCGATCCTCGACGCCAAGGCGCAGGGCTTTGAAAAACTCCTTCGCGTGGCCGACGACACCGCCGGCGCGACGCAACTCCTTATTGCGGAAAATATCGTCCGCATCGCCGAGGTGCAGGCCGGTGCGATCAAGGGTCTGACCTTTGAAAAAGTCGTCGTCATGGGCGGCGGAGTTGGCGGAGCGGGCGGCGCAGGGGCCGCAACCAATGGTCCCGGCCAGTTCGTCAACGACCTCTATAAAGGCGTGCTGCCGCTCAACGAAATAGCGAAGAGCGTGGGATTAAACCTGCCCGCCTTCCTTGGCACGAGCGCGGCGGCGGCGACGGCCACTCCTGCGCCCGATACGCCCAAAGCGGACGGCAAAACCGCCGCGCCCAAGTCGTGATCGAACAGGGAGCTTTTTAAAAAAGCATTTCATTTGATACCTGGTAGGGAGGCCTCTCCGAGGCCTCCGAAACCACGCTCCATCCACCTATGAGCTTCGTATCCTCCTTCACACTACGCTTGGCGGAGGCCTCGGAGAGGCCTCCCTACCAGGTATCAAATGCCAACATCAGTCAGTAAGCGCGCTGCCGCTGGGCGAGGACGCTGTCGGTGGAGTAAACGATCAACCCTGCCCAGATGAGAATTAAGGCCCACAACTGCTCCGTTTGCAGCGTCTCGTGGTAAACGAACAGACCGATCAGAAACTGGATTGTGGGTCCGATGTATTGCAGGAGCCCGATCGTGGTCAGCCGCAGGCGTTGCGCGCCCCAGCCAAACAACAAAAGCGGCACCGCCGTCACCAGCCCGACGCTGAGCACATACACGTGTTGCACCGCGCTCACGTGGCCGAGCGCGCCCCCGCCGCGCAGCGCCAGCCAGACGAGTGCCGCGGCCGCGATGGGGAACAGCAACAACGTCTCGACCGTGAGACCGGCGAGTGCGCCGAGCGCGGATTTTTTCTTCAGGATGCCGTAGCACGACCATGATCCGGCCAGCCCGAACGCGATCCACGGCACATGCCCGAGCCGGACCAGCAGCAGCCCCACTCCGAGCGACGCCAGCGCGACCGCGCTCCATTGCGCGCGGCGTAGTTTTTCGCGCAATACAGCGGAACCGAGAACCACGTTGCACAGCGGCGTAAGGAAATACCCAAGGCTGGTCTCGATCACGTAGTCATGGTTCACGCCCCACACATAAATCAGCCAGTTGGCGGCGAGCAGCAGACTGCTCAGCGCATTGAGTCCGATCAGGCGCGGACTTGCGAACGCGGCGGAGAGTCCGCGCAGCGACTTCTGCCAGGCCAGCACGGCGAACAGGAAAAACAGCGACCACACCATCCGGTGGCAAATCAGCTCCCAGGCGGAGATTCCTTGCATCTGTTTCCAGAAGATAGGGAACGTCCCCCATAGGACAAAACTGGCCCCGGCCGCGAGCCCGCCCCGGACAGAGGAGGCTGCTGTTGCCGAGACGGCTTGTGGCGGGATGGAGGAGGAGTTGTCGGATGTGCTCACGCGGAAGAAAACGAGGAAACCGCGCATCACACGCCTTGCGCCTGCCCGCGTCAATGGGGCGGCGAAATGAGGAGGATGCTCTCGCTGTTCCGCCACGGTTCATTTTTCGGATTTATCCCGACGCGCTGTCCTGCCAGCGTATGCGTTTTTCCCTTCCATGAAAATCACCTCCGGCCTCGCAGAAGGCCAAGTGTTGCAACGACTCGGCCAACGCGGCGCCAGCGCGCTCCTCTCCGGCGAGACCACGGCCACCGGCCCGGTTTTCGCCACCCTCGCCAGCGCAGGCGAAAAAAAACAAGCTCCCGTTCGCGGCTGGAAAAACATTCGCGCGGGTGCCGCCGCCCGCGGACGGTTTACCGTCACGCTCAAAAACATCCCGGCCGGCGGACCCTACACGCTTACGCTGACCATTGGCGCGGCGTCCGCCAAATCCGCTGCATCCGCCGCATCCGTGCAAACCCGTATCCGCTCCTTTTATGTCGGCGACGTGTGGCTCCTCGCCGGCCAGAGCAACATGGAAGGTTGCGGCTTCATGGACAGCCCGCACTGCGCCCGGCCGCACCCGCTCATTCGCGCCTTCACGATGGCCCGCGAATGGCGTCAGGCCGCCGACCCGTTGCACATTCGCTGGGAATCGCCCGACTCGTGCCACAACGACGGCGCGACTTGGGACCGCACCCGCGCCGAACAACACCGCCGCACCGCCCTCCGCGGCGCTGGCGTGGGACTGCCCTTCGCGCACGAAATGCTCGCCCGTTCCGGCGTGCCGCAAGCCCTCGTGTGCACCGCGCACGGCGGCACCAGCATGGAGCAGTGGAACCCGCTGCACAAAAAACTCGGAGACGGCTCCCTATACGGCTCCATGCTCCTCTCCATGCGCGCCACCGGCCAGCCCTGCGCCGGTGTCCTCTGGTATCAAGGCGAGAGCGACACCGCCGCGCCGCTTGCCGCGATCTACACCGACCGCATGAAAAAACTCGTCGCCGCCACCCGCCGCGACCTGCGCCAGCCCGACCTGCCCTGGATCATCGTGCAACTGGCGCGCGTCCTCGGCATCCGCCCGGAAACAGGCTGGAACTCCGTGCAGGAACAACAGCGCCTCCTGCCGAAAAAAATCCAAAACCTGGATACCGTCGTCGCCATTGACCTCACGCTCGACGATCGCATCCACATCAGCACGGATGCCTTTCCCCGGCTCGCCCGCCGCATGGCGCGCGTGGCCGACCGCCTCGTTTACCGGAATCGCCGCGAACAGCCACCTCCGCGCTGGCGCTCCATTTCGCCGCTCAAGGTCGAAAAAACAACCGGAGCCGGGCGCATCGACATCGCGTTTGACCATGTGCCCGGCGGCCTGCGCGTCGTCGGCAGCGCCGGCAATCCCGACGGCATCGCGCCGGAACCGCATGGATTTGCCCTCATGGATGCCGCCGGGCTGCCATTGCCCTTTATCTACAAGACCACGTTGCACGGCGACACGGCCACGATTCACATCGCCCCCGGCGTTGCCCTTTCCGAAGTGCGTCTGGCCTACGGTCCTGGCAACGCGCCCATCTGCAACATCACCGACGCCCGCGATTGCGCGCTGCCGGTTTTTGGCCCCATCCGTCTCGCGCAGCCCAAAGCCCTGCTCCCCTTCGTCACGCAATGGCGCAAGACGCCTGTCATCATGACCCCTGCCGCGCCGCTCGCCCGGCTGGCGTGCCCCGACGTCACCGCCGCCCCCGTGGTCAGCTACGCCGCCGACGGCTTCATCAACGAACACCTGCAATGGCAGGGAAAATCCGGCCACTGTTACTTTGCCGCGACCCTCGACCTTGCCGAACCAATGAAGCTCGACGTCCTCACCGGATACGACGGACCCTTCCGCCTCTGGATCGACGGCGCGCCATTTTACGACGCGCTCGACGGCATCAATCCCTGTTTCCCCGACGAAGGCAGCAAGACCGTCCGTCTCACCGCCGGCGCGCACACGCTGACCGTGGCAATGGACCTCAACAACGGCGCTGCCTGGGGCTTTTTCCTGCGCTTCTGCCGCCGCGACGTGACCCAGGCCCAGCTCAAAACCGGAGCCTACGCCCGCCCGGTTTACGGCGTGTGATCGACGGTAACTGTTTAGCGAGGGGGGGGAGGGACAGGCGGAAAAGGTTGGATTTGGCGCGGTAGCGCCTGGGAGCGCCGGCATCCTGCCGGCATCGTGCTGATGGCAAAGTGGCGCGGGCGTCCCGCCCTTTGGCTTTGGTCCTGCCGCCGTGCCCGAGCCGAGCACGTATGCGGCGCTCGCCGGACTGGCGATGCTTGGGCTATGTGATCGTGCGCCGGAGGCACTGATATTGCGGAGGGCGGGTCTCCCGACCCGCCAGACGCGGCGCAGCCGCGCCCATCCGGGAAAAACGGAAGGGCGGCGTTGCACGCCGTCGGCGGGTCGGGAGACCCGCCCTCCATAGGTAAGTCACCCCACCGACGCCCACACCGCCCCGGCATCCAGCCGTGTCAGGTCGCGTGGGCGCACAAACGGCACCTCGCCCAGCCCGTCGCACGCCCGCGCCGCGTCGGTGAACAACGGCCACACGCCAAAACCCAAGGCCCGCGGAACATCCTTCCCCCCCCCCCCCCCCTCTGACCACGCGAAAGCCAGTTCGAGTGCGGCGCGTGCGCCCACCGCCGTTTCCAGCGCCGACGAAAACACCACGTCTCCACGCGCCACGCCCGCCGCCGCCAGCCGCTTTAACGCACCGTGCGCGTCGCCCAGTAGTGACGTTTTCACTACCCAGAGTCCCGGCCAGCCCAGGCCCAGCCAGCGTTCCACGTCCGCCGCGCCCGTCAGTGACTCGTCGAGCGCCAGCCGCGTCGGATAATCTCCCGCCAGCCCGAGCAGCAAATCTTCCGCCTGCCTGCGTTCGCGTTCGCTGGCCCCCGCCGTCCCTGTATCGCCGTGCGCGGACACCGGTTGCTCGACAAACTCCACCGGATAATTCGCCACGCGGTCCAGCCACCGCCCGGCGGTGCGCCGGTCCCAGGCGCCGTTGGCGTCGAGCCGCAGACGCGAGCCCGATGGCAGCGCTGCGATCACGTCGTCGAGCAATGCGAGTTCGTCCGCCGCGTCACCGGCGCCGACCTTCCACTTGAACGTCCGAAAACCCAGTTCCGCCTTGGGGCCGATGCATTCCAGCGCGGCGCGTCCCGCCGGCAACAGCGCCGCCACAGGAAGGGCGCGTTGCAACGACATCCCCTCCCCCCCCCCCCCCCCCCGCCGGACGCCGCGCCATCGCCAACGCACAACGCACGCAACCCAACCGCGCCGGCACCGCGTCGAGCAACTCGTCCGTTGTGCGTGCCCGCTCGTCGCCCCCGCCCAAGTCGCGCAGGCACGCCTCCGCCTCATCGACCGACTCCGTGCCAAACCACGGAATCGGCGCCGCCTCGCCGAAACCCGTTTGCCCCGTCTCATTGGTCAGGCGCACCAGCAAACCCTCGCGTTCCCGCCACACGCCATGCGCGGTGCGCACTGGCGTCCGAAAGGCCAGCCGATACCGGCGATACTCGACTTGAAACAACATGCGCCTCCCAAACACGTCCCGTCCGCCTCCGACATCAATCGCAAATCAGCGAAGAATTATTCCCCCCCCCCCGGCCTGCCTTCGCTTTCCGTCTCTCGACTTTTAGAGCATTGTCGGTTCAATTTGCCGCAAGATTTAAGAGATCACGCAGAGCCGCAGAGAAAACCCATGTTACTAAGTATAAATAAATTAAAAATATTACATTTCCCTTCCTCTGCGTTCTCCGCGCCTCCGCGTGAGACAAAATAAACCGAAAATGCTCTAGACTTTCGACATTCGGCCTCCCTTCCCAAACTTCACCCCATGCGCATCACCTATTACGGACACTCCTGTTTTCTGGTCGAAACCGCCGCCGCCCGCCTCGTGATCGACCCCTTCCTCACCGGCAATCCCAACGCCCCGCTCACCGCCGCCGATGTGAAGTGTGACTACATCCTCGTCTCGCACGGACACGAGGACCATTCGTGCGACGCCCTTGCCATCGCGCAGGCCAACAACGCCACGATTATCGCCAACTACGAAATCGCCGAGTATTTTGCCGCCAGCGGCGCGCCCAAAAACCACGGCATGAATCCCGGCGGCGCGCACCGGTTTCCCTTTGGCCGCGTCAAGCTCACCCTCGCGCACCACACCTCCAGCCTCAACGCCGGCCTCAATCCGATCTACATGGGCGTGCCTTGCGGCCTCATCGTCGAGGCCGATGGCAAACGGCTCTATCACGCCGGCGACACGGCGCTTTTTCTGGACATGCAACTCATCGGACGCGGCGGGCTTGATGTCGCGCTGCTGCCCATCGGCGACAATTTCACGATGGGGCCGGAGGATGCGCTCGACGCCCTCGATTTTCTCAAACCGCGCCACGCCGTGCCCATGCACTACAACACCTGGCCTCCCATCGCGCAGGACGCGCAAGCCTTCGCCGCCGCCGCGCAAAAACGCGGCCACCTCGTCCATCCGCTTTCCGGCGGACAGGTGCTGGAAGTGTAGCGCCGGCAAAGCCGGAAATCCCAAATCCCAAAAGGCCAAATCCCAAAAAACAGAGCGTCCCAAGACGCGGATTCCCTTTGGGATTTTGGGATTTGGGATTTCCGGCTTTGCCGGCATTATTCCGCCCGCTGTTTCGCGTCGGCTTCGATAAGGGCTTTCACGCGATCGAGTTCGGCTTTCACCTGCGCTTTTACTCCCTCCAGCGCGGCGGCGTCGGAAACCTTGGCACTGGCGAAAACGTAAAACTTCATCTTCGGCTCCGTGCCGCTGCCGCGCGCAGCGAAGCTGTATCCGTTGGCCAATGACACAATGTAAAGATCCTGTTGCGGGATGAGTTCACCGTCGGCGTCCTTGATTTGCTCGCGTCCGAAGTCTTGAAATTGCGTCACGGCCACGTCGCCAAACGCCTTGGGCGGCGAGGAACGGTAGGTGTCGAGGATGCGCTTGATCTTCGCCGCGCCGCTCGCGCCTTCGTAATAAATGTTGATCACGCCTTCGAGGAAGAAGCCGTATTTGAGATAAAGGCGGTCGAGGTATTCGGGAACGGTGAGACCTTGCAGTTTGAGCGCGGCGGCGAGTTCGGCGACCATGAGGGCGGCGGAGTTGGCGTCCTTGTCGCGGACGGAGTCGTTGGCGAGGTATCCATAACTCTCCTCGCAACCGAAGGCGTAGAACGTGGCGTGCTCCTGCAACAGCCGCGCGCGCTCGGTGAAGGGCGTGGCGTCGTAATCGAAAGGGCCGGGGGGGGGGGGGGGGGCGGAGTTTGCGAGCGCGGCTTTGAGTTGTTCTTCGTAGCGGCGAATCTTGGCGGCGATCCACTTGAAGCCGGTGAGCGTGTTGATGACTTTTACCCCGTGCCTGCGCCCGATGGTGTCCTGCATGGAGGTGGTGACAAACGTCTTGATAACGGCCACGCGGTCGGAACCGTTTTGCGGAATCCAACCCAGCTCTTTGTATTTGGTTAGGCGATACTCGGTGAGCAAGGCACCAACCTGGTTGCCGGTGAGCAAGTGCATGCGTCCGTCCTTGCCGCGCACGGCGCAGCCCACGCGGTCGGCGTCGGGATCGGTGGCGAGAACGAGGTCGAGACCGTCTTTTTCGGCGAGGGCAACGGCCATGGCGAGCGCCTCGGCGTTTTCGGGATTGGGCGATTTGACGGTTGGGAAACGTCCGTCGGGCGCGAGTTGTTCGGGCACGGGACGCACGTCGCAACCGGCCGCCTTGAGCAGCGGGAGCGAGGCCACGGCGCCGGTGCCGTGGATGTTGGTGAAGACGACGCGCAGGGGTTTGCCGGCGGCGTCAGCTTTTTTGAATACATCACGGTCAATCACGGCTTGCGCGGCCACGGCGAGGTAGGCGTCATCGGCATCGCGTCCGAGGACGGTGACTTGGGAAATGTTTTTGTTGAGATAGGAACCGAGTTCGGAGAGCGCCACGGCGTTGACCTCGGCCACGATGCCCTCGTCGTGCGGTGGGACGACTTGCGCGCCGTCCTCGAAGTAGGCCTTGAATCCGTTGTCGTGGGGCGGGTTGTGGCTGGCCGTGATGACAACGCCGGCGTGGGCGGCGAATTTGCGCACGGAAAAACTGAGCTGGGGCGTGGAGCGGGGGCCGTCGAAGATGAGCGCCTCGCCGCCGAGTTGCGTCCAGATGGAGGCGGAGAGTTCGCAGAAGTGGCGCGAGAAGTGGCGCACGTCATGCGCGATGACGAGCTTGGGGGCGGTGGCGGCGCGACCGGTGGCGGCAAGGTGTTTTTGGGTGTAGCGGAAGAGTCCGATAGTGGCGCGGGTGAGCGTGAAGTCGTTAAGAATGTTGCTGCCGATGGCGGCGTGTTCGGGCGTGCCTTGGGCGTTGAGCGTGCCGGTTTCGGCGGTGGCGGTGACGACGCCGATGGTGCGTCCTCTCATGCCGCCGGTGCCGAAGGCCATGTCTCGATAAAAGCGGTCGTTGAGTTCACCCCACGCTTGTTTGGACACGAGTTCGTCAATGCTGTCGGTCGCCCACTTGGGCAGCGCGACACCGAGCCAGGCGGTGAGGTTGGCGACGGTGGCGGGGAGGAGTTGGCCGGCTTGGCCGGCAGCTTGAATCGTGGCGAGTGTGCTCATGGTGGAAGTTTGGAACTTGGAAAAAACGTCCGCAATGTGAGCGGGCGGACTTTCGTCGTGCAAGTTTGCGGTTGGAGTGTTTTCAGGGGGCGTTACACATTCTCCGACTCTTCATCGCAAAATCCATGTCCTCCATTCCTGCTCAATTCGCCAGCGTCACGGTGCTGACCAAGGCCAACGTTTATTTCGACGGCAACGTCGTCAGCCACACCGTGGTTTTCGCTGACGGCACCAAGAAGACCCTCGGGCTCATTCGCCCCGGTTCCTACCATTTCGGCACCGACGCCGCCGAACGCATGGAGATCGTCGCCGGCGCCTGCCGGGTGACCCTCGACGGCCAGACCGCCACGAAGGATTACGCGGCGGGTTCGTATTTCGATGTGCCCGCGAAGTCGGGTTTCACCATCGAGGTGAAGGGCGCGCTGGCTGAGTATATTTGTTCGTATCTGCCGTAAGGGAGCGTCGCGAAAACGGGATGCGTAGTTTTGTCTATCTCCTGCTTCTCGGCGCGATCCTGTTGCTCATCGGCATCGTGGTGCGCACGGGTGTCGCCGCGCGCAAGCACCCGGGCATTCCGATCAACGCGGCCATGCGCCAGGCCATGGCCGATGAAGCCACGCGCCTGCCCGAACGCGACGCCAAGGTCATCGCCCGCCAGTATCCGCAGGCGCTGACAACCGAAAGCGGTTTGCGTTACGTCGTCCTGCGGCCCGGCGTCGATCCCGCCGGTCCCGTGCCGCAGCGCGGTCAGATCGCGACGGTTCACTACGCGGGGCGTTTCATCGACGGCACGCCTTTCGACTCCTCGGCTGACCACGGCGGACCGTTTAATTTCCCCGTTGGCATGGGCCGTGTCATTGCGGGTTGGGACGAGGCGGTGCTGACCATGAGGCGCGGCGAGAAACGCACGCTCATCATTCCATTCTGGCTCGCCTACGGCGAAAAAGGCATCCGCGGCAAAATCGAACCGCGCGCCACCCTGATCTTCGATGTGGAGTTGGTGGAGTTTGGGGAAAAGCTGAAAACTGAAAGCTGAAGGGAACTCCTAAAACTACGTTTTTGAACAGCAAAGTCGCCAAGGCGCAAAGGAAGAAATCTCTTTGATTGTTTTGTAGTTAACTAAAAATAAATGAGATGCAAAAACTCACAATTCTTTGCTCTGATCTTTGCGGCTTTGCGTCTTCGCTGTTTTTCCAATTTTTAGAATCTCCCTGAAAGCTAAAATACGGACCTTCGTAATGATGCTTCGGGGTTCAGTTTTTTCGGTTTCAGTTTTCCGCGTTTCAGCTTTCTCTTACCGTTTTCCACGCCATGGCCGACACCACGCCTTCTCCTTTCGACTCTGTTGAATCCGCGATTCAGGACATCGCCGCCGGCAAGCTCGTCATCGTAACCGATGACGAGGACCGCGAAAACGAAGGCGATCTTATCATGGCCGCGTCCAAGGCCATGCCGGAGACCGTCAACATGATGATCCGCTACTGCAGCGGCATCGTGTGCGTGCCCACCATCGACCCGCAACTGCGCCGCCTCGGCCTCGGCCCCATGGTGCAGCAAAACCGCGAGGTGCAGCGCACCGATTTTACCGTCACCGTCGATGCGGCGGACGGCATCACGACGGGCATCAGCGCCTACGATCGCACGCGCACCATCCGCCTGCTCGCCGACCCCGAAACGCGTCCCGACCAACTCGTGCAGCCGGGCCATGTGTTCCCGCTTCGCGCGCGGCCGGGTGGTGTATTGGAACGGGCAGGACACACCGAGGCCGCCGTCGATCTGGCCACGCTCGCCGGTCTCCATCCGAGCGGCGTGTTGTGCGAACTGGTCAACGACGACGGCACCGTGCAACGCCTGCCGCAGCTCCTTGAGTTCAAGAAAAAATTTGGGCTCAAAATGATCTCCATCGCGCAGCTCATCGAATTTCGTTCGCAGCGCGACCAGTTGGTGGAGCGTGTATGCACGCGGCCGTTTCCGAGCGAATTTGGCGATTTCACGCTGCATGTTTTCCGCAACCGGCTCGACGGACGTCACCACCTCGCGTTCACGCTTGGCGCGCTTGGCGCGGAGCCTGTGCTGGTGCGGGTGCAGGCGGAGAACATTTTGGGCGACGTGTTTCGTCTGCGCGGCTCCGACAGCCGGCATTCGCTTGAGGCGTCGCTTGAGGCGATCGCGCGGGCGGGTCGCGGCGTGGTGCTTTACATGGAGCATTTGCAGGCCGGGGCGGAGATTATCCGGCGGCTTGAGGGCAAGCCCGACGCGGCGGCAATGGATTTTCGCGCCTACGGTATCGGCGCGCAGATTTTGGTGGCGCTGGGTTTGAAGCGCATCCGCCTCCTCTCGAACAACCCCCGCCGCGTCGTCGGCCTCGACGGTCACGGTTTGGAGATCGTGGAGCAAGTAGCACTACAGTGAACAGTGAAACAGTGAACAATGAACAGTGAAGCAGTGGGCAGCCCCCCCCCCTGCTCCATTCATTCACTGCTCACTGCTCACTGCTTCACTGCTCACTGCTCACTGTTCACTGCCCACTGTCCATTGTTCGGCGTGACAGGAGGCGGCGCGGTGTGATTGGGTGCGGTGATGTCCGCGCGCACCAAAAAACTCCGCCCTTCCGCTTCGTCCGCCACCGACTCACCTGCCCCCGGAGCATCCGCCGTGGGCGGCGCGCTGCGCATTTACTTGCTCGCCACGGCGTGCATCAGCGGCGCGGCGGTCATGATCGTGGAGATCCTAGGCGCCAAGATGCTCGCGCCCTATATCGGCACGTCGCACTTCGTGTGGACTGCGCAGATCGGCGTGACGCTGGTGGCGCTCGCCGCCGGTTATGCGCTGGGCGGCTGGCTGGCGGATCGCAGCCCGCGTCCCGCCGTGCGCATGTACGGGGCGATCTTGCTGGCATCGCTGCTGCTTGTGCTGACGGTGCTCGCCTGCGAACCGGTGGCGCTCGCCAGCCTGCGACTCAACCTGGCCGCGGGGTCGCTGCTGGCGTCGGCGTTTTTGTTTTTCCCGCCGCTGGTGCTGCTTGGCATCGTGCCTCCGTTTTTGGTGCGGCAGTTGACGGCGTCGCTCGACAACGTGGGCGGCAGCGTGGGGCGGTTGTCGGCCATCAGCACGCTCGGCAGCGTGGCGGGGACGGTGGCGGTGGGGTATTTGTTGGTGCCGTTTTTCGCCAATTCGACGATCATGTTTGGCACGGCGGGCGTGCTGGCGCTGGTGGCTCTGGGATATTTCGCGGCCTGCCGGTGGAAAGGGGGCGCGGTGGCCTGTATCCTTGTTCTGGCTACGGCGGTGGGCGGGATGTGGCTGGCTGCGCGCACCGCGCCGCACCGGCTGGAGCGGTTCGCGTTTTTGCATCGGGGCAACTCCAACTTTGGCATGGTGGAGGTGGTGGATGATGCCTCCACCGGCATCCGTTATTATCTCAACGATCTGTTGATTCAGAACAGCTATCTGCCAGCGACGAAGCAGAGCGAGTCGCTCTTCACCTACATGCTGCACGGGTTGGCGCGCGCGTATGCGCCGGGCGAGATTCGCGACGTGCTGTGCATCGGCATGGGCGTGGGCATCGTGCCGATGCAGTTTGCGAGGGAAGGCGCGTCGGTGGATGTGGTGGAGATCAACCCGGCGGTGCTGCCGCTGGCAGAGCGTTTTTTCGACTTCGATCCTTCGCTGGTGCGCGTGCACATCGGCGACGGACGCCAGTTTACGGCGGCGGGATCGGGATTGGGATCGGGAACAAAACTCTACGACACGATCATCCTGGACGCGTTTTTGGGGGAGTCGCCGCCGTCGCATCTGATGACGCGCGAGGCGCTGGACGCCATGCGTGCGAGGCTCCGGCCTGGAGGCACGCTGGTGATCAACACATTTGGCTCGTTCCAGCCGGGGCGCGATTTTTTCCTGCGCGCGCTCGACCGCACGCTGGCCGACGTGTTTGCGACGGTGCGCATTCACGCCCAGCCGCGCGCGACGGGGACGGAAAACGTATTTTTTGTCGCGACGCAGAGGCCGGATGCGCGCCCGCTGCGCACGCCGGATTTTTCCAACGCGCCGGAGCGGGTGCGGGAGCGCGCGCGGATGTTTTTTGCGAACGCGAGCGTCCTGACGGACAAGCAGCGTGGCATGCTTCTGACGGACGACTATAATCCGGTGGATTTTTATGATGCGCGCAACCGTGCCGAATTCCGCCGTCTGCTCGCTCTGTCGGTTGTGACAAGATAACTTGTTTTTTTAGACACTGTAGAGCGTCGTTGCGGTCTGGCTGATCGGGCACTGGTTCTCCAATGAGGAGCAGACCCTCTCTTTCACCGTGTTGCGCGGACGCCTGCTCGGTGGGGGCTTGGTGCTGGCAGCGATCTCGCTCGCGGTGTTCCGTTGAGCACCGAGTAACGCTTCCGGATCAAAATCATACCATGTCATCGGCGGCTTTCCGCGACCGCCATTCGAGCGGTGAACAACCCTGCGTCTGCCGGAACCAGTGACTGAAATGCGAGGCGGAGCAAAATCCGTGCGTGTGGGCGATTTCCTTACATGTCGCGTTTCCCGTGGCCAAGGCGCGTTTCGCCGAAGCCGACAGTCGGTTGGCGTCCCACTCTTTTAACGTAAATCCCGTCTGAGCCCGAAAAAGCCGCCTCAAGTGGGGCAGACTGATCCCGGCAAACGCCGACGCCTCCTCTTCCTTCAGCGGCGAGCGAAGATCTCTTTTTGACAGATAATTCAACGCCTGAACCACCGCAGGATGATGATCGGCATCCGCCAGCGGCACGCCGCCCTGTTTTTTGGCCGCCTCCAGCAGCTTTTCGAAGCAGGCCGCCAAAATCGCCCGCAACCGAAGCAGGGTTCGCAGCGGGATGTCCATTTCCGAAAGGAACGCCTTGCATCCCGTATCCAGTTTCATACTACTACGCAAAACCGTCCCCAACGCATTGATTTCCTCCCGGATGCCAGCGGCCCTGCGGCCGGGCAGGATAAACGGCTCCCTTGGGCAAAACAGCATTCGTCCGTCCTGGCCAAGTGCGTTGATTCGCAGCGAACTCACCTCCGCATCCTTCGAGAAAATCTCGTTTCGACGCAACGGTGGCGGCACGATCAGATGCCCGGCCTCCACCCGGCGTCGTCCGTTCTCCCACAACAGCTCCACCCATCCCTTGCGCAAATGCCAGCACGAGAGCTCCCGACTCGAACGCCATGCATCCGTCTCCCGATAATACCGGGAAACCGGTCCCTCCCAATACCACAACAGCTCCAAAATCAGGTCCGTCTGCTGGCTCATGATCGTTTTATGACAGCGATTGTCCCGTTTATACAAGCCGGGGAAATTGGCTCCGGCGCCGTTGCGCCCAATCCTGTCCCGGCATGAAGCCCAATACCGATCTCATTCCTCAACTCGTTTCGCGCGGCTGGACACCCATTGCCCGCATTCGTCCCCGTACCGCCCGCGAAATCGGCGATTCGCCCTGGAGCATCGGTCTCGAAACGATCGACCGGGCCTATGTCGATTTTGCCCCACTGGCCCCGTATGTCGGCGAGTTGGGCGCGACGCAGGCCCGCATCCAGGCCGGCTGGGCGCGCTGCGAACCAAAACCGGGAGCCGGTTACGACTGGGCCTGGCTTGATGAAATCGTGGACGGCTGTCTTTCCTGTGGCGTGCGCCCCTGGCTCCAGACAGCCTATGGAAATCCCGCCTATCCGGGTGGCGGAGGCATCGGGCTGGCCGAAGGGTTGCCCACTTCAGAAGAAGCCCTGCTGGCATGGGATCGATGGATCGGCGCCATGACCGACCGCTATCATGGGAAAGTGGATACATGGGAAATCTGGAACGAACCCGATATCGCAAAAATCCCGCCGGAGGACTACGCCGCCTTTTATTTGCGCACGGCCAGAGTCATTCGCAACGCGGACCCGAAGGCGCGTCTTGTCGCCCTTGCGCTCGCTCTTCACGACGAGCGCAACTACGCGGGGAAGTTTCTTCAGTTTATTTCGGAGCGGGGAGGACTGCCCTTGATCGACGAAATCAGTTTCCATTTCTACCCGCACAATCCCGACGACACCTTTGCAACCGTTCGTTCGTTACAACGCCTTTGCGCCCGCTATGATTCGCGCATCACGCTTCGCCAGGGCGAAACCGGCAGCCCGTCCGAGTGCTCGCGTTTTCTCGCCTTGGGGCGCTTCGACTGGACCGAACGCAAGCAGGCTGCCTGGAACATCCGCCGCCTGCTCGCGCATCACGCCCGCGCCATCCCGATGAATCTCTTCCAGATCGCCGACATGCATTACGAAAAAAAGCATGGTTCTCTCCACGCCGGACGGAATCCCAAGGGCCAGCTCTGTATCGCTCCCGACAAAACGGTGGCCTACAAAAAACCGGCCTGGTTCGCCGCGCAGCATGTGTTTTCGGTCTTCGACAACACCTTCGCCCCCGCTCCCGCCACAGCTCTTGACATGCGTCGCTGCGAGACGACCGCAGCCTGGGTTTGGACGCGGCACGGCACTGCGAAATCTTCCTTTGTCGCTTGGTGGCAGGCCGACGCTCCGCCCTCCATGACCACCCCGGATCTTCAAGTTGGCGGACTCGAACCGCTTCCCTTGCGTGATCCTGTCCTTGTCGATTTCATGAGCGGCGTAGTTTTTGCCCCCGCGCCCGGCATCGCTGCTGGCGATGTCACCGCGTGGGACTCGCTTCCGCTGGCCGAGACGCCCCTTGCCCTCGCCGAAAAAGACGAGCTTCCCTTAATGAATTCTGATTCCAGCGAGTGGCTTGCGCGGCGCTTTCGGGCCAGCGGTCTTGCTGGGCAAGGGCAAGGGAGAGGTTGTAACGCGCAGTCCAGTCAGTCGGGGTAGTGGCGAGTTGGGTACGCCAGAGGGCTTCGGCGGTTTTGAAGTCAGCGGTGGCGCAGGCGGCGTGGGCGTCTGCGGCGCGAGCGGGGGAGGGGAAGGCGGCTCTGTATCCGTGAATTGGATTTTACAGACCTTGCAACTGGCCGGCCAGAGCGGGCAAATTGAGGACTTCCGTGTCTGCGCCCAAAGGGAAACGTTCGTTCCCCGGATACACGACGAAACGTTTGGCTGGCTTCAGGTCGTCGCAAGCGGCGTAAAATCCCGGCTCCACCTTGGGCGCGGAACTGCGTTTGATTTCAATCGCGCACAAGGCGCCGTCCGGCAAGGTCAGGATGAGGTCAATTTCGTGTCCGCTGGACGTTCTGTAAAAATTCGCCTCGGTGCCGCGTGGTGCTGCGTTGATCAACGTTTCGATCACAAAGGCTTCCCAACTGGCTCCGGCCACCGGATGTCCGAGCAATTGCTCCTTGTCGCCGATCCGCAAAAGCGCGAGGGCAATGCCGCTGTCTCGGATCAGAACTTTTGGGGATTTGACCAGACGTTTGCCGGCATTGTGGTGCCAGGCCGGAAGGCGTCGCACCAGCAGGAGGTCAACCAGAAGATCAAGATAACGGGCCACGGTTTTCCCATCAACGCCAAGTCCCGCCGCCAGCGCCGCTGCGTTGTGCAATCCGGCTTGATGGTGAGCCAGCATGGTCCAGAAACGCCGCAAGGTTTCGGCGGGTATTCTTGGGCCGAATTGCGGGATGTCGCGTTCGAGATAGGTGCGGATGAAATCTTCGCGCCAGTCGAGGCTGTCACGGTCGTTGGCGGCAAGGAAGCTCGGCGGGAAGCCGCCCCGAACCCAAAGCCGGTCTGTCTCATCGGGGCCGGTCTCCAGTGCGTCGAAGGGCGTCAGTTCGATGTAGGAAATCCGCCCGGCCAGACTTTCTCCAGATTGTTTCAGCAGGTCGATGGATGCGGAACCCAACAGGAGAAATTGTCCCGCGGCCCGGCCTTGGCGGCGACCTTGGTCAATAAGGCCGCGCAGGGTTTGGAATATCTCCGGCGCACGGTGAACTTCGTCGAGGATGACAAGCTTGTCCTGATGACCGGCGAGATAGGTTTTCGCATCCTCAAGTTTCGTGCGGTCGGCGGGGTCTTCGAGGTCGAGATAAATAGACGGGCGGGTGGTGCCGAGTTGCAACGCAAGGGTGGTTTTGCCTGTTTGCCGGGGGCCAAGAAGCGCGACGGATGGGGTGCGCTCAAGGGCTTTTTGAAGAGGGAGAAAGACGTGTCGGTCGATCATGTGTGCAAATCTGGCACGCGATGCCAGATTTGCAATAACTGACGTAACTTGTTGTTTATTAAAACATATTTCTCGTGTAGCAGTCAGGCAAAAGGGATTGCCAACCGGGAAATACTTGCTGCGGGCCGCAGTGCGGGATCATGGAGCGCGCCAGAGGGGGGTGAGGTTTTCGGTGCGGAGCCAGCCGGTCTGGCCGTTGGGGAAGCGGACTCGTTGCCAGCCTAGATAGTCTTTTTCCTGAATGACGAGCGCGCCGGGGAGGATGGGCGTGGTTTTCTGGTTTTCGTCCACTTCCGTGGGCACCGAGTAGAGTGTGGAGGCTCGCCAGACGAGAGCGGCGTGGGTGTCCGTCAAGGGGCCGTAAATGTGGAGGGCAAGAATCGCGGCAGCAGTGGCAAGGAGTCCACTGATGAGGGCAAGCGTGGCAACGATGGAGGACCAGCGTTCGAGGCGGCGGTAGGCGCGGGCCAGCGCAAGCGCGAGGGACAGGGCGATGAGAAAGATGCCGGCGGCGAGTTTGTATTGCCAGAGGGGGGGGGGGGCCAGTTGAGCGAGGTTGCCCAAGGGGCTGTCGCTGATGAAGGGGAGGGTTTCAGCGGGGGTGTAGCCGGCTTTGGAAAGGGCGAGGTGGAGTTGCCAGTTGACGGAGTCGTCACGCGGGTGCTGGACGAAGGCGGCAATGGCTTGCGCGGCGCTTTCCGTCCAGCGGTCTTGCTGGGCAAGGGCAAGGGAGAGGTTGTAACGCGCAGTCCAGTCAGTCGGGGTAGTGGTGAGTTGGATACGCCAGAGGGCTTCGGCGGTTTTGAAGTCGGCGGTGGCATACGCGCCTGCGGCGCGAACATCGAACGCCGAATGTCCAACATCCAACATCGAAGGTTCAGGCAGGCGACGCTGCGCATCGTCGAGTTTGGGGGCGGGACTTGGATGTTGGGCGTTGGATGTTGGATGTTGGATGTTCGCGCCGTTCGTGGCGGCGGCGCGAATGGGTGGCGCAAGGCAAACAATGGCAACAAGCGCGGTCGCCAGGAATGGCGCGAGGTTTTTGGGGAGGAAGGCGCGCCAGGGCGAAAAACGGGGGAGGCGGGTGGTGGCAAGGACACGTTCGGCGGTGTCGATCCAGTCGGGGGGGAGTTGGGCGTCGCGTTGGTAGAGGGCGTGGTCGGTCTCGCGCCAGAGGGCGGACCAGTCGGCGTCGTCAAAGTGTCGGGCGTGCGGCGCGGCGGAGCGGATGTTCCAGAGAATGGCGGCGTCGTGTTGCCAGGCGAGGAGTGCGGCGGCGGTGGCGGGGGGGGGGGG
>NZ_ABEA03000061.1 GCF_000171235.2 Geminisphaera colitermitum TAV2 | reverse complement strand
TGTTTCTATGGAGTGCGGTGATTTATCACCGCTTTGGACGGCGCGATTTATCGCGTCGCTTGTTGGTGTTGGTGAGTCGGGCGGGGGCGGGCCGTTAAAACGGCCCGTCAAAGCGGCGATAAATCGCCGCACTCCAAATTGCGCGGCGAGAGCGAGGAGGGTAATTGCGATCTGAAGGGCGGAGCTCCAGAGGAGGGTGGTGGACATGGCCGGGAGGAGGCGGCCGGCGACGGTGCCGATGAGGATAGAAAGCAGAAGCGTCCAGCCGAGGCGCGCGGTGGAGGGGTCCCGGCGCGGAGCCCAAGTGAGACCGATGAGGAGGGCGGCGGGAAGGAAGGCAGAAAGGACGCTGATGAAATAGTAGAGCACGGGAGCGCGCGGATGGTGGTGTAAGGTTCGGATGAGAACAGGTAGGCGCTAAATCCCAAAGGGCCAAATCCCAAGGGATCAAATCCCAAGGAATCAAATCCCAAAGGGATCAAATACCAAAGGGAATCCGCGCCTTGAGGCGCACTGTCTTTTGGGATTTGGCCCTTTTGGGATTTCCGGCGCAGCCGGTGTTATTCGAGCCCGGCGTATTTGAATTCGAAGCTGACTTCGAATTCTTTGAACCAGGCGCCAACGCCGGTTTCTTTGTCGGTGTGGCGATGGAGGCCGGCCTTGGAGGGCGGGTAGATCTTGTAGGTGACCTTGTAGTTGCCCACGCCCATCATCTTGATGTTGTTGCCGTAGTGGGGGCCGTCGCTGGCAACCATGGGCATGAAGGAGCCTTTCTGGGTCTGCTTGGTGTCGAGGTTGACCAAGGTGTATTCAATGGTCAGATACGGAATCCATTCGCCGGCGCCGAAGCCGTTGGGGTTGCCTTCCACGGCCTTGATGTCGGCTTCGAGATGGATGTCGGCCTTGGCGGCGGGCAGGCCCATGCCGCGGGGTTCCATGTCAATGGGTTGCAGATAGACGGCGGCGATTTCCATCTTGTTGACGGTTTGCGGCTCGCCGGCGGGCCATTCCTTGAAGGCAAGGGCGCTGCTGGCGGCAACGAGACTGGCGAGAAGGCCGGTAATGTATTTGGTTTTCATATACAGGATGTGTTTGTCGTGTGTGTGTGGTTTTCTGCGCAGTTTACTGCGAAGAGTGGTTGGGGAGGGTTGCTGCGGGGGAGGGCGGGACGACCGCGTCACGGCGGCGGCGCATGACCCAGAGGGCGAAGAGCGCGGCGAGGAGCAGCAAGGCCTGGGGGGCGAGGGTTTCGCGGTAGGGATAGATGCCGAGCCAGCCGATTTCGGGGACGCCGGGAATGAGGGTGGGGTGGATGAGTTTGCCTTCGATGAGTTCGAGGACGGATTTGCCGGCGAAGACGAAGGCCATGAAGTAGAGAAAAATGCCGGTGAAGAGGAAGAAGGGTTTTAACGGGAGCCGGACGACGCTGTATCGCATAATAAAATACACGATGGCGAGGAGGACGGAGCCGGCGGCGAAACCGGCCCCGATGGCGAGCGCGCCCTGGGTGGTGCGCCCGGCGTCGCCGAAGAGGGCGAAGTAAAAGAGGACGGTCTCCGCGCCTTCACGGTAGACGGCGAGGAAGCTGGCGAACCAGAGGCCGAAGAGGGAGCCGCGGGTGAGGGACGCGGTGAGCTTGCCTTCGAGGTAGGCTTTCCAGTGGCGGGCCTCGGTCTTGGAGAGGAGCCAGTAGCTCATGAAGAAGAGGACGATGACGGCGGCAATCATCGTGAAGCCTTCGAGGAGTTCGCGGCTGGCGCCGGAGTTGGCGAAGAGCCACTGGAAGAGGATGGCGGTGAGGACGCTGGCGGCAAGGGCGACGAGGACGGAGTTGCGGATGAGGGGGAGTTTGTCGCGGTGGTTGTTTTTTATCAGGTAAGCCACGATGGCGGCGACGATGAGGAGGGCTTCGAGGCCTTCGCGGAGGATGATGAGGAGGCTGTAGAGGAAGGTTTCCACGGGGGAACTGCCGGCACGGCCGAGGGTGGCGGAGGCTTTTTGGAGTTCGGCGGCGAGGAGGGTGGCCTGGTCGGTGAGTTCGGCGGCGGGGCGGCCGGCTTTCATGAGGCTGACGAGGCGGGTGAAGTAGCCTTCGATGGTGGTCTTGGCGGTGGTGTCGCGGGCGCCGACTTTGTTTTCCATGCCGGTGGCTTCGAAGAGGTCGAAATAGGCGTCCTGCACGGCGGTCATGCCGGCTTTGGCGTCGCCGGTTTGGTAGGTGGCGATGGCGGCGGCGATGGCGGTGTTGATCTGGCCGGAGACGGCGTGCCAGTCGCGGTCCGGGGTGGCGTTTTGAGTGGCGAGGGCGGCGTCGGTGGGGTCAGGGGCGCCGTCGGGCGTGATGGCGTGCTCGGGGCGGACGAGGGGGAGGGAGGGGAGTTGGTCGGCGATTTCCTGGAGGAGGGTCGTTATTTCGTAGCCGTATTCAGAGATGGGCGGAGGCTGGGGGCGGGCGGCGAGGGCAATGAGGTTGGAAAAGCGGAGGTTGATGGCGGAGGCCTGGGTGGTGGAGCGGTGGCGGCGGACGGCGATTTCCAGTTCGGAATTTTTGAAGCCGTCGAATTGGGCCTGGAGAATGCGTTCGCGGGCGAGGGCGTAGTTGTTTTCTTGATATACGGTGACGGATTCGGCGAGTCGGTCGTCGATGAGTTGGAGGTATTTTTTCCAGTAGGGGGCGATGGCGTCGTTGTCGTGGCCGTCGTGCTGGGCTTGGGCAACGAGTTGGTGGCCGCCGTCGAGGATGGGGAGGGCGGCGTCGAGTTCCTGCTTGAGCCAGGCGATGCGGGCATCGACTTCGGCCTGGGGGCGGGCGTCGCCGATCATGCGGCGGATTTCGCCAAAGGTGGCTTCGAGTTGGGCGCTTTTTCGCGCGGAGATGTTGATGCGGATGGGGCCTTCGAGGTTTTCAAAAACTTCAAAGTAGGCCATCTGCACGGTCTGCCGGGCGTCGGGGATTTGTTTTTGGGCGTAGAGGGTGGAGGTTTTGTCGAGCCGCGCCTTGATGTCTTCAATGTGCCGCTGGTGGGCGGAGGCGGAGGGGGCGTCGGGAGCAGGTTGCGCGGGGGCGGGGGGGGAAAGGAAGGCGAAGGCGAGAAGGGCGATGAGGAGAAACAGGGGGGGGGGGGGGGCAGGTGTTAGGCGACAGGTGCTGAGTGTGTCGGTTACTGTCCTGAATGCGCGGTGCGCGGGCGTGTGGTGTGCGTGTGCGGCCATCGGCGGTAGATGTGCGATTGAGAATCAATCGCACACAACGGCAATGGCGAAATGTCCTGATTGAGGGGGTTGCGGCGCATTCAATGACTCCTTCTTGCAGGCATTAGAGACGCAATGCTTTGCTGGCAGGAGCTCACTTAACTGATGTTACGCGGGCCAACCACGGAACAGCAGTTTTTTTAGACAGAATTAACGGAATTTGATGAATTAACGGAATTTAGGAGGGAGGTATTCTTTTTCTTAAATTCTGTTAATTCTGCTCATTTTGTTGATTCTGTCTAAAATTCGCGTCCATCCGCGGTTGAGGAGCGGTATTGGAATTAGTTGCCTCGCTGCTGGTTCTGGCGGTTGCCGGATTCGCGCATCATGCGGTTGACCTTGGAACGGGCTTGCTGCTCGGCCTGATATTGCTGGAGGGCGGCGATTTGGTCGTTGCTGAGCACGCCGCGAGCTTGGGCGATGACTTGGTCGGTGACTTCACGGGTGTTGTTGTTGGCCATGATCGTCACGAGTTGCTGGGTCTGGGCGCTGTTGAGCGGGGTGCTCGTGTAGGAGAGGCTGTCGCTGATGCGGTTGACGGTGGAGCGCTGGCCTTGGGTGTTGTTATAGCTTTCGTATTGGGCGTAGGCGGCGTCGCCCAGGGTGGCGCGGATGTTGGCATCGACTTCGGACTGCATGGCTTGGGTGAGCTGGCGGAGTTCTTCGCGGTTTTCGCGGGGGTTGAGGCCTTGGGAGGCGGCGGTGCTCATGACGTCCATGGCGGCGGCCTGGCGCTCGAGCATGAGGTCTTTGAGCTGGTTGATTTTGTCGGCGGGGAGGTTGAGTTGCTTGAAGAGGCTGCCGTAGCGGCGGTCGAGGTCGGCGCGTTGCTGGGTGCGCATGGCGGCGGCGAACTCGGGGTTTTTCATGAGGGTGGCCATGCGTGCCCCCCAGTTGCCGCGACCACGGGGGCCGCCGCGCCCGAAGTCCTGGCCGGGGCCGTTTTCGTTGTCGACAGCGGGGAGCGTGTCTTCGGTGGTCTCGGCAGCGGGTTTGGCCTCTTCCTTGGAGGCGGCGCTGTCAAGGTAGGCCTTGGCGGCGGTGTTGCTGGCGGCGGCGACTTGGGTGACGTTGACGCGCGATTGTTGTTTAAGGTCTTTGAGTTCGAGGTGCTGGCTGATGGTCAGGCCGGCGCCGGCAAGCGTGGTGAGGGCAAGAAGACCGAGCAGGTAGTTTTTGTTGGAGGGGCTCATAGGTGTGTTTGGTTGGATGGGAGCGAGACGCAGGGGCAAGGGCAAGAGTTACATCAAGAGAGTAGCGAGGGGGGGGGGGGGGGGCGCGGGTTAAGGAATTTTTTTACAGCGGGACTCGACAGATGGGGGATTCGTGGCAGGTTGCCGCTTCAATCGCAAAACCTGGCACCACACGGATGTTCATTCTCACCAAGGTTATCAACCAGGCACGGCTTGCCAGTCGCTTTGCCGGTCAGCGCGTCAGCGAACGCTTCGTGTTGCCGCGACGCGTGATTCCGCCGGTTCGGTCCGCGTTCGTGGCGGTGCTTGCCGCCGGGGTGCTGGCTTTCGCGGTGGAGTTGATCGCCCGCGGGTCGATTCGTGAAACGTTGGGATTCTTCGGCTCCACATGGCGGCCTTGGTGGACAACGGTGTTGTTGTTCGCGTTGTTGCTGGCGGGGCTGGATGCGCTGCTGGGGCGGGCTCACCATGCGGTGACGATTATTGCGCCGCTGCTGCTGCTGACGGCGTGGCTGTGCCGGCAAAAAACAATCTATCTGGGCGATCCGCTGTATCCGACGGATTTTTTCTACGCGCGACAGGTGTATGAGTTGCTGCCATTGCTGGCGAGGGAGAGGCCGGGGGCGGTGGTGATGGCGGGAGTGGGAATCGTGGGGGTGGCGCTGACCATCGGGTGGGTGTGGTGGTTTGGGCGACGGAGGTTTCCGGTGCTGCCGTGGCGACGGCGGGTGGTGCGGGTGCTCGTCGCGTTGCCGGCGCTGGGAGTGATGGGGTTGTTGATGGATTATTCCAGCTATTCCAAGATGCGCGACGAATTGAGGATCGTGCCGATGATGTGGAATCAGAAGGAGAATTATTCTCACAATGGCTTCGCACTGGCGTTTGCGCTCAACCTGCCCATGGCGAAGATTGCCGCGCCCGCCGGGTATTCGGAAGCGGCGGTTCACGAGATTGCGGAGCGTATCCAAACATCGGTGACGCAAGCGGGGGGGGGGGGGGGCGGCGGCGTTGCGGAAGGGATGTCCGCGCCCGTGGAGCCGGCTTCATCGCAACCGGATTTGCCGGACATCATTGTCGTGATGAACGAGTCGTTTTGGGATGCGTCACGGTTGCCGGGCGTGACGTTGACGCCGGACCCGATTCCGACGGTGCGCGGGTTGCTGTCGGGGCATGTGTTTTCTCCGGAGTTTGGCGGCATGACGTCGAACGTGGAATTCGAGGCGCTGACGGGTTTCTCCAATGCGTTTTTGCCCTACGGCAGCATTCCGTATCAGCAATATATTCGTGGATCGCTGCCTTCGCTCGCCAGTTTTTTGAAGCAAAAGGGCTACGCGACTTATGCGCTGCACCCGTATTTCGATTGGTTTTGGAACCGTAAATCGGTTTACGCGGCGTTTGGTTTTGAAGAGTTCCTGTCGGGGCAGACGTTGCCTGCCGCCGCCTTGGAGAAGCGGGGGCCGCTGGTCTCCGATGCGGCGGTGTCGGAGGAGATCATCCGCCGGGCGGAGGCGTCGCAGGCGGGCGGCGCGCCGTTGTTTTTGTTCGCCGTCACTCTCCAAAATCACGGACCTTACGAAGCGGGCCGTTATCCGGATGCCACGATCCGGGTGGAGGTGGACCTGACAGCATCGTCAGCGCACGATTCCAACAAGCCCGCCGCGAGTCTTGCCGAGATCAACGAGGAAACGCGCGATTCCATCGCAAGCTACGCCGAGGGCACGGCGGATGGCGACCGCGGACTGGCGCGCCTGGTGGAGTGGGCGCGGGGGCGCAAACGGGAAACGATCCTGGTGTTTTTTGGCGATCACCTGCCGCCGCTTGGTCCTGTTTATGTGAATACAGGTTTCATGCCGGACCGCGTGGCGCGTCGTTCGGGGCCGCCGGAGGCGATGGTGGCGCAGCACGAGACGCCGCTTGTGGTGTGGTCAAATCGAGGCGGTGCGGTGGAGGATGTCGGCACGATCAGCCCGGCGCTGCTGCCGTTTCATGTGCTCACGGCGGCGCGAATCACACATCCTTACTACACGGGGTTTCTGGGCGAAGTGCGGCGGCATTACCGCGTGCTGGACCGCAATCTGCGTATCGGCGCGGAGGGTACACCGATGGCGGGGCCGCTGCCGGCGGCGGGGGAAGATCCGTTGCTTGGCGATTATCGTCGGCTGCAATACGACATGATGTTTGGCAAACGTTACGCGGCGCGGATTTTTTCTCCGGAGTCGTAGTGCTTGAGCCGGGGATGCTTGCTTGCGTGAGTGCGGGCGGGGTGGGCAGGCTGCGGGCCATGATGCCGTCACTGCCGGTTTCCGATCTGTCGCAACTCATCCGTTCCATGGAGCCCTTGCTCAACGAGGGCGTGTATGTTTTCGCCTGCGTGCCTGAAGTGAAGAAGGATGCGGACACGACTCCGTCGTTCTTTTCTGTGGCAGAATCGCCCGGGGTGATCGCGGTCTTCCGAGAGCGTGAGGGATGGTCGGTGATCGCGGAGGAATCCGTCGCGCGACGGTTGGGGTTGCGCGTGGTGTTTCGTGCGGCGTGGATCACGTTGACGGTGCATTCCGATCTGGCAGCGGTGGGGTTGACGGCGGCGTTTTCGCGTGTGCTCGCTGAGGCGGGCATCAGTTGCAATGTCGTGGCCGGGGTGCGGCATGACCACATATTTGTGCCGGTTGAGCGCGCGGCGGACGCGATGGCGGCGTTGCGCAGGCTCCAGACGGGAAAATCCTGAAAGGGTTGCCGGCAGGCAAAAAGCATAACGACAGGTGCATATCGGTACTGCCTGTTGAAAAAGCAACAATCTGGTTGACCATCTCTGTCTGTTGATATTTCAACATATACATGCCTCCTGAATCCTTTCCTCCCGATCTGAGCAAGCGTGAGCGGCAAGTAGTGGAAATCATCTTCCGCATGGGACGGGCCACGGCTCGCGATGTGGAAGATGCTCTCGACAATGCGCCCACCTATTCGGCGGTCCGGTCGATTTTGCGGATACTGGTCAACAAGGGCGTCGTTAAAAAGATGACGGCGCCTGACGGGCGCGATTGGTTTGCCCCTAAAACAACGGCGTCCCGAGCACGATGCGATGCATTGCGGGCAATCGTAAGGCGTTTTTTTGGCGATTCCGCCGGGGAGGCTGCGTGTGCGTTGCTTGGAGAAAAGAGCCTGAGACTTTCGGCGGAGGAGGCGGAGCGTTTGATGAAACTGATCGAAGAGGCGCGCAGAAAATGATCCCGTTGCTTTTGTCTTCTTCCATTTCCATGTCGTCCGGGTCGATGCTGTCGTCTGCGCTCGCGAGGTTTGTGTTTTTAGAGGGATATTACCCGCAGATCACGGCGTTTTTTTTGTGTATCCTGAAAAGCACTATCATCGTAATGCTGGCGTGGAGCGTGGTGATGGTGTTGCACCGGCGTTCGGCACGCGCATGTTGCTGGGCTTGGCGGAGTGCGTTGCTCGCGTTGTTGTTGCTGCCGATGTTGGACATGGCGCCAAAGGCGGTGCGACGATTCCGAGCTTGGACGACGGTGCCGGTCAAATTGGAGCGCGCAGCCACGAGTCGTTTTTTGAACGAAACGAAGGCGTGGGGAGTGATTCAGTCGAATGAGATAGTCAGTGAGGTGCTGGAACAAAGGCGTGCGGATGCCCGGAGGCCGGAAATTCAGCAGCCGCCTTGGGAGGTGCCGAATGTGGAGTGGGGGGGCATTGCAGATTGGCGGCGTTCGCCGTGGCGCGAGATCGAACGCTGGTTGCCTGGCGTTCGGTGGGGCGTGGCGGGAATGTTGGGCGCATGGTTTGCTTTACGAATGGCGGCAGGACGTTGGTGGTTGCGACGTGGTTCGTCAGTGCCGGGTTGGTCCGCGGAGCAGGTTATCGTTGTGATGCAGACGGCTCGGGACATGGGACTGGTAAGGAATCCGGCTATACGTATTTCGCCCCGGGTTGCTTCGCCTTTGTTGGCCGGTTTTTGGCGTCCGACGGTTTATCTCCCGCCAGTTGCACTGGATTGGGCGACTGAACGATTGCGAATGGTTTTCCTGCACGAACTGGCTCATTGGCGACGGCGCGATCCGGTCTGGTTGTTGATAGGGCGGTTGGCGGCGTGTGTGTTTTGGTGGAATCCGCTGGCCGCGTTTGCGGTGCGCCGCATGTGTCGGGAGGCGGAAGAGGCGGCGGATGATGAAGTGGTGTTGCGCAAAGTGGGTGCGCCGGATTATGCGGAGACGTTGGTGGCGATTGCGGCAACTCCGTCGGATGGTTCGCTGGCGGCGGGGGCCGTCGAAATGGCGGGCGTCGCAATGGTTTTTCGCCGGAGTGCCTTGGAAAAACGCATCCGGGCCTTGTTGGCAGCGAGTCATTGGCGGGGGCGCATGGGGTGGTTTGCGGCGTGCGCGGTTTTGGTGCTCGGTGTGATGTCTGCTGGCGCCGTCTGCTTGTTGGTGCGAAAGGAGGCAAGTGCTCAGACTGCGCAAAGGACGGGACGGAAACTGACGGCGGAAGAGCGTGTGTTGCTTGAGCGCATCCGTGACAACACACGGCGCAGGCTGCACGCGTTTCGCTATGTGCATGTGAAGTTGGAAAAAATATTGGGAGAGGAACGGGAGGCTGAGCGCGCCGTGACGCCGCAACCTACACGCTTGGAGGCGTGGGCGGATTTATGGACCGGGCGTTATCGTGCGCAGATGAGGCCCAATGTATTTGTTTTTGCACGACGTCCGGGAGAAAATCGGACGCCGCTCAACGTCGAGGACAAGGACGAAATCAATGACGGCAGGCGAAGTTATGCCATTCGTCTGTCTGAAGTGCAGGACATAGAAGGAAACAGTAGATCGGTATTCGATGGAGAACTACAATACATGCTTGGTTACCAGCACCTGACTTGGCTTTGGGAGCATGTGGATGACATGCTCAAGCGTGGTGTGGTGTCGGATGATCCGGAAAAGCAGGATATTTCCAAAGTGGGTGTCTTTATGGCCAGCCGGGAGGGGAAACCGGTGGTTCGGGTCGTGGATTTTTCTATGAACAGTTATCCTAGAGCTCATTGGATTTTTGAAGTCGATCCGTCGCTGGATGATTTGTTGGTGTATCAGGAAGAAAAATACATAGGGAGTCTATCGGGTGCGGGGAGCCGCTGGATGTTGTATGAAGCTGGACGGACAGAATCGGGCGAGGTTTATGCGCGGCGTCACCGACGAGAATTGCGAACGAAGGAAGTTTTTCAATTTTCTGATGTGACGGTGACAGCATTCGATGTGTTGAAGGGCCTGCCGGAAGGGGTCTTTTCGCTTCCCGAGCAGGATGCCCATAAGTATCTGGCCAAGGATGGCGTGCAGATTCACCGCGAGCAGGTCATATTGCATTGCGTCGATGCGGACACTTGGAAACCGGTGCCGGGAGTATCTGCCTCGGTGAAAATTAATTGGGAGGACAAGGGGCGTGTTCAGGCGGATGGAGAGGGACGTCTGGTGATCGCGTTGCCAAAGGAGGAAATCGTTTCACTGGATGTGAGAATCGCAGCCGATGGTTTTTCGCAGCATTGGGTCAATTGGAACAAGCAGCGCGCACCGATTCAGGTGCCGGACAACTACACCGTGCGTTTGCGTCCCGCCGTGGGCATGTCGGGACGTGTGATCGATGAGTCCGGACGTCCCATAGCCAATGCGAAGGTCGAACTTCGTCCAGGGCGTTATGGGGCGTTGGAGATTTTTAACGATCGTTTGGAAGGCAAACTGACCACAAAAACGGATGCCCAGGGGCGCTGGAAAATCGAAGGCATTGCACGGAATCTAACGGGGTTCTTTTTGGATATTCTCGTGACTTGTCCGGGTTATGTTTCGGCCTCAGGAGATTTTCGACGCGAAACAGGTTTTGCCTATGAGTCACTGTGGGATGGTTCGTGTGAAATCCAACTTGCACGTGAACGGATAATCACGGGAGCGATTGTGGATTCTGACGGCAAGCCCGTGGCCAAATGCAAAGTGAGCTTGGGTGGCAGCAAGTTTTTCTCCGGTCGGATTGTAACCCGAAGCGACGCGAATGGCATGTTCACCTTGCGCGGCGTGGCGGAGGGGAAGGCGCGTATTACTTTTGAGGATACGATCCACAAACCAAGGACGATGCTCATTGAGGCACCACTTGCAGAGCCAATGCGCGTTGCCCTTGAACCGGGTCGGGTGGTTCGCGGACGTGTGGTTGGTCTCGATGGCAAGCCACGTGTTGGCGCTTCGGTTTGGGTCAGCAGTTGGAAGGCTGGAAAGGCAGATGAAAGATCGGTTGATGTTCTGGAGTTTAGAACAGAAACCGATGTGGAGGGGTGTTTTGTCTGGCGTGGTGCTCCTGATGAACCAGTGACAATCGGGTTCGGCAATTGTGGCGATGGAGTTCGGTCGCTCTATGATTATCCTCTGGTCGCCCGGGAAGAAGAATACGTCATCATCAACAAGCCTGCATTGCGCGTGCTAGGGACGGTGGTCGATGCGAACACGGGGAAACCAGTGCCTTTGGTGAGGGTTACGCCAGGGGCTTGTTGGAATGGGGAAGACTCTTCGAACTCGTGGGAGCAGCAGGAGACGATGACATATCGTGACGGCAACATCAACTGGCAGAACGAGCGCATGGGCATGCGTTATCAATTGCGTGTCGAGGCGGAGGGATATGAGCCGCTGACAAGTCGCGTGTATCCGTCAAATCAGGACGAATTCACGGAAGTGTTTCGTCTGAAGAAAAAAACGTGAGCGGGTGTTAGCGTGTGAGCGAGGTTGTCACGGAAATTTGAATACATGTCGTTTACGCAAGCGATCGGCGGCTCACGATGATTTCCTGCGCGGGGGCGTTGGCGAGGAGCCAGAGGCGCGGCGGTGTGTCGTCGGTGGTGGCGGCGGACGCGGCGAGGTCGGCGGCACGGAGGATGCGCACGGCGTGGCGAATGGCGGGAGGTGGCGGAGAGCCGGTCAGGGTTTCAAAATGATCGGGCGCCTGAACGAGCGATGTGATGTCGAGGGTGTTGCCGGGGCGGTCGGGAAAGAGGCCGAAGTAGAGGATGTTCAGCTCGACCATTTCGCCAAAAAAATGCGTGCCGAGTGAGATGTCGGGCGTGAGATCGGCGTGCATCGTGGCGAGTTCGCAGATGATGTTGACGTGGTTGATTTCGGAGAAGCGTACGGGCACGCCGAGCGAGGCCATGTGCGTGCCCCAGCGTCCGGGGCCGATGGCCATGATGGAGGGCGGGGTGCGGAGTGCGGAGTGCGGAGTGTCGGAGGCGGAGGGGGGGGGGGGGGGGGAGGCTCCGAGTGCTTGGTTGGCGCGTCCAACGGCGCGGGCCACGGCGTGGCGGTCTTGTTCGCCTAGCGTGGCGTAGATGTCGGGGCGCACGTGGATGATCCAGTCAATGGGACGCACGCGGCTGTGTCCGACCACGGCGCCGCGGGCGCGGAGGAGGGTGTCGGCGGGGGCAAGGTCGTTGATGGCGGGCACGTCGGGGTTGTGCGTGCCCTGGACCTGGAGCGGACGGCATTGGAGGAGGTGTATCCAATAATTGGTGTTACGCGAGGAGTTGTCTTGAGGAGGGCGGGTCTCCTGACCCGCCAGACGCGGCGCAGCCGCGCCTTCCGGAATGGCGGCGCTGCGCGCCGTCGGCGGGTCGGGAGACCCGCCCTCCTTGGAGTCGGCGGCGGTGGGCTGGAAGTTGACGGCGAACTCGACATCGACGGGGCGGTCGTAGGCGGTTTGCAGGGTTTGGAGGAGGTGGCGCATGTCGCTCACAAAGGGCGAGTCGCCAGAGAGCAGGGGCTCGAAGGTGAGCACGCGCACGTCGCGTCCGGTGCGGTCGGAGACTTCGTCGTCGCGCGTGGTGAGGCGTTCGATGGGGACGTCCGCGGATTGCGCGAGGAGGGTGTCGAAATCGACGGAAGCGAGGCGGCCGGCGGTGAGGTCGATGGCATCGACGCGGCGTTGGGAGTGGCGGCAGATGTCGTCGAAATCCGCCTCGGGGCGGCGCAGGGGGGCGTTGAGCGCGACGACGCGTGTGTAGTCGTCATCCACGCGGTCAACGGCGCGGGTGCCGAGGCCGAAGACGAGGCGCACGACGCCGGCGGCGGGGTCAATCGCGGGGTGCCAGGCAAAGGGGTTGTAGGAGAAGCCGACGCCGGCAAGGTGAGGGTAAAACCAGGCGCCTTGGAGCGAGCCGGTGACGCGCATGATGAGGAGCGCCATTTGTTCGTCGCGTTCGAGGAGTCCGTGGCGGGCGCGGTAGTTGAGGGCTTCGCGGCTGAGGGTGCTGGCATAGACGGTGCGAATGGCATCGAGGAAGGCGCGCAGGCGTTCTTCGCGCGGGCCTTGGTTGGCGCAGAAGACGCTTTCGTATTTGCCGGCAAAGGCGCGTCCGTAGTTGTCTTCGAGGAGGGAGGAGGAGCGGACGATGAAGGGGTAGGGGCCGAAGTAGTCGAGGAGGGTTTCGAACTGGCGGAGAATGTAGTCGGGGAAGGTGCCGGAGCGGATGAGTTCCTGGGCTTCGTCCACGCCGTCGAGAAAGGTGTCGGGGGAGTGCTGGCGTTCGCGGTGGGGCCAGAGTCCGTTGCGCACGAGGTAGGTGTAGAATACGTCGGAGCCGACGTAAAAGGAGTCGTGCGCTTCGAGGCGCGAGGCGAGCGCGGGGGCGTCGCGCAGGAGGATGTTGCGGGCGATGAGCATGCCCACGGTTTTGCCGCCGACGAGGCCGGTGCCGACTAGCCGGCGGCGGATGGCGAGGAGGTCGTCGAGCGTGAGGTAGCGGGTCACGAGGGGCAGGATGGCGTCGTCGCGGCTGATGACCATGCGCACGAGTTGGTGCCAGATGGCGGGGCGGTCGGGGAGTGCCGCATGATCGGAGGATGGGGCCGGGGAGGCTGCTGCGTCGGCGGAGTTGCCGGCGAGGGTGGCGGCGTGTTGCCAGAGTTCGTCGCCGTAAACTTCGGAGGCCGCCCAGTTGGGGCCGGCGCGGGTGAGGGCGCGGGCGATTTCGGCGCTGGTGCGGACGACTTCAAAGGTGTTGTCCGCTCCCCAGACGTGGAGGAGGTGGATGGTGGGGGTGTGGCGAAATTGGGTTTTGACGGGGCGGACGTAGAGGCGGTCATCGGGGCCGAAGACGTCGAGGAAGAGTTGCGTGGTGGCGATGACGGGTTCGGTGGCTTCGCGGGTGTGGCGGCGGCGCAGGAGGCCGAAGTAGGCGACGGTCTTGAGCTCGTAGAGGTAGGGGCAGGTGAGCATGAAGAAGTTGCCGAGCATGGCGTCGGAATACCAGTCGGTGGCGAGGTCAGAGAGGCAGTCGAAGATGTAACAGACTTCGAGTCCGGCGTCGCCGATGGCAGTGCGTATCCGATGGATGAATACCTCGAAGCCTTCGTTGGGGCGGAGGGTGATGGTTTCGCAGGGGAAGTCTTCGGGGAGCAGGCGGGCGTGGCGGGCGAAGCGGAAGTAGATGAGCCGGCGTCCGTCGCGCACCGATGCGGTGGCGAAGGGGGTGACGAAGGCTTGATATTGGGAGACGTTGCCCACGTGCCAGACGATGTTGTCACCAGCCAGGACGCCGGAAATGGCGGCGTCAAACGAGGGCAGGCCGGAGGTGAATGCAGTGGTGGACATGGACGAGAGAGGGGGGAGGGGAGGGGGAGGTTTTTAGTTGCCGGACTGGTGGCGAGTGGCGGGCAGCGGCACTTCCTGCACGCGGTTGCGGGAGGCGATGATGAAGAGGACACACCAGGCGGCGATCATGAGACCGAAGGCGAGGGCCACGGCGATCCAGAGGGAGCGGGCGGCGGAACGGTTGGAATTGGCGGCAGCACCGGCGGGAGGCGGGGGGGGAGGGGGGGGCGTTGTCATTGGTTTCTGCATACGCGTGAGTCGGGACGGTTGCCGGTCAAGATGCCGCGATGCGGGGCGGGCGGCAACGCATTCAATAAAAAAAACCGCAGCGGTGAGGCTGCGGTTTTTCGTTTGTGATGAATTGTGCGTTTAGCCGAGCTTGGGAACGTTGACCCACTTGCGGTCAGCCCAGGACTGGAGGCCGAGTTCGGCGAGTTGCACGCCTTTGGCGCCTTGCAGGAGGTTCCAGGGGAAGGGCTCGTCTTTGACGACGTGGCGGAGGAATTTTTCCCACTGCACCTTGAAGGCGTTGTCGTAGGCGTCGTTGGAGGGGACACGGGTCCAGCCGTCCTTGTAGTTGATGGGACTGTCGATGTCGGGATTCCAGACGCAGCGCGGCGTGGCGGCTTGGGACTGGGCTTTGCAATCGCGCAGGCCGGCGACGGCGGAGCCGTGGGTGCCGTCCACTTGGAGGGTGAGGAGGTCGTCGCGGTCAACGCGCACGCACCACGAGGAGTTGAAGTGGCAGATGGTGCCGTTTTCGAGTTCGAAGGTGGCGTAGGCGGAATCGTCGGCGGTGCATTTGTAGGGTTTGCCGGCTTCGTCCCAGCGTTGCGGGATGTGCGTGGCACCGAGGCAGGAGAGGCTCTTGATTTCGCCGAAGAGGTTTTGGATGACGTACTGCCAGTGGCAGAGCATGTCCACGATGATGCCGCCGTCGTCTTCCTTGCGGTAGTTCCAGGAGGGGCGTTGCAGTTTTTCGTATTCGCCGGTGAAGACCCAGTAGCCGAATTCGCCGCGAACGGAGAGGATTTTGCCGAAGAATCCGGTGTCGATGAGATACTTCAGTTTAACGAGACCGGGGAGCCAGAGCTTGTCTTGCACAACGCCGTTCTTGAGTCCGGCGGCGGTGACTTCCTTGAAGAGCGCGAGGGCTTCCTTGGAGGTGGTGGCGGTGGGTTTTTCGCAGTAGATGTGTTTTTTGGCGGCGATGGCCTTGCGGACGCCGGTGGGGCGCTGGCCGGTGAGGGTGGAGTCGAAGTAGATTTGGTTGGCGGGGTCGGCGAGGGCGGCGTCGAGGTTGGTCGTGATGCGTTCCTCGGGCAGTCCGGCGCGGAGGGCGAGGGCGGCGAGTTTGGAGGCGCTGCGACCGACGAGGATCGGGTCGGGCATGATGACCTCGTTGTCCGAGAGCTTTACGCCGCCTTGGTCGATGATGGCCTTGATCGAACGGAGCAAGTGCTGGTTGGTGCCCATGCGTCCGGTGACGCCGTTCATGATGATGCCGATTTTGTGCGTGGTCATAATTGGTGGATTTGTGAAGTCGTGGATGAGAAACGGGGGGTGGTGTTGGAAAAAAACTACGTGAATTAGCGTAGCGAAAACGCTGGCTTGCAGTTAGAACGCATCCGACTCAACCTAGCACTAAACCGACTCCAGCGACGGCCCTTACTGGACAGTCACCGCAGGCCCGTCTGAAACTCAAAACCCTGAACTCTTTCTCCCAACCCAATCTCAACCCAAAGGAAAAACCCATGCTCGGCTGGAGTCCCATCCTCATTCAGAAAATCGAAATCCAGGCGCTCGGCTTTGTGCTGCGCAAACTGCAACTCAACCGTCACCGCGAGGCCGAGGTGGCGGAGCACGAGCATCCGTTCACGCAACTCATTCTCTACCTGACGGGCGAGGGCGGCCAGATCGTGCGCGGGCGGCGTTACGAGGCGCGCGCGGGCGACCTGTTCGTGATCCCGCCGCATGTGCCGCACGGGTTCGCCATGGCGGGCACGAGCCGTCCGCTCAACCTCGTGCTCGATTACGATACGATCCGGCCCGGAAAACGCGTCGTTCACCGCCGTTTGCCGCAGCAGTCGCTCAACGAACTGCATGGCCTGCTCGCGCGCGTGCCCACCAAGGGCCGTCCCACGCTCTCGGATTACCCGACGATCATCGCCGTGATCGCCCGGCTGTTGGAACCCTCGCGCCACCAGCAAGTCGAGGCTCCCGCGCCCTCCGAGCCTCTGGTGGACCGTATTCGCGCCGATCTGCGCGCCGCGCCATCGCTCGGCGAGGTGGCGCGCCGGGCCGGCTACGTGCGCGACGCATTGAGCCGCAAGCTGAAACGCGAACACGGCCTGGGTCTGCGCGCCATGCGCGACCAGGAGCGTCTGCAAACCGCCCAGCAGGCATTGCGGGGCGCGGCGAGCATTGCGGATGCGGCGGCGCAGGCGGGCTTCGAGGACCCCAACTACTTCGCCCGCTGGTTTCGCAAGCAAACCGGCCAGCCGCCGAGTGTGTGGCGCAAGCGATAACCTTGTTCTGCGGGCGGCGTCCGATGTGGCGACTGCCCCCCTGCGCAGTCCCGCTAATGGCAATCGCTTCGCGATCAGAACACATGCTTCTGTCGGGAAAAACCATTTGCCCGTCCGGGTGCGGTGCTTATAGCGTCTTCCCCTTCTTGAAAACGTCCGCGCAACGGACGCATCACGACCGACCTGACCGCAACGCATATCACATTAACCATCCGCATTCACCACATCATCATGGCTATCGCAACCGGCACCAAGGCTCCTGATTTTTCCCTCAAGTCCAAGACAGCCGACGGACTCACGGACATCAAACTCTCCAACTACCTCGGCAAATCGCAGGTCGTCATCCTCTTTTTCCCGCTCGCGTTCACGGGTGTGTGCACCACCGAGATGTGCGACGTTTCGGGCGGCCTCACCGCTTACGAAGACCTCGGCGCCAAGGTGATCGCCATCAGCGTTGACAGCCCCTTCGCGCAAGAAGCCTGGGCCAAGGCCAACCGCATCGGTCTCACGCTCGCCTCCGATCTCAACAAGACCACCGCCGCCGCCTACGGCACACTTTTGGCCGATCTCAACGGCCTCGGCAGCGTCAGCGCCCGCGCCGCCTTCGTCATCGGCAAGGACGGCATCGTCAAATACGCCGAGCAGACGCCCACGCCCAAGGACCTGCCCAACTTTGCCGCCATCAAGGCCGCGCTCGCCGCCGCCTGATCCGCCCGCGGTGATTTTGCAACGGCAGGGAGGACTCTCCGGGGCCTCCCTGCCGACGCAGCAGCCAGCCATCGCCGACCTCTTTTGACCAACGACCTGTCAACCATCAGCCACGACCAACGACCCACCACATGAGCAGCCAGCCGCTACCGAATCCCTTCAACACGCTCTCCAGCTTCAGCGTCAACGGCGTCAGCCACCCCTACTACTCGCTTCCCGCGCTGAAAAAATCCGGCTTCGACAACATCAACCGCCTCCCTGTCTCGATCCGCCTCGTGCTCGAATCGCTCCTGCGCAACTGCGACGGAAAACGCGTATCCGAACAAGCCATACGCGACCTCGCCACCTGGGCCGCGAAAGCCCCGCGCACCGAGGAAATCCCCTTCGTCGTCGCCCGCATCGTGTTGCAGGACTTCACCGGCGTTCCCCTCCTCGTTGACCTCGCCGCCATGCGCTCCGCCGTGGCCCGCCTCGGCAAAAACCCCAAGATCATCGAACCCCTCGTCCCCGTTGACCTCGTCGTGGACCACTCCGTGCAAGTGGACTTCGCCGGCAGTCCCGCCGCCTTCGCGCAAAACCTCGAACTCGAATTCACCCGCAACCGCGAACGCTACCAATTCCTCAAGTGGGGCATGCAAGCCTTCGACACCTTCAAAGTCGTTCCCCCCGGCATCGGCATCGTCCACCAAGTCAACCTCGAATATCTCGCCCAAGGCGTGCTCAAGGATGCCAACAGTATCTGTTATCCCGATACACTCGTTGGCACCGACTCCCACACCACCATGATCAACGGCATCGGCATCGTAGGCTGGGGCGTGGGCGGCATCGAAGCCGAAGCCGGCATGCTCGGCCAACCCGTGTATTTCCTCACCCCCGACGTCGTCGGCGTTTACCTCACCGGCGCCCTCCGCGAAGGCGTCACCGCCACCGACCTCGCGCTCACCCTCACGCAACTCCTGCGCAAAGCAAAAGTCGTCGGCAAATTCGTTGAATTTTACGGCCCCGGCGCCGCCGCGCTCCCCGTCGTTGACCGCGCCACCATTGCCAACATGGCTCCCGAATACGGCGCCACGATGGGCTTCTTCCCCATCGACGCCGAGTGCACCAACTACCTGCGCGCCACCGGACGCGACGAGCACCACGTCGAACTCTACGAAGCCTATTACCGCGCCCAAGGACTCTGGGGCATCCCACAACAAGGCGACATCGACTACACCGTCGAACTCTCGCTCGACCTCGCCACCGTCACACCCAGCGTCGCCGGCCCCAAACGCCCGCAAGACCGCATCGAACTCCCCGCGCTCAAAGACGAATTTCACGCCGCGTTTTCCCGACCCGTTACAGAAAACGGATTCGGCAAACCCGCCGCCGACTACGCCGCCACCTCCGCCCAAATCCGCGACACCCGCCTCGGCCACGGCAGCGTCCTCATCGCCGCCATTACGAGCTGCACCAACACCTCCAACCCCAGCGTCATGCTCGCCGCCGGACTCGTTGCGAAAAAAGCCGTCGAACGCGGATTGACCGTCAACCCACTCGTCAAAACCTCCCTCGCCCCCGGCTCGCGCGTTGTCACCGACTACCTCGACAAAACCGGCCTCCAACCCTACCTCGACCAACTCGGATTCGAAACCGTTGGCTACGGCTGCACCACCTGCATTGGCAACTCCGGCCCTCTCGACCCCGCCATTGAGGACGTCGTTGTCAAAAAAGACCTCGTTGCCGCCTCCGTCCTCTCCGGCAACCGCAACTTCGAGGCCCGCGTCCACCAAAACATCAAGGCCAACTTCCTCATGTCGCCCCCGCTCGTCGTCGCCTTTGCGCTCGCCGGACGCGTGGACATCAACATGAACACCGACCCCCTCGGCACCGACAAAAACGGCCAACCCGTTTACCTGCGCGACCTCTGGCCCACGCTCCAAGACGTGCGCGACCAACTCGCCGCCGCGCTCAAACCCGACGTCTTCCGCCGCCTCTACACCGACTTCGCCGCGCAAAACCCCAAGTGGAACGAAATCCCCTCCAGCACGGGCAACGTTTACGAATGGGACCGCAACTCC
Organism: Geminisphaera colitermitum TAV2; assembly: GCF_000171235.2. Classification (GTDB taxonomy): domain Bacteria; phylum Verrucomicrobiota; class Verrucomicrobiia; order Opitutales; family Opitutaceae; genus Geminisphaera; species Geminisphaera colitermitum. The sequence continues at coordinate 17,171 of NZ_ABEA03000061.1, read as the reverse complement.
ACCTACATCCAGGAGCCGCCCTTCTTCGAAAACTTCTCACTCACACCCGGTATCATAAAACCCATTACAGGCGCGCGCGCCCTTGGCATTTTTGGCGACTCCGTGACGACCGACCACATTTCGCCTGCCGGTGCGATTAAGAAAAGCTCGCCCGCCGGACGTTACCTTGAGGAACACGGCGTAGCCTTTGCCGACTTCAACAGCTACGGCTCGCGCCGTGGCAACGACCGCATCATGACACGCGGCACCTTTGCCAACGTGCGTATCAAGAATCTCATGCTCGGCGGCAAAGAAGGCGGCAACACCCTCGGCCCCGACGGCAAGGAAGCCGCCATTTACGACGCCGCCCAAGCCTGGAAAAGTGGCGCGGGCGTCCCGCCCGCTGTAGGGGCGTCGCTTGCGACGCCCGCGCCAGCCGGACAGATTTACCGAACCCCAGAAAAGCAATCGCAGACCGAAACGCAGTCGCGGGCTTCGCAAGCGAAGCCCCTACAACGGAGTGGCGCGGGCGTCCCGCCCGCTTCTTCCCTTCCCAAAGCAGGCGAGACGCCTGCGCCACACTCCCCCCCCCCCCTCATCGTCATTGCCGGACAAGAATACGGCACTGGCTCCTCGCGTGACTGGGCGGCGAAAGGCACCAATCTCCTCGGCGTCAAAGTCGTCGTTGCGCAGAGCTTCGAGCGCATCCACCGCAGCAACCTTGTTGGCATGGGCGTGCTCCCGCTCCAGTTCAAGGACGGCACCACTGCGCAGACGCTCAAACTTGATGGCAGCGAAACCTACGACGTTGTCGGCCTCGACGCCACGATTCGTCCGCAGCAAGACCTCACGCTTCGCATCACGCGCAAGGACGGCACGCAGCAAAACGTCGCCGTGAGTTGCCGCATTGATACGCCCATTGAGGTCGATTATTACCAACACGGAGGCATCCTCCCCTACGTGCTCCGCCAGATCATCGCGCAGAGCTGAAAGAAATTAACCGCAGAGACATAGAGGCACAAAAGGCAACCCACGGAGCAGCGCATCCAACTTTCCAACACCTTCTCCTGGTTTGAATCTCTGTGCCTCGGTGTCTCTGTGGTTAATTCATTTTTTCCTTCATCCCCCGCAACTCCACGCTCGAAAATCGTTCGCCGACCTGAAATTTTTCTACTTTCCGGTAAGCTTCATCAACCAACCTGAAAAGACGCGTGATGTCCGAGACCGCCCAACCTGCTTTTTTTGTCGATCCCAATTCCGATCCCGTGGTGATCCGAATCGAAGGGCGCGCCTCCTTCCTCAACAGCTCCAGTCTGCATGATTTTTTTACCGAGGCGCTGCGCATGGGCAAACGCCGTTTCGTCCTCGACTTCCTGCATTGTTCCACGATGGACAGCACCTTTCTCGGCGTCCTGGCGGGGGCCGCGCTTGAGGTGCGCAAGCTTGCCCCGCCCGGCAGTCTCATCATCAGCCGTGTCGGTCCTCGCAACCTCGAACTCGTGCGCAACCTCGGCCTCCACCGCCTGCTCACACTCGACACCGGCGAAAACCTCCCTGCCGCCACCGCCGGCAGTCCGGCTGCAACCGGCGACCAGGCGCTTCCAACCGGAGCGATTTTGAACGAAGTCGAAAGCGCCCGCTACGTCCTTGCCGCCCACGAAAACCTCGTGGCCGTGGACGAAAACAACCGCACCAAATTTCAGGACGTCCTCACCTTCCTGAAAAACCGCATCAGCGAAGGGTAGGGGGGGGGGGGGGAGGGCTGGAAAATTTGAAATCTCAGATTTGAGATTCCTTCTATACGTCTCCTTCAAACCCATGCCGCCCCGCCGCTAGTCGTCCGCCGCCGTCCACCCGGCCCACACGCCAGCGCTCAAACGCCCCTCCCTCGAAATCTGCAAACGCTCCCGGCGGCACCTCCAGTTCTCCCTCCATGCGTTGCCCGTTCATCCGCCATGCGATTGACGCCCGCCCATATGGAGTTTCCAACGATGCCTCCGCATGATCCAGCCCCGCGCATGGCTGCGGACGGAATACGATGTGCCGGTAAGCGGGGGCCGACTGCCCCGGAGCGATGCCCGCCACGAAATGCACCAGCCACTCGCCAATCGCGCCAAACGCGTAGTGGTTGAATGAATTCATCCCCTCGTCGCCAAACCCCTTGTCCAAGGTAAAACTATTCCACCGCTCCCACATGGTCGTCGCCCCCTGCGCCACTGTGTAGAGCCAGGATGGATACGTTTCGTTCAACAACAACCGCATCGCCACATCGTGCCGCCCAAACCGGCTCAACACCGGGCACAACAGCGGCGTGCCGACAAAACCGGTGCTCAAGTGTCCCTCATGCCTGTCGATCAGGTTTACGAGGCGATCCACCGCGCCCGCCCGCTGGGGAGGAGGCAGCAGGTCAAACGCCAGCGCCAGCGCATAAGCCGTCTGGCATTCTCCCACCAGCCGCCCTCCTGCGGTAACAAACTCCCGGCGAAAAGCCTCCGTCACCTTGCGCCGCAACAGGGAGAACTGCTGCGCATCCTCCGTCCGGTCCAGCACCCGCGCCACACGCTCCATGATGGAGCACGTCCGGGCAAAATACGCCGTGCCCACAAAATCGCTGGGCACCGGGGCGTATTGCGGCTTGACCGCATCGAGCGCCAGCCAGTCGCCATAAACCGTCGGCGGGCGCACCCCATCGCGGCTCGTCGTCTCCTGAAACCGAATCCATGCGCACATGGCCGCATAATTTTCCTCCAGCACGGAAACATCTCCAAAACGCCGATAAATTACCCAAGGAACGATGACACCCGCGTCCGCCCACGCCGCATTGCCAAACCCGCAGATGAACGTCGGAGCCAGATCGGGAAACGCCCCGTCGGCCAGTTGTCCGTCGCGCATGTCGCGCATCCATTTGGTCAAAAACGCATCCGTATCATAAAAAAATGACGCCGTCTTTGCGAAGACCTGAATGTCGCACGACCAGCCCAGCCGTTCGTCGCGCTGCGGACAATCGCTCGGTATCTCCAGAAAATTACTCCGCAAACTCCACCGGATGTTTTCCACCAGGCGGTTCACTCGTTTGTCCGAACAACGGAAACTCCCGGTCGCCCGCATCGCGTTGTGCAAGACGATGCCCGTGATGGTTTCCAGCGGAGGAAGCGTTCCCGCAGCCAACCCCAACCCGCTGACTTCGACATAACGAAAACCGTGAAACGTGAACCGAGGTTCCCACGTTGCCGTTTCATCCCGACCAAAAACATAACAATCGGTGGCCCGCGCCGTGCGCAGGTTGGCCGTGTAGAGCGAACCGTCGGCGTTGAGCATTTCGCCGAAACGCAACACGACCTTTTGCCCTCGCCGCCCTCGCCAGTGCAGGCGAACCCAACCGGAAAAATTCTGCCCAAAATCAAAGATAAACACTCCCTCTGCCGTTTTTGTCACCGCACATGCCAACCGCTCCTCGATCCGCTGCACTGGCTCCGCCACCCGTGGATCGACCAACAATTCCTCCGGCCACGCCCGCTCATAAACCGGCGACCCTCCCTCCGATGCTCCCCCCTCCCCCCCCCGTTTGCTTGTAACTGAAAACTCCAATCGGGCATCGTAGTGCTCTCCATGATACAAATCAGCCGATACGATTGGCCCCGTTCGTCCCTCCCATGAAGCATCGCTGACCACCCGCTGCACGTTGCCGTCATCGTATTCAATTTCCAACTGCGCCAGCAAGACGGGTGCTCCGCCGTAAATCTGTCGCTTCCCATCGCACGAAAGATACCCCGCATACCATCCATCGGCCAAAAACGCGCCCAGCGTATTTTCGCCTGAGCGCAGCAGCCGAGTGACATCAAAGGCATGACACTGTGTTCGCTTCCGAAAATCGGTCCAACCGCCCGCCAGCACCACCTCGGGATGCGCGGGCTCTCCATTCAGCGAAAACTCAAAAAGCCCAAGAGCCGCTGCATACAGCCGCGCCCGCACCGGCTTCGCTTCCAAGCAAAAAGAACGGCGCAAGAACGGCGATGGCGGTGTATCCAATTTTCCATCATCGCCAAAACCGATCCATTGCGCCGACCAGTCGCTGCGCGCCAGCAAACCCACTTCAAACACGGCCTCTTCGCTCCAGTCGGTCGCCAGCGCGTCCTCCTCCTCATCCACGCAGACCCAGACGCGCACCTGCCAGCGGATACGCTGACGACTCCGCAAGCTTTCTCCCGGCCATTCCACAAAAACCGAATTGGAGTCTGTCCGCCGTCTCGTATCCAAAATTCCATTCACGCGTAACTGCCACGCCACTTGTCGCAACACACGCCGCCCGCCGATTTCAAGAGGCAGTTTCCACGACAAGCGTGGACGCGCGCAGTCCAGCCCGAGCGGATTGCCTTCGTGATGTTCCGCCCGCAATGCAAACGGCCGCGCCAGCGTAGCAAGCACGGCATCCGTGGAGGTCCGCGCCGGGACGTCTGCCATTGCGACCACCTCATTACAGACAAGACCGTTATCCGAAAGTTGGATCATAAAAGAGACTCGTAAAATAAAAGGACGAACGATCCCTGCGTGGCAGGCGTCTTGCCTGCCATTTCCAAAAGATATGTGAAATGCTTCAGCTTTAGATTATTGTTCAAATCGCAGCCATCCCATCTGCTCGGGTCGGTGAGGATGGGGCTGATAAAAATGGGGATCAGACCAGATCGTGAAGCGATCCATCGCTCTAGCTGTTCCCGTCGTCTTCGCTGTGCTTCTGTCCCATCGGGCAAAGTTTGCTCTCAGCCTATCCGGTGCTCGTCCCGACCTCATGGCGGTTGCACGAGGTTGGTTGACGAATAAATTCACTATCGGCTGCAACGCTGAAAAAGACACCGCGATCTCCACACGATAGCCCACGATCATTACACCTGTCTCGTCCCGCAGCAAGGGTGCACGCGAAACCGCCACCTGCGCCTGCGATTCGAACCGGTAATTTATCCAGTCCGCATGTTGGTAGTAATAATCAGCCATCGTTCCGATGGCGTTGATTTCAAGGCATGCGGCGAAAGCTCCACGCTGATCGTCCGCGCCGAAAAACAACTCCACACAATCATCGCGAAACGTCTGCCCATCGTGATCAGTGCATGTTGCCTTGATGTCGCTGTCTTCGCAGTCAAAAGCCAGATACAGATTTTCTCCGTCGTGCATCAGCGACACCCGTGTACGTGCCGCCGATCCTATACCCTGCGTCGGTTGCCAGAAATCGCTTAATTCCAAATGCTTTGCTTGAGCCCACGCAGGGTCACCGCCCTTGCCATCTAGCCCAATAGCAGCTGTTATGCGTGGCACAATGATTTCTGGCGATATGTTGGCAGCGCAAACGACAGAGGCTGACAACATCATGGAGAACCATAGCGTGGGCTTCATTGGTCTCGAGCTTCATCAATGCGAACCTGGACAATCGCCGAAGGTATTGACTTGGGATGATAACGCTTCTCTTCCGGCAACTGGTAAACCTGTTTGCCGTCCTCAAAAATCGTGGCTGCCTCCAGATTGCGATAGCCGGATTCACGCGGATTGATGAAAAGCAGTTTCCGGTTGTCGTCGCGGGCATAGTCAATTTGGCCTCCGTTTCCGGCCTCTTGGGGAATGCCGGAAAAACCTTCGACCTTTCCGTCTGCCGACCAGACTGCAAATGAATGCTTGGGCAATAATACGCGTCCAAATGTCGGCAAGGTCACTGTCAGCGACTCTTCCTTACGATTCATGACCACCGTTAACCCGTTTTGATAAACGACTTTGATACGTCTAAAAAACGGACGCGGATTTTGACCCGTCAACAAGATGTTTTCCAGTGTTTCCCAGCCCTTGGCAGTCTCGTAAAGGATGTCGTCAACTGGCGTCAGAAGATAATGCCGCTGCAGCATGCCGACAGTCATCGCCTCAGTGATTGCCTTGTCCCATGAAACTCGGTCTGGACCGTAATCGAGATAAGCTGCGTTGCCGTAAATCACCGTCATGGCACGGTAGTCATCCGCGCCTGGGCTGCGTGGATCACCGTAGATCGCCTTCCCCTTGGACAGCTTGTTATTGCCTGCATAGGGGGGGGCGAAGAAATACCGGTAACTCAAGCCCATGCCATGCATGGTTGTGAGGCCATGTAAGCGACGTAGTTTATAGTCGGGTGTCACCACGCGCTGAAATCCTTCAAAAATTCCATAGTCGCCCGAATCCACATACTCGCCGATCTGGAATTGCGTATTTAGAGTTTCTGACAAAAGCGGACCATTCACCAGACTCTTGATTTGTATTGCGTAATCGCGCAGCGCCTGACGAGCGCCCCGGATAGTTCCAGAATTTGGTGCGCTCGGAGTGAAATCGACACAACCAAAGCCAGTTCCGATGGAGGTTAACTGGTCGGAAAAAGTCACTGTGGTTTTGTAGTTATCTTTAATATACGTCTCCTGACGTTTGATGATGGAGATTCCCGATCGCGGTTGCGTATGCCAGGAGGTCTTGCCCTCGGCATTGATCGCGCGCTGCACGGTCTGCTTGATCGGCGATCCCTTGTCCTTGTAATACATGTAATTGGTGCGCAGTCCCGCCAGCCCCCAGGATTTCATCTGCTCCATCCATGTTCTCAACTGTTCCGGTGTGCCCGCCTTGTTCGGGTTGGGTGGCAGGTCATCCGTGATCGAAAGAGGCAGGTTGGAGTCGAAACCACCGCCTTGCCAGTTCTGCAAAATTGTGAGTCCGCCTATGTAACTCCCAACCGTTTGCTGCATCCATGCGGTGAATTCCGACCGGTCGGCATATTGCCCGTCCCACATGTCCACGTAGATCAGATTACGCATGGCCTCTCCATATGGGCTTGGTTTCTGATCCACGGGTTCGACAGCGTCCCACAGGCGTTCAGCCCAGCGCAGTACGAAACGCTCGCGCAGCGGACGGCGTTTTCCGTCAGGTCCTTTCTGATACATCAACTCCACATCAAAAAAATGTTCGGGGTGTGAAGGCGCAACTTTCTCGGTTCCTTCCTCATTGGTGCCGCTCAAACCGGGGAAAAATACGGCATCCTCGCCGGTCAGTGCTGTGGAGTTCAACGTGTAGAGGCGTTTTTGCTGGCTGGCGTTGCTGTAATCCAAATCCCAACGTCCGCGCATCCAAACACCAAGTCCCCGATGATAAAAGATATCAGGGAAACGGGAGTGCGGTTCGTGGTCTTCGGTGTAGCGGGTGGGAATGTTGAACCCGATCAGTTCCGCGCTATTCGGAAAATTCCCCGGGCTCATGCCGGCAAATGCGCCTGCCTCACCCTCAAAAATCAGTTCCAATTGCCCCGGCGTGCGCGTGACTGTGACGGAAAAGATCGGGGTCCCCGATATGTTCGGTATTTTGTAAATAAACTTCTCCGATAGACTCCCCTCTTTTTCCGATGGCTGCGATGATTTGGATACAAGTTGAATCTTGTACTCACCCGGCTTCAATATTCTCCCTCCATTTACACTGTCCGCCACCAAGGGGCCGAAATCATTCAATGGTCGAAATTCGATCGCATTGTTTTTCAAGGTGAGGAATTTGCCTGAATACGTATCTGGTCGGATATCTAGGGAAACAGAGCCAGCCAGCAATACGGCGGAAGCTACTTTGATGAGAAGAAGGGAATAGAAACGGCAAACAAGCGAAGGCATGATTGAGAAAGGCATTAAACGGGATACGGGAGAAACGACGGGATGAGAATGTGTGGCGTAGGAATGCGGTGATGGTTATGCCCCACCGCTGCTTATTAGGATTACATTTGGTATGACTGTGGGAAAACAGCTGGTTTACGGACCATTCCGCAGGTAGTTTTTTTCGTAGGCATTTTGCCCTGTGCCGCCGGGGCGTGTGAGCAAATCTGAGGATGTTTTGATGCGTTTTGCGCTACCATCGCAAAACGCCCCGTTCATTCCATCGCCATGTGCGTTATTCTGGAAAGCTGTCGTCGCTACCACCCGACCTTCGGTGAAACCGTTATATTGGTGGAAATACTCCACCAGCATGAGCATCCGGCTGGGAGCGACGATGGAACTGATCCGGATCCCCTTGTTTTTTCCCGGCAGACTGGGACCCCACAGGCTTTCCGTCCCATACGAACCATCATAGTTGATCAAGACAGGGTTAAGTGAATACGAGCGAGGTTGCGACGCGATGGTTGCGCCCAGCGTGCCAGCATCCCGGTCGATCTTATCGGACCGGCATTTGAGAATAGCGCTATAGCCAGGATTTTCTGAAGCGGTCGAAAGCGCCATCCGGTCCCAACGCGTGGCGTAAGCGTTATCGGGAAATACGCCACGATTTCCCTCGCTGTAAATGAGCAAGGAGAGGGCGAGTTGACGCATGTTGCTCAGGCAGGCCGCTGCGTTTGCTGAACTGCGAACTTTGGATACCGTTGGAATAAGAATTGCGGCAAGAATCCCAATGATGGCGATGACCGTGAGCAGTTCGATCAGAGTGAATGCACGAGAACAGTTTGGGGTAATAGCCTTCATGATTTTATTGGGTGGTGGTTGTGAGAGTCACGTTGTCGAAGAAAACAATCTGATCTTTGCCCGGCTCATTATTGACGGAGAGTCGGATTATGACAGTTGGGCCGGTTGCCGTAAACGTCACCGATTGTTCCTCCCATGCTTCTGTTTGAGCTTGTCCACTTTTGGCGGCAATTGTCTCCCCTGCGGCCATGACAGATATGGTCCACTTGGCTGACCGGGAACCAGCATTCCGGGCGCGAATCCAAACTGAGAGCGTGTAAGTTTTCCCCTCGCTTAAGCCGGTGACGCGCTGTTTCAGCACCGCCGCCACGTCGTCGGACGCCGATCTCTGCAAACCGACAAACGCTTTGCCTTCTTGTGCTGTCGCATTGGCAAACACGGGAGCCAAACCTGACGCTATCCAATAAAAGCTGGAGTTTTTCCACGTCCACCCGCGGGGGACTTTTTGAACGAAGCCAGTCTCGGGCGCACCTTCTTCAAAACCTGCGTTCTTGATTGTCTGGCCTGCAGCGAAGGTCGGGAAAAAACAGCTGCCAATAGTCAGTCCGGCAAGGGCCAGTCCTGTTTTCAGAATTTTGGATAATTGCATGGTGATCGGGAGTGGAGTAATTCGGGTTGTAATAGTGGGCGCGCGGGAGGTGACGCGGCACTTTCAGTTTTGCTGGCGACGTCGGCGAACGATAACGGCAAACAGAATCGCACCACATGCGGTCAGCAACGCTACCGTGGCTGGTTCCGGAACCTGGACGAGGCTGACGGTGACATTGTCGAACATGCATGTGCGGTCCCCCGTTCCGTTATTGGTAAATGCCAGTCTCAGAACTGGAATCTCGCTGGTGGCTATGAAAGTAAACGAATATTCGGTCCACGTTCCGTTTATCGGGTTGCCGGACAGCGTTCCAAGGACACCGGAAGAGTCGCGTACAGAAACGGTCCATGTGCCATTTTGGGAATCTGTGCTTCGAGCCCGGGTCCAAAAAGAAACCGAGTAGGATTCACCTTCGGTAAGATTGGTGATGTTTTGTTTGAGGACACCTTGCACGGAGTTGGCGGCTGAGCGCTGGATTCCAGCATAGGCGTTGCCATCTTGCGCATTGAAGCTGGCAACTGGTGTGGAGACGGTGCCGTTAACCCAAAAGAAGGAGGTGTTTTCGACACCCCAACTTGTAGGTGCATTGGTGTTCCACGTCGCAGGCGCATTTGTTTCGAAACTGCCATTAAGGATAAACTGAGCGTTGGCGACGGAGACAAAGGCACACAAACCGATCAAGGCGGCAGTCTGCGTAACCAAGAAACGAAACGGACTATGTGTTTTCATGGATTTCGGGTGATATTAGGTTCAGGGCTGGTGAGGTTATTAGAGAAAAGAACCCTTGTGCTGTTTACCCAAACAAGGCGATATCGGTGTTACGTTACTCGTAAGCCGATGGATCAATAAGTTCCTGCAAGCCATGAACAAAGCGCCAACTCCTAAAACCATCGCCGACCGGGCAAAGGTCTCGCGCATGACCGTCAGCCGGGCGCTGCGCAACCACCCGAGCCTGCCTCGCAAGACCTGCGAGCGTATCCAGAAAATAGCGACAGAGCTTGGCTGCCGGGCCAATCCGCTTGTCTCTGCTCTCATGGCGCAGCTTCGCAATGGACGCCCGCCTCTCCTTGGGACGCCTCCGGCAGGCATGTCGAATCCCACATCATCATAAATACACAAAATAAACAATAGTGTTGATTAGGCGTATTCTTGATTCAGTTTTTCCGCATGTGGTCCGAGCGCCAAGCCATTGAAATTTTCCACTTGATCTTCATCGCCCACTTGGGACGTCGGGTGGACAAAAGCCTGTTTGCGATCAAGGGAGGGTGCAATTTGCGTTTTTACCTGCGCAGCATCCGCTATTCGGAGGACATTGATTTTGACATCCGCACGATGGCCACGGGCACTTTGCGCAACAATGTCGATGCCATACTGGGGTCTTCCGCATTCGGACAATCGCTCAAGGTGAAACAAATCGAGGTCGAACACATCACCGCCGCCAAACAAACGGATACCACTCAACGCTGGAAAATCGGCCTCCGACTGCGAGGTTCCAGCCCACTCCCCACCAAAATTGAATTTTCCCGACGCAAGGGACTCGATGAGGATCACCTGCTGGAGCCTGTGGACGCCGAATTGACGCACGCCTACGCGCTTTATCCGGTCTTGGCCCAGCATTACTCGAAGGAAGCGGCCTTCCGGCAAAAAATTGTCGCATTGAGCAGGCGAAGCGAAACACAGGCGCGCGACATCTTCGACCTGAAGCTGCTTCTCGATGCCGGAGCCGGCCGGCAGCGGCTCCCCAAGGGGGCGGCCGACGAAGTCCCTGATGCGATCAACAACGCGATGACCATCGGTTTCGATGAGTTTTCCGGACAGGTCAGGGCGTATCTTGTGCCCGAATACCAAGACTACTACGGAGGCAGGGAGCGGTGGAACGCGTTGCAGGACGAAGTGGTCGAAGCTCTGGAGGCATGCGTCCGATGAACCAGATGGAGGCATTGCAAAGAATCCGGGCGCTCGGCGTGGCAGGCTTCGCTACGCGGGACGTCGCCGCATTGCTGAAAGTAAGCCCGGCCAACGCCTCCGTGATTCTATCCCGGCTGGCCCGGGGAGGCTTCGTGCAGCGGCTGGCCCGGGGGCATTGGACTCAGGGAAGCCCGGGCGGTCGCGAGGTGGCGGCGGAGCAACTGGCGGCGCCTTTTCCCGCCTATGTGTCTTTGCAGTCGGCGCTCTTCCGGCACGGGTTGATCGAGCAGATACCGGCGGTGCTTTATGTCGCCACCCTCGGGCGGGCTCGCCGGGTCTCCACGCCGCTGGGCGCGATCTCCTTCCACCGTCTGCCGGCGGAGTTGTTTGGCGGCTTCGAAACGACGCCTGACGGCGCGAAGATGGCGACGGCGGAAAAGGCGCTGTTTGACCTGCTTTACCTCGCACCCACCCGTTCGCGCCTGTTTGCCACCCTTCCAGAAGTCGAATTTCCCCGGACCTTTCGTTGGCACGAGGCCGAGGCCTGGACGGCTAGAATCGCAGGGAAAAGTCGGCGTATTTTCGTGGAGCAAAAGCTGGCCGTCTGTCGTTTCGGGAAAAAAGCGGAGGCGCGGAGACAGTCAAAATGAACAAACTGCCCACTCTCCAAACCATCGCCGACCGGGCCAAAGTCTCCAAGATGACCGTCAGCCGGGCGCTGCGCAATCATCCCAGCCTGCCGCGGAAAACCTGCGAGCGTATCCAGAAAATAGCGGCTAGGCTCGGCTACCGGGCCAATCCGCTTGTCTCTGCACTCATGGCGCAGCTTCGCAATGGACGCCCGCTCAAGTCGCACCCGACGCTCGCTTACCTTACCACCAACACCGACCTCTCGGAACTCGAACCGGGCAGAACCCACGCCGCCGATATTTACCACGGAGCAATCGAACGCGCGACCGCGCTGGGCTACAAGATCGAGCATTTTTCGCTTGTCAGCACCGACGCCTCGGGCGCCCGCATGACGGGCGAACGCATGCGCGCCATCCTCCGCGCGCGCGGCATCCCGGGCGCGATCCTCGCGCCGCTGGCCGATCCTTTTCCGCACACCGACATCGACTTCGATTGGGAGCATTTTGCGTGTTCGGCGATCGGATACACGTTGCGCAATCACAACCTCCATCGCGCCGACAACGACCATTTTTACGCAGCGGCGCTGGCGGCGGACCGCTTGCGCGAACGGGGTTACAAGCGCATCGGACTCGCCATCCGGCATGAGGACAACCAGCGCACGCAGCGCAAGCGGGTGGGCGGTTATCTGGCGGCGCAGTCGGAATGGCCGAAGGCGGACCGCATCCCGCCGTTTCTCTGGCATTACCGCTTGCCGGATACGGGCATGCCGGAGGGGTTCGATACGTGGTTCGCTCGCCACCGCCCCGATGCGATTCTCGTGTTGCAGCACATCGTGGGTTGGTGGCTGGCTGATCTCGGCTTTCGGGTGCCGGAGGATGTTGCCCTGGCCAGCCTGAACATCCAGAGGGATCAGGCCACATTTAGCGGCATCAATCTGAACAATGCGCTGCTGGGCGCAGCGGCGGTCGAGTTGGTCATTGAGCAAATCCACCACAACGAACATGGCATCCCCGCCCGCGCCAAAACGGTGCTGGTGACCGGCGATTGGGTGGACGGAACAACGACCTGAAATCGCTGGGAGGCGTGGCGCGTTGGTGGCTGATTTAGGTGGCCTGTATTTTAGGAGGGCGGGTCTCCCGACCTATACGCGCTAACATCTTTTCAATCGCCACGCATTTCTTGAGATTATTTCAGCAGAAAACAGCGATTTTTAGATTTAAAAGGCTGGTTTGAATCAAAAAATGAAGAAAAAAACGAAACATGTTAGCGCGTATAGGTCTCCCGACCCGCCAGACGTGGCGAAGCCACGCTTTCCGGATGGGCGGCGTTTCACGCCGTCGGGCGGGGATTGGCAACAAAAACCCGCCCTCCAAGGTGCAACTTTCGCGTCAGTAAACGAAGGTCGATTCGTCTTTGATGACGGGTTCCTCAAGGAAGGAACTCATGAATTCGAGACGGGCACGGCCCGAGCCGGCTTTCACGCCTTGGGCCTCGATCTTGAGCTTGGTGGTGCCGTTGGGGTTGAGCACGACGTCGGGGAAGGTTACGACCTGCCCCTGAATCGTTCCCTGAGCGTCGCCGCCGGTCGTGATCGGTCGCAGATGGTCGCTGAGCGTCACCTTGATCTGGCCGTTGACGGGTTTGTAAACGCCCTGGTTGAGAATCTGGATGTTGTAGATCGTGGTCTCGCCGACGCGGACGGGGTCAACGGTATCCACCATCTCGGTACGGACGCCGGGCGCTCCTTCCCAGTCGGTCGGGGCTTGGGCTTGGACAGCCAGTCGTTTGCCGGTGGGCGAGGTGGCGCTGGCCGTGGCCACGTTGATCGTCTGGCCGGGTTGCGTGTTGGTGAGCTGGACACCGACAGTCTGGCTCTGGCCGGGGGCGAGCGTGGGGATCGTCCAGGTGAGGCGGTTGCCCGATACAGCGGGTTGCGGATTGGCGGAGGTGGGCGTGGTGCCGCGCGGGAGTTCGTCCGTCACCACAACGTTGGTGAGCGATGTGCTGCCGGCGTTTTTGACCACGATCTGATAGCCGGCATTTTTGAAGATGTAGGAGTTGCGGGTGCCGGCCTTGGTAATTTCGAGGCGCGACTGCACGACGTTGACGGGGGCCTTGGCCTGAATGGGCTGGCCGCCTTCAAAGGTGGCGGTGGCGGTGTTGACGTGCGTGCCGGTCTTGTCGGCGCGGGCGTTGACGGTGACTTCGCGCGTCTCGCCGGGGGGCAGGTCACCGAGGGTGGCGCTGAGGGGACTGGTGGCGGTGAGGCCGGCGGGCAGAGTGTCGTTGACTACGACGTTGCGGGCGGGGGCGGTGCCGGCGTTGCGGACTTGCACGCGGAAGGGCACGACGTCGCCGAGTTCGGCGCTGGCGGGGCCGGTCTTGGCGATTTCAAGGCGCGGGGTGCCGGCGTAGAGCGGCATCGCAGCCACCGGACTCACGCAGGCCGTGGTGGTGGTCATGTAGTGGCCTTCGCGTTCGGGGCGCACGGTGATGACGAAGTCGTGGACATCGCCTTTGGCCGAGTGGGGCCAGTTCCAGGAAAGGTTGTTGCCGTTGACGCGCGCCGAGGGGTCGGAGGCAACGTAGGTGAGGCCGGGCGGCAGGTGTTCGGTGAGGCTGATGTTGGTCACGGCTTCGACGGCGGTGAAGCGGACAACGTAGCGATAGAGGCCGCCGACTTGCGTGGAGGAGATGAGACGTTTTTGGACGGTGTAGAGATTGGAGGTGAAGTCGGGCCCGAGTTGGATCGCGGGCAAGGGTTGCGGCGCGGGTGCCGGGGGGGGGGGGGGGGGAGTTGCAACTGGTGCCGGGGCCGGAGCCGGGGCGGGTTGTGCGACGGCGGTGCTGCGCGTGGCTTTGGGGGCCGGGGCCTGTTTGGCGGGAGCTTGCTTGGCGGGACGCCAGACGTCGGCCGATAACTGGAGGGTTGTCGCGGCGAAGAGCGCAACCACGCCGGTCATGACAAGACGGAGCAGGCGCGCGGAGGTTGTGACTGAGCGGATGGATGATGTCGGTTTCATAGTGTAAAGCGGAAGGAGGAGCCGAGGTGTCGTGGCTGATGCAGGAACAGAGATTTTTATCACTGATACAGCGTGCAATGGGTGGCGCGAGGCGAGAATGATGCAAGTTGTTTGTCCTATTTTAAAGAAACCCTTGCCCGCCGCTGCTCATGCGTTGGAGTTGCCCGTTTTTCGTTTTCTCCACGTTCTGCTTACACCGTCTAATGTCCACCGAATCGCTCTCAGCCTCCGTCACCGAAAGCATCCCCGCCCAGTCTGCCGCCCCGGCATCCATCCAGCTCAACGGCGAACACGTCCTGCGCATCACGCAGGAACTCGGCATCCGCGTGCAACAAGTCGCCGCCACCGCGCAACTCCTCAAGGATGGCGCGACCGTCCCCTTCATCGCCCGCTACCGCAAGGAAGCCACCGGCGAACTCGACGAAGTGCAGATCACCGCCATCCGCGACCGCCTCGAACAACTCGCCGCCCTCGACGACCGCCGCGCCGCCATTCTTGCTTCGCTCAAGGAACGCAACCTCCTCACCCCCGAACTCGCCGCCGCCATCGCCGCCGCCGAGACCCTCAACAAACTCGAAGACATCTACCTCCCCTTCCGTCCCAAAAAACGCACCCGAGCCACCATCGCCCGCGAAAAAGGTCTCGAACCCCTCGCCGAACTCATCTGGGCGCAAACCGCCACCGCCGACGAACTCGCCGCCGACGCCGATGCGTATTCGGGACACGAATACACTCCCGACGACGGCAAGGTCCCCCCCCCCCCCCCCGTCAAAATCAAGGACGCCGCCGAAGCCCTCGCCGGCGCGCGCGACATCCTTGCCGAACGCATCTCCGACGACGCTGCCGCCCGCGAAAAACTCCGCGCCCTCTATCGCTCCACCGCCGTCGTCAGCAGCAAAGTCCTCAGCGGCAAGGAAGCCGAGGCCGCCAAATTCAAAGACTACTTTGACTGGACCGAGCCCCTCGCCAAATGCCCCTCGCACCGCCTCCTCGCCATGCGACGCGGCGAAAAGGAACTCTTCCTCATGATGCGCATCACCGTCGATGAACTCTCCGCCATCGCCGAACTCGACCGCCTTTATGTGAAAGCTGAAACGCTGAAACAGGAAACCACCGCACCCGTTTCCTGCACCGCCCAGATGCGCCTCACGATCGCCGACGCCTACAAACGCCTCCTCGCCCCCGCGATGGAAACCGAGTTCCGCCTCGACTCGAAAAAGGCCGCCGACGCCACCGCCATCAAAGTCTTTGCCGACAACCTCCGCGAACTCCTCCTCGCCTCGCCCCTCGGCCAGAAAAACACCATCGCCATCGACCCCGGCTTTCGCACCGGCTGCAAAACCGTCATCCTCGACCGACAGGGCAAACTCCTCCACAACGACGTCATTTACCCTGACCGCCACGCCGTTGAAGCCCGCGAAAAAATCCTCGGCTTCGTCGCCCAATTCAAGACCGAGGCCATCGCCATCGGCAACGGCACCGGCTCCCGCGAGACCGAAGCCTTCGTGCGCGCCCTTGGCCTCCCTGCCTCCATCCCCATCGTGTCCGTCAACGAATCCGGCGCGTCCATTTACTCCGCCAGCGAAGTTGCCCGCGAAGAATTTCCCAACCACGACATCACCGTGCGCGGCGCCGTCTCCATCGGACGCCGCCTCATGGACCCGCTCGCCGAACTCGTGAAGCTCGACCCCAAATCCATCGGCGTCGGTCAATACCAGCACGACGTTGATCAAAACGCCCTCAAACGCTCCCTCGACGACTGCGTCATCAGTTGCGTCAACAACGTCGGCGTCGAACTCAACACCGCCTCCAAGCACCTCCTCAGCTACGTCTCCGGCCTCAACACCAGCACCGCTGCCGCCATCGTTGCCCGCCGCGACGAAAAAGGCCCCTTCACCTCCCGCGCTGAACTCCTCACCGTCCCGCGCCTCGGCCCCAAAGCCTTCGTGCAAGCCGCCGGCTTCCTGCGCATCCGCGACGCGAAAGAAAATCCCCTCGACGCCTCCGGCGTGCATCCGGAGAGCTATCCCGTCGTCGAAAAAATGGCCGCCGATCTTGGCGTCTCTGTCGCCGACCTCATCCGCGACGAAAAACTCCGCCGCAAAATCAATCTCGACGCCTACGTCACCGACAGCGTTGGCCTCCCCACGCTCAACGACATCATGAAGGAACTCGCCAAACCCGGCCGCGACCCGCGTGCCAAGTTTGAGACCTTCGCCTTTGACGACAGCGTGCACAAACCCGAGGACTTGAAGCCCGGCATGAAACTCCCCGGCATCGTGACCAACGTCACTGCCTTTGGCGCATTCGTCGATGTTGGCGTCCATCAAGACGGCCTCGTCCACGTCAGCCAACTCTCCGACACCTTTGTCAAAGACGCCTCCGAAGTGGTGAAACCCGGCCAGAAAGTCCGCGCCACTGTCATCGAAGTCGATCTCGCGCGCAACCGCATCGCTCTCAGCCTGCGCACCAACCCGCAGATCGGCTCGCGCACGCCTGCTGCCGCGGGTGGCGGCGGCGGCAATTTCGGCAACCGTTCTGGACGCGGCTCCC
>NZ_ABEA03000062.1 GCF_000171235.2 Geminisphaera colitermitum TAV2 | reverse complement strand
AAATGCTAAAATCAGAACTTCGGCTGTCGTTGTGGTTTGGATACGTATGGTTTCGTTTCAATTTTCAGCTTTTCAGTTTTTTCAGCAAGGGGGAGGGGTACGCCAAGTTTTGGCGGTTTGGCGATTGAGGCGGGCGGTGTTGGCGGTCTGGCGTTGGGAGGCGGTGGCGGAACGGGCTTCGAGTTCGCGGGCGGAGCACCATGCGGCTCCGGCGGCTTCGATGGTGGAGCGTTCGGCTTGGTCGTCCGTGGCGACGAGGCAGGTGGCGGGGGTGGCGGAGCGGGCGACGAGTTGTTCAATGACATCGTCGGCGGTGGTGCCGGCAGGGGTATAGATGATGGAGAACGAGGCGGGACCGACGGGGTGCTCGACAACGAGTTCGGGGCCGCGTCCGTCGAAGACGAGGGTGAGGCGGATGGCTTCGAGGTCGTGGATGGGGGCGAGGCGGTCAATGAGGCGGGCGCGGGCGGCGTCGCGGTCGCGCTTGAGGAGCGCACGCAGTTCCGGCCAGGCGTGAAGAATGTTGGAACCGTCGATGATGAGGTGGGTGAGGCCGGACATGCGGGGAGAAGAACGGAAGGGGCGAAGGGCTGAAAGGCTGAAACAATGCGCAAGGCGGGCGCTTGCTGAAAAGAGCAGTTCCGTAGCTCCAGCCACATGTTGTCCTTGGGGTCAGAAAGCTGCGGACTCCAAGAAAAATAGATGGATTGGTGAAGGATGGCGCGGGCGATTACCACCAACGCCAAAGGCTGGTGCCGGCGTTCTTGCCGGAATCGGCCAGTTCTTCAACCGTGAGGGCTTTGACGTGGGCATCGCAGAATGCCATCAGGGCTTTCATGCCGTCGCGGCGGAAATTGGGCGTGTCGGAGTCACCGAGCTTGCGTCCACCAGTGTCGTGCGGGGCCATGGTGTCGGTGTTTCGTTCAACGATTTCTCCAAGCAAAAGAGTGGAAGACGGACGTGGCATGGCGCTCAGGCGGGATTCGGCAGTGGGCCAGGTGGTGGAAGTGATTTTGCTATTCATTGCGATGGTTTTCTTTTCGCTAGTGATGGTGCCTTTGTCCGCGCCGGGGATGTCAAAAACAGTGTCAGTCCTGAATCGGAAGGTGCGGAGTTGATTGTCGTCTTTGCCATCAAGACGTGGATACAGATAGGGGCCGATGCGTGTCATCCAAGTGCAGCGACTAGCGGGAGCGGGCGGCACATAATTGTAGGTGGCGGGGAGGTTGTCCTTGTTGTCGGCGGCATACATGAGTTGGGCCGTGGCAAGCTGGCGGAGGTTGCTGGCGGATTGGACTGCGCGAGCCTTTTTGCGGACGCTGGCAACGGTGGGGATGAGAATGGCGGCCAGAATGCCAATGATTGCAATGACAGTGAGCAATTCGACCAAGGTGAAGGCTGGGTGACGACGGGTGCGAGAACGGAGGCGGGTGCAGGTGGTGGTGTGCATCGTGAGGCGCTCCGTTTTCATGGGATAGGTTGTGGGGTGAGGGTGCAAGTGAGGGTGGCGTGGGAAACGGGTTTGTCGAAGGCGAGAGCCAGTCGTTTGGGCGGGCCATTGAAGCGGGTTTTCAGGAGGCGTGTGTGTGGGGTCACGGTGGCGGTGGTGTCGGAGGTCGCGGAGATGGCGATGGCAATGCAGGCGGGGCCGTCGGTAATGATAGCGGTTGCCGCGGGTTGCGTCGGGTTGCCGGGCGGTGGTGTGGTTACGATTTCGCCAAAGGTGATGAGAGCGGTTTCGTAGGTCTGGGGCGTGGAAAACTCCACTTCGTCGGTGATGGTAAGCGCACCGCTGGCAGCGCGGGAATAGGTGAAGGTACGGATGAGGCGGATGAGTTGGGGAACGTCGTAGAGCGCGGTAAGGTCGAGCGAATACACGTCTTGTTCATCACTAAATTCGGTGCGCAATATTCGGGCCGCGGCATGGCGTCCGGGACGTTGGGCTTTGTCGGCAACGAGGGGAACGGAGTGGCCGGTGGAGTTCTTTACTTCAACTTGGTCATAGGAATCATGGGCGGTGTAGATATCGAGTCCGGGATCAATCACGGGACTGCGTCCGGCCAGAGCGAGGACAAATCCGCCGACATCGTTGTGGTTGTGATTCTCGGCGTTGTGTCCGCCTTTCAAGGTGGCTTCGAGGCGCGCGGGCGTATCCGTTCCAGAACGACAAACGAGGATGCCGGCGTCGGGGAACCAGCCGCGCAGGCGGCTGTTGTCGGAGGTGTCTGAGGATTGGGCGGGGTTGGCCTCGATGTGGTTTGGAATGACAAGGGGGAACGAGAAAATCGAGATTTCCGGGAGCGTGCCTTGGATTGGGTGGTCTTTGGCGGCGGCAATGAGCGAATGGGATTTGTCGGAAAATTCTCCGTGAAAGCGGGCGTTAACGATGTCGGTTATCCAAGAGGTGGGCGTGGGGTAGCGAGGGCAGTCGGCAATCGAGGGATAGACGTTTCCTGCCATGCGGAGTTTTTCCGGATAACGGGCGACGGCACGAATGATTGGCGGCTGGTAAAGGTCGATGCGCCCGTCGGTCGCGCGCAGGAGGGCTTCGGCGAGCAGGACGTAATGGCCGAATCCATACCCCCAGTAGCCGAGACCTTCGGAGCAATAGCCATCAGGAGTAAACCCTTCGTAGTAACGTGGCAGATACACTTGTGCCCCGGCGACGATCTCGGCGCGCGTGCGGATGTCGGGCACGATGGAGAGCGCGGTCATGAGGACTTGGGAGTGGCAGACGGCGTTCCAGTTGGTGGGGGCGTGGGTCCACCAGCAGAGTTTGCCGCGGGGGCCTGAGCGGATTTTGGCCAGATAGGGCTGGATGATGCGGCGGTCGAGTTCGGTCAGGGCGTGGACTCTCAACCGGGAGTCCAGTTTGTCGCCGAGCCAGGTGAGGGCGGTGGCAACAGTGGCTCCGCGAACGGCGGCTTCGAGGTCGATATTGGTGATCCTGCCTTCAAAGGTTTCCAGCGTGGTGTCGTGCGCGGGCAGGACCCAGGCTTTTTCGGACAGGATGGCGGTGAGTGTTTCCTCGATGGCAGGAATGTACCGTCCGGTGTCGGTGATGCATTCGGCGAGGGTGAGGAGGCGGAGGCGCACACGACGTTCGCGGTTGGGACGTTCGTATTCGACGCGGGTGCCTTGTTTTTTGAAGAGGAGAAAAAGTTCGTCGTTGATTCCGGGGATTGGTTTGCCGAGGAGGGCGTCGGCTTGGGCGGCGATGTCGGGGGCGCGTTTGGCAAAGTCTGTCCATGCTTCGCGGTCGGTAATGGGCGCTCCGAAAATGACGGGAGCGGAGGTGAGCATGGCGGCGGCTTGTTCGATGGCTTCGGGCGGGACCACGGTGCCTCCAAGCGCGGCAGAGGCTTCTTGTGGGGAAAGTCTGGATACGTCGATGTCGTCCACGCAGGCGGTGACGGTGGCCTTGCCGTAGGAGTGGATACGGATGTGGAGGCGGGCTGCGTTATCGGGGGCTTTCGCCACAAGAGTCTGCCGGGTCCAGCCTCCGGGGCCTTCGGGGACGGTGAGCACGATTTCGTTGCCGAGCCGGGAATCGTTGAGCCATTTGCCATCGGCGTCAGTAAAAAGCAGATACACGCCGAGTCCTTTGCCGTCGATGCCGCGTGTCCAGAAACGGGCGCGCCAGGTTTCGCCGGGTGCGACGGAGATCGGGGCGGAGCGGATTTCGCTGCCCCCGGTTTCGTCGTTGTCGGTGACGAGGAGGCCGAGTTTCCCGGTATGCGCGGCTTCGGGCGTGGCGCGGCTTTTGCCTCCGTCGGTTTTGTGGATTTCCCACCCAGCAAGGGCGTTTTCGAAGTCGAGGTTGGTAACAGGGGAGTTGTCCTGCCCGTAGAGGCATGGGATCAGGCTGAGGCTGGCGAGGGCGATGTGTATGCGGGTGAACATTGGAAGGTGCAGGATGCCTGAAGTGTGGTTGGCAGGGGGGGGGGAGGGGCCGGATGCGCGAGATCGGGGTTTGAGATTCCGGCTCAAGGTCAGCCGGATCAGCGATGGCGGCGGCAGTGGCGTAACGTGACTGCGAGCAACAAAAACATCGCGCCTGCAAAGACTGCGGTTTCGGCCGGTTCGGGAACCGTAGGGAACGGTGCGTAGGTGATGGTGAGGTTGTCGAAAGCGTAGTTGGCGGTGGAGCCGTTGCCATTGGCCAGAATCGCAAAGCCCAGCGTGGTGCCTACAACGGTGGGTCTGGGGGCGGTGCCTCCGCCAACGGTTGTATCCGCGTCAATCGTGTAAGTGACGCTCCATGTGCTCCAGTTCTCCGAAGCAGGGGCGGTATTGGTCTCGGATGCGGTTCGTCCGGTGGTGATTCTGTTGTTCCATGACCAACTGCCGCTGACCAGACCACTGAAGCCGGGGGATAAGAAACCGTCAGGCGTATTCAGGCGCCCCACTGAAAAGGTGATGGTGTAGGTGCCCGGTTGAATGGTGAGTCCGTTGTAAAAGCGGTTCACCTGATGGTCGTTGTTGACGTTGTTGGAATAGAGAAAATTGCTGCCGGTGAGCGCGGTGAGTCCCCCCACACTGCCTGCGCCACTGCCGAGCATGTTTTGGCGCGTCCAGTCGTTAAAATCGACGGTGTCGATCAGCGTCCAGCCGCCGTCGGAATTTTCCGTCAGTGTCCAGCCGCTGCCACCAGTGGGCAGGGCAGCGCAAAGTGATGTTTGTAGTGTGGGAGCTAATACGAGGGTGAGCGTCCAGACGAACAGAACGGCGGACAGCAGACGTGTGAGTTTGCGGGTATTCATGGCGTTTTATTGGATTTGTTGTCGGTGGTCCTCGCGGGCGAGACGGAGTTTGGACCCACGAGTGAAAATCTTATTTTGGGAATCAGCGTGTTGTCTGGCCATCAGAGTGGCGGATCACCAGCCGCCCGCGCACGAGATGTACGGCGGGATCGCGGCGTTCGGCGGGGGTGGCGATCATGTCGAAGAGTTCCATCGCGGCGGTACGAGCGACAGCGGTGAAATCCATGTCGAAACTCGTCAACGGCGGTGTCATTGCCTCGCAGAGGAGTTCCGCATTGTCGAAGCCGGCCACCACCATGTCATCCGGCACGTGCAGGCCGCGTGCGGCGAGAGCGTTGTAGAGACCGCGCGCCATCCAGTCGTTGGCGGTGAGGATGGCCGTGGGACGACGGTCGGAGGGGAGGGCGAGCAGGGTGTCGAGCAGGGAGGTCATGTCGGGGGGGGCCGATTCCGGCTGGGCGGGATCACCTGTGCGGGGCAGCATGGCCATGTTGACCAATTCCGGCGCAAATACCTGTTTTTGCCGGAGGTAGTTTTCGTAGCCGTGCAGGCGGGCGATGAAAAAGGGATGTGTCGAGTGCGAGCAAAGAAACGCGATGCGACGGTGTCCCTTTTGCCACAGATAGTCGGTCATCATCCAGCCGGCTCCTTGGTTGTCGGGAGCGACTTGTGGGAAACGAATCATCGGATCGTTAAGGCCGACAAATACCACCGGGATGTTGAGCGGGGTTGTTTCCAAAAAACGGGGAGCCGAGCGGGTGGCCCGGATGAGGAGGCCATCGATTTTGCGTTCGCGCACACAGCGCGGCACTAGGTCGCCGTCGCCCGAAAGTTCGATGAGCGAGTGGAAGCCTTTTTCCTGACATGCCTGCTCCACGCCGAGGGTATAGGCGGCGACAAGCGGGTGGTTGCTCCACGATGGGCCCGCTTCCGTGTAAACCATGCCGATGTTGCCAG
The DNA here is from genome assembly GCF_000171235.2 of Geminisphaera colitermitum TAV2. Lineage (GTDB taxonomy): Bacteria > Verrucomicrobiota > Verrucomicrobiia > Opitutales > Opitutaceae > Geminisphaera > Geminisphaera colitermitum. The sequence goes on along the minus strand of NZ_ABEA03000062.1, from coordinate 3,264 downwards.
TGCGGGAGATCGAGCCGGCGCGGCGCGTGGCAAGGAGACCGGCAGAGTGGTTTTTTTGATAACCGAGTTCCTCGATGGCGACCTGCACTTTCTTGAGGTTTTCAGGGGCAATGTTTGCCGCGCCGTTCAACACGCGGCTCACTGTGCCAACAGACACACCCGCATTGCGGGCGACGTCTTGCACAGTGATCGTTGAACGGGATTTTAGTTTCATTGAATCGATTCAAAAGTGAAACAATAAGAGCCGTCAACAATTTTTTTTAGAGGGGAGGAGGGGGCTCGGGAGTGAAGAAAAGGCTGACTAGGGTGACCGGGAATTACTGGACAATGCTGAGAATAAAACCGCGTTGACGATTTAGATGATCGGGGCGATTTTGGACGCATGGTTATGAGCGTTCAACAGGTCACAAATGCGGCGCTTCAGTTGTCCGACAGCGACCGCCGTCGCGTGGCCTCGGTGATCTGGGCAAGTTTGGCTCCGGTCAATGAGACCGCCGCCGATCTGGTTACGTTGACGCGTGACCGGGAACTCACCGATGGCACCGTGCGGCCACTGACACATGCACAGGTTTTCTCCACCGCGAGGGCTGCGCTGAAATGAACCGGTGATGCACCCGGATACGGGAACGGAACGGGTGTGAGTGGTGGAGGGCAGGAGGTCCGTACCAATGATTTATCGCCGTCCGTAGAGGACTTCAGCGGGATAGAGGCGGGTGATTTGATGTGCGGGGAACCATGTGCCGATCAGCGCGATGAGGAGCGAGATGGCGAGGACTACCGGAACCACGATCCACGCAAAACCGAGTGGCGCGCCAAAGAGGGTCGTGCCAATGAGCCGGGCAAGCGCCCAGCCAGCCAGACAACCGATGGCTCCGCCAAGGAGTCCGCTAAGCGCTGCTTCAGAATAAAATACCGCCATGATTTGCCAGGGGCGCGCGGCAAGGGCTTTCATGAGGCCGATTTCCTTGGAGCGCTCCATGATCGTGGTTGTCATGAGAGATGCAATACCCATGGCAGCAGCAAGGAGGGCGGCACAGGTGGCGATGATGAGGAGTAACTGGATTTTTCCAACGATGAGTCCTTCGGAGGCGGCAACCTGCCAGATGGGACGGACGACGACGCCGGAGAGGGTTTCTTCGAGTTGATGCGCGATGGAGGTTACGTAGGCAGTGCAATACCATCGGTCGTAATCTTCGGCGGCGAGGGAATCGGGGTCGATGCGGGCTCGGTGTGAGAGGCGGTTTTCCGGTACCGTCATGGCGGATACACGCACGGTCTGGACTTTGCCAGGAAGGCCAAGGAGGCGCTGCGCGAGGGTGAGGGGAAGGAGCAACTGGTCTTCCTCGGTGCCGCCGCTTTCGAGGATGCCGGTGATGGTCACGGTGAGGGAGGCGTCGGGGGGGGGGGGGGGGGAGGCGTCGGGGGCGAGTGTGATTTGGGTGCCGGTTGTCCAACCGCGGGCGGCGGCGAGGCGGCTGCCGACAAGGGCCTGGGGTTGGGTGTCGTCGGGCCAGTCGCCGCGCACTTGCCAGTAGAGGGCGATGTCGTGCTGGCCGGTGCGGAATTTGGGTTCGTCGGGCAGGGGAAGGGCGTGGTCGAAAAAGGTGCCGAGGATGGGAATCGTTGGAGATGCGGAATGGGGCGCTGCCGCGCCGGTGGACGGTGTATCCGATTTCGCATTAAGGAGGCGGGCCTGACCGGGGAGGAGGGGGGCGAAGCCGAGGATGTTGTTGCGCCAGAAGATCTCCTTGATGTTGGCGAGTTCGGTTTCGTCGAGGTAGTCGTGTGCGTTGCGGCTGGCGGCGGATGGGGTGGCGGTGCTGGAGACGGCGTCACCGAGAAGTTGAGGAAGGACGGCTTGGGTGGCGGGTTCGATGAGGATGTTGGCTCCGTAGGATTTCATTTCGCGCGACATTTTGTCGCCGCTGTTGATCGACACGGCGAGGAGCGCGGAGATGAGCGCGGCGGCCAGAAATACGGTGGCAATGGCGAGGGTCTTACGCCGGAGGTTGTGTCGCCAGGATTGGAGGATGAGCCGCGGGAGCATGGTCGGTATTCAAGATTTGGGGACGCAGCAGGCGGGAGTGGTTGCGGCGGCAGCAGGCGGAGCGCCGCAGACGGGGTTGTCGGAATGGGCGGACGCGGGGGGCGTGTCAGGCGCGGGCGTTTCGACGGAGGTGGTGAACATCTGGGCGCCAGCGGCGAGGGAGTCGCGCGGGATGATGATTTCGGAGGCGGTTTGTCTCCAGTTTTCCATGACAATGGGGTTGCAGCCGCCGGGTTTGCCGACGGAGGGGAGCACGAGGTTGACGCCGCAGGCGATGCAGATGACGCGGTCGTCGCGATGCACGTAGCCCATGTCGCCGCAAAGGGCGCAGGCGTCAAATACGACGGCGGGGGCAACGGCTCCGGGATGGCGGTTGATGATGAAAAAACGGACGATTTTGCCGTCGTCAGCGATCCATTCGTAGCGGTGGAGTTGTCCGTCGGCGATGAGGTCGAGAGGAAGGCGGACGTTGCCGTCTTCGTCTGCGGCGATGCGGAGGGCGTCGGTGCGCTGGAGGGGGCGGGAGGCGACTTGGTCCCAGTAGAGTTGCGCGGCGCAGGCGGTGGCGGACAGGGTCAGCAGGCCGATGGCAAGGCGGCGGGCGGTGCGCCGGGCGGCGAGGGATTTGCGGTGGTCGGGAGAGGAGGGGGGGGGGGGGGGGACGGCGCGTTGCGCCGAATGTCCAACATCCAACGTCGAACGTCCAACATCCAACGCTGAACACTGAATGTCGGAGGCGGGCGGGACGCCCGCGCCACGGCGGAGGAAGAGGCGGGCGAGGGCGGCGATGAGGAGGGTGGCAAGGGCGAGGTGAGTGAGGAGCCAGGGGTAGTTGGTGGTGCGGGCCACAAAGCTGAGATTTTCACGGGTGAGGCCGATGTGTTTGAGGCGGATGAGGGCGAGGACGAGGCTGCCGGTCAGGGGGATGAGGATGAGCAGGGTGTTGGTCAGGAGCAGGGGCCAGCGGAGAACAGGGAGGGCGCGGGTGATGCGGCCTAGGAGGATGCCAAGCGTGGCGGTGAGAGCGATGGCGAGGAGGAGGGCGGTGAGGTTGAGGAGGAGGTCGGTGTTGACAACCGTGGTCGCGGTGAGGGCGCCGAGGTTGGGGTCTTGTCCGAAGCGAAAGGCGGCGGTGGCAGCGAGGAGGGCAGTGCAGCTTAATCCAATGAGATTCGAGGCGCGGGAGAGGCGGGAGAGGTGGGTGGGACAGGAGGGGG
>NZ_ABEA03000063.1 GCF_000171235.2 Geminisphaera colitermitum TAV2 | reverse complement strand
GTCGAGGTCGGCGAGGAGGGCAGGGAGGAGCGGGGAAAGGCGCGGGAAGTGCATGGGGTTGGGAAGTAGGATCGGATGGATGGATGGTGAAATGTGGCGCGGGCGTCCCGCCCGCTTCGGAACAGATTGCGGGCGGGACGCCCGCGCCACTTTACTCGGCGGGCGGCGGGGTTTTGGATTTTTCCTCCCCGGCGATCTGGTCGAGGAGGTCGAGGATGCGGTTGCCGCGGTCGGTGGCGATGTCGAGTTGGTAGGTGAGCACGGGCATGTGCTTGAGCACGATGGTGCGGCCGAGTTCGAAGCGGAGTTCTTGCGCGTGCTTGCGCAGCCAGCGGAGTTTTTGTTGCGCAAAGTCGGCGTCGCCCGTGACAGAGACAAAGACTTTGCCTTCGCGGGTGTCGGGCGTGACCGAGACGCCCGATATGGTGATGAGCGCGGCCTCCTCTTGATAGCGTTTGCGAAGGATGCCGCTTAGCTCGCGCTGGATGAGTTCGTTGACGCGGAGTTGGCGGGTGGACATGGCAGGAAAAAGCTAAAAAACTAAAATGCTAAAAAGCTAAAATTAAAGTGCTGAAATGGGAGTGCCGGTTCTTTCAGATTTTAGCTTTTTAGTTTTTCAGCTTTTCACAAGGAGGCCCTGACTTTCTGGATTTCGTAAACTTCGATGACGTCGCCGATTTCGTAGCCGCTGAAGTCGTCGAGTTTGATGCCGCATTCGAGGCCGGCGCGGACTTCGTTGGCGTCGTCCTTGAAGCGCTTGAGCATGGCGACTTTGCCTTCGTAAACGACGTCCTTTTTGCGGCGGACGCGGGCGGAGGCGTTGCGGGTGATTTTGCCTTCGGTGACGAGGCAGCCGGCAACAAAGCCTTTGGCGAGCGGGAAGGTGGCGCGGATTTCGGCGGCACCGAGCTTGGCTTCCTTGAGGTCGGGTTCGAGGAGGTCGGCCATCATGTCGCGCACTTTGTCGGCGAGTTCGTAGATGATGCCGTAGGTCTCGATGCGCACGTTGTGGTGCTTGGCGAGCGAGGTGACGCCGTTTTCGAGCTTGGTGTTGAAGCCGATGATGACGGCGCCGGCTGCGCTGGCCATGAGAACGTCGGTCTTGGAAATGAGGCCGACTTCGTCGGCCACGATTTCAAGGGAGGCCTTGGTGGTCTTGATGTTTTCGAGAACGTTGCGGACGGCCTCGGTGGAGCCGAAGACGTCGGTCTTGATGATGACCTTAAGAACCTTCTCCTGCGTGGCGGCGATGTTCTGGAAGAGGCTGTCGAGCGACACGTCCTTGGGGGCGGCATCGGCACGGGAGGTGGACTGGCGAATGCGGTGTTGCTCCTCTTCGGCGAGCTTTTCGGCTTCGCGGGCGTTTTTTACGGACTTGAAGGCGGCGCCGCTGTCCGGGGCACCGCTCCAGCCGATGACGCGGACGGGGGTGGAGGGGGGGGCTTCTTTGATGTTTTTGCCCTGATCGTCGAACATGGCGCGGACTTTGGCCCAAACGGGACCGCAGATGAGCGAGTCGCCGATTTTGAGGGTGCCGCGTTGGATGATAACGGTGGCGAGGGGGCCGCGTCCGATGTCGATCTGGGACTCGATGACGACGCCGCTGGCCTCGGCTTTGGGGTTGGCCTTGAGTTCGAGGACTTCGGCCTGGAGGAGGATCATGTCGAGCAGGTCGGAGATGCCGGTGCCTTTGATCGCGGAAACGGGGACGGTGATGGTCTCGCCTCCCCAGTCTTCGGGGGCGATGTTGCGCTCCTGCATCATCTGTTTGACGCGTTCGATGTTGGCGCCCTTCACGTCCATCTTGTTGATGGCGACCATGAGGGAGACGCCGGCGTCTTGGGCGTGTTTGAGGGCTTCGTCGGTCTGGGGCATGAAGCCGTCGTCGGCGGCGACAACGAGGACGGCGATGTCGGTGACAGCAGCGCCGCGGGCGCGCATTTTCTGGAAGGCGGCGTGGCCGGGGGTGTCGAGGAAGGTGACTTTTTTGTCGGCGTGCTCGATCTGGTAGGCGCCGATGTGCTGGGTGATGCCGCCAGCTTCGCCTTTGGCGACGTCGGCCTTGCGGATGGCGTCGAGGAGGGAGGTTTTGCCGTGGTCAACGTGTCCGAGGATACAGACGACGGGGGGACGGGGGGCGAGGTTGGCAAGTTCGCGTTCCTGGGCTTCCTTGGCGCGCTTTTTCTTCTCGGCTTCCTTGTCCTTGGGGGTGATGGGGGGCTGGGTTTCGCCGCGGTGCTTGATTTCGAGGAGGAAGCCGTGTTTCTCGGCAACTTTGACGGCAACCCCGTCTTCGATGGTTTGGTTCATCGAAGCGAAGATGCCCATCTCCATGAGTTCGGAGATGAGTTTGAAGGGTTTGAGGCCGAGCGCGGTGGCGAAGTCGCGGACGATGATCGGCGGCTTGAGGTGGATGATCTTGATGTCGCCTTCGGTGGTGACAGTGGCTGTCTGCGAGGGGGGCGCGGCGGGGATTGGCGGCGTGGTGGGCGCAGAGCTGAGGGGCGGCGGTGTCCGGGGTCCGCTGGGGCGCGAGATGGGCGCGGGCGGTGGAGGCGGCGCAGAATGGACCGCAGACGTGGCGGGCGCGGGAGGAGGCGGGGGTGCCGAGATGGAGGCGGGTGCGGCGGAGACCGGTGCGCGAGGCGGGGCGGGTGGCGCGGGCGGCGTGCTGACGGGAGCAGGGACCGGGCGGGGCTTGATGCCGGGGCTGCTGATCGAGGGGGCGGCGGATGCCTGGCCAGTGGGGGAGGGACGCGATGCCGAGGCGGCTGTGGTCGCCAGA
>NZ_ABEA03000064.1 GCF_000171235.2 Geminisphaera colitermitum TAV2 | reverse complement strand
GGGCGCAGGAGGAGCGGACGGCTGGGGAGCGCGCGCGGCTGCGGCAGCGGCTGCGGCGGCCGCCACTACTTCGGCTTTCTCGCGTTCGACGTCTTCCTTGCTTTTGACCATGACGCCAGCGGGGAGGCGGGTGACGAAGCCTTGAGGGGGGAGCGGATTGTCGGCGGTGGGGGCGGCCGTGGATTCGTCATTGCCGTCGAGGCTGGCCTGGATGGCGGCGGTGTCGTCAGCGGGCTTGGAACCGAATTCTTCGACGAGGGCCTCGGCGTTGATGTTGTCAACGGTGCTGGAAACACTCTTTACGTCGAAATTGCGCTCCTTGAGCAAGGCGAGCAGCGCCTTGTTTTCCATGCCGATTTTTTTGGCTAGTTCGTGAATACGGATGCTCATTCTGCGTTATGGGAGGCGTGGACTGGAGGAGGCGGACGTGGACTGGCGGGTGATGGTTAGCGGCGTGGGCGGGATCAGGCGGCGCTGCTGACGCGGCGGATGATTTCAGAGGCTTCGCCGGGAGTGAATCCCGATTCGGTGAGGTCTTCTTCGTCCACGCCTTCAAAGGCGGCGGGCGAGTTGATGCCGACGGCGACGAGGCGTTCGGCGAGGTTTTGGGCGATGCCGAAGGTCTGGACGAGGAGGCGGATGGCGGCGGTGCGGGGGTCGATGGTCTCGACTTTGTATTCCTCGATGTCGAGGCGCCAGCCGATGAGGCGGGAGGTGAGACGGGCGTTCTGGCCTTTGCGTCCGATGGCGAGGGCAAGGTCCTCGGCGGCGACGCGGATGAGCATGCGGTGCGATTTTTCGTCGAGGATCATCTCGCGCGGGACGGCGGGCTTGAGGGCTTCGATGACCATCTGCCGGGGTTCGGGGTGCCAGTTGACGATGTCGATTTTTTCGCCGTTGAGTTCGCGAACGATGGTTTTGACGCGTGCGCCGCGGGCGCCGACGCAGGCACCGACGGGATCGACTTTGGGGTCGGTGCTGGTGACGGCGATTTTAGTGCGGTAACCGGGTTCGCGGGCAAAGGCTTCGATTTTCACGGTGCCGTCGGCGATCTCGGCGACTTCGACTTCGAAGAGGCGGCGGACGAATTTGGGGCTGGCGCGGCTGAGGATGAGTTCGGGGCCGCGGGGAGTGCTGTCGATGGCGAGGAGGAGGCAGCGGATGCGATCGCCGGCCTGATATTCTTCGCCGGGGACTTGTTCTTTGCCGGTGAGCACGGCCTCGGCTTTGCCCAGGTCGATGAAGATGTCGTTGCGTTCACGGCGGCGGACGGTGCCAGTGATGATGTTGCCGACCATGTCCTTGTAGTCGTCGTAGATGCGGTCTTTTTCGAACTGGCGGAGTTTTTGCATGACGGCCTGGCGGGCGGTCTGCGCAGCGATGCGGCCAAGGGAGGCGGGATCGACTTCCTTTTCGATGATGTCGCCGAGGAGGGCGCCGGGCTTGATGGCCTGGGCTTTTTCGATGTGGATTTCGAGTTTCGGATCACCAACTGAGTCAACAACTTTGAGGATTTGCCAGGCGTGGAGCTGGCCGTTGCGGGGGTTGATCTCGATTTTCAGGTCCTGACCGGCACCGACGCCTTTTTGTGCGGCGGCTTTGATGGCATTGACGATCGCGGCGATCATGTCGTCGCGCGCGATGCCCTTTTCCTTCTCCATGTATTCGAGGACTGAAAGTATTTCGCTGCTCATGAGTTGTGAAAAAATAGAGAAAAAAAAGGCGGGCCGGAGGCCCACCCAAGTGAAAGTGAACGTTGTTGTGAAGCCGGACAGAGTAATGGGGCGACAAATTTTATGTCAAGTCCCCCGACCGTCCGTGTTTGGCGCGGGGA
>NZ_ABEA03000065.1 GCF_000171235.2 Geminisphaera colitermitum TAV2 | reverse complement strand
TTCTGCGATCAGGATACCGCCGTCGCGAACGTAGTGAGTGATGGCGTCGGCGTGGGCGGGGGTGAGGTGTTCGGCACCGATGAGGGCAAGGGCGTCGTAGTGGGCAAGGTAGTCGGTGTGGAGTTTGGTGGAGGGGATGACATCGACCCAGTAGCCTTGTTCGCGGAGCCAGCGGTAAACGAGCCAGCGGTGGTTGCGGGGGTAGCCCCAGCGGGAGGTGGAACGGGGGGATTTTTCGGCGAGGAGGATGTCGGAGCGGGGGAGGAGCAGGGCAATGCGGGGTGTGCCTTCGGCGGGAATGGCGTTTTTCCAAAAGGCTTCGGTGCGGTGCACCATGTGTGCCCAGCGGGCGGCGTAGTGGAGTTTGTCGCGGGGTTCTCCGGTTTTGGAGTTATGGAAGCCAAAGCTGTCCCAGTCGTCCTTGGCTCCGACGAAGCCGAGGGTGAAGAAGTCGGCGGCTTTGAGGCCGTTGGCGAGCATGCGCCAAGTGGTGGCGGCAAAGGCGTGGCCGGGGCCGTTGTGGTTGTTGGTTTCGGGTAGGTAAACGCCGTAGCCGGGAGAGTGGTCGAGGGGGCGGATGGTGTTATAGAGGTAGTTCAACTCGTAGGCTTGGCGGTCGCCGCTGCCATACATGTCGGCTCCGAGGAGTCCGCCGGAAATGGGGCGGATGAGTTCGGCGAATTGTTCGTTGTCGAAGGTGCGCACACGGTTGGTGTTGGGCATCTCGATGGTTTGCTGCGTGGATTTGTGGGCGACGCCGCGTTTTTTCGGGTCGGTGTCGTGCATGGTGCGGGCGAGTTCGGCAAGGGTGGCGGTGAAGTGTTCGGTCTGGAAATTGATCCAGTCGAGCCAGGCGGCGGGGTGGCTGGCGTAGTCGGTGGGCGAGGGGATGTCGGAGCTGTTGGCAGCGGCTTCGAAGGTGGCGTGGCGGGCGGGGGCGGAGCCGGGCGGGAGGTCGGTGGTCCAGGCTTCGTTGAGGGCGGTGATGTTGTTGTCGTAGGCGGCTCGGAGCCAGGTGGCGAAGGCGGCGCGGGCTTGGGACCCGTAGTCGTGTGTGCCTTCCCATTCGTTATCGAGGCCCCAGTAGTTGATGAGGGGGCCGGTGGCGCGGTCGGGTGTGGGGGCGGACCAGGCGGTGACGTGGGCGCGGGCGTAATCGTTGAGGAGTTCGCGGGTGGCGGGGTCGAAGAGGTTGAGGCGTCCGCGGCGGACGCGGGCTTTGTCAGCGGAGGAGGGGTGGTTTTGCGCGTCGGGGATGGCGGCGAGGCGGGCTTCGGCGGGAGTGAGTTTGGAGGTTTTGGCGGCGCGTTTTTTGGCGCTGTCGATGGCCATTGCGAGGCTTTCCGCGCCCCATGCGAGGCTGTGGTAGCGGAGTCCGTGGGCGTCGCGGTAAACGCCGGGCGTGGGGAGGGGTTCGCCGCGGAAGGGGGCGGTGCCGCGCGAGGTGCTTTGCCGGCTGTTGAAGCCCATGTGTACGAACTGGTGCGGGATGCCGTGGACGAAGCCCATGTAAAACCAGTCGTCGGTAGTGCGGGTGTCGCCGTTGGGGTCAGCGGTGATTTGTAGTGTGTAACTGGTTACACGGTCGAGGGGGTCGGTGGCCGCGGAGGCGGATTGCGCAACGGGTTGCTGCGCATGTAGTGAGATGGCGGCTACAAATATGAATGTGGCAGGCAGGGCGGCACGGGCAGGGGAAAACATGCGATGCGGGAGGTTTGGCGGTTAACGTGGTTAGCGACGGGTGCGACGGAGCAAGGTCGCGCCGAGAAGAAGGACGCCGCCGAGGAGCAGGGCGGCAGTGGCGGGTTCGGGGACGGGGGCGGTGGCAAGATTGGCACTGAGTTGGTCGGCGGAGAGCAGGACGCCTTTCCAAAGTTTTATGTCATCGATCTGACCGCCGAAATAACCGCTGGGTTCGATGGCACCATAATAGCCTTGGGCAACGCCACCAAAGGCCCATGTAGCCGTGTTGGTTGAGGAACGAGAAACATCTGTCGTCACATTAATAATGGGCGTTCCTATGGTCGTCGCCCCTTTTTCAGTCAGATAAACCGTAATGCTATCTTTTGATGATGGGGAATTGTTGTTAAAAACAAGAGCCAGTTGATACCATGTGTCCGCTTTCCATTCAATGTAATCGCTATTGAATGACAGAATGCTGGAACCGGTATAACCGTGAAATCCAACAAAGACTTGGCGTTCACCCTCATGCCCTTCGATATTGTCGGCACCAACCCAAACTTGCAGCGGACGATTGCTGGTACCCGTCGAACCATTCACAAAAATATTATTGGCAGTATTGTTACCGGGGTTTTTCAGCCATAGGGACAGTGTGTAATCAGCGGAGACGCTATCGCTGGTGTAAGTGATGCGGCTGGCAGTGGAGGTGAAGCCGGTGAAGGGCGTGGTGTAATTGACGCCCGTGCCGGGAGTGCCGCTGGTGGCATTGCCACTAAGGACTGCGGCGGCGGTGCCTCCTTCGGGGGCGACAAAGGCATCGCTCCCGTAAGAGAGGGCGACGGTGGGTGGCGGGATCACGACTTGGGCGCAGAGGGCGGCGGGCGCGAGGGCGGCGGCAAGGAGGAGGATTTGCGGGAGTGTGGTCATAATTTCAGTGGGGAGGTTGGTGGGTTGGTATTGAGTGTATTCGTGGTGATTTGTGCCGCGATTTTGCGAGGAACCAATCGTCTGAACGGTTATTCTGATAACTTAATTGGAGGATGTTTATAGCGGACAGGATGCTAAGTCCCTGTGATTCTCAGGGTATCGATGCGGACTACGACGCCGCCTTTGCCGGTTTGGGTGTTGTGGACGAGGAATCCGATGCCCGTCACTGGAGCGTCGGCTGGGAGATCGGCGGTGAGGGGAGCAAATGCGAGGGGGCTGCCTTCGGTCATGGTCAGGTTTTGCCAGTTGGCGGCAGCGGGCGCAAAGGTGAGCGTCTGGCGAACGGAGGCAGGGGCGGGGGCGTCGGCAAAACTTTTGCGGTTGCCAACCGCAACCGGGGCAAGCTCGGCACCGGAAAGATACCAGTCCTTGCCGCCGAGCTGCACAAGGATGTGCGTATTAACAATTCCACTACTTGAGGCAACGGCATCGAACGAGATCGTGCCAATGGTGCCAACGCTCAGTGGGGGAAGTTTGGATACAGGACGGGTGAAGATGCGGATGTTGCCGGGTGCGACGGAGGTCCAGATGTAGCCGGGTTGTGTGTCGCCTGTGCCGGCGGAGGCACTGAGGACGCCGAGGGCGTTGCCCTGGCCTTTGGCGGGTATGGCAAGGGGAGTTGAGATCGAGGGGGCGTTGGCAATGGCCCATCCTATCGAGGCGAGGGAGCGTTCGGCTTTGGCGGTGTTGTTAAAGTTGTCCTCAAACAGGGGCGTTGCCGCAGGGGGGGGGGGAGGGGAGCGGCATGGTGTGTGCTTGTGATAAGGGCGATGGCTGCAAAGGCGGACAGGGGGCGCATGGAGAAGACCGTAGCGCAGTTCGTCAGATCGCCAAATGTGATGACGGTTATTCTGATAACCTATTGTTTGCGGCTCTTCGACGTTTTCAGTGGATAGGCAAGAGTTGGCGCGGCAGCACCCGTAGCGCAGGCATCTTGCCTGCAAACTCAATTGATTGCGCGAAGCGCGGTGACTTTTTTGCTGCGTTTGTTTTTGGGAAGCAGCGCTTCGCGCCATTGATTCGATTGCAGGCAAGATGCCTGCGCTACGGGCGCTTCCGCGCCAATTCCCGCCATATCACTTCCCGGTTTCCCACTGAAAACGTCGAAGAGCCATTGAGGGGCATGGAGTCACTGTGGGCAGAGGGTTTTGTGGAATTTTGTGATGAGTTTTGGCAGGGGACAATCATTCGGTCAGTTATTCCGCGGAGGGTGACAAGCCTTGTGCTTGAAGTCTTCTTGACAGGATTTTTGTGGCTACAATTCTGTGGCTATGAAAACGGCCAAACTCTTCAAACACGGTGGCAGTCAGGCGGTGCGGTTGCCCAAGGTGTTCCGCTTTCCGGGGAGCGAGGTTTTTTTGGAAAGGCGGGGCGAGGAGGTGATCTTACGGCCGAAGTCCGCGCCAGCCATCCGGACGCTGAAAGATGTGGCGAAATATATGCGCACTTTTGGAGCGGATTTCCCCGATCGCCATCAGCCGCAGCAAGAACAGAAACGGGATCTGACTTGGTAAAATGCTCTGTTTTCTCGATACGAACGTTTGCATCGATCTGCTGCGGGGAAGGGCGCGGGGCCGGAGGTTGCCAGCTTGCACGCAGTGCCGCCTGTCGTCGATCGTGGTGGCGGAGTTGTGGACCGGTGTTCACAAGTCGAGTGATCTGGAGAAGCATCGAAAGAGCCTGATGGCGTTTCTGGACTTGTTTGAAGTGCTCCGGTTCGATGAGGAAGCCGCCCGGCACTATGGGGAAATCCGGGCGCACCTCGAAGGGGCGGGAACGCCTATCGGGCCTTTGGACCAACTGATTGCAAGTCAGGCGCGGAGTCAGGGGGGGGCGTTGTTGACCGCAAATCTGCGCGAATTCCAGCGCGTGCCCGGTCTTGTGTGCCTGGCGTGGGAGTGACGGGCGCGGTATCTATCCGCCTTTCGTCCGCAGATAACTGCCTGGCCGGATTTTTGTTTGGGGGTGTCTTGTTCATTGGGGGTGGATGGTTTTGCCTTCGTGCCAAGAGCCTTCGACGAGGAGGCAGGAGGGGGATTCGGGGATGCCGCGTTCGCCTCGGTGGACGAGATCAATGAGGTGTTCGACTGCACGGGCTCCAACAAGGCAGGGGTTTCCCCAGATGCCGGAAAATGTGTCGGTGGGTTCGCGGACGGAGAGCAGGGCAAGTGCGGTGTCTTCGGGGACGCGTATGCCGGCGTCATGGAGCCATGGATACACGAGGTCCCAAAGGGTGACGATGGCGTCGGGTTTGTGAAGTCGGTACCAGTGGAGAAAGTCGTCGCGGTTGAGGTTTTGTTTTTCGAGGAGTGGGATGCGGTGGGGGAGGGGGAGGTCTTGTTGGAAGCGGAGGAAGGCGGAGGAGAAGATGCGTTTGATGCGGAGTTCGTCTTCGGCTTCCATGACGAAGCCGAGGCGTTGGTAACCGCGTTCCAAGAGGCGGGTGAGGAGGAGGTCGGCTGAGCGGTAGGCGTGGTTGGTCACCATGTGGAGGCGTGGTGCGGCAAGGGTGTAGCCGATGGTGACGCAGGAGAAGCGGGCTAGGGGGAAATCAAGGGTGATGCCGGGGTGGGGCTGGGGGGCAACGAGGAGGCCGGGGATGTTGCGGGTGGTGAGGATGCGTTCCATCCGCGAGGGGGTCATGCCGTTTTGGGCGAGGTTGTGTTCTTCGATTTGGTAACCGAGTTCGGCGGCGCGTTGGGTGGCGCCTTCGTAGTAGTGGAGGAAGGTGGAGATGGAGCGCCAGTCGCGGTCTTCGTCAGGGAAGTTGGTGAGCCAGGCGAGGGTGGCTTGGTAGGCGGTGGGGCGACGTTGTTTGCGGTAGGCGGAGAGGCCGGCGAGGTAGGGATCGGGTTGGTAACCGAGTTGCTGCGCGATGGTTTTTATGCGTTCGCGGATTTCGGTGGAGAGGCGGGGGTGGTTGCTGAGGGCGAGGGAGACGGTGGCTTGGGTGACGCCGGCGGCGCGGGCGATGTCGCGCTGGGAGGGCCGGGCCGGGCTGGTGGTGCCGGGTGAGGGAGTCATTGGGGGCGGATGGTTTTGCCGTCGAGCCAGGTGCCTTCGAGCATGAGGCAGGAGGGGAGTTGGGGGATGCCGCGCTCGCCGCGATGGACGAGGTCAATGAGGAGTTCCACGGCACGGGCACCGACTTCTTCGGGGTTTTCCCAGATGCCGGCATAAAAACCGTCACGGTAACGCACGGAGAGGAGAGCCATGCCGGTGTCTTCAGGGATGCGCACCCCGGCGTCGGTGAGCCAGATGTGCGCAAAATCCCAAAGGGTAACGACGACGTCGGGCTTGTATCGGGAATACCACTTCAGGAAGCGTTCGCGGGTGAGTCTGGGTTCGTTGAGGAGGGGGATGCGTTCGGTGTGGGACCAGTCGCGTTGTTCGCTGAGAAAGGCGGAGCTGGGGATGCGTTCGATGCGGAGTTCGTTTTCGGCTTCGAGGGCGAGGCCGATGCGGCGGTAGCCGAGGCTGCGGAGTTTGCGCAGGAGGGTTTCGGTGGAGCGGAAGTGGTGGTGGGTCACCATGTGGAGTCGGGGCGAGACGAGGGAGTAGCCAAAGGTGACGGAGGAGAAGCGGTCGAGGTTGAGGTCGAGTCGCATGAGGGGTTCGGGTTGCGGGGCGAGGAGGATGCCGGGGATGTTGCGGGTGCGCAGGATTTGTTCCATGCGGGCGGGGGTCATGCCGGGGGCGGCGAGGTCGTGGTCTTCGAGTTGGTAACCGAGTTCGGCGGCGCGGGCGGTGGCACCTTCGTAGTAGTGGAGGAAGGTGGAGATGTTGCGCCAGTGTTGCCGGCCGGGCGGGAAGTTGCTGATCCAGGCGAGGGTGGCTTGGTAGCCGCGGGGGCGGCGTTGTTTTTTGTAGGCGGAGAGGCCGGCAAGGTAGGGGTCGGGGCAGTAACCGAGTTGTTGCGCGATGGTTTTGATGCGTTCGCGGATTTCGGTGGAGAGGCGGGGGTGGTTGCCGAGGGCAAGGGAGACAGTCGCCTGAGTGACGCCAGCGGCGCGGGCAATGTCGCGTTGGGTGGGGCGGATGGGGGGCATGGGGGGAGGACTGGGAGCGCCGAGCCCCGGCTCGGCAGGGTTGGTGTGTGTGTTGCGTTATTGTGCCGAGTTGGGGCT
>NZ_ABEA03000066.1 GCF_000171235.2 Geminisphaera colitermitum TAV2 | reverse complement strand
GCCGCCTCCGCCAAATTGCGCGGCGATGCGGTCAACACGGTAGCGGGCGTCTTTGGCGCGGAGGCTGGCTTTGATGCCGTCGGCGCGTTCTTCGATGAGGGCTCCTATTTCCACGCCTTCAATGCTGCGGGCGTTGTCCACCAGACCTTCGGTGTCCTCGGGGCTGGCTCCGAGTTGTTGGAATATGCCGTCGGGGAGGAGGCCGATGCAGGCGCGTCCGCCGCATTCGAGTTGGAGCGAGTCGAGGAAGCGTTGCTTGAGCTTGAGGCTGGCGAAGGTCTCGCGTTCGTAGAGGTTGTAGCCGGCGATGGCGGGATTGGCTCCGCGGGCAACGAGGTCGGCGGCGAGTGTGAAGGTGCGGGCGGTGGTGGCGGGAAAGCGGAACTGGCCGGTGTCGGTCGAGATGCCGGTGTAGAGGGCCTGCGCAATGGGGGCGTCGATGGGGAGGTCGTTGTCGAGGAAGAGCCCGGCGAGGATTTCGCAGGCGGCGGCGGCGGTGTTATCCACGAGGTTGTGCGCGGCAAAGTTGGGGTTGGAGAGGTGGTGGTCGATGTTGGCGGCGGGACGGGGGTAACGGGCCTGAAAGCGGAGGCCGGCACGGTCGGGGCCGGCGCAATCAACAAAGAGCGCGGTGCGTTCGGTGCCGAGGCGGGCGGCGTCGGCGTCGAGGTCGTCGTAGCGGAGCCAGGTGAGGGTGCCGGCGGCGGCGGCGAATTCGAGGCGGCGGGGAACGGGGTCGGGGTTGGCGCAAATGACGTCGTGGCCGCGGGCGCGGAGGACGAGGGCAAGGGCGGTTTGCGAACCGATGCAGTCACCGTCGGGGCGGGCGTGGCCGATGACGACGAGGG
>NZ_ABEA03000067.1 GCF_000171235.2 Geminisphaera colitermitum TAV2 | reverse complement strand
TTCCCTTCTCCCCCCGAAAAAACGATGTCACACCGCAAACACACCGCCGCCATCCTACCACTTAGTCGAAGAGCGAATTTCGCGCGACCTGAGCTAGCTCAGGTAACAGGACGAAGTCCTGTTACCCCCCCCTCATCGGCCCCCTCCGCCATCGCCGCCACCGCAGCCTTCACCCTCATTGAACTGCTCACCGTCATAGCGATCATCGGGATACTCGCCGCCATCATCATCCCCGTCGTCGGAAAAGTTCGCGACACCGCCCGCACTGCCCAATGCATCTCCAACTGGCGGCAGTGGGACACTGCCATCAAACTCCACATCAACGACAACAAGGATCGATTCCCCATCACCATAAACCCGCCCCCCGCACCTAACGCCCCCACGAAAGAACCTTGGTATCAGATCGCCCCCTATCTGGGCATCCCCGGAACCAGCCCCATGCCTGCGGCGGCCGGTTACGACAAAATCAAAACCATCATGTACGGCACCATGGCCTGCACCACCAAATACAACCGCCCCTACAGAGAACGCAACCAGGCCCTCTGGTGGACCTTTGGCATCAGCGATCAAGTCAGCGGGAGACCCTACGGCAGCCTTACTGCCCCCTCGCGCACCCTTCTCGGCATAGACCACTGCACAGAATCCCCTGTCGCCAACATTCTCCAATGGTTCGAACGCAAGGACTACGAAACCAATCCACTGCGACTCAGAACGGCCTCGCCCAAACCCCATGTCGGCAAAGTCAACGTCCTCTATGCTGACGGCCACGTTCGCACCCTGAGAGCCAGCCAGATCATGATCGGCGACCATCTCCGTGCCGATCCCACCTACGACGGTTCCAAGGACAACGATCCCATTGGCGACCCGGCCTACGACCAGTAACTCGCACATTTCATACATTTCCGGACAGTCACTAACTGGGCTGAGCTCCGCTCGGAGTGGCAGCGTCCCTGCTTGCAAGCACCACTCGCTACCCGCTGCTCACTACTTTTAACATGACCTTCACCGAAGTCCACTATCAGGACCCTGCGACCAAAACCTACCTTGGTAGTCCCAGCCTCGTGCGCCTGCCAGACGGTACACTGCTGGCTACGCATGACTATTTCGGACCCGGCAGCCCCGGAGCGATTGACGGCGAAGGCGCGCTCACCAGCCTTCATCGCTCCACCGATAACGGCCGCACCTGGCGCAACGTCTCCCACCTCGACAATATCTACTGGGCCACCCTTTTCCTTCATCGCGGAGCCCTCTGGCTCCTCGGCTGCTCGCGCAGCTACGGCGCCATCACCATCCGCCGCAGCGACGACGGAGGCAACACCTGGACCCGCCCCAAAGACTCCGCCACTGGTCTGCTTTTCCCCGGCGGTCCGCGTGAAACCGGTCCCAATTACCACGGCGCTCCCGTCCCCATCCTCGTCCACGGCGGACGCATCTACCGGGCATTTGAAGATTGCACCCCCCGCATCTGGGGACGCGGATTCCAGGCACTCGTCATCTCCGCGCCAGAAGACGCCGACCTGCTCGACGCCGCCAACTGGACCATGAGCAACAAAATCCCCTTCGACCCCGCCTGGGCCCCCCGCGAACGCTGGGGCGGCGCGGACAACCCCGGCTGGCTCGAAGGCAACATCGTGGCCGCGCCCGACGGCTCCATCTGGAACATCCTGCGCGTCAACGCCGAACCCATGCCCGACCAAGCCGCCCGCCTCCGTGTATCCAACAACGGACTACGCCTCGACTTCGACCCGGCGACAGGCTTCTTCGACTTCCCCGGCGGCACCCACAAATTCACCATCCATCGCGACCCATGTAGTGGACTTTATATTACACTCTCCAACCCCGCCGCCGGTTGCATCCCTGCGTCAAACGGCGTCGTCAAAGACGTGCCCTTTCTTGGCGTTTCCCGCCGCAACATCCTCGCTCTCTGCACCTCGCCCGATCTCTGGAATTGGTCCGTCTGCGCAACCCTCCTCGCCGACGATCTGCCCTTAAACGTGCGCGAATCCTACGAGAAGACAGGCTTCCAATACGTTGATTGGCACTTCGACGGCGACGACATCATTTATCTTGTCCGTGTCGGTTACGACGGCGCCCCCAACTTTCACGACTCCAACCGCATCACCTTCCACCGCCTCTGGCACTATGCCGAGCACCTCCGCCACCCTGTGCCCTTCAAGGCCCGCCCCCCCTGCCCCCCCCGCCACCCTTTCCGAACACATCCCCCCTGTATTCGCCACCGCATGACAAATAAAAACCCGAAGGCTGAAACACCCATTCACCCATGACACCGCTCCACCGCACCCTCCTCATCCTGACCGCCATCACGGCGCTCCACCACACCACCACCACCGCCGCCACGCTCGCGCTTAACACCACGCCTGGCGCCGACAACACCGCTGCATTCCAAGCAGCCCTCAACCGCGCGGGTGACGCCTCCGACAAAAAAACCGACGCCCGCCTCCACGTTCCCCCCGGCGAATGGCGCACCGGCACCCTCCGCATCCCCGCCAACATCACCCTCACCTTCGACCCCAAGGCGCGCCTCATTCCCATCCCCGAAAAAATCACCGATGACAAAACCCTCATCGTCGTCACCGGCGACCGCGTGCGCATCGAAGGACTCCACCACGACTTCGCTTGGAACGGTGCCACCGAACGCACCACGCCCGTTCAAAAACTCATCCATGCCGACGGCGTGAACGACCTCATCGTCACCGGCGCGCACGTTGAAAACAGCGACCCGCGCAAACTCCTCCCCCTCGCCGAACGCGCCCGCAAAGGACGTTTCTTCAACCCCGACGGCAGCAAAAAGTACACCCACCTCGGCTCCTATAACAACCAACGCCTCCTCGTTGCCACCAACAGCCGCAACGTTGTCCTTGAAAACTCCACCGGCTCGCGCCTCCACGCCATGCTCGCCGCCATCAACTGCGCCAACGTCACCGCTCGCGGCAACCGCATGATCACCGGCAACAACCTCAGCAGCTTCTCCATGGGCACCGAAAACTTCCGCCACCACGACAACTGGTCGCGCGACGTGAAATATCAGGTGAGCTGGTTTGGCGGCTCGCCCGACCCCTCTCGCAAAGCCCCCGAAGTCCCCCTCGGCAGCGCCACCAAAGTCTACCGCGACATCAAACCCGACGCCCCCGGCTGGAACAAACACACCTCCGGCTCCTTCGACGTCCTCATCCAGAACAACTACGCCGAATACGGAAACACCCTCGCCTGGGGCAACAAAGGCCGCCAAGTCGTCATCGACGGCAACATTGCCCGCTTCATCTCCGACTACGCTTACGGCACCGAGGGCGGCGAAAACCTCATTTTCTCCAACAACATCTCCATCAACTCCACCGCCGGCGGCATTGTCTCCATGTATTGGGGCGAAAAACTCCTCATCACCGGCAACCAGATCATCGTCCGCCACGAACCCTGGGACGCCGAGTTCAGCTGGTGGGACACCCCCGCCAAATACCTTGGCCCCTTCATCCGCCTCCATCACGGCCCCGCCAACAAGGAAGACCGTTACGGAGCGGGCTCCGTTCACATCGACGGCAACCTCTTTGTCAGCGAACTCACCGAACGCTCCACCGCCATCACCATCCAGCGCGGACGCGACGTCACCATCAGCGGCAACAAATTTATCAACGGACGTATCGACAAAGTGGATCAAGGCCGCCTCACCGTCATGGGCAACGAATTCGTTTCCCGCCTCCCCTTCGAAGATCTCATCCTCAACGTCAAAGGCCGCGCCGACACCGTGCTTGTCAAAGACAACATCCTCCGCCGCGAAGCCCCCATCGAGACCGATGCCGACGACACCACCGCTGCCGAGGCCCGCAAAACAGCCGAAGCCCAGGCCATCCCGTATCTCCTTTTCACTGACGAGGACGACAAAGCCAAAGCCACCGGCACCGAAACCGCCACGATCGTCAAAGGGGACAGCCCCGCCATTGTCCTCAACCCCAACAACACCCTCTTCGCATTCGTCCAAGGCAACTTCATCTATGGCTGGAAAGACGCGCTCTCCGTGCAATCTGCCAAAACCAACCGCGCCCCTCTCTCGCTCATCGTGACGGGCAACACCACCGACGGCAACCTCCCCCCCTCCCCCCCCTCCGGCTCAGGTTCCACCATCAAAATGGAAAACAACACCAAACTCCCGCCCAGCCTGATGCCCCGCTAATCAGCGACCGGAAAACGAGCACCCGAGGGCCATAAAATTGGCCCTCCCGTCCGACAGCGATCCCCCCCCGCATCGCTCCCAATCGACTTATGTCGCCGTCCATCGACCTAAGTCGATTTCCGTCGAGCCCCCTCCCCCCCCCCCCCCTGCGCCCACTTGCCACACATGAAATCCTCACCCGCACTCTGGACCATCCACCACGACGGCTTCCAACCCGGCGACATCGAAAAACACGGCAGCAAATTCATTATCGGCAACGGCGCGATGGGCGTCCGCGGCACGCTTGAGGAATTTGACAAAACCCAACTCGCCGCCTGCACCCTTGCCGGACTCTACGATCAAGTTGGCGACAAATGGCGCGAACCCGTCAACGCCCCCCACACCTTCAACGCCCGTATCACCATTGACGATACGCCACTCTCCGTCCTCACCACGCCGATAATCCGCCACAACCAAACGCTCGACCTCCGCTGCGCCATCCATTCGCGGGAAACTATTTTTCGCCTGCCCGACGGAGCCGAAGCCACCCTTCGCGCCGACCGCTTCCTCAGCCTTGCCGACACCCGGCTCGGTGTCATGACACTCTCGCTCACCGTCACGCGCCCCTGCCGCATCCGCCTCGAAACCGGCATCGACGGCAACGTGTGGGACCTCAACGGCCCGCACCTCACCCATTTCGAAACACAACACGAAAACGGCATCCACCTCCTGAGCGCGCGCACCGGCGAAAAAGCCATTCCCCTCGCCGTGGCCGAAGCCCTCCACACCGAAACCCTCCCCCCGTCCGAAACTCACCAGTCCGCGCAAACCATTCAACACCGCTTCGACTTCAACGCTGCCGCCGCCAAGACGTATTCATTTACAAAATACACAAGCGTCGCCACCGGCCTCGAACACAACAACGACGCCCCGGCCACCGCTGCCGCCGCGCTAGCCACTGCCCGCGCCGCCGTCGCGACCGGACGCGACACCCTCCTCGCCGCCAGCCGTGCGATTTGGGACGCCCGCTGGCGCGATTCCGACGTGCTCATCGAAGGCGACGACGACTCCCAACTCGCCCTCCATTACAGCATCTACCAACTCCTCATCATTGCCCCCGCCAGCGACGCCTGCTCCATCCCCGCGCGCGGACTCTCCGGCCAAGTCTATAAAGGCGGCATCTTCTGGGACACGGAGATCTTCATGTCCCCCTTCTTCGACCACACCCAACCCGCGCTCGGACGCCGCCTCATGCGCTACCGGGTAAAAACCCTCGACGGCGCGCGCCGCAAAGCCGCCGACCACGATTGCCGCGGCGCGTTCTACGCATGGGAAAGCCAGGAAACCGGCGACGACGCCTGCACCCTCTTTAACTTCACCGACGTCTTCACGGGCCGCCCCATGCGCACCCACTTCCGCGACAAACAAGTCCACATCAGCGCCGACGTCGCCTTCGCCATCTGGCGACACTACCGGCTCACCGGCGACGAAACCCTGCTCACCGACGGCGGCGCCGAAGTCATCCTCGAATGCGCCCGCTTCTTCCTCTCTTACGCATGGTTCAAACCGGAGAAAAACCGCTACGAAATCCTCGATGTCGTCGGCCCCGACGAATACCACGAACGCGTTGCCAACAACGCCTTCACCACCGCGATGGCATCCGCCACCCTGCGCATTGCCCTCGATACCCTTGCCCTCCTCGAAAAGAAACACCCCGCCACCTGCGCCGTTCTTCTTGAACGCCTCGACTACGCCGACGACCTGAAGCGCATCCGTGAAATGGATACACTGCTGTTCAGTCCCGCGCCCGACCCGAAAACCGGCGTCATCGAACAATTCACCGGTTACCACAAACTCGAAGACACCACGCCTGCCGAAGTCAAAAAGCGCGTCCTCAACCCCACCGAATACTGGGGCGGCGGACACGGCATTGCCACTCCCACGCAAGTCATCAAGCAGGCCGACGTCGTGCTCATGCTCCACCTCTTCTCCGAAGATTTTTCGGACGACGTGAAACGCGCCAACTGGGATTTTTACGAACCGCGCACCGAACACGGCTCCAGTCTCAGCCCCTGCGTCTATGCCCTCCTAGCCGCCGAACTCGGACGCACCGACTACGCCTTCAAATACTTCCTGCGCACCGCCACCATCGACCTGACTGGCGACGCCAAACAATACTCCGGCGGTATTTACATTGGCGGTACACACCCCGCCGCAAACGGCGGCGCATGGATGACCGCCGTCCTTGGCTTCGGCGGACTTCGCCTCGTCAAAGACGAACCACACGGCAACGACATCATGCGCCTGACGCCGCGCCTTCCCGCAAAATGGAAGAAACTCAGTTTCCGTTTCACCTGGCGCAGCCAGTGGTTCACCGCGTCGATCACGTCCGACGCCATCACCCTCACCGCCGACGCCAACAACACCGCCGACGCCCCCTTCGTCCTCGCCGGACAAACACCCGTCACCTGCGCTCCCGGAAAAACCATCACGCAACCCTGCTGACCTTCCCCCCCCCCCCCCCCCCCAACCAACCACTCCCCATTCCTAACTTCTAATTTCTACTTCCTAATTTCCCTCTATGCTTCCTGCATTCATCACCACCGCCCGGGGGGCGATATTTGA
This sequence comes from Geminisphaera colitermitum TAV2, assembly GCF_000171235.2. Lineage (GTDB taxonomy): Bacteria > Verrucomicrobiota > Verrucomicrobiia > Opitutales > Opitutaceae > Geminisphaera > Geminisphaera colitermitum. The sequence goes on along the minus strand of NZ_ABEA03000067.1, from coordinate 23,114 downwards.
CCTTGATGGCGTCATTGTTGACACTGCCCGCTACCACTACCTCGCGTGGAAACGCCTCGCTGCCGAACTCGGTTTCACGTTCACCGAAACGCACAACGAACGCCTCAAAGGCGTCAGCCGAATGCGCTCTCTGGAAATCCTTCTCGAAGTCGGCGGCATCACTGCCACCTCGCAAGAATGCGAGGAAATGGCCGTCCGCAAAAACGTATGGTATGTGGACTACATTCGCAACATGGACGCCTCCGAACTCCTCCCCGGCGCGCGCGACTACCTTAAAAACCTCCGTGCCCGAGGCGTGAAAATCGCCCTCGGTTCCGCCAGCAAAAACGCTCCCTTGATTTTGGAAAACCTCCGCATCACTGAACTCTTCGATGCGATTGTTGACGGCAACCATGTCAGCAAAGCCAAACCCGACCCCGAAGTTTTTCTCCTCGGAGCCCGACGACTGGACCTCTCCCCGGCGGACTGCGTCGTCTATGAAGACGCCGAGGCTGGCATTGAAGCCGCCCATCGTGCCGGCATGAAAACCGTCGGCATCGGAACCGCCGCCGCCCTGCCCGCCGCTGATTTCATCGCCCCAGACCTCCGCGCATTGCTTGGAGCATAACGTCTCCCCCCCCCTCGATAGCGCATACTTTTCAATCCGGCGCAATGTGGCGTAACACTGCGCATGAGATTGTTTGCACCCATCGGCCTTTTGACCCCGCCCAGCCATCGCTCAGTGATGGACAACCACTTCATTCGCCCAAATCGTTTCAATCCAGAAAAACGCCGCCCTTGTGCTAACCAATCACATCATCTGACTCGCCCTCCCGACTACTCTTTCCACTACTCGCCACCCGCTACTCATTACTTTTCTTCCAATCCACCATGAGCCTCCAAATCAAACCAGCCTCCGAATGCCAGTTCGACCAAATCTCGCTTGGCGAAGTCATGCTCCGTCTTGACCCCGGCGAAACCCGCGTGCGCACCGCCCGCCACTTCACCGCCTGGGAAGGCGGCGGCGAATACAACACCTCGCGCGGACTCCGCAAATGCTTCGGCCTCAAAACCGCCGTCCTCACCGCCTTCGTGGACAACGAAGTTGGCCGCCTAATCGAGGACTTCATCATGCAGGGCGGCGTCGCCACCGACTTCATCAAATGGCGCGAAGACGACGGCATTGGCCGCACCGTCCGCAACGGCCTCAACTTCACCGAACGCGGCTTCGGCATCCGTGGTGCCGTCGGCGTGCCCGACCGCGGCAACACCGCCGCCTCCCAACTCAAGCCCGGCGACTTCGACTTTGAGGACATCTTCGGCAAACGCGGCGCGCGCTGGTTCCACACCGGCGGCATCTTCGCCGCCCTCTCCGAAAGCACCGCCGCCCTCACCATCGAAGCCGTCAAGGCCGCCAAAAAATACGGTACCATCGTCAGCTACGACCTCAACTACCGCCCCTCGCTCTGGAAGACCATCGGCGGCCTCAAGAAGGCGCAGGAAGTCAACCGCGAGATCGCCAAGTATGTGGACGTCATGATCGGCAACGAAGAGGACTTCACCGCCTCGCTCGGCTTCGAGGTCAAGGGCGTTGACCACAACATCAGCGCCATCGAGATCGACGCCTTCAAGGCCATGATCGAGACCGCCGTGAAGGAGTTCCCCAACTTCAAGGTCGCCGCCACCACGCTCCGCCGCGTCATCACCGCGACGAAAAACGACTGGAGCGCGATTTGCTGGCACGACGGCAAATTCCACGAGAGCCGCAAGTATCCCGAACTCGAAATCCTCGACCGCGTCGGCGGTGGAGACAGCTTCGCCAGCGGCCTGCAATTCGGTTTCCTCTCCAAGAATGACGCACAACTCGCCGTCGATTACGGAGCTGCCCACGGAGCTTTTGCGAGCACCACGCCCGGCGACACCTCGATGGCCACGCAAAAGGAAGTCGAGAAACTCATGAAAGGCGGCGGCGCCCGCGTCGTGCGTTAACGGATACACACTCTCGCAACCCGATTCATAATCTCCGTTGCTTTGGCCCGGCCGGCATACTTGTGCGGCCGGGCTTTTGTTTGAAGCGTTACGCAGGTTCCCCAAGGAGCGGCGGCATCCTGCCGCCGGACGAGGAGCAAGGCTCCTCGCCTGCCGAAGCGGGCGTTTGGCAGAAAAAGCCCGCGCCACGTCAAACCAGCGACGCTCCGCGTCGTCCGGCGGCAGGATGCCGCCGCTCCAATTACTGCCGGTTTACGTCATCGATCAGGACAACGGCTTCCCGCCCTTCGCGTGTGATGGAAAAGGTGACCTGCGCGGTGGACCCGCCCGCGAGTCCCGCCAGCGTGACCAGCGCCAGGCCGGCGAAACCTCCCGAACGATCACTCCCGGCTGCGACGGCGGAGCGGAGTTCCCCGGCGGCCCGTCCGTCGCGGTAGAGCGTGGCAGGTAGTGCTTCCGGGACTACGCCTTCGCCACGCACTCGCACCAGCCGGCGGCGCACTTGTCCCGACTTGAGGCGCGCCATGATTTCCTGCCCAAGATAGCAGCCTTTGGTGTAGGAAATCGAAGCCGCGACGAACTCCGGCCCTCCTTCGTGGGGCAGGTCGCCGGGGCCGATGTCCACCGGCACACGCGGGATGCCGGCCTCGATGCGGGCGCGTTCCATGAGCATTGGGTCGGGCGGCGTCCAGCCGTCGAGGGTTGGCTGCGCGGCTGCCGGTGCCAGCCATTTCCACGAGTCGCCGAGGCCGCGCCGTCCGCGAAACATAAAACCTTCACCGACCCTGGCGTAGGCGCCTGCTTCCGGCAACGGCTGGCCGATCAGAGCCGAAAGGGACGCGGCGGCCTCCGACGGCCCTGCGAGTGTGGTTAGAGTCCAGTCCCCGGAGCGGTCTTCGATCGTTACATCATCGGCGACGATGAAAGACTCAAGGTGGTGCGCCAGCACGTTCGCAGGCGAGGCTTCGCTCCAGAGCCACCATTCCGCATCACTGACTTTCAGTGCGTAGGCGTCGGCAATCACCTTGCCTTTGTGATTGAGGAACAGTCCGTAGATGGCTGGCTGAGGCAGTGTTGTGCGAGTTTCCTGGCTGATCTGGCCTTGGAGGAAACTCGAAGCATCTTCGCCGGTGAGGCGCAAAACAGCAGTGGTTTTTTGTGTGATGGCAGATTTGGCGGGGAGAAATATTTTTCCTAAGTCGTTCATTTTTAATATGAATGAAGCTGGCCCGAAAATTCTTTCAAGTTTTTGTTGACCGAAGGATCAGTCTCTCTATCTCTAGCAACATCACTTTTTCACTTCTCCCGCATAGCGGGAGTTTTGGGGTAACTAAGAAAGCAAATGGCCGGTCGCTTAGGGGTAGGCGACCGGCCAACTTTTTGTACCGATTTCACCAGTCGCCTCCTGCGTCTTCTGCTCCTTCTACCGCTGACTTCACCTTGCATCGCACTCAGTCAGGGCGAGCTGAGATTTTTTTGGATTTTTTCAAAATTTCCTATTGACCGAAAGCGGGAGAACCGCCAACGTCTTCAACATAAGGTTTTCAATTTCTCCCGCATAGCGGGAGTTTTGGGGTAACTAAGAAAGCAAATGGCCGGTCGCTTAGGGGTAGGCGACCGGCCAACTTTTTGTACCGATTTCGTCAGCGACGGCAAAATCAGGGCAGGGATCGCCCGGAAAACAAAAACACCGCACTTGATGGGTGCGGCGTTGTGTGTGTGCGATGCGGATGCGGGGAGGCCCGCTCCACTTGCGCGGGAGGCGACGGGTCAGCGGATGACTTTTTCGGTCGCGGCGTCGAAGAGGTGCGCTTCCTCCATCTTCACGGTCACTTTGACCTGCTGGCCGGCATCATACTGGTCGGTCGGATGCACGCGGGCAATGAAGTTGGTCGCTCCGGTCGTGAGATAAAGGTAGGTTTCCGATCCCATGGGCTCGGAAACTTCGATCTTGGCTTCAAGGGTGTGGCTTGGATCAGGCTTGGCCACGGTGGTGGTGTCCTCGACGTGTTCCGGACGGATGCCGAGGATAACGTCTTTGCCTGCGTAGGCGGCGGCTTTCTCCACGAGTTTTTGCGAGAGGGTGAGGACGACGGGCTTGCCGGTGTCGTTTTTCTCCACGAATTGCAGGGTGTTGCCTTCTTTGCGAAGGGTGCCCTTGAAAAAGTTCATCTGCGGGCTGCCGATGAAGCCGGCGACGAAGAGGTTGTCGGGTCTATTGTAGAGGGCGAGGGGCTCGGCGACCTGCATGATGTATCCGTCTTTCATGACACAAATGCGGTCGCCCATGGTCATGGCTTCAACTTGGTCGTGCGTGACGTAGATCATCGTCGCTCCGAGGCGGGCGTGGAGTTTGGAGATCTCGGTGCGGGTGGAGACGCGCATTTTGGCGTCGAGGTTGGAGAGGGGTTCGTCGAAGAGGAACACCTTGGGTTTGCGGACGATGGCGCGACCGACGGCAACGCGCTGGCGCTGGCCGCCGGAGAGGGCCTTGGGCTTGCGGTTGAGGTAGGGGTCGAGGCCAAGCATGGCGGAGGCTTCGCGGACGCGCTTGTCGATTTCGTCCTTGGGCATTTTGCGCAGCTTCAGGCCGAAGGCCATGTTGTCGTAAACGGTCATGTGGGGGTAGAGCGCGTAGTTCTGGAAAACCATGGCGATGTCGCGGTCTTTGGGGAGGACGTGGTTCACGACGCGGCCATCGATGGAGATGGTGCCGCCGGAGATTTCCTCAAGGCCGGCGATCATGCGCAGGGTGGTGGATTTGCCGCAGCCGGAGGGGCCGACAAGGACCATGAATTCGCGGTCCTTGATTTCGAGGTCGATACCGTGGACAACTTTGACGTCGGGTCCACCGCTGCCGGGATAGATTTTTACGAGTTTGTCGATGACTACATTGGCCATGGGGAAAAGTTTCTAAGCGTTGAGCGTGGAAAAGAGGCAAAAGTCGGTCCTGAGTCAAAAGTGTCAACGCCCAAGGTCCGCATCCGTGCGGGCGGGATGGAAATTTTGAGAAAAAAGTTTCAGAGCGAGCGTTGGAAGGAGGGGGGGGGAGGGGGGCGAATCGCCTGGCGTTGGCGGGCTCAGACGACAAACGGGTTGCAGGCGCGTTCGTTGCCGATGGTGGTAAAGGGACCGTGACCCGGGGCGACGATGCTTTCGGGGGGGAGCGCCATGAGGCGGGCGAGGTGGGTCTTGAGGCGGCGGGCGCAGTAAAACGCGGCGCCGATGGAGCCGGCAAAGAGGAGGTCGCCGGAGATGACGAGGGGCGGGGATTTGCAGGCGCGCACGGAGCGGACGAGGTAACAGTTTTGCTCCTCGGTGTGGCCGGGGGTGGCGAGGGTTTCGACTTCGATGGGGCCAAAGGTGAGGCGCGCTCCTTCGGCGAGGCCGGTGGCGCCTTCGATGGGGGAGCCGGCGGGGGCGAAAACGGGGGGGGAATTGAACTGGCGGCGGAGGTCGGCGAGGCCGGCGAGATGTTCGCTCTCGGCGTTGGTGATGAAGATGGCGTCGAGGTGGGTGATGGCGGCGGGCCACACGCGACGCAGGGCGGCGGGGGAGCCGCCGGTGTCGAAAAGGATGCCGCGTTCCTGACCGCAATCGGCGGCGATGTAGGCGTTGCTGACGCCGATGCCGTGCTGCATGCGCAGCGGGTAGAGGCAGAAGGGGAGGCCGGCGATGCGGGGCAGCGGATAACGACCGGCGGCGAGGGCCTGCACGCCGACTTCGTTGAGCGAGAGAGCTTCGGCGACGGCGCGCCATTCGGCGGGGGTAAGGTCGTAGCGGTAGGCGATGGCGTCGGCGATGCGTTCGCGGTCGATGCCGGTGCGCGCGGAGAGAGCGGCCTCCGTCAGCCCGGCGAGACGGATGGCCTTGTCCAGCACGTCGCCCAGTTCGTCTTCCAACGGTGCGTGTTCGATGACCATGCGGTGTAAAATAGGACGCGGTGCGCGCTGTGCAACAGGCATCGGCACCCGGCGGCGGAGCTTGCGGGGTCGGGGGGGGGGAGGGCAGGTGCGGATTTAGCATTTAGTTTTTAGCTTTTTAGCATTTTAGCTTTCCCCCACATGTCCCTCGAACCTTGGCAATGGCTTCTCGCCGTGGTCGCCGCCTTTTTGGTTGGCGTCTCCAAGACCGGCATTGCCGGCCTCGGTATGTTATTCGTGTCGGTCTTCGCCATGATTATGCCCGCCAAGCAAGCCAGCGGCTTTGTGCTCCCGCTTCTCATCTTTGGCGACCTCGTGGCCGTGGCCGCCTATCGCCGCCACGCCCAATGGTCGTACCTCTGGCGACTCTTCCCCTGGACCGGCGCGGGCGTCATCATCGGCTGGCTTGCGATGGACCTTATCAATGACCGGCAGGCCCGCCTCATGGTTGGCCTCATTGTCCTAGTCCTCCTTGCCCTGCACTTCTTGCGACGCTGGCAAACCCGCCGCCACGCGCAAACGTCCGCCGCCAGCACCGCCCAGCACGGCCCTTGGTTTGCCCCCACGGTTGGCGTGCTCGCCGGCTTCACGACACTCGTGTCCAACGCCGCCGGACCTCTCATGGCGATTTACCTCATCGCCATGCGCCTGCCCAAAATGCAATTTGTCGGGACCAGCGCCGTGTTTTTTCTCCTGCTCAACTGCTTCAAAGTCCCCTTCATGACGCACCTCGGCCTTATCACCCCGCAAAGCATCACCTTCAATTTCCTGCTCGCCCCCGCCGTCCTTGGCGGCGCGCTGATCGGACGCTGGATACTACCCCGCATCAACCAGACCCTCTTTGAATTTCTTGCCCTTGGTCTCAGCGGCCTCGCCGCCCTCAAGCTCCTTGGACTCTTCTAATTCCGTTTCGTTAGGAAACGTCTTGCTCACGCGGAGGCGCGGGGGCGCGGAGGATTGGAGACAAATGATTTTCTCCGCGCCTGCGCGTATCCGCGTGGGAAGGGGTATTAGAGTTCGCCGAGGAAGTTGAAGATTGTGTCGAAGTGGCCGGGGAGTCCTTCGTGGCCGAAGTCGGGGTAGATCACCATGCGCTTCTTCGCTTTGATTTTGTTGTAAGCGGCGAATTGCGTGGAGGGGGGGCAGATGGTGTCCATGAGGCCGGTGAACATGAGGGTCTCGGCTTTGATGCGCGGAGCGAGGTTTTGGCAGTCGATGTAACCGAGCTTGGTAAAGATTTCATCTTCGCGTTCGTGGCGGGGGTCGAAGAGGCGGAAGTAGTCGCGGAGTTCCTGGTAGGCGTCTTTGGCGAGGTCCATTTCCCAAACGCGGCGGTAGTCGCAGAGAAAGGGAAACACCGAGGCGGCGCGGCGGACGCGGGGTTCGAGGGCGGCGCAGGCAAGGGTGAGGGCGCCGCCTTGGGAACCGCCGGTGGCACCGACGCGTTTGGCGTCAACGTCGGGGAGGGCGAGGATGACTCGGGCCATTTGCGCGGTGTCGAGGAAGATGGAGCGGAAGAGGAGTTTTTGCGGGTCGGGGTCGTCAAGGCCGCGAATGATGTGGCCGCGCAGGGTGTTGCCTTGCACGCCGCCTTTGTCTTCGGAGGAACCGCCTTGGCCGCGGCAGTCGAGGGAGGCGAGGTGGAAGTCTTGGCTGACCCAGGAGAGTTTGTCGGCCCAGTCGCCGGCGTTGCCGGAGTAGCCGTGGAATTGGAGGATGGCGGGTGCGGGTGCGTTTTGTTTTTTGGGGGTGCGAAGGGGGCGGAGGTATTTGGCGTGGATGCGGGCGCCGCCGACGCCGGTGAACCAGAGGTCGTAGGCTTCGGCACCGCGGGGTGAGATGGCTTTGGTGGGGACGAATTTGGGATCGGGATCGGTGGCGTCGAGTTCCTTGAGCGCGGTGCGCCAGTAGGCGTCAAAGTCGCTGGGACGCGGGTTGATGCCGCGGTAAGTTTTCAGTTCGGACAGTGGTTTGTCGATGACTGGCATGGGAGGTGCGTGGGTGGAAACAAAGGGCGGATTGTCTTGAGACTTGCGGGACGAAAGTCGAGCGCGACAACGCAGGGCGCACCTTGCGGTTCCCTTTACTGGCAGGAGGAGGTGATCCTATCGGGTGGACGATGGGAGCAGCGTTTCGAGGGCATCGAAGCGGGGTTCTTTGTCGGTGACGCGGGCGAGGGTGATGAACTCGGGAGCGGGGAGGGGCGTGGTATCGGGGGGCAACGGAGTTCCTTCGATGAGGAGGGGGGCGGCGAAGCGGACGCTGCGGATGTCGTAAAGGTGGCGGCGGGAATCGGGAAGGCGGAGGCCGCGTCCGTTGGGGCGGGTTACATGAATGCAGACGGGAAGTTGGTGGTAGCCGGGTTTGATGCCAGTGGAGGCACGGAAGGGGAACACGTAAACAGCAGCCTGCCCGGCAGCGAGGTGGAATTTGGGATACTGGCGGTCAGGGAGTCCAAGGTCGGGGTGGTGCGAGATGCGCGTGTGCACAAGGCGTTGGCGCGAGGCGTAGTTTTCAAAAAAGATGAGGAGTTTGCTGGTGGCGCCGGGAGCAAGGGTGTCGGGGCAGATGAAGGCTGTGGCCGCAACGCCGCGACTGGTGCAAACGAGGTCGAAACCGAGGTGGCCAACCAGTAGGGAATGAGAGCGGGGGAGTTTGTCTTTGGTGGTGTCGCGCAGGCCTTGAATGACGCACCACCAGCCCCAGAGGCTGAGCGCTCCGACGATGCTGGCCGGTGCCCAGGCGAGGGCGGGGATGGTGGTGTGCTGGCGCAGGAGCGCAAAGCCGGCAATGGAGGCAAGGGTGCCAATCAGTGAGGCGAGGACAACTAGCATGTCGCAACGGTGGTAGGGGCCAGCGTCAGGCGTGGGGTCGGCAGGGAGAGCGTGGTGGGTCATGGGATGTAGCGAGTAGTGAGTAGAGGATGTGTGTGCGGGGGAGGGGGAGTGGCGGGAGAGCGGAAGGGGGAGCGGTGAGTTTCCTGCTCGCTGCTCGCTACTCCTTACGCGTGGTGGCGGCGGCGGTAGCCGGTGCGGACGGCCATGAGGAGGCCGAGGAATATGATGATTTTGGAAGCAATGCCGTCCATCAAGTGGTGGGGGAGGGTGAGCATGATCCAGGCTTGCAGGCCGGCATAAAAGAGGAGCGCGATTACAGAGGCGCGGAAGGGGGCGTATTTGGCCCACCATGACAGGACTAGAAATGTGGTGCCGACTCCGAGCATGGCACAGCAGGCCAGACGCATTTTGTCAGAGATGGGATCGGTGCCGACGCGGGCAGAAACAAAGTAGTCAACGGTCCAGAGGTAGAGGGGAAAGAGGGCCGTGAGGTATTCAACTATAGCAGACACGAGGAGCCAGTCGCGTCCGGAGAGGAGTTGTTGTTCGTGAGCAGAGCGGGATTGGCATTCACGAAGGATGCGCCAAGGGTCGGTGTTCATAGAAAATTAGGAAGTAGAAGTTAGGAATTAGGAAGTGTCAGAAGGGGGGGGAGGGGGGGAAGTGGAAGTTAGGAATTAGAAATTAGGAATTAGGAATGGGGCGGCTTCAGCGGCGTTTAGGAGTGTGGAAGTGTTTTTTTGATGTTTTCGGTGGTTCGACATGGAGTGCGGCGATTCATCGCCGCTTTCGACGGGTCGTTTTAACGGCCCGCCCTCCCGCCCTCCCGCTCTCCCGGTGCGTCCTTTGGCAGACGGAGAGGGTGGCAAGAGGGTTAGGCGAGGCGACGTGATGAATCACGTCGTCCAAAGCGGCGATGAATCGCCGCACTCCATATCGGAATCCAGTCCCGCTACCGAAAACGTCGAAGAACTGTGGAAGTCGTGAGGTGTTCGTGCGCATGGGTTCGTTTTTCTAATTCCTAATTTCTACTTCCTAATTTTTTTCTTCGTTCCAGCCGCCGCCGAGGGCGCGGTAGAGGTCAACGAGGCTGATGTAGTGGAGGGTTTGGGAACGGATGAGGTTTTGTTGCGCGTTGAAGAGGTCTTGTTGCGCAGTGAGGACGGCGAGGTAATCGGCTACGCCGCCTTTGTAGCGGGCGTCGGAGAGGTTGTAGCGGGCTTGGGTGGCGGCAACTTGGGCTTGTTGGGCGGCGAGTTGTTCGTCGTAGGAGGCGCGGGCTGCAAGGCCGTCGGCAACTTCGCGGAAGGCGGTCTGGATGGTTTTTTCGTAGGTCGCGATTTCGATTTGTTTTTGGAGTTGCGCGATTTCAAGGGTGGCGCGGTTGCGGCCTGCAGTGAAGATGGGGAGGGTGATTTGCGGGGAGAAGTTCCACGCGGCTGAGTGGGCGCTGAAGAGGTCGCTGAGTTGGGCGCTGCTGGTGCCGCCAAAGGCGGTCAGGGTGATGCTGGGGAAGAAGGCGGCGCGGGCGGCTCCGATGTCGGCATTGGAGGCGCGGAGGAGGTGCTCGGCTTGGAGGATGTCGGGGCGGCGTTGGAGGAGGTCGGAGGGGAGTCCGGCGGGGAGATCGGTCAGGAGTTTTTGCGCGGCGAGGGGGGGGGGGGGGGGGAGGGTGTCGGGAATGGGCGCGGCAACGAGGTAGGCGAGGGCGTTGAGGGCTTGGGCGTGGAGGCGGGTGTATTCGGCAATGGTGGCGCGGGTGGCGGCAACTTGGGACTCGGCAGTGCGGAGGTCGAGTTCGGTGGCAACGCCTTTGTCAAAGCGGTGTTTTATGAGGTCGTGGCTGTCTTGGACGAGTTGGAGGGTTTGGCGTCCGAGGGCGAGTTGTTCGGCAGTGGAGCGTTCGGTGAGGTATTGGCTGGCGAGGGTGGAGATGTAGCTGAGTTGGGCGGCGCGGCGGGCTTGTTCGGTGGCGAAATAGGTTTCAAGGGCGCTTGTCTTGAGATTCCGGATACGTCCGAAGAGGTCGATTTCCCAGGTGGCGAGGGCGCCGCCAACAGTGAATTGGTTGCCGGTGTTGCCGTGGGGGGCGGTGGCGGGAGAAAAATCTCCGGCGGTGCGGGCGCGTGTCATGCCGGCGCTGCCGTTGAGGTTGGGCCAGAGGGCGCTGTTCTGGATTTGGTATTGGGCGCGGGTTTGTTCGACGCGGAGGAGGGCGGTGCGGAGGTCGCGGTTGTTGTCGAGGCCGAGTTGGATGAGGGCTTGCAGGCGCGGGTCGCCAAAGAAGGTGCTCCACTCGGGGAGCGAGGGGGCGTCAGTGGCGGTTGTGGTCGTTGTCGCGGGAGTGGCGGGAGAGGCGGGAGTGGCGGTGGGCCAGGCGTCGGGGACGGGGCTGGCGGGGCGTTCGTATTTGGGCGCGAGCGAGCAACCAGCGAGGAGCAGTGCAGTGGTGGCGGCTGCGGCAGTTAGTTTCGCCGAGTTTGAGATTTGAAATTGAAGAGGGCGCATGGTGGCTGTGGCTGCGGTTTGTTTTAAAATGTAGGGAGCTTCTAAGAATTACACAAAGGACACAGAGCGGGCACAGAGCTTGGGGAGGTCTGTCCGATTATCGGATGTTTTTTCTGCAAGGTGATATTTCTGTAAGTCATTTATTTTAAATAGAAAAACTTTATTAACGGGAAAAGGTGCGGAGTCGTTTTGTCCTCCCCAATCTCTGTGCCTGCTCTGTGTCCTCTGTGTAATTTTTCAATTTTCAGAACCTCCCTGTAGTTGTTTTTTGGATTCACCACGGAGGGGGTCATGAATGCGTGAGGTGTGTTGTTTTCTCCGTGGTGCTGGTGGTTTAGTCTTTCTTGGCTGGTCCGCTGCGGAAGAGGCGGGTGATGAATACGAAGAAGACGGGGACGAGTATGATGGCGAGGAGGGTGCCGCCGACAACGCCGCCAAGGACGCTGGTGCCAATGGCGTTTTGAGAGCCGGAACCGGCGCCGTTGGCGATGGCGAGGGGGAGGACGCCGAAGCCGAAGGCGAGCGAGGTCATCAGGATGGGGCGGAGTCGGAGTCGGGCGGCGTGCACGGTGGCTTCAACCAGGCCCATGCCTTTGTCGTAACCTTCCTTGGCAAATTCGACGATGAGGATGGCGTTCTTTGCAGAGAGGCCGACGGTGGTGAGGAGGCCGACTTGGAAGTAAACGTCGTTGGGCAGGCCGCGTATCATAACGGCCAATACAGCGCCAAGAACGCCCATGGGGACGATGAGCATGACGGCAAAGGGAACCGTCCAGCTTTCGTAGAGAGCGGCGAGGCAGAGGAAGACGACGAGGAGGGAGATGGCGTAGAGCGCGGGGGCTTGGGAGCCGGAGAGGCGTTCTTCGTAGGAGAGGCCGGCCCAGGAGCGGTCAATGCCTCGTGGGAGTTTGTCGGCAATGGCTTCCATGGTGGCCATCGCGGTGCCGGAGCTGGTGCCGGGGGCGGGCTGGCCTTCGATTTTCATGGAGGGGAAGCCGTTGAAGCGTTCGAGGGCGGGGGAGCCGTAGATCCACTTCATGGTGCAGAAGGCGCTGAAGGGGACCATCTGGCCGGTGTTGTTGCGCACGTACCAGCGGTCAATGTCTTCGGGTGACATGCGGTAGGGGGCGTCGCCTTGGAGGTAAACTTTTTTGACGCGTCCGCGGTCGATGAAGTCGTTGACGTAGGTGCCACCCCAGGCGGCGGCAAAGGCTTGGTTGATGTCGGCAACGTTGAGGCCGTGGGCGGAGGCGAGTTCGGTGTCGATGTCGATTTTGAACTGAGGGGTATCGTCGAGGCCGCTGGGTCGGACGGCGACGAGGCTGTCTTTGTGTTCGACGTTGGCGGAGTAAACAACCTGGCCGCGGGCGGCGAGGAGGGTTTCGTGGCCGAGGCCGGCGAGGTCCTGGAGGCGGATGTCGAAGCCGCTGGCGTTGCCGAGTTCCATGATGGCGGGGGGAGTGACGGCAAAGGCCATGGCGCCTTTGATCACTTGGAGTTTGCCCATGATGCGGCCAGCGACGGCGTGAACTTTGAGGCTCTTGTCTTTGCGTTCGCTCCAGTCCCGGAACTTGATGAAGCCGAGGGCGGTGTTCTGGCCGCGTCCGCCAAAGCTGAATCCGGCGGCGGTAAACATTTCCTGAACGGCCTCTTTCTCGGTGTTGAGAACAATGTCTTCGATGCGTTCGAGGACGCTGAGGGTTTCTTCCTGAGTGGAGCCGGGGGGGAGGGTGACAACGAGGAGCGCCATGCCTTGGTCTTCCTCGGGGAGGAAGGCGGTGGGGATGCGGTGGAAAAACCATGCCATGCCGCCAGTGAGGACGAGGAATATGATCATGGTGCGGCCCCAGCGACGGATGCAGGCGGCAGTGGTGGTGGAGTAGCCGGCGGTGAGTTTTTCGAAGCAGCGGTTGAACCAGCCAAAGAAGCCGCGTTTGGCGGCGTGGTGCGCGGGGTCGATGGGTTTCAACATCGTGGCGCAGAGGGCGGGAGTGAAGACGATGGCAACGACGACAGACAACAACATCGCCGAGGCTATGGTGATGGAGAATTGGCGGTAAATGACGCCGGTCGATCCGCTGAAAAATGCCATGGGGACAAACACGGCGGAGAGAACCAGGGCGATGCCGATGAGGGCTCCGGTGATCTGGCCCATGGATTTTCGCGTGGCTTCCTTGGGCGAGAGGCCTTCCTCGCTCATGACGCGTTCGACGTTTTCGACGACGATGATGGCGTCGTCCACGAGTAGTCCGATTGCCAATACCATGCCGAACATGGTGAGGGTGTTGATGGTGAATCCGCAGGCGGCCATGACGGCAAAGGTGCCGAGGAGCACGACGGGAACGGCAAGGGTGGGGATGAGGGTGGCGCGGATGTTTTGCAGGAACAGGAACATCACGATGAACACGAGGACGACGGCTTCGATGAGGGTTTTGACGACTTCCTCGATGGAGAGGCGGACGAAGGGCGAGGTGTCCCAGGGGTAAACGACTTTGAGGCCTTCGGGGAAGAAGCGTGAGAGTTCGTCGATTTTGAGGTGGACGAGGCGGGCGGTTTCAAGGGCGTTGGCACCGGAGGCGAGTTTGACGCCGAGGCCGGAGGCGGGTTTGCCGTTGAGGCGGGGGGTGACGGTGTAGCTTTCACCGCCGAGTTCGAGGCGGGCCACGTCGCCGAGGCGCACTTGGGAGCCGTCGGCATTCACCTTCAAGAGGATGTCGGCAAATTCGTCGGTGGTGTTGAGGCGGGTTTGGGTGACGATGGTGGCGGCAAGGCGTTGGCCGGGGACGGCGGGGAGTCCGCCGAGTTCACCACCAGAGATCTGGGCATTTTGCGCAGTGACGGCGGTGGTGATGTCACTGATGGCGAGGCCGTAGTTGTTGAGCGCGTCGGGGTTGATCCAGATGCGCATGGCGTACTGGGAACCGAAGAATTGGGTGTCACCGACGCCGGGGACGCGGCTGATGGGTTCCTGCACGCTGGCGGCAATGAAGTCGGAGATGTCTTGCGCTTTCATGCTGCCGTCTTCGGAGACAAAGCCGACGATGATCAAAAAGTTGCCGGAGGTTTTTTGGACAGTGACGCCTTCTTGTTGCACTTCCTTGGGGAGGACGGGCATGGCGAGTTGCAGTTTGTTCTGCACCTGCATTTGGGCGATGTCGGGGTTGGTGCCTTGGTTGAAGGTGAGGGTGAGTTGCATCGAACCGTCGGCGTTGGACGTGGACTCCATGTAGCGGAGGTTGTCGATGCCGTTCATCTTTTGCTCGATGATCTGGGTGCAGGTGTCTTGCACGGTTTGCGCGGAGGCACCGGGGTAGCGGGCTTGAATGCCAATGGTGGGGGGGGCCACCATGGGGTATTGTGAGATGGGGAGGGTGCGTATCGCGAGGAGGCCGCCCATCATCATGATGATGGCAATGACCCAGGCGAATACGGGACGGTCGATAAAGAATTTGGCCATGGTGGGAAAGTTACTGAGGGCTGAAGGGCTGTGGGCTGATGTTGCAGCCGGGTGTGATCAGGTGGGTGTTGCGTTGTCTGCTGGTCGGGGCTCTCAGTTTTTCGGGCTTTCAGTTTTGATGGGTTCGACGGTTCCGGCGGGTTTTTGCCAGCTTGGCGGTATCGGATTAACCACTACGCCGGGGCGGATGCGTTGAAGGTTTTCAACGATGACTTGGTCGCCGTCGCTCACGCCGGAGGTGACGAGCCATTTGTCGCCAATGGTGCGTTCGGCGGTGAGGATGCGGAGTTCGACTTTGTTGTCTTTGCCAACGATGAGGGCGGTGGCCTGGCCCTTGGTGTTGCGCGAGACGCCGGTCTGGGGGACGAGGAGGGCGGAGGGTTTCACGCCTTCGACGAGGCGGGCATGGACGAAGAGGCCGGGATAGAGGTCGCCGCGGGGGTTGGGAAAGAGGGCTCGCACGGTGATCGAGGAGGTGCCGGGATCGACGGTGATGTCGGTGAATTCAAGGGTGCCGGATTCGGGATATTCGGCGCCGCCGGTGAGGATGAGTTTCACTGGGGCGCTTTTGCCGTCGGCTGCCGCCTTGAGGCGTCCGCTTTCGAGGTCGGCACGGAGTTTGAGGTAATTGTTGGCGGGTTGCACGACATCGACGTAGAGTTTGTCGATTTGCTGAATGGTGCTGAGGAGGGTGGCGGTGGCGGCTTGAACGTAGGCGCCTTCGGTGATTTCGGATTTGCCGATGTGGCCGGAGATGGGGGCGTACACTTTGGTGTAAGCGAGGTTGATCTTGGCGGTCTTGATGGCGGCTTGGGCGGCAGCGATGTCGGCGGCGGCGATTTTTTCGGCTGAGAGGGCGTCGTCGTAATTCTGGCGGCTGACGGCGTTGAGTTTCACGAGGTCGGCGTAGCGTTGGACGTCGAGTTGGGCGGCGGCGTGCGTGGCTTGGGCGCGGGCGAGGGTGGCTTCGGCAGAGGCAAGCGCGGCTTCGTAGGGTTCGGGGTCGATTTGATAGAGTTGGTCGCCTTCTTTGACGTTGGTGCCTTCGGTGAAGAAGCGTTTTTGGACGATGCCGTTCACGCGGGCGCGGACTTCGGCAATGCGGTAGGCGGAGGTGCGTCCGGGGAGGGAGCGGGTGAGGGTGATGGGTTCGGCGGTGAGTGTCACCACTCCGACGTCTGTCGCAGCGGGCGCGGCTCCGGCACCGGGGCCACCGGCATGGGCGGCGTTTTTGTTGTCGGAACAAGCGGTCTGGAAGAGGAGCGCTGCGGTGGCGGCGATGAGCGGGAGGGCGGCAGTGAGGAGGCGTTGCATACAGAAAATTAAGAATGAAGAATTAAGAATTGGGAATGCGGGATTGTGCAGGGGGGGGGGAGTGGTTAATTGGCGGAGGCGGCGAGGGGACGGGGGGAGTCGGGTGTAGTGAGTGCGGCGATACGGGAATCAAGGGTGTCGCAGGTGGTGCGGAGGGCAGAGATGTCGGCTCCTTCCAAAGGAGCGGCGAGGTCAATCATGGTGGAGAGTATGCGGGTGATGGCAGCGGTGTATTTTTTGCGACCGGCGGGGGTGAGTTGCGCGAGGACCTGACGACGGTCTTCGTGGCTGCGTTCGCGGGCGATGAGGCCGGAGAGTTCGAGGCGGGTGAGGACGTCGGTGACGGTGGGCGGCCACATGGCGGCGTCGGCGGCGAGTTGCGTGGGGGCGAGGGGGCGGGGGTCGTGCGCGGAGAGGACGGAGAGGAGTTTGAAGCCGGTCTCGGTGAGTTTTTGTTGCGAGAGGGTTTGCCGGAGGAGGGTCTGGAGGCGGTTGGAGGTTGCCATGAAGGAGAGCAGGGCGCGGCAACGGGGTTCGTCCTTACCGGCGCTCTGGCGGGCGCATTGACGGAGGGCGTGCTGGAGTGGATCGGGTGCGGCTGTCATGACGGTAGTGGGGGACGATAACATCGGGGGCGGGACGGGGGAATGACTTTGTTGTTTGCCGGGTGATCGTTTTTCGTTATCAGTGGTTGGGAAATGGAATTGAGACATTTGCGTTATTTTACAGCGGTGGCGCGTGAGTTGAGTTTTCGCCGGGCGGCGGAGGGCTTGCGCGTGGCGCAGCCGGCGTTGAGCAAGCAGATCAAGGATCTGGAGCACGAGGTGGGCGTGGAGTTGCTGGACCGCGATACGACGGGGGTGCGGTTGACGGAGGCGGGTGCGGTGTTTCTGGCGGAGGTGGGGCCGGTGCTGGCGCGGGTGGCGCAGGCGGTGGAGTTCGCGCGGGAGGCGAAGTTGGGGCGGCGCGGACGGCTGACGATTGGCAATGTGGGGCCGATGTCCACGAGTTTCATGCCGGCAAGTCTGGTGGCGTTCCGGGAGCGGTTTCCCGATGTGGATGTGATGTTGCGCGAGATGCGTTCGCTGGACCAGATCAGGGCGTTGGAGACGGGCGAGATTCAGGTGGGCTTTGCGGGCACGATGGGGGAGGCGAAGCCGGCGGGGGATTTGGAGATGATGCGGGTGTTGAGTTCGCCGTTACGGTTTGTGATGGCGAGGGGGCATCCGCTGGCGTCGGCGGCGTCGGTGTCGTTTGCGCAGTTGGAGGGAGAGCGGCTGCTGGCCGTGGCGGACCCGAAGCGGGCGGGACCGGACCACGCGGAGGCGATGCGGGCGTTGTTCGCGGCGCAGGGGTGCAGGCCGGGGGCGATGCAATTGGTGGACAGTCTTGAGTCGTTGCTGGCGATGGTGGCGGGGCAGCAGGGGATTTCGATGATGCCGCGCATCATCAGCACGCATCATGCGGAGGGGATCGTGAGCAAGTCAGTCCGCGGGGCAGGGGCGGAGATGGAGTTTCACTTGTGGGCGGTGTGGCGGGGGGACGCTTCCCCGGTGGCGCGCAATTTTATCGGGGTGCTGCGGGAGGTGCAGGGGGAGACGAAAAAAGCTAAAAAGCTAAAAGGCTGAAAGGCTGAAAGGCTGAAGAGGTTCGCCAGTTTTCCTTTTCCTCACTGCGCGGAGAACCAGTCGAGGGCGGATTGGCGGTCGGCGGCGATTTGGGCGCGGAGGGCGGGGAGATTGGGGAAACGTTGCTCGGGACGAAGAAAGGTCAGCCACTCGACAGTCACGAAGTCGCCTGCGTCGAAGGGGCAGCGGTCGCCAAGGAGGTGGATTTCGAGGCGGGGGCGGGTGGCGTTTTCCACGGTGGGTCGCAGGCCGTAGTTGGCCACGGCGGGGAATGAGGGGGCGGCAGGAGCAGCGGCGGCGGGGGGGGGGGGGGGGGACGGGGGGGGCGCGGAGGTGAGGCCGGGCGAGGTTCCGGCGGTGACGCGAACGGCATACACGCCGAGGCGCGGGAGGAGGTCGGGTTGCCAGTCCACGTTGAGCGTGGGGAAACCGATGGTGCGGCCGAGTTGTTTGCCGGGCATGATGACGCCTTCGGCAAAGTAACTGTAGCCGAGCAGGGTATTGGCTTCTTCAATACCGCCGGTTTCAAGGTGGGCGCGGATGCGGGTGCTGCTGATGGGTTCGCCGTTGTGATTGATGCGCTCGGCGCTGAAGACGGAGAGGCCGAGGGGCCGGGCTTCGTTGATGAGGTAGGAGATGTCGCCTTCGCGGCCGCGTCCGAAGCGCCAGTTCTCACCGACGTAAATGGTGCGCAGGGCGGGGAGGTGGCGTTTGAGGAGGGGGAGAAATTCAGAGGCGGGGGTTTGCGCGTAGGCGGCGTCGAAGGTCTGGCTGATGATGACATCGACACCGAGCTGGGCGAGGAGCCGGGCCTTGAGCGCGGGTGTCATTATCATGCGCACGGGTGCGTCGGGGCGGAAGAGGCGGCTGGGGTGTGGCCAGAAGGTGAGCACAGCCGCCGTGCCGCCGCTGCGACGGGCGGAGTGCACGGCGGCTTCGATGACGGCTTGGTGGCCGAGGTGCACGCCGTCGAACATTCCGATCGCCAGGTGCAGGGGACGCACGGACTGGGCTGCGGGCGCGGCCAGCGCAGCGGCGGCTTCGGCGATGGAGGTGAAGGTGTGCATTTTTGGAAAAGCTAAAAAGCTAAAAACTAAAAGGCTGAAATGAGGAGGGTGGATTCAGCAGGATTGGTTGCAGCTTTGTATTCAGCCGACCGCTACACGCGGGGCGACTTGGTGGATGGGGACGAGGATTTTTTCGATTTCGGGATGCGACATTTTTTGCAGCGCCTCGATGGTGACGGCGCGGTCGATGGTGAGCGGACCGCAGGCGGTGCGGCGGAGGGCCGAGAGGTGGCCGCCGCAACCGAGTTTGTCGCCGAGGTCGTGAGCGAGGGTGCGCACGTAGGTGCCTTTGCTGACTTTGCTGCGGAAGTCGATTTGGGGCGACTGCCAGCGGGTGAGTTCAAACTGGCTGACGCGGATGAAGCGCGGTTCGCGTTCGATGTCCTGGCCTTTGCGGGCCGATTTGTAGAGGGGCACGCCGTCGATCTTGATGGCGGAAAACATCGGTGGCATTTGGTACTGGTCGCCGAGCATGGCGCGCATGGCGGCGGCGACTTGCGCCTCGGAGAGGGGGGGGACGGGGCGGGTTTCGAGCATTTCGCCTTCGGCGTCCTGGGTGTTGGTGGTTTTGCCGAGGGTGATGGTGCCGGAGTATTCCTTGTCGGCGCTCATGAGGTATTGGGAAAGGCTGGTGGCTTTGCCGACGAGAACGATAAGCAGGCCAGTGGCCATGGGGTCGAGGGTGCCGGCGTGACCGATGCGTTTCATGCGCAGGATGCCGCGCAGGCGCGCAATGACATCGTGCGAGGTGTGGTCAGTGGGTTTGTCGATGAGGAGGACGCCTTCGAGTTCTTTCGGTGGGACGAGCATGAGAAAACCCAAAAGTAACGCCTACCGGATGGCTCGGAGCGAGGAGAAAGTCGGATGGTGGGGGGACGCCGGACGCTGGACTCTGGATGCTGATTTTTTCTCGTCAGCCGAAGTATGGCGTCCAACGTTTGGTGCCCTAATTCTCCAACGTCATGCCTTCTCCCCTCTTCGACAAATCCGGAGGCTTTCGCAAACTCAGCAGTTTCCATTTCGCCACGCTCATCCACCTCGGCACGATTTCTTTTTGCGACCGTTTCATCTCCTTCAGGAAAGACCCCCTCGGCAAAACCGCCGGCCAGATGGTCGGCGCCGCGCGTTCAGGCCGGCAAAACATCATCGAGGGTTCCGAACGCTCCGCCACCTCCAAGGAAACCGAGATGAAACTCACCGATGTCGCCAGGGCCAGCCTTGGCGAACTTTTGGGCGATCTCGAAATTTTTCTCGCCGAGCGCGGCGTCTTTCCGTGGAGCGAACAATCCAGGGAATACCAAGCCCTCAAATCCCTGAATTTTCCTCCGTATCAACATTCCAATGACGCCTCTCACCAATTCTGGGAATGGTATCATGCCGGCAAGGCTCCATTTATGCCGTGGTTGGAGAGCAAAGATCCCTGTGTCGCCGCCAACGCTCTCATTGTACTGATCCGCCGTGCAACAGCCATGCTCGCCGCCCAAATGCGACAACAGGGCGATGCTTTTCTGGCGGGCGGGGGCTTTCGCGAGCGTCTGACCCAACGGCGTGTTGAAGCCCGCGACACGGCGCTGGAAAAAACCGACTCTCCGGCCTGCCCCAAATGCGGCCAGCCCATGCGTCGTCGCACCGCCCGCAAAGGCCCCAACGCCGGGAAAGAATTCTGGAGTTGCCGTGGCTACCCCGACTGCAACGGCACGCTCCCCATCGAGGCGCAGTGATGCGGCTGGCCGGGGGGGGGGGGGCGCGGAGGGGGCGGGGAGAGAGGACGCCGGACGGCGGACGTTGGGACGCCGAATGGCGAGAAGAGCACCCGGAGCCCGCGTCCTGCCCGAAGCCTGTGACTTCAGGGATTCCAGCGGTAGCCGAGGGCATCCGTTGTGTTTGGACGGCTATTGGTATTTATTTTGCTGTAAGGATAAGGCATGACACGCCCGCTTACCATCAGGAGGTTAGCCGTATTGCCGTGGCGGAACATCAGATAACCGCTGTCGGTGCGGTTGGTGATGGATTGGCCGTTGTCCGGGCGCTTCGCACCTCCGAGCAACGCCTCGTAGATGATCGGAGTCACGCTGGGCGCGGAAATGGATTCGAGGAGACGCTTGCGTCTGGTGTCGCTGGCCCAGTATCCAACTTGAGGATTGAAGGCGTAGCCTGTCACCTGGTCGTAATAAGTGTAGGTTGTCTCCTGCTCTTTGAGTGAGGAAGGACAGGGCAACATGCGTTTGCCCATGAATGCCTTCAAGCTCGATGCTGCTCCCATATAAGGCCTGACGTAGTTGAACCAGCCATACTCGGTGCCATTCGTGGTGATTCCAAACGGGCAGTCTAAGTTTGCGAATTTGATGGATACGGGCAGGTAGCTCTTGTTGTCAGAGGCAAAGAGGTGGATGCCGTTGCCGATTTGGCGGAGGTGGGAAATGCATTGAGCTTTGCGCGCCGATTCCCGGACGCGGCTGACCACCGGAATCATGATTCCGGCGAGCACGCCGATGATGGCGATGACAGTGAGCAGTTCGATCAGGGTGAAAGCGGCGGCGCGGCGGGCTTCACGTGAAGCCCTTGCTGGAGACTCCGCTTCGCTTCGTCTCCAGCAAGTAAAAGGGCTTCGTGGCAATGCGGCGGGGGGGGGGGGGATGTTCATGGTAGTGTGGAGTTACGGCTAGAAAAACAGAGAATAGTAGTGGTGGTTAATTGCCCCAGATTTCAACTTCTCCGAGGGTGCCGCCGGCGAGGGGCCATTCGACGGCGAGACGGACGTGACGGGCGGAAACGGCGGCAGGGAGGGTGATTGTGTATTCGCGGACGGCGGCGGAGGCTCCGCCTGTCGGGGGGAGTTGCGTGAGTTGTGGCGTGAAGGTTTCGCCGTTGTCGCTCGTCGAGACGGCAAGACGCATGGGGAGCATTTCGCCGGGGCCGGCGTTGACAACAACGCGGCGGACGGAACGGGGGGCTTTCAGATCGAAGTCAACGGTGATGTTTTTTGTCGCATAGGAAGCACTGTAAGGACCGCTCGCGTTGCGCTGTCCGGTTTTGTTGTTGAAACCGTTGGTAAGGGCGGTGCCGGGGGAGACGTTTTTGTCGCGTTGGGCGGGATCGGATATGGCGGCGGCGGCAGGCGTGCCGGGCGTGGGCGTGGAATAGCGGTAGGTCGCCCCGGTGTGCTGGAGATATGGATACGTGGCAGGATAATGGGCGTTGTCAGTGAGGACGAGGAGCGCGTCTTTCGCGGGGATGTCCATCACAACGTTGGCGGTGATTATGGCGCTTGGGGTGTTGCTGTGGGCAGGGCTCCAGTTGGCGACGAGGGGGTAGAGCCAGTCGGGTTTGACGAGGGCAACGTCGGCGGGAGGTGTGATCGTGAAGGTCACTTTGTGGCTTCGTCCGGGGGCGAGTTCAGGGGTGTCCGTCGTGGCGGCGGGGGAGATTTGCCAGTCGGCAAGCGCCTGCGCACGGAGGTTGCCGGGGGGGAGGGGGGCGGGGGTCGTGTTGATGAGTTCAATGGTCAGAGGGAAGGGAACGCCGGGGGGGAGTTTGGCGGTGTGTCCGTCGGCAGCGCGTGCGGTGGATGCAATGGCGGGGATGGAAAGAACAGGGGCGTGGTTTTGATTTCCAAACAGATACAGGACGCCGGCGCTGGGGATGGCCGGGAGTGTCACTTTGTAGCGGCCATCCGTAGTGGCGCGAACGGGGATGGCAGTCAGGCTGTCGTCTTCGGCAGGCGCCCACCATGCGGTTTCCCATGGGCCGCCGGGAAGGGGGAGCGTGATGGTGCCGGGGGGAAGGGGGCGTTGCTGGCTGTCGGCACGGGTCGTGATGACGAGGGCGAGGTTGCCAGACTTGTCGATGAAGGGTTGCTCGACGCGGAGGTTGCCAGTGTCGGCAAGTTTTTTGTCGGCAGCGACGGCAGGCGTCAGGCCGGCTTCGCGGAGGCGGTCGCCGAGCCAGCGGCTGATGGCGAGTTCGCCTTGCTGAAGGGCGTACTCCTCGCGGTCGGCAGTGGGGCCGTCGAGGAGAAAGGCGGACATGGCTTCGGCGGGTTTTTGAAGGATGAGGGTGCCGAGTTCAAAGGGGAAGTAGAGGACGGCGGGCCTGCGGCCCGAACGTCCAACATCCAACGTCGAACGTCCAACATCCAAGTTGGGCGCTGCCGCGCCGGTGGTGGAGGGGGGTGGGGGGGGGAGGGTGTTGAGGTAGGCGACGGGGCGGCGGTTTTTTTCTGACAATCCTGTCGCGAGGACGCGGGCAGTGGTGGCACTGGCGGTGACGGAGGTGTCGGCAAGGAGGGTTTGCTTGGCGTGGCCGGAATTGATGGAGAGCTGGGTGAGGGAGGCGGGCTTCGCAAGCGAAGCCCCTACGGGGGCGATGTTGACGCCGAGGAGGGGGGCGAGTTGGTCGCGAACGCGATGGTG
>NZ_ABEA03000068.1 GCF_000171235.2 Geminisphaera colitermitum TAV2 | reverse complement strand
CAGGCGTGTATCGCAAACGTGCATACACGGATGCGGGTCGCAGGTTCCACTCAAGCAAGGCGCGTGTGGATTCCGCGCCGAACTGCGCGAGCCAACGCTCCACCATCCATGCCGGATGCGAGTAATATTGGGCGAGTCGGGCTGCTGTTGCGAGCCGACCGGGCGGCTGTTCGTCGGCGAGCGCGGAGGCGAGTTTGCGCACGATGGCGTTGACCATTCGCGCCTCGGCCTGACTCGCCAGACGCTTCGTTTGCTCGACGGCGTGATGGGCAACTTTGGCAACATGACCGTCGCCGCCGCCTTCGATCAATTCGTAGCCCGCCAGCAAAAACACTGCCTGCACCTCCGCTCGCGGCATTCGGCTCATGAGCGGCGTGATGATGCCCTCGATCCGTCCGAGATGACGCAAGGCGCCGAGCACCAGATTCTGGCAACGTGCGCGTCCAGTGCGCCCTAGGTTGGCGGGGAGAACGGCGAGCAGCCCATCGACGCGCGCCCGTTCATCGAGCCAGCGCACGAGCAATCGTGCCGCTGCCAGCCACGCATCGCCGGGAGCATTATCTTGGGGAGTCGCTGTCACATGTGCATCCATCGGCACACGCTCCGCGTCCGTCGCCTGCTGGCAAGCGCGAACCCCTCCCCCCCCCCCCCCTCAGGATGCTGAAACTGTTTGCAGCCACACCCCTTTTGACCCCGCATGAGCGCCCGTCAGTGATCGAACCCAATTGCCCTGCCAAACAACATCATGACACGAGTCCTTCTCACCACCACCTCCTTCCAAGACACTCCCGGCGTTCACCACGACATGCTGGCCCAACTCGACGTCGAAGTCGTCCGCGAACGCGGCCCGCTTTCCGAGGCACGCATGCTTGAGCTTGCCGGCCAATTCGACGCCTTCCTCTGCGGCGACGACGCCATCACCGCCGCTGTCATCGACAAATCGCTTCCCCGCCTCAAGGTCATCAGCAAATACGGCATCGGCCTCGACAAAATCGACGTTGCCCACGCCACCTCGAAAAAAATCCCCGTCCTCTTCACCCCTGGTGTGAACCACACGACCGTTGCCGAGCACACCTTTCTGCTCCTGCTCGCCCTCGAAAAAAACATACTCTTCCACACCGACTCCACGCGCAGCGGTGGTTGGAAACGCAAGACCGGTCACGAGCTCCTTGCCAAGACCATTGGCATCGTCGGCCTCGGACGCATCGGCAAAGAAGTTGCCATCCGCGCCCGCGCTTTCGGCATGGAAGTCATCGCCTACGACATCTACTGGGACGAAGCCTTTGCCAAACAGCACAACGTCAAACGCGTTGCCACGAAGGAAGAAATTTTCACCAGCGCCGACTACATTTCGCTGCACACAAATCTCACTCCCGAGACGCGCGATATGATCAACGCCAAGACCATCGCCACGATGAAAAAAGGCGTCCTCATTCTCAACTGCGCTCGCGGCGAAATCGTTCACACTGCCGACATGGTGGCCGCGCTCAAGTCGGGCCAAGTCGGAGGCTACGGTGCCGACGTTCTTGACGCCGAGCCGCCTCCTGCCGACCACCCGCTCCTCAACGCACCCAACTGCATCATCACCCCGCACATCGGCTCGCGCACTTACGAAAGCGTTGTCCGCCAGGCCAGTTGCTGTGTCTCCAATTACAAGGCCTTCCTCGAAGGCAATACCGTCAACCAGGCCAACAAATTCTAACTCGACCCAACTCGATTTAATCCGACTTAGCTCGAGTTAAACCGACTTAAATCGAATCAAACCAAACTCGCGCCAAACCCATTTTTTACCATGCCCGAAACCTACTACATCGTCCCCGAGAAACAGCACAACGACCTCGTTGCAGCCGCCTACATGCACCGCGGCTTTCACGCTGACGAATCTGCTGAAGGCGCGCGCTTCTGCGCTGAGGCAACCCGCCACGGCATTCGCACGCACAACGGCATCAAAGCCCTGCACCTCGACCACCTCTTCGGCTCCGGCAGCAAAGGCTGCGTCCCCGGCGCGCAAATCGAAGAGAAAAAATCCCGCTTCGCCGCCGCCAAAATCTGGAACGCCAACAAAAAGCTCGGCCAATCCACCGCCTACCGCGCTATTGAAGAAGCCATTCGCCTGGCCGACCAATACGGCACCGGCACCGTGTCTGTTGACAACGCCTTTCACTACCTCTGGGGCGGCGGTTACGTGATGGAAGCTGCCCGCCGCGGATACATCGCCTACACCAACTGCACCGCGGCGCTCGCCGAAGTCGTTCCCTTTGGCGGCAAATTCCCCACTCTCGGCACCAACCCGCATTCGTGGGGATTCCCGACGACCGATGCCATTGGTTATCCCATCGTCATCGACTGGGCCACCTCTGTTGTTGCCATGGGCCGCGTGCAACAACTCCTGCGCGAAGGCAAACAACTGCCCCCCAACGCCGCTGTTGACGCCGACGGCAACCCGACGACCGACCCCGCGAAAGCCAAGTCGCTCATGCCCTTTGGCGCACACAAAGGCTACGGCCTCTCGCTCATCAACGAACTCGTTGGCGGCCTCATTGGCGGCTCCCTGCCCACGATCCGCAACCGCTGGACCAACGTCAGCGAAGGCGACAAAGGCACCTGCGCATTCTTCTTCCAGATCATCCATCCCGAAGCCATGAGCGGCGGAGCCTTTGCCAAAGGCCGCACCCAAGCGCAAAACGTCAAAGCCGTCCTCGCCGACATCCTCGGACACGGAAACGAAAAGTGCATCCTTCCCGGCCAGATCGAAGCCGACTTCGCCAAGAAAACCGCAGCCGCTGGCGGACTCCTTTTCAGCAAAGCCGAAGTCGAAGCGTTCAACGAACTTGCTACCGAAGCCAAGCAACCGCTCTGGAAACTCGACGCCTTCAAGACCGTCGAAATCTGAACACCGCCTTCATCCGCGAAAGCGACCCCTAGCATCGGCGAGCATCGGCCTAAATCGTCCCCCCCCTTAAATCGACCTACGTCGATTTAACTCGATTTAAGCCGATCCGCCCCCGTTCTCCGTTCCCCCCCCCGCGCCACCCCTGTCCCCAACTCATCAGCACGCGGACGCACGGTAATTTGGCGTTGCAGGCGACCTGTGGAATTTTGCCATTATTCGCAGCTATGCTTTCGCAAGACCTCAAAACCCTGAGCCAGACCCACGGCGGCAAATACATTCACCAAACCGGATTCCTTCCCGGCCAGACCCGCGACTACTGGCTCATTGCGCAATCGCTCAACCCCTCGCCAGCCGGTGCCATCACGCGCAGCACGCAAATTCACGAAAGCTGGGCGCAGCAACGCGAATTGAAAGCAGGACAACTGGATGCCTTTTCGCGTTACTCGCTGATCTACGTGACCAAAGGACGCGGCATATTTCGTGATGACCGACACCGCGAGGAACTGCCCGTTGCGGCGGGCGATGTGCTTTGCGTTTTTCCCGGAATCCCCCACGCCTACGGACCGCTCGAAGGCGAACGTTGGAACGAAATCAACGTCGAGTTTTCCGGCATCATTTTTGATGCATGGATGGGAACCGGTCTGCTTGATCCCGCAATCCCCGTGCGACATCTTCCCCTCCCCGTGGACTACTGGCTGAAGCGATTTCACGACGTGGTGTTGCCACTTGCGGCGCGCCCATCCGGAACGGATTTCACTTTGCGCGACGCCGGACGCCTTACCGACCTCCTCGCCGAGATGTGCGACACCTGGCAGGAGCCGCACACCAAATCCGATCTTCATTGGATCGACGAAGCCCGCGCCCGACTCCTCGCTCTGTCGCCCGATACCCCGCTTGATCTTGTTGCCGAGGGACGCGCCTTCAAACTCAGCGAACAAGCGTATCGGAAAAAATTCCGCCGCCTCTGTGGTGTCACACCGAATACATTTCGTTCCCGACATCTCATTGAGCAAGCCTGCCACCAGCTCATTGCCTCCGACGTATCCATAAAAGCACTCGCATTTTCCTGCGGCTTCAGCACCCCGTTTTCCTTCTCCCGCTGCTTCAAACAACACACCGGCCTGTCCCCCGAAAAATACCGCGAAAACGCCTTGCGCTAAAAAGTGGCGCGGGCGTCCCGCCCGCAACGTGCATCCCGTAGCGCAGGCGTCTCGCCTGCAATCCATAGGATGCGCGAAGCGCGGTGATCTCTTCTGCTTTTTGCTGATTGTGTTATTTGGGAAGGCGGCGCTTCGCGCAATAGACTGACTTGCAGGCAGGATGCCTGCGCTACGCTATGGCGCGGGCGTCCCGCCCGCTCAGAGACCAGAGACTCCGCGCCTCGTGGCTGCCGCAGTCTATCTTGTGTCTTCTGACCTCTGACCTCTGTCTCGCCCGTCCCCCCCCCCCGCGCATACCGGATCGGGTATGCGTTGGCCTGTTATGGTATGCGTTGGGATTTGTGACACACCCGCACGGATACGTTACTCCGTCTGTCCAGCAACCCAGCCCAGCCCGCGTTCATGCCAGCCCAATCAATCCAATTCTCGAACATCATGAAAACCCGCAAAACACTCCTCCAAATCTGCTGCTTGCCCACCCTGTTGACATTCGCCGCTGCCAACCTCCACGCCGTCGCCACCACTTGGAATGGCAGTGACGGCAATTGGTCCACCAGCGCCAACTGGTCCGCTGGCAACCCTGGCTACACGACCAACCATGCCATCATTCAGGAAGGCAACGTGACCGTCAACAGCGCCCCGCTCACCGCACAATACCTGCTCCTCGTCCAAGGGGCAAATGGCGCAGGCAAGACAGCCACCCTCACCATCAACACCGGAGCCAACCTCGGCATGGGAACTGCCGCCGACTCCCAGATCGGCACCGCCGCTGGCGGCACCGGCACCGTCATCCACAACGCCGGCACTGTCTCCTTCGACAGGGCTCTCATTCTCGGCGGCACTGGCAGCTCCAACACCGGTGGCACCGGCACCTACACCCTCAACGGCGGCTCATTCAGTGTTAAAAACGATTTCATCATGGGAGCTAACACCGCCAGCAGCTCCAACTCGTATTTCAATCTGAACGGCGGCACAGCCACCCTCAGTCAAAATCTCAAAGTCGGCGGAGCCCGCTACACTGGCAGCACCGGCACACCCACCAACAGGGCCAACGTAAAAATCACCAACGGTGCCACCCTCAACGTGATAGGTGATTACACGCACGGACTGTCCACCTACCCAGCTAGCGGCACCGGCAGCACTGGCCGCATCTATGCCACCACGGAAATCATCGGCTCGAAGGCCACCATCAACATCACCGGCAACCTCACCCTCAATGATAACATCCGCAATTTCTCCACCTTCGCTTTCACCCTCGACGACGGCGGCGTCAGCAAGATCAACCTCACCGGCGCGGGAACCGCCACCCTCGCGGGCACGTTGACTGCCGGCTTCAATGGCGGCTTGGCCCTGACCACGACCAACCGCTTTACCCTCATCGAGGCAAACACCGGGGAAATCACCGGCTCCTTCGCCACCGTCCCCTCCTCCGCTCTCTGGACAACCGCCACCGAAACGCTTGCTGGCAACACACGCGACGCCTTTGTGCTTACCCTCAACGCCGCCGCCAAAAAAGGCACCACTCTTGACGCCGCCATCGCCACCAACGACACCGGTACCCCTGCCAGTACCACCTTTGCCGCCTCGACCAGCGGCTACGTCGAAATCACCGGACTCACACCCGGCCAGAATATCACCCTTTTCCTCACCGCCGATTTCGGTGCCAGCGGCAAAACCGCGCAAGACCTCGCCACTTGGTTCACCGACAACGGTATCGCCGCCACCGCCCTCACCGGATCCGGAGACTATAACCTCAGCATCGCCAAAACCGCCACCGCCACGGACACCACCGCTTGGCTCGCTTGGGATTTATCCACCTTCAACACCGACTTCAGCGCCGACGCCAAAATCTCCGCCCTCGGCATTGCCACCACCGCCATCCCCGAACCCGCGACACTTGCCGCGTTCGCCGCCCTCGCCATCCTCGCCTTCGCCGCGCTCAAACGAATTAAAAATTAAGGAGACTTCCAAAAATAAACCACGGAGGACACGGAGCCAGACAAATTCCCCGCTGCATTTCTCCGTGGAACTCCGTGGTTAAAAAATGATTTCTAGACCCTCCCTAAAAGTTAAGAAAACCAAGCCACCAAACCACACCGCAGCCAAAGTCCG
>NZ_ABEA03000069.1 GCF_000171235.2 Geminisphaera colitermitum TAV2 | reverse complement strand
TTGTTTGAGGGCCGAGGCCCCGGCCTTGATGTCGCCGGCGGAGGGTGAGCGGCGTTTGATTTCGGAGATAACGGCGAGCCGGCCGTCGGCGCGGCGGAGCGCGGTGGCGAAGGAGGGGGGGCGGGGCAAACGGGCGTTGAGCGCGGCGAGTTCGTCGAGCGACACTTCGCGCAGTCGTGGTGCGACTTCCTGCCGTTTCCAGGCCATGATCTCAGTGAGTTTGTCGGACATTGCGCCAAGATTAGCGCCTGCTCTGCCGTTCAGGCGCAAGTCGCAAGAAGGGCAGGGGAGGGAGTCTTTGGAGGGCGGGTCTCCTGACCCGCCGACGAGCCTTGCGCGTGAGTGCAAGGTTCGCACTTCCGCGATACGGATGGGCACGGCTGCGCCGTGTCCGGCGGGTCAGGAGACCCGCCCTCCATCTTGCCGGTGCGAGCCGGGAAAATCCGTCCATTATGCGCAGAGGATTGCAATCCCCCAATCGCCCAGCGGCACGTCGAGAGTTTTCCATCCGCGTTCGGCGGGGGGGGGGGGGGGAGGGGGGGCGTTAAATGAGAGAAGGCAACCGGAGATTAGTTCGTGGATTTTGGGTGTACCGAAAAAACCATCACGCACGGTCAGGCGGGCGGAGGTCGTGCCGGGAGGAGAAAATATGCAGGCGATCCGATGCGTCCCGGAACGCCCGGTTTTCACAAACCAGCGGGCGTCGCTGTCGGTTGGCGCGGTGGAGGTGGGGCAGGCAGAGGACGCAGGGGGGAAGTGGATGGGTTGTTCGAAGGCGCCGACGCAGCGCGCCACAAAATGCTCAAACGCGGATGAGCGGGTTTCCATGTAGGCGTCACCTAAAAATGTACCGACATGGATGATACGACCCGAATGAGAGTGGTGATGGTTGTTGTCACTGGCCGGGATGCGCGCCTCGCCAACGAGGACGCCATCCGAGTGTGTCGCCCAAGGGGGGGAGGTGGTTGGAAAACCGGACCAGGGAGTGAGCCATTGCCGGGCAGGCAAAATTTCTCCGTCAAGCAGGATGGATTGTTGCTTCAGGTCCAGTGTTCTACGGCCGACTTCACCGCCGGGCAGCAAACCCAATCGAGTGAAAAAGCGGTCGGAGGATTCACGGTAAATGCCTTCGGGCGTGAAGGCGCAGCATTCGGATTCGCAGACGAGAGTGCCGCCGTTGCGGACAAAGGTGGCGAGGGCGTTTTCGAGTTTTTCACCGGCCACAATCACGCGTGGGAGAAAGAGCGTGCGCAGTGGATTGGTTGGCGAGGGGGGAGCGGTGAGGGCGTCGAGGTGATTTTCTTCGATCACGGTGTAGGGGATCGAGAGATTAACGAGGGCGTGGCAGTAGCCTTCGAGCGCCTTGCGCGGAGTGTCGGCGTTGCCTTCAAGCGACCAGTGCAGGTAGTAACTCGACGGGCTGAAGAGCACGCCGACTGAGGGAGTGTCGGGTTCGTAGGAGGAAAGGAGGGCGCGGTGACGTGTAATGATATCACCGGTACGTTGCATGGCGGCGAGGCGGGAGGCAGCGTGTCCATCGTTGCCGGTGAGGCCGAAACCGGCGGACTCACGTCCGAAAACTTCGTCGCGCCAGCACCAGAAGAGCACCTTGTCGGCGCCGCTGGCGAAGCCGCGCCAGATCCAGCGTTGTTGCGAGGCGGCGTCCACGGCGGCGGTGGGTTGGAAACCGAGCGAGCCGCGTCCGCCCTGGACTTCACTGAGCCAGAGTTTTTTGCGGAGTGGCTGTGATGCAGCGGGCGGGACGCGCGCGCCACTTGTCGCGGCGGAGCGGACGAATTCCACGCGGGCGGTGAACGTGGTGTCGTCCATGCCAAAGAGTTTCGGAAAACTGGAGCAGCCGACGCCGTCGAGTTCGTCGGCGAAAACCCAGTCATTGCCGCGATCAAGCGCGTAGGCGTCGGACCAACCGGAGGTGATTGGCGTTGGGTCGCCGGCGTGGACCGTTACTGCGCGGTGCGGGTCGATGGATTTTATGAGATCGTAGCGGCGTTTGCCGTGGCGGTTGGCTTTCCAGGTGATGAAGCGCTGCCAGGCCATCATTTCGGTAAAGGGGCGCCAGTGGGTTTTGCCGGGCATGACTTCGGTCCACGAATGATAGCGGCGTTGCCACGCCTGATTCAGCTTGTCGAGTCCGCCGTATCGGAAATCCAACCACGTCCGGAATGCTCGCAGGCAGTGCGGACAGAAACAGACAAGGCCGTCGGATTGTTCGTGCCAGCGCAACTCGTTCCATGCATCCCAGCCGGCGAGGTGGGGGGTGTTCTGATAACGCGAAACAACTGCGCTCAGGAAACCGGCCATGCGTTCCCATACGGCGGGGTTTTGGGTGCAGCCACCGGGGGTAAGACCGAAGTTGGATTCTTCGCGCAGGGAGGAGACGACGCGGTGGCCGCGGTGGTCGATCATTTCGCTGCCGGGGACAATGTCGTGAATCCAGTGGGGTTGGAGTTCGGCGATGGTGCTGAGGATAACGTCGAGGCCAGCGTCCGCCGCGAGTTTCACGAGCCGGTCGTAGTCGTCGAATCGATACGCACCGGGCTTGC
This sequence comes from Geminisphaera colitermitum TAV2, assembly GCF_000171235.2. Lineage (GTDB taxonomy): Bacteria > Verrucomicrobiota > Verrucomicrobiia > Opitutales > Opitutaceae > Geminisphaera > Geminisphaera colitermitum. Next base: position 6,866 of record NZ_ABEA03000069.1, on the reverse strand, counting down.
TTTCGACCCATGCCCAGGTGACCCAGAGTTGCAGCGTGTCGAGGCCGGAATCACGGATGCGGTGTAGATCGTCAGCCCAGTGTTTTTTTATCGGGAAAGGCGGGCGGTAGTATTGGACGCCGAGGTTCATGTGGCCGTCAGGGATCAGGGCAGGATGCGGAGCGTCGTGTTGCCGCCTTCGTCAATGACCTGTTTTCCCAGTGTCGTCGTGGAGGGAAAGGTGTTTTGTTCCACAACCACATCCGTGTTGTGGGCAATGCGAATGGCGGGGCCGCTGTTCGCTTCGGGGAGGAAATGGTTGTCGTGTATGCGAGCGACACGGGTGTTGCGGAGAGAAAGGGCGGCGTATTGCCATTGGGCGAAGGTGTTGCCGGTGATCTCCAGAGTGCCGTGCAGGCCGGGCGTGGTGACGGGGGAGCCAAGGCTGTTGGCCTTGATGATGATGAGCGGGGTTTTCCGGCTGTGCTCGAAGGCGGATTGTTCGAAGCGGTTTTTCAGGATGCGGAGGTTTTCGGCATACAGGCCTTCGGGCCAGCCGGGTTCGTTCATCACGGCGAGGGCGGCGCTGCTGGTTCCCGAATAGGTGCAGCCTTCGATGAGGCCGCTGGTCTTGGCGATGGTGCCGTGACGGCGGAGGTTGAGGAATTTTGTGTTTTTGATGACGAACTCTTGATCGGGGTTTTTGCGGTAGATTTGGGTGGTGTCTTTTCCGGTGCCGGTGCGGATGGGGGGGAGGGAGGTGTCGGAGGGGGCGAGGGTTAATTGTTTTTTGGATACGTTGACAGCGGTGATGGTGGCGTGATGGGTGATGAGGCCGGTGAGGGGATCGAAGAACTCGATCTGGTCGCCGGGAAGGAAGGTGCCGTGTGGCAGGACTTGGAGGGTGAGTTCGCCGGTCGGGGAAATGGCGGTGGCTTTGAAGGGTTTGCGGTAAATGTTGGCTCCGTCGTCGCCGAGTCCTTCGAAATGGCAGTCTTCAATGTGGGGGCCGCTGCGTGGGTTCTGGACGTGAACGCCGTCGGCATTGCCGCCTTTCCAGCGTCCGGGTTTGATGAGGGCTTTGCAGGCGAGGATGCTGAGGCCGGAGGTGTTGGAGCTGACGTAGTGGCCGGCGGTGGCGGCGTAGGTGGTGATGCTTTGGAAGGTGACGTTTTTGCTGCTTGAGACCATGAAGAGGTCTCCGCCGCCTTGCCTGCTGAGTTGCGCCCATTTGTCGCCGATGTGGAGGTTTTTCAGTTCGCCGGGGCCGGTGGGCGGGCGCATGTGGATTCTGAATACACCGTTGGGCAGGGGTTCGACATGTTTTGCAAAATAGGCGTTGTGGCAGCCGTCGCGCAGGCGTCCGGGGATGAGTGGATCGAGCGGATATCCGTAGGTTTGTTGTTCGGTGAAATGAGGCGCGTCGGGCAGCGGATGGGGGGCGGCGATTTCGATGTCGATGGCGCGCAGTTCCGGGTGGATGGCCCGGATGTGACCGGCGGTAAAGGGAATGGGGTCGTAGTCGATCACGAAGTCGCGGATGTGGATGTTTTCGGAATTGGAGAGGCCAAGAAATCCGTAGCGTGGGTTGGTGATGATGAATTCGGCGCCGTTGCCGTTGATGGTGATGTTGCTGGCGTTGGTGAGGCGAAACAGGCGCCATCCTTGTGCGCCTGCTTTTGGGGCGAGGAGGTGGCGTCCGGGTTCGAAGCGGAGTTCGCAGTGGTGCCCGGTTGTGCGCGCGTGTTCCTGTACGGCGTCCAGCGCGCGTTGGATCGACTCCGTGGCGGATGTCGTCTGGCCGGGAACAATTCCGTAATCGCGGGCGAGGTGCAGGTGCGGAGGGATAATCTCGCTGCCGGACAGGCTGGCTGCACAGAGCAGGGCGAACAGGGAAAGAGGTGCGCAAAACGTGCGGGAAATGCGGAAGGCGCCGGTGGCGCGGGTGGATGCAGGCATTGTTAGAAGGGCGTGTAGGGTTGGTCGAATATGCCGTTTTTGTTGGCGAGCAGATCGGCCTCTTTCCAGTGCGTCACATGGCAGTCAACAAAGGCGACGTAACCGCCGCCACTGTGACGGCGGACATAGGGAGTGCTGCCGCCCCAAGTGAGGCCGGTGGCTTTTTTGATTTCAGGCATCGCGGTGGTGTTTGCCGCGTTGGAGGGCGCGTCGGCGAGCAGGGACACTTTTGAGGGGGTGGCAATGCGATCAATGTTCGCCGATTTTCCATAAGCGGCCACGGCGTTGGACAGCGCGATGCCGCCATACCAGCCCACTGGCGGAACGATGGAGGGGCAGCGAAATACGCCGGAAATGGCGCTTCCCCAGTTGCGCGCGCCCGTCCGCCATTCGCAGTTGGGGACGTAGCCGCTGTCCACCAGTAGATTGGTCCACCATTGGCTGTTGCCCGCGTTGGCTTGGGACAGCCAGGGGATCTGGCCCTTGTGGTCGTTGGCATAGAGGCGGATTGCCAGGGCGAGTTGGCGCTGGTTGCTCAGGCACTGTGCCCCGCGCGCTTTTTCCCGCATGGAGCTGGCAACCGGAATAATGATCGCCGCAAGTATGCCGATGATGGCAATGACGGTCAGCAATTCGACCAAAGTGAAGCCTCGCCGTGATTGGCGCTGATGGGAAAGAACGCGCACGAAAACAGAGAAGCCGGAGTAGGGGAACGAGACTGTTTTCATGGGGATTAGAGCATTTTCAGTTGAGTTGTGTCCGTTGTCTTGGCGGTAGGGAGGCCTCTCCGAGGCCTCCGTGAGAGGATGCGAAACTCATAGGTGGTTGGAGCGTGGTTTCGGAGGCCTCGGAGAGGCCTCCCTACCAGGTATCAAATGGCTACAGTTTAAATGAAACTGCTCTAGTGCAGGGGGGACGAATTTGTTAGTGACGGAGGAGTGCAATGCGGCGGCGCAGCATCACAAGTCCGATGGAGGCGAGCCCAAAGAGCAAGGCCCAGGCGCTTGGTTCCGGGATGGTGCTGGTGGTCGAGAGCGTGAGTTGATCCAGATAAAAAGACTGTCCGCTGGAAATGTAGAGGTTGGTGAAGGAGGCGAAGCTGGTATCGGTGACTGTCGCGGCCGCGGTGACGCTGTTGCCGAGGTAGAGGGATAATGTTCCGCTGGAGTTCCAGGTCAGCCGGATGGCACCGAAGGCGGTGGAGGTGGTCGGTGTTGTTTCCGTATAGGTGAATCCTGAGTTTATATTGGAGCCCAACTCGTTCGCTCCGCTTGAACTGACGTTCAGGTTGGAGGGATTGACTCCGTTGACCTTGAGAATCCTGACGGTCCCGGTGCCTCCTCCTGCGACCGTGTACCAACGGAAACCATAACCGTAAACTTTGCCTTCCGCATCAGGGGCGCTGGTAATCAGTACATAAAACAACCGGTCGCTTCTCAATCCGGCGATTTTGACGCTGAGGTCGAAGTCTTCGATCAGTGGTGTTTCGGAGAATTTTGTCCAGATGCCGCGGTTGCCCAATGACAGCGCACTGCCGGCTCCTGCATCCAGAGAAATTGTGCCCGGGGTTCCGCTGGAGCTGTAGGCCATGTTCTTCCAGACATTGGTGTCGAAGGTGGTGAATGGCTCATTGATGAGGTCGCGGGCGGCGAGGACCGCCGGGAGCATGGCTGAAAGCCCCAGGGTGCAGGCGAGGAGGAACAGTGTCCGGAGTGATGGGCGGGATGTTGGTTTCATGGATTTTGTCAGTATTTTTGGATACGGGGAACGGGTGGAGAAAGGACGGGATTTACCAGCGAGGCGGGTGTGCTTGTGAGGGTGACGACTATGCCAGAGGCGGAAATTCTTGTCTTGGCTGAAAAAGATAAAAGATTTTGTTTTTTAGACATGACGCCTTCGTTCTCCCGGTCGAAAAAAACAAAGGGGCCGCCATTCACGGTGCAGATTCTCCACGATGGCTCCCTGGAGTATTTCCGGAATGTGACGCTGGGCGCGCGTCATTATGCTTTCGATACAAAGCGGTTCGTGCTGGCGGACCGGTGGCTCGATCACGAAACGGCGTCCTGGCACGAACTGGTCGCACGGGATGCCATTCAGGGGATCATCGTTGCCGCGCACAGGGAGGAGATGGTGAAACAGTTCACGGCATTGAAGGTGCCGGTGGTCAATGTGTCCAATGTCGTGCCGCAGTTGCGGCTGCCGTTGGTGACACAGGATGATGTGGGCGTGGGACGTCTGGCGGCGGAGCACTTGCTGGCATGCGGGTGCCGCGCTTTCGGTTTCTGGGGCGAATGGGCGTCTCGTTTTTCCGAACAACGTCTCACCGGGTTTCGTGACGTGCTGGGAAAACATGGGCTTGGGCAGGCATTGCATGTAAACGGGCAGTCGGCAATGGAGCCGGCGACGGAGAGCTTTGCCCGTATGGTGGAGTGGCTGCCGTTGTTGCCCCGTCCGATTGGTTTTTTCTGCGTGATGGATACGATGGCGTTGTATTTGCAGCGGGCGGTGACCTCGCTGGGCTGGCGGGTGCCGGATGATGTGGCGGTGCTGGGCGCGGGAGATGACGAGTTTTGGGTGAAGTTTGAAAATGTGCCCCTCTCCAGTGTGAAACTGCCGTCTCTTAAAATTGGATACGAAGCGGCGGCGTTTTTGGATGAGTTGATCGTGCGGGGGCGAAGGCGGAGGGAGGCGGGATGGAGTGAGGACGGCGGGCAGGGGAGGGTGCCGGTGCGGGTGCTGCCGGTGAGCGAGATCGCGGCGAGGCAGTCAACAGATACGTTGTTCGTGTCGGACGAGGCCGTGGCGCGGGCGGTGCGGCACATCCGCGCCAACGCGGCGCGCGAGCTTTATGTTGACGAGATCGTGCGGGCGGCGGGTGTTGCGCGGACGGCCTTGCAGCGGCGGTTCAAGGAGGTGCTGGGGCATTCGTTGATGGACGAGTTGACGCGTGCGCGGATTGTGCTGGCGCAGGGGTTGCTGGCCGGGAGCGACTTGCCGATGGAGACCGTGGCGGAGCGCAGCGGGTTGCCGAGTTCGCACCGGTTGAGCGTGGTGTTCCGAGCGGAAACAGGAATGTCGCCAACTGAATATCGGAGGAAATTTCGCGTGGTAATGTGAGCGGTGAGAGGATGTGGAGCGGCGTGGACAGTGCGTGCGGGACGGGGTGCCGCGTGCGGTCGTGCTCACCCCGTGCGCTTGAGCAGGAACACGCCCGCGCCGTCGTGGCCGTCCACCCAGGGGCGGAGTTGGCGGGAGTCGGCAAGGCGGAATTGGTTGCCGCATTTTTTTAGAAATGTCTGCACCACGGCTTCGTTTTCCTCAGCCTCCAAACTGCATGTGCTGTAAACGAGTCGCCCGCCGGGACGGACGTGGCGGGCAACGGCCTCGAGTAATTCGAATTGCTGGCGGGCGTGTTGCGCGATGTCGCTTTGTTGCAGGCGCCACTTCACGTCCACGCGGTGGCGCATGACTCCGGTGTTGGAACAGGGAACGTCAATCAGCACGGCGTCGAAGCCGTGCGGTGCAATCTTGTTGAGGACTGCGCCTGATCCGGGTTGGAGAAGGTTAAATTGTATCCGTTCTGTCGCTACGCCTGCCGGTGCGCGGGAAAGATTTTCGGCGAGGCGGAGCTGGCGTGCTTGCACGGGCAGATCGAGCGCAACGAGTCGGCCTCGGCCCATGCGGTCGGCAATGGCAAGGGATTTGCCGCCGGGCGCGGCGCAGGCGTCGAGAATGAGTTCGCCCGCAACAGGCGCGAGCAAGTCAATGGCGTGGCGCGTGGCGGGATTTTGAAGAAAAATATCGCCGGATTGAATCAGCGCTTCGATCTGCGGCCATTCATCGGTGTTCACTTCGTAAAACGACGGCCACGGCGTCGGTGACAACGCGGCGGCGGCAGCGGCGGCGGGAGGAGGGGGGGGGGGAGGGAGGGAGGCGTGTATCGCAAACGTGCATACACGGATGCGGGTCGCAGGTTCCACTCAAGCAAGGCGCGTGTGGATTCCGCGCCGAACTGCGCGAGCCAACGCTCCACCATCCATGCCGGATGCGAGTAATATTGGGCGAGTCGGGCTGCTGTTGCGAGCCGACCGGGCGGCTGTTCGTCGGCGAGCGCGGAGGCGAGTTTGCGCACGATGGCGTTGACCATTCGCGCCTCGGCCTGACTCGCCAGACGCTTCGTTTGCTCGACGGCGTGATGGGCAACTTTGGCAACATGACCGTCGCCGCCGCCTTCGATCAATTCGTAGCCCGCCAGCAAAAACACTGCCTGCACCTCCGCTCGCGGCATTCGGCTCATGAGCGGCGTGATGATGCCCTCGATCCGTCCGAGATGACGCAAGGCGCCGAGCACCAGATTCTGGCAACGTGCGCGTCCAGTGCGCCCTAGGTTGGCGGGGAGAACGGCGAGCAGCCCATCGACGCGCGCCCGTTCATCGAGCCAGCGCACGAGCAATCGTGCCGCTGCCAGCCACGCATCGCCGGGAGCATTATCTTGGGGAGTCGCTGTCACATGTGCATCCATCGGCACACGCTCCGCGTCCGTCGCCTGCTGGCAAGCGCGAACCCCTCCCCCCCCCCCCCTCAGGATGCTGAAACTGTTTGCAGCCACACCCCTTTTGACCCCGCATGAGCGCCCGTCAGTGATCGAACCCAATTGCCCTGCCAAACAACATCATGACACGAGTCCTTCTCACCACCACCTCCTTCCAAGACACTCCCGGCGTTCACCACGACATGCTGGCCCAACTCGACGTCGAAGTCGTCCGCGAACGCGGCCCGCTTTCCGAGGCACGCATGCTTGAGCTTGCCGGCCAATTCGACGCCTTCCTCTGCGGCGACGACGCCATCACCGCCGCTGTCATCGACAAATCGCTTCCCCGCCTCAAGGTCATCAGCAAATACGGCATCGGCCTCGACAAAATCGACGT
>NZ_ABEA03000070.1 GCF_000171235.2 Geminisphaera colitermitum TAV2 | reverse complement strand
CGGGTTGAGCGAAACGGTTGTTTCGCGTCCCGCGGGCAGCCAGGCGCGCAGCACGCGGCGGAGGTCGGCTGTAGTGACGCGGGCGATACGTTCGAAGTAGGCGCGGCTGAAGTGGATGTCGCCCGCCACGACTTCGGCGGCGCCGAGACGCGAGGCCTGGCCGGACATGGTCTTGCGCGAGTTGATCTCGCCGACGACCACCTGGCGCACGGCTTGGAGCAGGCGCTCGTGGGTGAGCCCGGAGGTGAGCGCGCGCCGCAGTTCGGCGTGGACGGCGGCGGTGGCCGTCGCGCATTGGTCGGCGTCGCAGGTGAAGGAAACGAAGAACAGTCCGGTGGCGCCGGGAGCCCAGTTGCTCGTGTCGATGGAGTGGACGAGGCGTTTCTTTTCGCGCAGCGCCTGCCAGAGGATGGAACTGTCGCCGTGGCCGAGGATCATGGAGAGCAGGTCGAGCACGGGTGAGTCGGGGTGGGTGAGTCCGGGGGCCTGCCAGGCGAGGCCGGCGCGGGTCAGTTCCACGTCCTCGAAAAGATCGAGCGAGCGGGGCGCGAGTTGCGCGGGCTCGCCGGCGATGGGGGCGGGGGTGAGGCGGCCCCGCGGGGCGGAGCCGAATTTTTGTTCGATGAGCGCATGGGCCGCCGCCGGCTCCACGTCGCCGCACACGACGACAACGAGGTTGTTGGCGGCGTACCGGCCTTTGTAATACGCGACGAGGTCGGCGTGCGTGAGCGAGGAGAAAACGTCTTTGTATCCGATGATTGGATGCCGGAAGGGATGCTCCCGAAACGCGGTGTCGAAGAGCGCCTCGCCGAGGCGTCCGTCCATGTCGTCGCGCGTCATGGCGATCTCGCGCAGGATCACGTCGCGTTCGCGCGTGAATTCGTCGTCGGGGAGGGTCGAGTGCAGGACCATGTCGGCGAGCACGTCGAGGCCGGTGTCGATGTGCTCGGCGGGCAGGTCGGCGTAGTAAACGGTGCGGTCAAATGTGGTGTAGGCGTTGAGGTTGCCTCCTCGCGCCTGGATCTCGGCGGAGATGGCGCGTCCGGCGCGGCGCGTGGTGCCTTTGAAAAGCATGTGCTCCAGGAAGTGCGAGACGCCGCTGCCGAGAAGCGGGCCTTCATGGATGCTGCCGGTCTTGACCCACACTTGCACGGAGGCGACGGGGGCGGAGTCGTCGGCGAGGACGATGGCGGTGACGCCATTGGGGAGCACGGTGCGGTGGACCGGTTTGTTCCAGAAGGTTTCGAGCATCCGGCGGTCAGCCGTGGCAAGGAGGGATGGCGTGGGCATTATGGTATGTAGAGGAAGGCGGGGGGGGGGGGAGGGGAGGGACACGCTGCCAATGGCGCAAAAAGGAGGCATTGTGCTTCCTGCACCTGTTGTGCCTTTTGATGGCTGCGCATCTGCGGCACGGGTCAGGTTTTAGGATTCAGCGTTTTCGTGGGATTGGGGCGTCTGGCGGGCTGGCGGCAGGCGGGGAGAAAGGGTTTTACGAACGCTTCCTCAAAGTCGAACACCGAGGCAAAATCTTCGCGGCGGTCGGTGTCTGTTTTGCTGAACACGTTGTAATCAATGAGATTGTAAACGATTTCGCCAAAATCATCCGATTTGCGAATGCCCCACTCGTTGAGGACGGTCTTGGCCATGGGACCGAAACGATCGAGCGCGAAGTGGCGCAGTCCTTCCGAGAGTTCGCGTCCCGACACGTGCAACGAACGCTGGGCGCGTGCCGAATCCTTCTGCTTGATCTGTTTCACCGTTTGGTCGAGGCCTTCACGGATAAAGAGATACGCAGTTTTTGGATAGCGGGAATCCTCCTTGCGGATGAGGTCAATGACTTGATTGATGTCGAGCTCGGCCATGGAAAATGGAGTTTAGATTGAGCGCATTTGCCGTAACAGCGCAATCACCGCTCCGTATGTTTTCGATTAAAGTAGAAAATATTCGCCTCCAAATGGCAAAAAGATCATTTTCCGGTTTGTATTTTGAACAAACCTCAAGGTAAGGTGTTTACCTGACACCACATGATCGCATCCACTCAAACCAACCATCCACTGGCAAACGTGACCGGGGTATCTACCACGACTGACCCGGAAAAACGTTTGGAAGCGGCATGCCAACGACTCAGGCAATCCGGTCTCCGGATCACTCAGCCACGCATCGCCATTATCAATGTGCTCACACAGCACGAAGCCCCCGTCAGCATCGAGCATATCTTCGAGCAGCTTAACCGCCACTCGTGCGACCTCGTGACGGTCTATCGCTGCCTGGGTGCATTTGAAGAAATAGGCTTGGTAAAGCGTAGTTTCTTCCACAACGGCACCAGCCTCTACCGGCTCACGGATCGTACCGAGACCATCTATCACGTGGTTAACAAGGACACGAACGAGATCACCGCACTCGATGCCGATACGACGGCTGAGATCAGCACTCTGCTAGGGAAAGTGGAGCGCATGTTGGAAAGCCGCGGCTTCACTAACGTCACGCACATGCTGGAATTTTTCGCCCGCGTACCGCAGGCCGGATCACATCGTGATGCCGCCGGCGCAACGCCAGCGACCGAAATTCTTGGACGCGGAGCCAGCCCGGCCATCCCTGCACCCTCTTCCCTCAGCGTGTAACGTCGCCCAGCCCGGGCTGCCTTTCCCCGCGCGGCCCGGATACTGAATAACACCGGTGTCCTTCAAAGGTACCGGTGTTTTTTTTCGCATTTTTGCGGGCTTGTCATTCCTCCCGGTGTCGTAGTCGTTTGGCAGGAGTGGGGCGGGCGCATTTTTATTCCGTCTCCTGTCTCCTTTTTTTCGCTGTGCCTTACGCCTTTCGCCATCGCTTGTCGTTTTTCCGTATTCTGCCGTTTGTGTTGTTCGCCTTTCTTGCCGGATGCGAATCCCTGAACATGCAGGACTACGAACTCGTTTCCGCCGACGATGTCGCGGATATGTACCAGTCCGTGCGCGGACATTTTGCGGGCGAACCAGCGCCGCAGACAACTTCACGGCAACAGCAGGCGGAGACTTCGACTGCCATGCACATCGAGCGAACCTTGCATGAAGGCTCGCTCGACGAACTTGCCCAGCTCCGTCCGCAGGCCGAGGCGGTGTTGCAAGAAATGCGCCGTTACGAATGGGTGCAGCCTTGGGCGGACTGGCTGCTGGCCCGGCTCGATTACCTCGATCTGGCCAGTGAGGCTCTCGTTCGTGCCCGCGCACAGGAGCCAACCCGGCCTGGCGCGCCCTTGCCGCCATCGCCAGTGCCGCCGCTCTCCGCCGGTGAAGTTGAGCGCAAGGCGCGTGTGATCGTCAGCGATCGCGGGGCTTGGACGCGCCGTCTCGCCGGGCGTCCGGCGCCCGTTCGGGCCAAGACCTACGTGGACGACGCCAAGGCGATCTTTGTCGCCGAGGGCGTGCCGCCCCAGTGGGTGTGGCTGGCCGAGGTCGAGTCGTCGTGGAACCCCGAGGCAAGCAGTCCGGTGGGAGCGCGCGGACTTTTTCAACTCATGCCGGCCACCGCGGAACAACTCGGACTGTCGCTTAAACCCGAGGACGAGCGCGTGCAGCCGGACAAAAATGCGCGTGCCGCCGCCCGTTACCTCCGCCGCCTCTATGGTCGCTTCGCTTCCTGGCCGCTGACGCTCGCGGCCTATAACGCCGGCGAAGGCCGCGTCTCGCGCCTGCTCGCCAAACAAGAGCAGCCGGACGAGCGGACGTTTGCGGCCATCGCCAGCGCGCTTCCTGCCGAGACGCAAATGTACGTGCCCCGCGTTCTCGCCACCGTGCAACTCCGCGAAGGTGTCGATCCGCTGGCACTCCCTGCGCCGGGCCAGCCGTGAGCTTGTCGCGCTTTGTTGTTGGCGTGCGTGCGGACGGGAGTTTGCTGATGGTTTTTTTCCGAACCCTTTCTGACTTCCATGAAAAGCAAAGCCAAAGCCGCCACGAAAACCAAAGCCCGCGTTCTCCAATCCGCGAAGCGCCAGACGCAACGCACCGAGGACGTGAACAAGAAAATCGCCGCCAAAAAGGGACCGGTTTCGCAATTCATCGCCCACCACTACCGTCACTTCAACGCCGCCGCCCTCATTGACTCGGCCAAGGGCTACGAAGCTCACCTCAAAGCGGGTGGCAAAATGCTCGTCACCCTGGCCGGTGCCATGTCCACCGCCGAACTCGGCCTCTCACTCGCCGAGATGATCCGCCAGGACAAAGTCCACGCCATCGTCTCCACCGGCGCCAATCTCGAAGAAGACATTTTCAACCTCGTCGCCCATGACTACTACGAGCGCGTGCCCCACTACCGCGACCTTACCGCCGACGACGAACAGGCGCTGCTCGACCGCCACATGAACCGCGTCACCGACACCTGCATTCCCGAGGCCGAGGCCATGCGTCGCATCGAAGCCGTCGTCGCCGAGGAGTGGGTCAAGGCCGACAAGGCCGGCGAACGCTATTTTCCCCACGAGTTCATGTACAAAATCATCCGTTCGGGGAAACTGAGGAAGTCCTACCAGATCGACCCGAAAAACTCGTGGATGCTCGCCGCGTGCGAGAAAAACCTCCCCATCATCGTCCCCGGCTGGGAGGACTCCACGCTCGGCAACATGTTCGCCGGCCGTGTAGTGACAGGCGAGATACAAGACGCCCGCACCGTGCGCGGCGGCATCGAATACATGGCATGGCTGGCCGAATGGTACACCCGCACCGCCAAAACGCTCAAAACCGGCGAAGGCTCCATCGGCTTTTTCCAAATCGGCGGCGGCATCGCCGGCGACTTCCCGATCTGCGTCGTCCCGATGCTGCACCAAGACCTCGAACGCACAGGTGTTCCGCTGTGGGGTTACTTCTCGCAAATCAGCGATTCAACCACGAGCTACGGCAGCTATTCCGGCGCGGTGCCCAACGAGAAAATCACCTGGGGCAAACTCGCCGCCTCCACGCCCAAGTTCATCGTCGAGAGCGATGCCACCATCGTCGCCCCGTTGATCTTCGCCTGGGTGCTCGGCCAGTAAAGTGACGTGAAGCGGGCGGGACGCCCGCGCCACTGCGTTGTAGGGGCTTCGCTTGCGAAGCCCGCGACTGCGTTTGGCCTGCGTTTCAGCCTGCGACTGCTCTTCTGGTATTCGGTAAATCTGTCCGGCTGGCGCGGGCGTCGCAAGCGACGCCCCTACTGCGGGCGGGACGCCCGCGCCACTCCCCCCCCCCGGATCATTTTTTCTTTTTGGGCGGGGTCGGGAGCGGACGCGTCTTGGGCTCGCCGCTCTTTTTGTCGAATTCGACACTCTTGCCTTTCTCAACCTCCTTGAGCCAGTCCATGCCATTATTGTCGAAATAGGCGCTCGCGATCTCACCACCCAAAGTCCGGTGAATCCGTTCGCGAGTCTCGCCCGCCAAGGCCGCAAGAGCAGCCTTCTTGCCCTTGTCGTCGAGCGACGAATCGGAGGCGATTTGACGGGATTTTTGAGCAACCTCGTCGCGCAAAGAAAACACACGCGCGGGAGTTTCAGCCGGCAAATTGAACCGCTCCACGGCTCGTTCGAGCAGACTGTAATCAGACGTGCGCCTGGCAACGAGAGTCTTGTCGAGACGGTCGTCGGTGAGGATCGCGTCGCGGGCGGCGTCGAGTTGGGCGCGGGCCTGACGACGAAGCTCGCGCTCGGCATCGTTGGCAGGTTTGACGTCGGAGGGGAATTGTTCCTCAAAGGTTTTTTGCAAGGCGCCAAGTTGGAGAACTTCGCTTTCGGAGAGGTTGTAAAGCGTGGCGTCGTTGCGCAGCCGGTGGTTTTGGGCGGCGTAATATTTGACGCGTTCGTCGGGGGCGAGCAGTGCCTCCATGTCACGTTTTTCCTCGGTTCTCAGCAGATCGAAACCGCCCTTGTCGGTGGCGGTGCGGAAGCCGCCAGTCTGTTCCCAACTGCTGCTGCGCAACTCGCCGTAGTCGGCCTGGACTTGGAGCATCTGGTCGATCTTTTCGGCGGACAGAAACGGGAATTGCCTGCGCAGGCTTTCCACACGCCAGGGCTCGGGGCCGAGAAGCGCGTTGAGTTCGGCGTTCAGGTCTTTGCGCTTTTGGCTAAAATCTTTCTGCAGTTGCAAGTATTCGGGATTGTCGCGCGGGCGCGCGCCCTGCCACCAAGGGACGCTGGCTGAAAGCGCATCCATCGCTTCGCGCTGTTCTCTGATCAGTTTGAACTGGGCCGCGACGCGGACGAGTTGGTGGACTTCCGCCTCGTCCATGCCGGTTTTGCGGAGGGTGGCCAGGAGCGAGGTGGCGTCGCCGGTGTTGATGGCGTCGAGGAAAACCGAGTCGGTGCGCGTGAGTCCGGCGCGGGTGGCGTCGGAACGGGACAAGGTTGTGGAGGGTTTGCGTTGCGCGGGATTTTTTTTGCCGGAGACGGTTTTGGTCACGGCGGCGGCGGCGCGGGGGTCTGCGTCGCTGGCGGCCCAGTGTTTTTTTACCAGCACGATGCCGAGCAACAGGGCCACTCCGGCCAGCGTGATGTTGAGGTTGATCGAGAGGCGAAGGAGACGGCTTTCGCGCGTTCGCCCGGGCGCGGCGGCGGAGGCGACTGGCGAAGGGTTGAGGGGACGCCGGGTTTGCATGAGGCGGCAATGACAACATCGCCGCCTTTTTGTTCAACGTTCGTTTTCCGCGCCGGGGGGGGGGGGGAAGGGGGGGCCCCAATTCGGACGCGGATTGCGATGTCGTTACCCGCGGAATTGTGCGAGGAGCGCCGCCGGGTCGTCGGCGCGCATGAGGGCTTCGCCGCAGAGGATGGCGTGGGCTCCGCAGGCGCGGGCGCGGGCGGCGTCAGCGGCGGTGTGGATACCGCTTTCGCTTACAGCAACGACGTCGCGCGGGAAGAGCGGGATGAGACGTTCGCTGAGCGCGAGGTCGGTTTTGAAGATGGCGAGATCGCGGTTGTTGACGCCGATGATGCGGGCGCCGTGACGGGTGGCGCGTTCGAGTTCGGCTTCGTTGTGAATTTCGAAAAGCGAATCGAGTCCGGCGGCATTGGCGGCGGCGAAGAGCGTGGCGATGTCGTGGTCGTCGAGGGCGCGCACGATGATGAGGATGGCGGCGGCACCGGCTTCGCGTGCTTCGAGCACTTGCAGCGGATGCACCATGAAATCCTTGCGAATGCAGGGGGGGGGGGGGGGGGG
>NZ_ABEA03000071.1 GCF_000171235.2 Geminisphaera colitermitum TAV2 | reverse complement strand
ACCCCCCCCGGGGCGGCCCCGTTTCTTGCCCCGGGGGGGGGGGGGGTTTTTTTTTTTTCCCCCCCGGGGGGGGGGCCCCCGGCGGGGGGGGGTTCCCTTTTGCCCCCCCCCCCGGGGGGGGGGGGGGGGGTTAAGCCCCCGTTTTCTTTTTTTTTAAAAGGAAAAACCAAAAAGCCCCGGAAGGGGGATCCCGGGGTGCCCCTTTTTCGGGGGGGGGGGGGCCCTTCCATTCCCCTCGGGGGCCCGGGTTTCCAAAATTCGGGGGGGGGGGGCCCCTTTTCCCTTTTCTTGTTAAGGCCCCCCCCCCCCTTCCACCTTTCCCCCCGGCCCCCTCCCGTTTTTTTCCCCCCGTTTTTTGGGGGGCTCAACCCGCCAATGCCCCGGTTCGCCCTTTTCGGGGGGGACAACCTTTCCGCTTTTGCCCCGGAATTTCCCGCCAGGGGGGTTTTTTTTTTGGCCCCTTGGGCCAAACCCATCCCCCCGGCGTTGGTTTTTCTCCCCTTTTTAGGGCCCCNCCAATAAACCCGGGGGGGGGGGGGGGGGGGGAGGATCGACGACGATATCGGTGCATTGCTTCGTTCGTCTGATTCCGCATTTCCGGATGATCCGCTCGTTCGTGCCGCCGCCGTTGTCGAACTCGTTCACCTCGCCACTCTGGTTCACGACGACATCATGGACGAGGCCGATGTCCGGCGAAATCGCCCGACCGCCGCGCGCAAATACGGTTCCGAGGCCGCCGTCCTGCTGGGCGACGCACTGCTCGCCCACGCCGTTTATCTCGCGTCCCAGTTTCCCACGACCGAGGTCTGCGCAGCCGTTTCCCAATCCACCCGCAAAGTGTGCGCTGGCGAGATTGTGCAAACCCTGCGGCGTGGCACCACCGACATCAGCCGCGCCGATTACGACCGCGTGATCGACTTGAAAACAGCCGAGCTTTTTCGCGTTTCCTGCCATCTTGGCGCCCGCCTTTCCGGCCATCCCGACTTTGCCCCCGCCGCCTCCACTTTTGGACGCCATCTCGGTATCGCGTATCAGATTTACGACGACCTCGCTGATTTTTTCGGCGAAGAAAACCGCATTGGCAAAACTCTCGGCACCGACCTTGCCAGCGGCAAAATCACGCTGCCGCTACTTTTTCTGTCCGAAAAACTCCCGTCGGATGAGCGCATGGTGCTCGATGCCGAGATCACGGGTCAGCGTTCGCCTGATCTGTCCGCCCGTCTTCGCCAGATGAAGGAGCACGGTATTTTTGAGCAGGTTGCCGCCGCGCTTGCTGTCGAGACCGCCGCCGCCCGGGCGGCGCTAACGCCTCACGCCGGATTGCCCGCGACTCCGCATTTGCTCGAACTCTGCGACGTGCTCCACGCGCAGGTCGCGGCGTTGCGGTGAAGGGGGGGGGGGGGAGGGGAAGTCGGATGAGTGAAATCCCGGCCGTTGTGCCGCAAAGGGCTTGCTTCCGTTATCAGGCTCTCGGCAAATGAGGCGCTTTCGCACGGAAACAGGCGAGGGCTCCCCGAACGTATGAAACTGTCGATTGTTATTCCCTGTTACAACGAGGCGAAAACCCTTCGCACGATCCTTGATCGCGTGCGGGCCGCGCCGGTAACGGACAAGGAGATCATCGTGGTGGACGATTGCTCATCGGATGGCAGCCGCGACCTCCTTCGCGGCGAATTGGGCGGCTTGGCAGACCGGGTGATTTTTCACGAAAAGAACCAAGGCAAAGGCGCGGCGTTGCGGAGTGGTTTCGCGGTGGCGACGGGCGACTTGGTGATCGTGCAGGATGCCGATCTCGAATACGATCCGAACGAATATCCGAAGCTGATAAAACCCATCGCCGACGGTGATGCCGACGTGGTTTTCGGTTCGCGCTTCATCGGTGCGGAACCTCATCGCGTGCTGTATTTTTGGCACATGGTGGGCAACCGCTTTCTGACCCTGCTCTCCAACATGTTCACCAACCTCAATCTTACGGACATGGAAACCTGCTATAAACTTTTTCGCCGCGAGATCATTCAAAAGATCAAGATAGAGGAAAACCGTTTCGGTTTTGAACCCGAGATCACTGCCAAGGTAGCGAAGCTGGACTGCGTGATCTACGAGGTGGGTATCGCGTACCGCGGACGCACCTATAAAGAAGGAAAAAAGATTGGATGGCGGGATGGAATGCGGGCCGTGTGGGCGATACTAAAATATAGTATCCGGAATACTATTGGGTAGCTTGCTTTTCCCAAGCGAAAGGTCGTAAATCCGGTTTGGTGTCGGAATGGACCATCAGCATCCAGAGATTTCGACCCTTAAAATAGTCGAATAAATCGGTGGGATTTGCCGAGTCATGCCATCTGGCCCATACAATTTGCTGATCAGTCGGGTTGGCTCCGTTGAATACATATTCAATGGAAGGAGGCACTCCATTATCATATTTAACCATGACCAGATGCTTCCCTTGGCTATGCTCTAGTAGATGTTTGATGATGCTCTTTTTGTATTCCAGATGCCGGGCAATATTCATGGGGATTTCGATCCCGGGGCCGCGATAAAATGAAACAAGAGCGAATGCGATCACGAGAAGCCATGTCAGTTGCCAGCAATCCCGATGCATACGATTGCGGATGGTCCATATCTTTCTCATCATCAGAATCCCAAATAAAAGGAGAACCGTGGAGAGGGGCGAGATGGAAGATAAATTGAAGGGGAGAATAATGAGTATGCCGGTGCATATGATAAGGGCATTAATGAGTAGTAGTTTTCCCCATTTACTGAGTCCGGTCCATGCTCCCCCTATAATGAGAACTAGGAGAGGGATTCCTCCGTAAAAAGCGACGCTTGCCTGAATCCGATCCAGCCATGCCTTTCCTTGCTTAGGGGGGGGGCGGGACATGATCTCATTCACAAGAACATCGTATTGTTCCATGTGGGGGAAATCGAATGTCGAAGGAAGCCGAGGTTGTTGCCATATGAAATAAGGATGGTTGGCGTATTTTTTAGAATATAAACTGACTGCGCTGGAAAGCATATCCCCCGTGGTAGCGTGATTGTGTACGCCTTGAATTGTCATTGCGGCTGCGACTAAGACCACGGCTGTCGCCAAATGGGTTTTGACGAAATTTTGTCTTTTCCACGTCGAGAACCATATCCACAGAGGAATTGGGGCGAATAATAAAGCGGCCACGGGATTGCATAAAAAAGCAAAGCCCAACCCGATAAATAACAACGCCGTATGCCGAGTGGTGGGCGTCGAGGCGTAACGGCGGACCGCACCCCACGCCAGCGCCACTCCAATCGCCGTGTTGATATCGCCACTAAACGATTGGCCCCAAGAGCATAAAAAAGTGTAACAGAGGGTCCCGAAAATGCTTCCCAAAATACACCATCGGAGCGACGCAAAGCCCGCTATTGCCCACGCAATACTCAGGGAAAAAATAGCGGAACCCAACCAAAGCCCATAAACCGGTTCACCCCAAAGGGTTCCTAAGGCTAGCAGCAATGATTCTCCTGGATGCAAGGCTGCCGCATAGGCTGGCGATTGCAGGGTCAGATGGGTTTGCAGAAAAAAGCTACCGGAGGAGGGAGGGGAGGAAAATTTGCCGGATGCCAAGGTTTCCGCCGCAAGAAGCCGCGCGTGGTCGAGCATGGAAATCGGCTCGGGCATCCCTTGAAATTGAGAGCCTATCCATGCGGCAATAAATCCAAAAATGCTGCACCCACCGAGAACCAGCCAGCGGAGTCGTTTCCGCGTTTGTATAAATGGAAGATCCGTCAGGATGTGGCGTAACGCCTTTATGTTTACTCTAAAAAGATCCATCTTATTTGCCGTTTATAAGTTTTCTATGGATAGTCCAAGACGAACACGCGCACCCCGCAGGAGTGACGCCTTGTCAAGCGGCCAATTTCGTTTGTCCATGTCGTTCGCAAGTTCCTTTAATGCTTGTTGTGCCAGTTGTGTGATTTGAGGGTCATCAAGGTCTATTAGTGGAGCCGTAACAGGCATCTTTTCCGAAGTCTTGGGGAAAGCTTGCGCATTGAGGGGCAATTTACGATACTTATAAACAAAAGCTGCCTCCCGGCTCATATCAGTGTTGGCGGGAGACAACAACAATGCTTCCAAAAAGTGTCTCATCCCACCATTCCAATCTTCGGCGTCAATTTTAGCTCTGGCCAATTCCTTGAGATATTTTATGGAGAATCGGTTTGTATCAAGGCAGCTTTCCAGCAAGGCAACCGCCTCTTGGTGCCTATTTTGATAACGCAATATCTCGGCCCCCACTTTTGCCTCATTGGTAGTGCTAATGGTAATTCGTCCAGATTTTTTCATGTTGAATTGAGATGCCTTGTATTCCTTTTCCCGCACCTTTTTTACATCCATCAGGTAAGTTACCAATTTTTCTGTTTCCCGCAACGCTTCCTCCGCCTGTTGCGTTTGCTCCTTCTTTATCAATAGATGGGTTTTGAGATAGAGTCCGTTGGCAAGCGTTTCCGTGGGAGTCACGCTGGCGTTGATCTGTGGCGATGGGGCTTGTGCAAGTTGATCACATGCGATTCTTGACAGCGCAATTCCTTCCTCGATTTTGGCAAGATTGTCCCTGTCGCGATAACAGATCAGTGCCCAACCTATTTTGGTTTTAAAACTATCGGGTGCAGTGGCCAGAGAGGATTTCCAAAACACATCGGGAGTCCGCCACTCGGAGGCCCTGAAGTTGCTAAGAAGGGCGAAGAGCAATAACATGACGTAGGAACCGCCAGTCATTATGTTTCTTAGCGGAAGCAACAATTTCCCGATACGGACATTTTGGGGGATGGAGTCCAACACTATCACTATGCACATCAATACTGGTAATATCAAGGGATAAAGCAATCGATCCGCCCGGATGGTACCGATAAGAATTAGAATGTTTGCCGTGGGCATGGCAATGATAAAACAGGCTCCGATTGTAAAGGACAGAGCGGGTTTTTTGCGAAACAGGATCAATCCTGTCGCCCCAAAAGCAACCGTTAGTGCTGCTCCGACAAAAACCGAAACATCATGGGAATCTTGGGGAGGAAACTTGGCTAGTTTGATCTGATCGTAACTATAATCCGCCGACAACGAAAGCGGAACGATGCAATCCACAAGATTTTCGCCAAGGAGTGAAAAAGCATTGAGCCGCGCGTCAACGAAGGTTGCACCTCGGAGCGGATTATCAACGACTGTTGTATCCGGCCCGGCTTTGACATCGACAAAATGGAACTTGGGGAGAATTGCCACCGCACTGATCAGCACCAAGGTGGCCGCAAAAATTGAGACATGTCTCCATGATATTTTTCGGGTCACCCAGAGTATTTTTATTTGGCCATGCCCAAGTGTCAATGAATACCAAATTAGAAGCGCGATGATCGAGATGGCATTCTCTTTTGACAAAACCCCGGCAATCCCAATCAGAAGTACAAGACCGAGTGCGGGCAACATTTTCCTTCGTCCCTGCAAAAGGTCCAAAAAGATGTGCATTATGCCGATGATGGACAGGTAAGCTAGGATGTCAGAAAGTCCCACAATATTGGGAATGATCTCGGTCGCATAAGGGTGGACGGCAAACAGGGCTGAAACCAAAAAGGCGGCATGCCGTCGGCATTCCATTTTTATTAATAGAAAATATGTTCCCGCACCAGCCGTGATATGCAACAACAGATTAATGAGCTGGTAGCCCGCCGGTTGCTTTGCAAAGCCCAAAACAGAATATTGTATATTAAAGAGAAAGGTTGTTAGCGGGCGATAAAGGCTTGAGGATGCGGATGGCCACCAATAATTTTCCACGAAAATATCCCGAAGTGACGTCGCGCTGAATAAGGCCAACCGGGTATCCTCGCCTATGATGAGACTGCTGTCAAAAACCAGCTCTGATCCGAAAATCCGGCTGAATGCGAAAATTGAAAGAATCGAGATGGATGTGATTATCCAAAAATCAGCCGCCCAATTGACTATTTCTCGGACAGCGGGAGGGGGGGGGCTATCAATATTTTTTCCGAACATGAGTTTCAGAGAGTATCATAAATTCGTATAAAAAGATGAAGAGTAAATCTCTTGATTTACAGGTCTTCCCGCTTAGAGACATTGCTTGAAAAGCAAAGACCCGCCTAACGGCGGGTCTTTTGGGGAGGCACTCTGTCTCGTTCGCTTTTAGTTGGCGGTATTGTGGGTGAACGTGGTCAGGGTGACAGCCCTTGGCAGAGTGTTAACGATATTTACACTCGTTGCGCCATTGGAACTCACGAGCGCACGGTCAGCGGTGGTATCCTTATACCAAGCAACATTACCACCGAGAAATACAATATGACCACCATCAGTACCCCAAGGGGACAAGTTAGTACCGGTTCCTTTTACCCATTTCCCATCGGTTCCAAGTTGACGGCTGAATGCGACCGGAATGGTAGAAGCATCGTCGGCACGCAGACCTTGAGTATACGCATAAGCTGTGTAGGTCGTGGCATTACTAAAAGTAGTGAGCACTGTCTTATTGGCATCCGAACTCATAATCGTTGATTGTGCCTCGCTAGTTGTACAGGAGCCAGCAAACCAAATTTGGGCATCATTCAGGCCACCTTGATAAGCCAGCTGATAAGCAACGCCTAAAATAGTTGTATCATCCGCTGCTCCAGAGGCAGTGGTTGCATTTTGTGTGCCAGGCAGCTTATCGCTATTATCCGTGGCGTAGATAAGCGATGCTTGGCCAATTTGACGGAGGTTGCTTGAGGCAACGGAGCGTTGGGCAGTCTGGCGGACTTTACCAACGGTCGGGATGATGATGGCGGCCAAAATGCCAATAATGGCAATAACCGTCAGCAATTCAATCAATGTGAAACCCTTGCGGGGGTGTTTGATGTATTTTGTCATAGGGGGAATGGTTGGGTGTGTAAACGTCAGTTCGCACCGTGCCCCTCGGATAGACGCATTTCAAGCAGAAAATTTGATGCTGAATTCTCATGAATTAAGAAGGAGAGGCCTCGCTTTTGTTATATACTGGCAAATACGCTGATACACATTAATGCGGTGATGGTTAATGGCTGTTTTGGGATGTAGTTTTGGCAGCGTTGATGGTGAGCGTGATGGAGGAAGGGAGTGTGAAAAGGTGGTTTGTAGTTGGATTTTGGTGACAATCTGATGTTGCGCGACGGAGGGGGGGGAATTGGAAGTGGCGTTCCTAGCGGGCGAGACGCCCGCGCTACGGGAAGCACATTGCGGGCGGGACGCCCGCTCCACACGTAGGGGCTTCGCTTGCGAAGCCGCGTATGCAGGACGTGGCCTCAAATGGCGTGCGCGGGCGTCGCAAGCGACGCCCCTATAGCGGGCGAGACGCCCGCGCCACGACGCTCCGCGTAACTTCAGTGGCAATGCAGAACGAAGAGGGGGGCGGGCGGACTTCAAGAAAACGGCGTTTCCAATCGGGACGCCTGCGCCGCATGGAGGCAGGCTTGATGGACTACGAAAGGGGCTTACGGTAATCGCATGGTAAGGACTCAAATCACAAGTAAGGGGCAAACCACTGTGCCAGGATTTATCCGCAAATTGTGGAAAACACGCGAGGTGGTTTGGAAATACTCTCCCTCCGATGGCGTTGCCCATGTGAGACCGACCCCTGACATTGCATCGCTGTTTGGTGCCGCCGCCAGTTCTATCCCGCGTGACGCCAATGAAAAAAAGAAGGCTCGTGAGGCTTGGGGACAATGAAAACCTGGCTCTTGGACGCCAATGGCATCCTCCGTTTTTTGCGCAACGATGACGCTGTCCAGTCACCGCAATCCAAAAAGTTGCTGGAAAGAGCAAATGCCGGGGAGGTGCGGTTACTGATCTCGGTGCTGACGGTGGCGGAGGTTTTTTATGCCCTGCGAGCCTCTTACAAGATGACAAGGCCTGCAGCGGCGCAGGTGTTGATGAGGTTTGTGCTGACCGGGGTGGCGGAGGTAGAGAGGGAGGATGTTTTGCTTGATGCGCTGCAGCGGGTGGTCTCAGCCAATGTCGATTTGGGTGACGCCGTGCTGGCTGTGGAGGCGGTTCGGCATGGGGAGGGTGTAGCCAGTTTTGACAAGGATTTCAGTCGGTTTACTGACGTGAAACGTTATCCTTGGTAACTGATGTTAAGCAGGAGTCGCAGAGAGCGGCGGCATCCTGTCGGCGGACGAGGTGCAAGGTGCCTCGTCACGTCCAATCCACGGAGCGGGCGGGACGCCCGCGCCATAGCGTAGCGCAGGCATCCTGCCTGCAAGTCAGTCTATTGCGCGAAGCGCCGCCTTCCCAAATAACAGAATCAGCAAGAAGCAGAAGAGAACACCGCGCTTCGCGCAACCTATGGATTGCAGGCGAGACGCCTGCGCTACGGGAAGCACATTGCGGGCGGGACGCCCGCTCCACACGTAGGGGCTTCGCTTGCGAAGCCGCGTATGCAGGAGACGACCTCAAATGGCGTGCGCGGGCGTCGCAAGCGACGCCCCTACAGCGGGCGAGACGCCCGCGCCACTTCCGAACCGGCGGCAGGATGACACCGTTGCTCCGCGTGAGACAAAATAAACCGAAAATGCTCTAAAACAACTCAGGTTGTTCGTAACGGGCGCGCGCTTCGGCTAAGGTGGATTTCATTTCCATCTGTTCTAGCCAGCGGTACAAGGCGCCGATTTCGGGTGCGGCAATCGGGGCGTTGCCAGCAGGGGGGGGGGGGGGAGCAGGCTGAGATTGAGCGTGGTGAGGCGACGATTGCGACGCAGGGCGTCGGCTTGGGCGGCGAGGGGGTCACGAAAGCGTTCAGGCTTCACCTCGCCGGCGTGCGCGAGCAGGTTGTCCAGCGTGCCGAATTCGATGAGCCATTTGGCGGCGGTCTTGGGGCCGACGCCCGCAAGGCCGGGAATGTTGTCCGAGGTGTCACCGACGATGGCGAGGTAGTCGGCGATCTGCGCGGGCGGGACTCCGAATTTTTCCAGAACGCCGGCTGTGTCGCGTCGCCGCCAGCCGAGCTTGGGGTTGGCGGTCGGCGGGGGGAGTAGCAGGGTTATGCGGTCGTTGACGATTTGCGCGAAGTCTTTGTCCGAACTCACCACGAGAACGTTGTCGCCAGCGGCGGCAAGGGTCACGGCTTGGGCGGCCAGGAGGTCGTCGCTTTCCACGCCGTGTTGCTCGATGGCGGTGATGCCTAGCAGGCGCGTGAGGTCTTTGATGAGTGGCAACTGGCGCACGAGGGCTTCGGGCATTTCGGCGCGTTGGGCTTTGTATTCAGGCAGGAGGGCGAGGCGGTCTTGCGAGCCGCCGAGGTCAAAAAATACGCGGACTCCGTTGGGGCGTTCCTGGTCAATGAGGCGCCAGAGGGATTTTACCCAGCCGTGCAGGGCGTTGGTGGGGAATCCGTCGGATCGGGTGAGTTCGGGGATCGCGAAGAAACAGCGGTAAGCGAGGTTGAATCCGTCAATGAGGAGCCATTTTGCCATTGGTCGAGAGAGGCGAGGGTTGCGGTGTTGTGCAAGTCTGCGGCTAGGGTTTCCAAGCAGTGGGTTGCGGAAGGGGCGGGCCGTTGAAACGGCCCGTCAAAGCGGCGATGAATCGCCGCACTCCATGGTTTGTGGGAGACTTGGGTCATGAGTGCCGAGTTGGGGCTCGGCGTTCCCAGCGGGCGGGACGCCCGCGCCACTTTTCAGGCACGTAACATCAGTTACAAAAAAAAACGCCATCCGTTTTGGTGGATGGCGTTCTGGTAGTTGTGTTCCGGGTTTAGGCGGCTTTGGCAGTGCGTTTTTTGGACGCATCATACTTCGCCTTCAGCTGGAGGTTGGAGACGTGGATGGTGCCTTCGCGTTCAACGATTTTGCCGGGTTTGCCTTGTTCGCGGCTTTTCTCGTGGCGCTTGATCATGGCCAGGCCTTCAACGCGGGCGCGGTCTTTGTCAGCGACGATTTCGAGGATTTTGCCGGATTTGCCTTTGTTGGCTCCGGAGAGGACGACGATTTCATCGCCGCGTTTTACGTGGAATTTTTTTACGGTAGCCATGTTAGAGTACCTCCGGGGCGAGTGAGATGATCTTCATGAAGTTTTTGGCGCGGAGTTCGCGGGCAACGGGGCCGAAGATGCGGGTGCCCTTCGGGTTGCCGTCTGCGCCAATGATGACGATGGCGTTGCTGTCAAAGCGCAGGTAGCTGCCGTCCGCACGGCGGACGGGGGCTTTGGTGCGAACGACTACGGCTTTGACGACTTCGCCTTTTTTCACGGAAGCGTCGGTGGAGCTTTCCTTGATGTTGACGGTGATAATGTCGCCGACGCCGGCGGTGTCGGTCATCTGGCCGGTTTTACGGATGTAGGATGCACGACGTGCGCCGGTGTTGTCGGCGACTTCGAGGATGGATCGGAGTTGGATCATGACAGATCTCTGGTGAATCAGTGTTGCGGTTGGAGGTTTCAGCCTTTGGTGGCAGCGAGGCTGGCGGCGACGTCGGCTTCGCTGACAGCAATGCCGTCGGCGGTTTTGGCGGCTTCAACGATGCGGATGGTGCGCCAGCGTTTGAGGCGGCTGAGGGGGCGCGTCTCCATGATCTCGACCTTGTCGCCGACTTTGGTCTCGTTTTTTTCGTCGTGAACGTGCACGACGGTTTTGCGATTGATGACCTTGCGGTATTGTGGGTGCGGGACCTTGTAGGGGACGGTGACCTTGATGGACTTGTCGCCAGAGCGACTGGTGACAGTGCCGATGAGGGTTTTGCGCGAGTTGCGCTCGGGGGCGGTTGTCGTGGTGGACATGTGTTGGTGTGTGTTGCGCTTGGCAGACCTCAGGCGGCGGCAGCGGTGGTGGCTTTGGTTGTTTTCTCGGTGCGGATCGTCTCGAGGCGGGCGATGTCCTTGCGGAGTGCGTGGAGTTGATGCGTCTTCTCGACTTGGCCGGTCTGCTTGCGCAGGCGCAGTTGGAGGAGTTCGGCGCGGGTGTCGCGGATCTTGGTGTCGATCTCGGCGGTGGAAAGTTCGCGGATTTCTTTGGATTTCATAGCGGTGTGTTCTCCTCTGCTTGGAGGTTTATTGCACGGCTCCTTCGCGAACGATGAAGCGGCAGCGGAAGGGCAGCTTGGCATCGGCGAGGCGGAAGGCCTCTTTGGCGATGGTGGCAGGGACGCCGGCGAGTTCGAAGAGGACGGCGCCGGGCTTGATTTGGGCAACGTAGTATTCGACGCCGCCTTTGCCGGAGCCCATTCGGACTTCTGCTGGTTTTTTGGTGATGGGTTTGTGCGGGAAAACGCGGATCCAGAGTTTTCCTTTGCGCTTGAGGTGACGGGATATCGTCACGCGGGCGGCTTCAATCTGGCGGCCTGTCATGGGGCCGCGTGAGAGGGATTGGAGGGCGAAATCGCCAAAGGCGATTGTGTTGCCGCGCTTGGCATTGCCTTTGCGCGTGCCCTTCTGGACTTTGCGGTATTTGGTGCGGGAGGGTGCGAGAGCCATGGTGGGTGTCTCCTTTTTAAGTTGTTTGCTTTAGTGGTGGAGTACCCGGCTTAGGCGGCACCGTTGGTTTCGTCTTTTTTGCAGATCCAGCATTTGACGCCGATTTTGCCGTAGACGGTTTGGGCTTCGGAGAAGCCGTAGTCGATGTTCTCGCGGAGGGTGTGCAGGGGCACACGGCCTTTGCGTTGCCATTCGCGGCGGGCGATGTCGGAGCCGCCGAGGCGTCCGGAGCATTGGATTCGGATGCCTTCGGCTCCGAGGGTCATGGCGATTTCGACGGCCTTTTTCATGGCGCGGCGGAAGGCGATGCGGCGTTCGAGCTGGAGGGCTACGTTTTCGGCAACGAGTTGGGCTTCGATTTCAGGTTTTTTGACTTCCTGAATGTCGAGGAGGATTTCGCGGCCGGTGAGCTTGGCGATCTCTTCCTTGATTTTTTCGATTTCCTGGCCTTTGCGTCCGATTACGATACCGGGGCGGGCAGTGAAGATTTTGACGCGGACGCGGTTGGAGGCGCGTTCGATGAAGATGCGGGGCACGGAGGCTTGTTTCAGCTTCTCCATGAGTTTGCCACGGATGATTTGGTCTTCGTGGAGGAGTTTGGCGAAGTCTTTCTTGGTCGCATACCAGCGGGACTGCCAGTTGCGGCGGACGGCGAGACGGAAGCCGACAGGATTGGTTTTTTGGCCCATGGTCTTGGTAAGTTAGTTGTTGTCGCCGTCGGTGAGAACGATGCGGATGTGGGACATTCTCTTTTTGCGGGGTTTTGCGGTGCCGCGTGCGCCGGCTTTGAAGCGCTTGAGGACGGAGCCTTGTTCAACGATGGAGTATTTGACGGTAAGGTTGTCGGCGGCGACAGGTGTCTTGTCGTGGTTCTCGGCGTTGGCGATGGCGCTTTTGAGCGTCTTGTTGATCAGTTGCGCGGATTTGCGCGGGATGATGGTGAGGAGGTCAACGGCGTCGAGCGCCGGGCGTCCTGTGATGGTGTTGGCCACTTCGCGCACCTTTTTGGGTGACATGCGTGCGTGGCGGGTGATGGCTTGGAATTCCATTGTGTGGATGGGTGGATTCCCTTCCGTCCGTCCCCGCTGGTGAGGGGGGGGGGGGGGGGAGGGCGACAGTGGAACGGGTTCCTTGCGGAGGGGGCGTTCTCTGCCCTTTGGGTTGTTGTCTGATGCGGTGCTAACGGATGGTTTTTACGGAGGCGGTGTCACCTGGTTGGATGGACTGGCCGTTCTCCAAATTGAGGATGAGGGCGGCGGTGGCTTTGGGTCGGAGGTCAACGAGGAGGATTTCCCCGATGAGGGTGCCGGATCGGGTGATCTGGCAGACCATGCCTTGACGGAGTCCGGCCTCGTATCCTGCACCCAAGACGACGATGTCGGCGGCTTGGGCGGTGTGGATGTTGAGGACGGTGGTGGCGCTGATGGATCGGGTGGTGGTGAAGCTGATTGCCTGGAGGTTTGCCGTGGTGGCGGTGAGTCCGAGGCAGAGAGCGGCAGTCAACCGAAGGTGTGTCATGAGCGCGCGCCGTCGTTGTTTGCCGGTGTTTAGATTTCCTTGCGAGTCATGCCGCCGTGCGCCTTGAAGACGCGGGTGGGGGCAAATTCGCCGAGTTTGTGGCCTACCATGTTGTCGGTGACGTAAACGGAGACGAATGCCTTGCCGTTATGCACGTTGAGGGTGTGGCCGATGAAGTCTGGCGTAATCGTCGAGCGACGGGACCAGGTTTGGATGGGTTTCTTGGCGCCGGATTTGGTGGCCTTCTCGATTTTTTCGAGAAGGTGGTAATCGACGAAGAATCCTTTTTTGATGGAACGAGCCATGTGCGGGTGTCGTTAAAGGTGTTTACTTCTTGTTGCGGGGTTTGCGTCCGTTGTGGCGCACGATGATGAGGCTGTTCGAGGGTTTCGAACGGCGGCGTGTCGGGAAGCCCTTGGCGAGCTGGCCCCACGGGGAGACGAGATGTTGGCGTCCGCCACCACCTTTGGATTTGCCTTGGCCACCGCCGTTGGGGTGGTCAACCGGGTTCATCACCATACCGCGAACGCGTGGGCGTTTGCCGAGCCAGCGGTTGCGGCCGGCTTTGCCGAGTTTGCGGTTCATGTGTTCTCCGTTGCCGACTTCACCGATGGTGGCGCGGCATTTGGGGTTCACGAGGCGGATTTCGCCGGAGGGCATTTTGAGCTGGGCGTAGCCGTTTTCGACGGCGACGAGCTCGATGGAGGTGCCGGCGGTGCGTCCGAGTTGGGCGCCTTTGCCGGGGACGAGTTCCACGCAGTGAAGTTTGGTGGAGGGGGGGATGATCGAGAGCGGGTAGTTGTTGCCCGTGACGTAATCATTGAGGGTCGCCTTGTTCGAGGTGACGATCTTGGCGCCGACTTTCAGGCCCAGGGGGGCGATGATGTAGCGTTTGTCGCCGTTCTCGTATTTGAGGAGGGCGAGGTGCGCGGTGCGGTTGGGATCGTATTCGAGGGCGATGACTTCGGCGGGGACGTCGATGAGGTCGCGTCGGAAGTCAATGATGCGGTAGAGCTTTTTGTGTCCACCACCGCGGCGGCGCGAAGTGATGCGTCCGTAAACGTTACGGCCGCCGGTCTTCGGCTTGGGCAGGGTGAGTGCGCGTTCGGGGCGTTTTTTGGTGAGGCCTTCGGCGCGGTTCAGCTGGGTGAAGCGCAGGGAGGGCGTGAGCGGGCGATAAGCGTGGATTGCCATTGTGGAGTTCTCCTTTGTTGGCGGTTAGATGAGCTCAATCTTGTCGCCGGCTTTGAGGGTCACGATCGCCTTCTTGTAGTCAGAGGTGCGACCGGGACGGCCAACGCGGCTGCGTTTGGCTTTTCCAGCGGTGTTGATGACGTTGACGCGGGTGACGGAGACCTTGAAGGCTTGTTCCACCGCAGCGGCGATGGCGTGTTTGCCAGCGGCGCGATCAACTTGGAAGGTGTATTGGCCGAGCTCGGCCGAGAGCAGGTTGGACTTCTCGGTGAGGCGGACCATCTTGAGGACTTGGTCGGCTTTCATTAGTTGTTACCTCCGTTGACGCGGGCGATGATCTTTTCGAGGGCTTGGGTGCTCACGATGATCTGCTTGTATTGGGCGAGATCGACGACGTTGAGGTTGGCGGCTTCTTGAAGGGAGACGCGCTCAATGTTGCGGGCGGCACGGGCGGCCTCGGCGGAGAAGGTGGCGTCAACGATCAGGGTGCGGCCTTTGGGGGCGATGCGTCCGATGATTTCGTTGATGGCTTTGGTTTTGGCTTGAGCAACTTGCCAGGCGTCGATGGCGAGGATTTCGCCAGCGGAGGCGCGTTCGAAGAGAGCGCGGCTGAAGGCGAGGGCTTTGACCTTGGCGTTGACTTTTTTGGAGAAGTCACGGGGACGGGGGCCGAAGACGACGCCACCGCCGACCCAGAGGGGGGAGCGGGTGGAGCCGGCGCGGGCGCGTCCGGTACCTTTTTGACGCCAGGGCTTTTTGCCACCGCCACGGACTTCGCCGCGGGTTTTGGTGGAGCGGGTGCCTTGACGTTGGTTGGCGCGAATGGCGACGATGGTTTCCTTGAGGGCTTGCATGCCCTTTTCGGCGTTGTCGCCTTCGAAGGTGGGCAGACCGGCGAATTCTTGTTCGCGGGAAGTCGTGCCGTCGGAGCTAAATACTTTGAGCTTCATAGGTTCTCCTTTAGGCTTGTTTGGGTTGACCCTTGATGGCGGTGCGGACGATTACGTCGTCACCGTTGGCGCCGGGGATGGCCCCTTTGACAAGGAGGAGGTTTTTGTCGGCCAGAATTTTCACGATGGTGAGGTTCTGGACGGTGCGTTGCTGGCTGCCCATGTGGCCGGGCATCTTCTGGTTTTTCCAAGAGCGGCCGGGTGTCTGGCGCATGCCGATGGAGCCGATGCGGCGGTGGAACATGGAGCCGTGCGAAGCGGGACCGCCAGCGACACGGAAGCGGCGGACGACGCCTTGGAAGCCTTTGCCTTTGGTGATGCCGATAACATCGACGATCTGGCCTTCTTTGAAGGCGGCAACGGTGACGACGTCACCGGCTTTGAGCGTGGGGGCTTCGTTGAGGCGGACCTCGCCGAGAACGCGAGGAGTGTTTTCGAGCCCGGCCTTGGCGGCGTGGGCCTGTTCGGCCTTGGGCGTATTCTTGGCCTTTTTGACCGAGAAACCGAGTTGGACGGCGTTGTAGCCGTCGGTTTCGGTGGTTTTGACTTGGACGACCGGGCAGGGCCCGGCTTCGACCACGGTGACGGGGACCAGGACGTTTTGGGCGTCATAGACCTGCGTCATTCCGATCTTTTTGCCTAGGAGCGTTGAGATCATGGGCTAAGCGGTAGGTGGATGGTTGGATCCGTTTAAGTTGCCTACATTAGAGGTTCCGGCGGATGAGGCCCGCCGGAGGGCCGCTAAACTGTGGAAAAAAACGTGTGTTGTTTCGATAAAAGTCAGAAGTGCGGTGAGGCGACTCAGACGTTGATGGTGATGTCCACACCGGAGGGGAGGTTGAGCTTTTTGAGCTCATCGACCGTCTGCGCGGTGGGTTCAATGATGTCGATGAGGCGCTTGTGAGTGCGCGTCTCAAACTGCTCCATGGATTTTTTATCCACGTGCGGGGAGCGGTTGACAGAGAGTTTGTCAATGCGGACGGGCAAGGGAACGGGACCCGAAACACGGGCTCCGGAGCGCTTTGCCGTTTCGACGATCTCCGAGGCGGACTGGTCGATCACGCGATAGTCGAAACCTTGGAGTTTGATGCGAATGCGTTGGCCTTTCATGGGCTTGGAAAAGAACGGTTGAAAGAACGGGTGGGTTAGCTGCGAGCGGGAGCCCGGCTGGAGGACTCGACGATCTTGGCAAGGAGGTTCGCCGGCACTTGTTCGAAGTGGGACGGTGTGATGGAGGCGCTGGCGCGTCCCTTGGAGAGGGAGCGGATGTCAGTGACGTAGCCGAAGAGGAGCTCAAGGGGAACGTGAGCGGTGACGATGGCGGCACCGTTTTTGTTCTCAATGCCTTGGATGGAACCACGGCGACGGTTGATGTCGCCCATGAGGTCGCCCTGATACTCTTCGGGAGTGGTGAGTTCGACGCCCATGATGGGTTCGAGCAGGATGGGCTTGGCGTTCTTCATCGCTTCCTTGAAGGCGAAGATGCCGGCCATCTTGAAGGCGATTTCGGACGAGTCCACCGGGTGGAAGGAGCCGTCAACGATGCGCACCTTGACGTCCACGACCGGGTAGCCGGCAACGACGCCATTGTTGGTGCCTTCGAGGATGCCTTCGGTGGTGGGCTTGATGAATTCCTTGGGAATGACGCCGCCAACGATCTCGTTGATGACTTCGACGCCCTTGCCTTTTTCGTTGGGTTCGATCTTGACCACGGCGTGACCGTATTGGCCTTTGCCACCGGTCTGACGGATGAACTTGCCTTCGCCATCGGCGTTGCCGAGGACGGTCTCACGGTAGGCGATCTGAGGTTTGCCGGAGGTGGCTTCGACTTTGAATTCGCGCTTGAGGCGGTCGAGAATGATTTCGAGGTGAAGCTCGCCCATGCCGGAGAGAATGGTTTGTCCGGTGTCTTGGTCGGTCTTGACCTTGAGGGTGGGATCTTCGGCAACGAGGCGTTGGAGTCCGGTCGAGAGTTTTTCCTGGTCGGCTTTCGAATTGGGTTCGACCGACATGGAGATAACGGGCTCGGGGAAGGACGGCGGCTCAAGGCGGATGTCGAGGTCTTCGTCGCAGAAGGTGTCACCAGTGATGACGTCTTTGACGCCGACGACGGCGCAGATGTCACCAGAGTAGGCGACATCAATTTCCTCGCGGTCCATGGCGCGCATGAGAACGAGGCGTGAGCAACGTTCGCTGCGGCGGGTGCGGGGATTGTAAACGGCGGTGCCTTTGAGGAGCTTGCCGGTGTAAACGCGGAAGAACACGAGCTTGCCGACAAAGGGGTCGGTCCAGAGCTTGAAGGCGAGACCAGCGAGCTTGGCGTTGTCGTCGGCGGCGACGAACACTTCCTTGCCGTCGCTATCGACGCCACCCATGGGGGGAAGGTCGAGCGGGCTGGGCAGGTAGTTAACAACGCAATCGAGGAGGCGCTGGATGCCTTTTTTCTTGAAGGCGGAACCAGGGACAACACCGGTAAACTTGAGCGAGATGGTGGCTTTGCGGACGGCGGGGATGAGCTCTTCGGCAGAGATTTCGCCACCTTCGAGGTATTTTTCAGCGAGGGCGTCGTCGAAATCGGAAACGGCTTCGATCAACTGGTCGCGGTACATCTTAACGTCATCCACCATGTCGGCGGGGATCGGGTGCTTGATGGGTTCAAGGTCAAGATCCTGCGAGTCGGTGAAGATGTAAGCGTAGCTCTGAACGAGGTCGATCACGCCGGAGAAGTTTTCTTCCTTGCCGATCGGGATGTAGAGGGGGTGAGCGTTGGCCTTGAGCTTCTCGCGCATTTCGGAAACGGCGCGGAAGAAGTCGGCTCCGGTGCGGTCCATCTTGTTGATGAAGGCAACGCGGGGAACGCCGTATTTGTTGGCCTGACGCCAGACGGTTTCGGATTGGGGCTGCACGCCGGCAACGGCGCAGAACACGGCAACGGCACCATCGAGAACACGCATGGAGCGTTCGACCTCGGCGGTGAAGTCAACGTGGCCGGGAGTGTCGATGATGTTGATGCGCTGCTTGATGCCTTTCCACGGACCGTAGGAGGCGAACCAGGCGCAGGAAATGGCGGAGGCGGTGATGGTGATGCCACGTTCGCGCTCTTGTTCCATCCAGTCGGTGACTGCTGTGCCTTCGTGCACTTCGCCCATCTTGTGGACGGAGCCGGTGTAGAAAAGGATGCGCTCGGAGGTGGTCGTCTTGCCGGCGTCGATGTGCGCGGCGATACCAATGTTGCGGGTCCATTCGAGCGGGAATGGACGATCCTTGGAGTTGGCGGCAGAAATCTTGGATTTCTCCGTGACAATCGTGATTTCGGGTTGTGTGGCTGCGTGAAAAGACATGTGAGTCGGGCGTTCCTGAGGTTACCAGCGGAGGTGGGCGAAGGCGCGATTGGCCTGGGCCATCTTGTGCGTGTCTTCCTTCTTTTTCACGACGCCGCCTGTGTTGTTGTAGGCATCGACGATTTCAGCAGCGAGAGCCTCTTTCATGGGGATGCCTTTGCGGGCGGAGGCAGCAGCGACGATCCAGCGAAGAGCAAGGCTCTCCTGACGCTCATAGGAAATTTCGACCGGGACTTGATAGGTGGCACCACCGACACGGCGGCTCTTCACTTCAAGGCGGGGACGGGCGTTTTCCATCGCGCCGATGAGCAGATCCACGGGATCACCCTTTTCGAGCTTGGCGGAAACTTTTTCAAACGCGCCGTAAACGATGCGCTCGGCGAGGTTCTTTTTGCCGTCTTGCATAACGACGGTGACGAGGTGGGCAACGAGCGTGCTGTTATAGCGAATATCGGGCTCGGTGTGGCGCTTGGTTGCTCTGTGGCGGCGTGACATGGCGTGTTAAAGATCGGTTCAGGTTAAATGGACGGAGGGGGGGGGGGGGGGGGGAGGCTTACTTCTTATCCTTCTTCGGGCGTTTGACGCCGTATTTGGAGCGGGAGCGGCGACGTTTCTCAACACCAGTGGCGTCGAGGGTGCCGCGGACGATGTGATAACGCACACCGGGCAAGTCCTTCACACGGCCACCGCGGACCAGCACGATGGAGTGTTCTTGAAGGTTGTGGCCTTCGTCCGGGATGTAGGAGATGACTTCGCTGCCGTTGGTGAGACGAACTTTGGCAACCTTGCGGATGGCGGAGTTAGGCTTCTTGGGGGTGCGGGTCATGACCTGCACGCACACGCCGCGGCGGAAAGGATTGCCGTCCAAGGCGGGAGACTTGGATTTCACGCGAATTTGGCGGCGGCCTTTGCGCACGAGTTGGTTGATGGTTGGCATAGCGAGTTGGTGGCTGTGAAAAGTGGAAAAAGGCGCGGAAACTACTCCGCCGTATTGGCACGGCAAGAACTTTTTCGCGCGGAATGACGAAATTCGGAAAACGCCCATGAACACCGCGACGACAACGGAGGCTACTGGCCGTTGCCGGGAGCACGCATGGTGGCGTGTGAAAGGTCGATCACTACGGGCTGGACCGAAACGCACAAGTCGAAACAGTGAAAAGGGAAGAAAAGTGTGGAGAAAACTTCAGCCGCGCGCTTGGTGTTACACCATGCGCATGATTCCGACCCTCCCCCTCAGCGACGGCACCAGCATCCCCCAACTCGGACTCGGCGTCTGGCAAATGCCAGACGATGGTGCCGGAGTCCCCATTCAGGCCGCCTTCAACGCAGGTTACCGCGCAATCGACACCGCCCCCATCTATGGCAACGAGGAGGGCGTTGGCCGCGCCATTCGTGCCTCGGGCCTGCCTCGCAAGGAACTCTACATCACAACCAAAGTATGGAACAGCGCCCAAGGGTATGACTCCACTCTCCGCGCGGTGCGCGAGAGCCTTGGCCGCCTGCAACTCGAATACGTCGATCTCTATCTCATCCACTGGCCGGTACCTAAAATCGACCGTTATGTGGACACTTGGAAAGCGCTTGCCAAGATCAAGGCTGATGGTCTGGCGCGCTCCATCGGTGTTTCCAATTTCACTCCCGTCTATCTCCAGCGTCTGTTCGATGAGACTGGCATCGTCCCCGTGGTTAACCAGGTGGAACTGCATCCGCGTCTTCAGCAACACGAGTTGCGTGCGTTTCATGCGAAACATCGCATTGTCACCGAAGCGTGGAGTCCGCTGGGCCAGGGCACGCTGCTCGCCGATCCTGTGCTCGCGGGCATCGCACAAAAACACGGCAGGAGCGCGGCGCAGGTCATCATCCGCTGGCACATCCAGCAAGGCCTCGTGGTGATCCCCAAGTCGGTGACGCCGTCGCGCATTGCGGAAAACGCCAACGTGTTCGACTTCACTCTCGACGCTGAAGACATGGCCGCCATCGCGTCGCTCGACGCGGGCGAAGCCGGTCGCATCGGCTCGCATCCGGACAAGATGGCGATGGGGGTGTGAGCGGCGGCCAGCCTTATCTATGGCCGCACCACCAGCCGCACGCGGCGGGCGCGGTCGAAGCGGCGGCGGGCGAAGTCGCGTAGTGTATCCTTCGATACGGTGTCGATCTTGCGGTCGTAGTCCTCAAAACGCTCCGGCGGCAGGCCAAACAATAGATTGATGCCATGTTGCATCGCCTGCGATGCGTTGGTTTGCAGCGACATTCGCCGTCCCGCCTTCAGTCGCGTACGGCAACGCTCAAGCTCCTCGTCGCCAATGTCGCCCGCCTGCACGCGCGCCACCTCGGCATCGAACTCGGCCAGCACGTCCGCCTCCTTGCCCGGCGCCGTGCCGGCGTAGAATCCAAACAGCCCCGCCTCCACGCCCACCACGCGGCTCGCGCGTACGAAATACGCCAGGCCTTTCTCCTCGCGCACGCGCTCAAACAGGCGCGACGACATGCCGCTGAACAATTCGTCGGCCACGTCGCTCGCCGCATAATCGTCGTCTGTGAGGGCGGGTCCGGCGAACGCATCAAAAACCACCGCCTGCTCGCGCGGCTGTTTCTCGATAAACTCACCCGGTTGCGCGGGTGAGACAAAGCGCGAGGGACGCACCGGCGCGGAGCCGCGCGGCAGTTTGCCGAGCAGGGTTTCGAGCCGGGGGCCGAGCCGGGCCGGATCAAAATCGCCGGCGGCCACGAGCACGGTGTTCTTGCCGGTGCGCAGGCGCTGCCAGAGCTTGCGTACATCGGCGGGGGAGGCGGCGCGCAAATGGGCGGCGTCGCCGTTGGCGTCGATGGCGAGCGGATAGTCGCCAAAAAAATGGCGGCGCAGGAGCTTGCGGCCAACCGTCACCACGTCGTCGGCATCTTGTTGCAAGTCGGCGAGCTTGGCGTCGCGTTCGATCTCAAAGGTGCCGCGCGCGAACGTGGGTTGATAGATCGCATCCGCCAGCAGGCCGAGCGCGCGGGTCGTGTCGGACGGAAGGACTTCGACGGCGAGGCCGAAGCAGTTGTTTCCAGAAAATGGATACAGCGCGCCGCCGACTTCCTCGATGGCGCGGGCCACGGCGGCCGCGTCGCGTTTTGCGGTGTCACGCGTGAGGAGGGTGGCGAGCAGGTTGGTGAGGCCGCGGCGGTCGGCGGGTTCGTGCAGAGGGCCGCCTTCGCAGATGAGGCGCAGGTGGAGATTGGGCAGACGGCGGTTGGGCAGCAGGAGCAGGCGCGCGCCGTTGGACAGCGTCACGGGCTCCGGCAGGGCGGGCGCGGCGCGGGT
>NZ_ABEA03000072.1 GCF_000171235.2 Geminisphaera colitermitum TAV2 | reverse complement strand
AGGATTCGTCGGAGGCGGGCGGGACGTCCGCGGCACTTGCGATCTCGGAAGCAGGCGGGACGCCTGCGCCACTGTTCAAGCCATTGTTTGTGTCGGTGGTTTCGGGTTGGTCGTCGTCTTCTTCGTCGTCGAGGTCGAGGGTTTTGAGGTCGGGTGGGTCGTCGTCGTGGCGGTAAATCATGGCGCGCCAGTCGTAGGTGCCGACGCGGATCTGGTATTCGCGTTGCACGTCTTCTTCGATGAATTGGGCGCGGGATTTGTTTTGCGAGAGTTCGATTTCGCAGCGGTTGAGTTCGCCAATGGATTTTTCGGCGTCGGTGCGGATGCCTTCTTGCGAGTTTTCAACGGCGTTGATGGCGCGTTCGATGTCGGTGAGTTCGTTGCGGATTTGTTCTACTTGTTGTTGGGAGACGAGGAGGGTTTCGGCGAGTTGGGCTACGCGGGCGCGCTGGGCGTCGGTTTCGGTTTCGAGTTGGGTGATTTGGTCGGTCCAGGTTTCGATCTCTTGCTGGCGTTGGATGACGATTTCAGTGAGTTGGGCGCGGCGGCGTTCCATGTCGGAGAGGCCGCGGTCAAGGACTTCGACTTTCTGGCGTCGTTCGGCGAGTTCGAGGCGGGCCTGGCCGAGGGTTTCGCGTTTTACGTCGCGGTCGGTGCGGAGTTCGGTGATGCGCGTCTCCATTTCGTGGATACGCACGCGTCCGGCTTCGACGGCTTGTTCGCCTTCGATGAGGCCTTGGCGGGCGCGTTCGAAGCGGGCTTGGGTTTCGTGGCGGGCGGCTTCAACGGCTTGGAGTTCGTTTTCCATGCGGTTGAGGCGGGTGAGGATTTCTTCGAGGGCGCGTTCGGCGGTGCGTTGTTCGGCTTGGGCGGTGGCGTGGGTTTGCGAGGCTTCGAGGACTTCGTGGCGTTTTTGTTCGATGGTGGCTTCGGCGTCGGTGAGGCGGGCGTTGATGGCGTCAATGTGGGCGCGTTGGTCGTCGTGTTGTTTTTGGTCTTCGGCAAGGAGGCGGGCGGTTTCGCGGAGGTCGATTTCGCGTTGGACGATGCTGTTGCCGGGTTTTTTGGAGTAGCCGCCGGTGACGAGTCCGCGGCGGTCCACGATTTCGCCTTTGCGGGTGGCGATGGCGAGGAAGGGGAAGTCGGGCGTGGTTTGCCAGTAGTCGAGGAAGGTGTGGAGGTCGTCGGCCAGGTAACAGGAGTCGAGGAGCGCGGCGGCGGGGTGCGCGGCGGCGGCGGGGTCGTGGCCGATGAGGGCGGTGGTGGCAGGATGGAGAAAGGAGGGGGGGGGGGGGGGGGGGGGGCCGGCCCTGCGGCCCGAACGTCCAACGTCCAACATCGAACGTCCAACATCGAAGTTCGGATTGGTGGGAGCTTGGGGGGGGGGGAGGGGGATGGAGGCGGAGGCGGGCGGGACGCCCGCGCCACTTGTGGCCGGCAGGATGCCGGCGGTCCCAGGCGCTGCCGCGCCAAGGGGGGTGGTTTGTTCGTTGGATGTTGGATGTTGGATGTTCGACGTTGGATGTTCGCCCGAAACGGGCGTGGGGATTTGGAGGACGGCGGCGCCGATTTGTTCGGTTTCGAGTTGGGCGAGGATGCGTTGGGCAGTGGCGAGGTCGGCAACGTGGATGGCTTCGACGGCGGTGCCGAGGAGGGCTTCGATGGCTTTGGCGTGTTCGGGACGGATTTCTAGGCCGTGTGAGATGGGGGTGACGCGGGTGTCGCCAACGACGGGGGCGAGGCGGCCTTGGAGGACGGCTTTGGCGCCTTCTCCGAAGCCTTCCCATTTTTCCTGGAGTTGCTGGAGGAGTTTGAGGCGGGCGGTGCGTTGGGCGAGTTGGCGGTCGATTTCCTGGAGTTTTTTCTGGGCGTCGCGAAATTCGGTTGTGAGGGCGGTGAGGGCGGTCTGGGCGTCCTGCGATTCCTGCTGGGCGCGGGCGCGGGCGACGGTGGCTTCCTCGGCGCGTAGTGCGGCGTCGGATACGGCTTGGGCGGCGAGGGATTGTTGCTGGCGCACGGCCTCGGTGTCGGCGGAGAGGGCGTCGTGGCGCTGGGCGGAGGTTTTTTGGTCAACTTCGTAGCTGGTGGCGTCGGTGCGGAGGCGGGCGACGTTGCTCTCGAATTGGAGGAGTTGGAATTTGGATTGCTGGAGGTCCTGCTCGAATTTTTGTAGTTCCGCTTCAACTACACCGAGTTCGCGGTTGCGGTCCTGAAAGACGGCGTCGGAGCTGCCGAGGAGGGTGAGCTGGAGTTGTTTGTCCTGCGCGCCGGTATCGACCTGGGAGGCGAGTTCGCGGAGCTGCATGTCGAGCTCGTTGAGGTTTTGGCGGGAGGATTCGAGGCGCTCCATGAGGCCGGTGCGCTTGATCTGGGCGAGGTTGGCGGCGTTTTCGGCCTGCTCGCGCTGGCTGCGAAGGTCGAAGACGGCTTGCTGGGCTTCTTGCACGCGCTGGTTGAGGCGGGTGCGGGTGTTTTTTTGTTCTTCGAGGGCGGATTGTTGCTGCTGGAGGTGGGTGCGGCGGGTTTCGGCGGCGGCGCGGAGTTTGATGACTTGTTCTTCGAGGGTGGCGAGGGTGGCGCTGACTTGTTCGTGGTGGTAGCCGTGGTGGGCGAGGGCGAGGTGGCGGAGGCGCCAGGAGAGTTTTTTGTAGCGGAGGGCTTTGCTGGCCTGGCGTTTGAGGGAGCCGATCTGGCGGCCTACTTCACCGACGACGTCAGCGACGCGGACGAGGTTTTGGTCGGTCTGGGCAAGTTTTTGGAGGGCTTCTTTGCGCTGGGCTTTGTATTTGGTGATGCCGGCGGCTTCTTCAAAGACGGCGCGGCGTTCCTCGGGTTTGGAGGAGAGGATTTGGTCGATCTGGCCTTGCGCCATGATGGAGTAACTGGTGCGGCCGATACCAGTGTCCATGAAGAGTTTTTGGATGTCTTTGAGGCGGCAGGGTTGGCCGTTGAAGAAGTATTCGCCGCCGCCGTCGCGGTAAACGCGGCGCATGATTTCGATTTCGTGGAATTCGCTGCCGAGTTGTTTTTCGCAGTCGGTGAGGATGAGCGAGACTTCGCACATTTGGGCGGGTTTGCGGGTGTCGGCGCCTTCAAAGATGACGTCTTGCATCTTGCCGCCGCGGAGGGCCTTGGCGCTTTGTTCACCGAGAACCCAGCGGATGGCGTCGGCGACGTTGGACTTGCCGCAGCCGTTGGGCCCCACGATGGCGGTGACGCCGGGTTCGAACCGGAGGGTGGACTGGTCGGCGAAGGACTTGAATCCGTGAAGCTTGAGCGCCTTGAGATGCATTCGTTGTCTGTGCGTGGAGCGAGTGGAATATCGAAACGGCCCATTGAGGCGGCGCAGGGGGGAGCGGCAAATGCAAAGTTTGGGGGGGAGGGCGGGAGGGGGCCGAGGCTCCACGACGAATTCGCGAAGCCGTTATCCTGTCTTTGGGGAAAATTCGTCCAATGCGCTCCAAGCCGAAGCGAACACTTTGGTGGAGAGCCATAATGACGATTCCTTCAACTTTCGAAGCGCACGTTCTGCTTCCTCCCGTCCAATCAATCCCTGCGATGCGGCGAAAAGCACCACCCCCAACGAGCCATGAACCTCTATGCCCAGTGATTCCGCCAGCAAGCGGGCGGCGGCGTCATCGGTTAGAAACCAGATTTCCTGTGTTTTGCGCTGCTCTTCGGCGAGAGCCAGAGCTCCCGCTTCGCCACGGTCAATCACTCCCGCCTCGATCCATGACCTTGCCCGCCGCTCCTGTTTTTCTGTCAGGGCGAACACTGTCAGCCAAGGGATGGCATCCGGATTGAAAATATCGGGTGCATGTTTTTGCAGTTCTTGAAAAACAACGGATGGAACATGGACTTTCGCGAACAAGGGAAGCAGATGCAGCACTCCTGCTTCATGCAGGTGCAAGAGCGGTCCGGTGTCCGCAATCGAGACAATCATGGTTTTGCATGATGCTGCTTTCGGGCCCATTCGACATCGCGCAACTGTTGTTCTTCCTGCAGCCGGAAGCGGCCTTGCATGATGAAGCTGCGCAGGGAAGCGAGGATGACGTCTTCCGTGCTGGCAAACGCCCCTTCGCGCACCGCTTCTTCAACGTTCCGGGCAAGTTGGTCGGGTAATTGAATCTGGATCGTTTGCATAAAAATCCCTCAGCGTCTTGATGCGGTCAGGCTGTTGTTATCGAGGCAAGTTAAGTCTGCCTCGTTGAAGTTCAAGCGGCCAGTGACCTCTCCTTTGGCGGGGAACAAAGGCCGGGGGGGGGGGGAGGGGATGGCGAGAATTTGAGGCGAGGGCTGGGGGAGGCCACTCCTGCGTTGTGTCAGGCAACAGGTCTCTGGTCAGGACGTCGGCATACAGGCGGTGGCCGTAGTCGTTGGGGTGGTTGACGCCGTTGCCGGTCACGCTGACGAAGCCTTTGCGAGCTACGAGGTGGTTCCACGGGGTGAATACGTCACAAAAGACGATGCGTGCGTCGGCGAGTTTTTTCAGTTGTTCGTGGTAAGCTTGGTGAAACTCGGGGCGGGCGAGGTGCCAGGCTGGGTTGGCGTTCATGCCGCTGACAACGGCACATTCGACGTTGGGGTTGGCATCAATCACCATGGCGATCATGCGCCGGACGTTGGCGGCGTAGTTTTCTGGAGGATATTTGCCGGAAGCGTCGTTCATGCCGAATGCTACGATGAACAGGTCGGGACGCAGGGCGGCGGCTTGGGCTGCCTGCTCCACGCCCCAAGGGGTGCTCATGCCGCCTTTGGAGAGGTTGTGCAACGTGACTTCGCCTGTGGTCAGCGTGCGAAGGCGGTCGCAGAATTGCTCGATGTAACGGGGGCTCTCCACGGCATTGGCTCCGGCGGAAATGCTGTCGCCGAGGAGGACGACGGTAATGGGTCGGCCTTCTGCGATTCTGGTAGCGAGACGGGAAAGGTGGGGCAGGGAACGGGAGTGCGCGGAAGGACCGGGCAGCGTCCAGCGTTCGTCGGTTTCGTAGTCGAAACGTATCTGCTGGTCATAAAAATACCGGCCTTCGGAAAACAGCAGGTGGCGTTTACCATCGGTGTGATGGCCGATGGAGCGGGCGGTCTTTTCGGCGGGGAACAGCTCTTTTTCACTAA
The DNA here is from genome assembly GCF_000171235.2 of Geminisphaera colitermitum TAV2. Classification (GTDB taxonomy): domain Bacteria; phylum Verrucomicrobiota; class Verrucomicrobiia; order Opitutales; family Opitutaceae; genus Geminisphaera; species Geminisphaera colitermitum. The sequence goes on along the minus strand of NZ_ABEA03000072.1, from coordinate 27,999 downwards.
ACGAAGGTATTTTTTCCGTTCCGGTGTAAGTGATTTTTCGACCATCGATCCGGAAATCGGATACGACAAGTTTCAGCGTTGCATCGGATGAATGCACCCGGAGGAGTTTTCTGGGAGGAAGCAGAAAAAACGCCTCGGCTGGAGTTCCGTATGCAGAACGTGTGAACAGGACTGGCTCATTGTGGTGAAGGGATGCGCTCTGGCTGCTCATGGAGCGCGTGCTATATGGTTTGGCGGCGGGTTCCACCGGATGACCTCACTAATTATACAGGCGATAGGAGAACTGAAGCGCTGGGGCACCTTTGTGGCTCAGCGGGCTCCAACCGACACGGTCATGGCTGAACTGGGCGCTACTTTCGCTCACGGCAGTTTGTTTACGGTATCCCCATAAGACACGATCCGTTGTGGTGCTTGTCAGCACGACGATCCAATAGGTTTTCCCCGGCTCGATGGTCTCAATAACACGATCAAGAACAAACATGTTCCAGTTCGAGCCGGTCAAAATCGATGTGGTCGCGTTTGCCAGGACTTTGCCGGTTGGCGATTCTTCGCGTATTTCCATATCAACAGGTAGCGGAGCGCCTCTCCAGTTGTTGATGATAAGCTCCACGGCCGAGAGGCTTCGTCCTTTAAGGATCACGGGTTGGGCCAGATAAAGATTTAGCGGATGGTCGCAACCGGCCTCCACGATGTCCTGTTTGGCATCAGGCAAAAGCGTGTCCTTGAATCGCAATGATGTCTGGATCGCATAGGAGATGCCGCTTGGATAACGAAGAACAAGAGTCACGCGGGCGCGTTCGGTCGTCGGTAGAGGCTTGGATGAGGAGCCTGACCGGAAGGCGAAGTTTTTTGAATCAATTCGACGCATGATCAGGGGCGCGGGAATCCCACCAACCCGGACGCTGGGCGTTATTTGCGAGGCCAGTTGTTTTTCGAAGCTCACCCGGATACAGGGATTTCCCTGCGCGTCGCGGAGCATGGAGATTTCCGCTTTGTTGTTGATTGCCGGATTGAGCACGGCGGGAAGTGTTGTCTTGAAATCCATCTCGGGCACTTCGATTTCAACGCTGAACCCATGGGATTCTTCGGGCATCGGGCCTCGATAACGAATCGGCGAGACGCGTGCGACGCGTTCACCGGGGGCAAGTTTCACCTCGAAGGCGGGCTCGACGAATTGAAAACCTGTGCCGCTTTTTAGCGTTCCGCGAATCGTGACGGCTTTGTCGACAGGGTTCCATAGTTCGTAGGTGACAAATGGGAGCGCCGTTCCCGAGACTTGCCTTGAGGTTTCGGGAGTGGGTTGTTCGGTGATCGCAAAAATCGCAGGAGACAGGGTCAGGTCCTCGATGCCATCCAGATAAATGAACTTGGAATCTCCGACATCGAGAGGCAGCACGCCTCCCAAGGTTGCGCGTCGGAGGGGGGGGCCGCCTTCCGCCAGGGTAATGTCCACGTGGGCTGTCTTGGTTTGCAAATAAACAGAGCGGCGTTCTCCGTCGGCGAAGGCGGTTGCAAACAGTTGCCCGTCGGAGTCGCGTATTAACTGGACGGATACCTTGTCTTCCTCGGTCACGGTGCGTTCGTGGGTGGCTCCGGCGAGTCGATGGGCGGCGAGGTTCATGGCGGCGAATTCCGGCTTGGGCGAGAAGTCACTGTTGGCAATGCCCATCTGGTAACTGCTTTGCGTGCCGACTCCGGCTCCCCAGTCACGAAGGTCGAATTGAAACAAGGCTCCTTCGCGCATCCGCGGATCCAGCGAAAACCATAGCACCAACATTTGGGCCAGGCTGTTTGGGCCGCGGACGGCTTTTGTGCCCGACCATTCACTGCCGAAGACGGTTCCCTTGAATCCGGCCTCGTCCAGCCAGCCCAATATTTTGCGCATGGCGGGTTCAAAGGTGAAGGGTTGGGTCGCATAGGGATGCACGTCAAAAATATCGACATGGCGGAGATGGCCGGAGCGAATCAGTTGTTCGTGCCAGGGCAAATCCATGCCGGCGGCGCCTCCCAGCACCAGCTTTACGCCCTCAACGTTAGCGGCATCCACTCCGGCGCGCGCGCCACGCAAAAAATGCTCCTCAAATTTATCCGGAGTAATGCCTCCCGGAAATTGCGAACCGGCAATGCCGATGGGGTTGGGTTCATTCCAAACCTGCAAGAGCGGCATTCTTTTCCCGTAACGGGCTGCCAAGGTTCGGAAGAGTTCAATCCAGGCTTCCTGTTTTGGGGGGCCCAAGGTTTTGCCGGGAATGGCGGCAGCCCACGATGGCAATCCTTCAATGGCGGGGAGAAAGGTGAATCCTGCCTCGATTTGAGGGAGGTAAAAGGTGGAGAAAACCGTGTCATTCCATGTTCCCTCTTTGGGTTGAAACTGTCCCCAGCGGAATCTGTCGCGCAAATACCAGGCTCCGGAATGGCGGGCCAGGATGAGATGCTTTTGGAACATTTCCAGACGTTGCTCCCGAGAGGCCGGTTTATACATGCTGTCGTCCGACAAATGAGCATCAATGCCAACCACGCTTGGGATGGGTTTGCGCGGATAAGAGACCAGAAAACTCCGTTTGGCATCTCCGCTTGCCGCTTCGTAGTAGCCTGCATTTGGCAGGGAGAAGGACGCGGCTCCGTCCGCCTCAAACGTGCCATCGGCCACCGTGTTGCCGCGTCCATCCAAAATGGCAACCTTCGCACCGGCAGTTCCCTTGCTCAGGGTTATCTTATTTCCTATAAAAAAATACGGCAGGCCGGAATCACCATTAATGGTGAAAGCCAAGGCCGAGGCCGTAAACAAAAGAGACAAAAGAGCTGTCTGAATAGTGAATCGAAACATAGGGGATGTTGTTGTTGATGAAAATTAGAGAGAGGTGCGGGGAACTGTTTCTGATTGCGAATGGGCACGTGTCCTCGCAAGCGAAACTCGCAAATTAAATCGCCATCCGCCTGATCGCAGATGGCGTCGCAATCAATGCTCGGAAATAATGCGGGTTAAGATTTGCGTTTGCGCAGCGTTGAGATGGATGCGAAGGCAAGCGCGCCAATCGCCAGAAGCGCAGTGATCGTTGAGGGTTCGGGAATGATGGTGGTGGTGACCACAAGATTATCTATCCTCGCTCCTGCTCCTCCGGCGTCGTAAATGGCAAAATAATCGGCAGCGCCATCAGCATTTCTGAAAACGCTGGTGGCCACGGCCTCGCTGCCATTGTTCACATACAGGCTGGCTGTATTAGTCGGGTTAACCCCTTCAGTCTTTGTCACAACGATGCTGATGTTCACGACCTCATTCGTCGAAAAAATATTCGATGCAAGCAGGGCTGTCTGAGGTGACAGATTTGGATTGAAATAATATAAATCAACAGTGCCGTTTGCATTCTGGTATAAACGCCAGCCCAAGGTGGTATGAGTTCCGCTTCCATTCGGCTGAATCGTTGTGAAATTTGTTGAGCCAATGAGTTCCAGGTCGAAAGAGACCGTGTAGTTCATGTAACTATCGAGGTTGAAATCAACTTTGGCATAACCTGGGTCGTTCGCGATGGAAGAGAAGACGAGCTTGCCGTCTTCTATGATGGAAGCTGTTGCTGATGGGTTGAGGCCAGTAGAAGGAGAGGTTTCAATCCAGTCGTAACCTCCGACCGAAGTTGTGCCGAGGACATTGCTGTTGGCGCGATTAAAGTCATCCTCGAAAAGGACGACTGTTGTTTGCCCAAACACGGGAAGGGCGCCAAAGAAGATCGCTACAAGAAGTGCTAGCAATCCTGATATGCTGACTGTTTTTGCTGTTTTCATGATATGGAGTTTAGATGTGTTGGGAGCGGGAGATGTGGATGTTTTGTTTATGTTTTCTCCGAGTGGATAACGCCCTTGGTTTTACGATTCGGGCAGTGCGGTCACCACGAGGTCATCAACGCTTGAGCGCGCGTAGTTCGAGTTGCTGAAACCGAAATAATCGGGCATGCCATCATTGGCTTTGGAGGACAGCGTGCGTGTGTCGCTGATATCGGTTCCGCCCACTGTCAGCGTGGCGGTGTTGTTCACGACATTGATACTGATCTTTGTGCGGCTATTCGTGGCAAAGGCGTTGTTGCGGACCAGAGTTTCCTTGGAGCCATCGTAAAACAGTATGGAAACTTGTTTTGTTTCCGGGTCTGCCCTGAGGAGCCAGCTACTGGCATAGAACACGCCCGTGCCTCTGGGTTGGATGGCAGTATATCCGGCGGCGGAAAATTGGCCGACGCCGCTGGTGATGACGAAATCGATTTTGTAGGACGAAATGGCATCCAGGTCATAATCGACATAGATGTTTCCACTCTTGGGGCCGCTTCCCTCGCCGCCGCCACCGTTAAGAACGAGTTGATTGGCGCTTAACCACAAGGAAAAGGGATTTGTCTCAGCCTCAGCCCATTGGTAATCCCCTGTCGAGGTGGCGCCAACGGAGACCTTGTCGGCACGGTTGAAATTGTCGGCGAAAAGAACTTCTGCCTCCGCGAGGAGGGGAACGACGCCGAGGGTGATCACCGAAAAAAAAGCGACCATGCCTGATAGAATGTTTTTCTTCATAATGGGAAAAGGTGGTGGTTGGTATGCTGTGGAAGGCAAGGAGGGTGAAAAAGGCGGACAGCGGGGAGGGAAGATGGAGCGCTAAAGACGGAATATCACCGACCAACGATCCTTGAGCTGCTGTTCGGTAGCCGTTTCGACGTGTCCATCAAGAAACAGCGCGTTAAGCGAATTCTTGTGAGGATAAACCAATCCCATGCCTATATTTGTGGAATCGTATGTGTTGAACTGGGGATAGCTGCGCCCATCTGCGACAAGAAGTAGCTTGGATGGATTGTTGAACATGCGGATGGGAGTGCCTTGTGTGGCTCCCGGACCACCGGCGGCCATGGCTAAATTTGTCATTTTATAGCTATAGAATGGATCCGCAGGATAATTTGCAGTATCCTTAGGATCGGTTAAGGGGCAATGAAGCGGGCCATCCATGGAACAAACACGCTTAAGGTCAGGCCAATCTGGAGCCGATCCCAGAGAAAGACCTGCGTAAGGGGCGATGTGATACCACCAGAGGCCACGGATACCCATTGAGGAATTATGAGAGACTGGCAGGCGATCCTTGTTATCTGCCGCGAAAAGAAAGAAGGCGGCACCAAGTTGGCGAAGGTTGCTTTTGCAGGTGGCAGCTCGTGCGGATTGCCTCACACGGCCGACCGTCGGGATGATGATTGCTGCGAGAACCCCAATGATTGCGATCACCGTAAGGAGTTCGACCAAAGTAAAACCGGAGTGGGGAGGTGGGGTTCTATATCGGGAATTGTTGTAGCGCGGAAGGCATGTTTGGCCCTCGCCATGAATTTCAGTAGCGAGCAGGGCGGAAGGCAGGTGGGGCGTGGTTTGCATGGATTTTAAGAAGCTCCGTTATGAGCGGAAGGTGAGGTGCTGAACGTTGGAGTGGGTGGTGAGATTCAATGGGATGGGAGGCGTCGAGGCCTGGTCATTGATACGAATGTTTTCGAGATGGATGTTGTGTATTTGCAGGATGTCGTCACCAGAGCCGACAATTATCCGGGGTGAGGGCGTGTCGGGGCCAGTGTAGCGGATATTTTTGAGGGTGATGCAGCCGTAATAAACGCTGCGTTTGGCAGTCGTGCCGGGCGTGCTGGCAAAATACTTTTGCCACTCCTCACCGGGATTGCAGAGGTTGGCGCAGAAGAGGTCGGGGATGTGGAATGCCCGGGATGTGTCGGGCGGAAAGGGATAGGGATGATTGTCGTCTTCCTGAATATGCGGAGGGAGCGCGTCGGGATGGGCCTCGATGGAAATATCCTCAAAACGGATGTTGGAAACGGTGGTGTCGGGAGACCCCCACCAAACTTGGAGGCCCAAGGCAATGTGGGTGGTGCGGATGATCTGAATGTTTTCGTAAACGACGCGGGAGATGCTGGCGGATTTGTGGCCGGTCCAGACTTCGAGGGCGCGGCCCCAGTCGCACCAGATGACGCAGTCGGTGACACGCATGTCGTGCAGGGGCGTGTTTTCTCCGAGCATGTGCGTGCCGCGGGCAATGATGCCGTCGTCAAAAGAGCGTATGAAACATCTGGATACGCGGATGTGGCTGGAGGAGCAGATGTTGATGCCGTCGGCGTTGTAACGCCATTGGCCGATGATCTTGAGGTTGTTGATGGTGACGTGGCGGCAGCCGTTGCGGATGTTGGTGGACCAAAGGGGGGAGTCGCGGAGGATGATGCCGTCGATGGTGAGGTTGGCGCTGGCGATGGCGGTGATGTTGCCGGTGTAGTTGAGGTTTTCGCGCGGGATGCCGAGGGCGAGTCCGCGGGCGAAGAGTTCGCCGCCGGGTTTCGTCTCGTCGGCCTCCTGTCCGCGGAGGAAGGGGCTGGTATCGAGAATCCCGCGACCGACGATGCGGACGTTGTCGGCGTGTCGGACAAGGATGGCCCCGTAAACAATGGCGCCTTCGGCGATATGAATGGTCTGGCCGGAGCGGGGGAGGATGAGCCCGGCGTGGTGGATACCGGGGCCGAAGTGTAGCAGGTCGGGTGAGTCGGGGGCAGGCAGTTCGTAGTCGGCGGGCGGATTGGCGAAGAGGTGCAGGGCGTGGTGCTGTCCGCCGATCTCGACGGTGAAATGGCGCGGACGGTCGAGCCTGAGCGTGAGGGTGCGGCGGGTACGGTCAACGGCCGGGGAGAGGTTCCACGCGACGGGACGAAGGGCAATGGCGTCGGTGGCAAAGGTGGAGGCGCGGGGGTGGTCGTCGAGAAGGGTAATAATGAGGACGGCGGGAGTAAGGAAATCAGCGTCAAACGTGGCGAACGAGGCGAGTTCCGTCTGGTCGAGCGGACGTTGGTGGCCGGGCCAAACGCGGTTAAAGGGGATGGCGGAGACGCGGGCCTGATGGACGGCGATGCGGCGTCCGTTGACCGTGAGAGAAAAGTGCGTGGAGAGGGCAAGGGGCGCGGGGGCGGCTGCGCCTAATGGAGAATGTGGAATGGAGAATGCAGAATGAGGCGAAGTGTCCGCACCGCAGGCTGTGGCGGTGTCGGCGGTTGTTGTGGTGGAGGTATCGAGGCAGGTGGTCACTGCATCGAGGCTCGTTAAGACAAGGTGTGTTCCGCAACGGGATTGAGTGTCTTTTTTTGGTCAAAACTTGCGTTTTATCAACATTTCAGTTGTCGATCCTATCATGGATGAAGCGTTATTACTTTCTCCTGAAGAATGGCAGGGATGCCATGTGCAGTTGTTTCGTTTGCGGTGGGGACCGCCGACGGATGAGGGGCGCAACATGGAATGCGTGGCGGCGGAGTTGACGGCGTGGCGACTGGAGGCGGGATCGGTGCAGGTGCGATCGCCGCGGGCGTCGTTTACGGCGCGGGCGGGGAACTGGTTGTTTTTGCCCACGGGGTTTCGTCGGCAGGATTTTTCGGCGGATGCGCGGCTGGTGTCATTCGCGTTTCTGGCCTACTGGCCGGACAGCCAGCGTCCGGTTTTCGATTTGCGCCCGGGGTTGCTGCTGGAGGGATCGGCGGAACTCGACGCGGTGGTCGATGGAGTGGCGGCGCGGGAATGGCGGACGAACGCGTCGGCGGAGGAATACGAGTGGCATTTTCGCGGGCGTCGGCGCGATTTCGGCGATGTGCTGGCGATGGACGGCTGGTTTCGCACGTGGCTGGCGGCGGCGACCGGAGTGTGGCGGAGGCATCTGCCGGACTTGGAGACGCCGCGCGATGTGGACCCGCGCGTGGAGGAGGCGCGGGTGTGGCTGGCGGCGCTGCCCATCGGCTCGGCGGTGGTCGATGTGGACGAGGCGGCGCGGGTGGCTGGGTTGAGTGTGGGGCACCTGAACCGCTTGTTTTTGCATCACTATCACCAGACGCTGCACGGGTTTCACGAGCGGCGGCGGTTGCAGTTTGCGCGGCGGGGGTTGCTGGCTCCGGGAGCGCGGATCAAGAACGTGGCGCATGAACTGGGGTTTCGTGACCTGTCGAAATTCTCGTCGTGGTTTCGGCGTCTGGAGCAGATGTCGCCACGCAGTTACCGCAATCGTCTTCGAACAGACTTCGATGGCGAGTGAGCTGCGGGCGAGTTGCAGGCAGAGTCACATCGGGGAAAAACAAAAAGCCCGTTTCCATGGTTGGGAAACGGGCTTTTGGGCAAAAAAATCAGTGGCGCATCCGTAGGGAGTCGAACCCCAAACCTTCTGATCCGTAGTCAGATGCTCTATCCAATTGAGCTACGGATGCGTAAAAAACTGACGAGCCGCAAGAGATAGGTGGCGCTTCGCGGAACTGGCAAGCGCTTTTTCCAACAAAAAATCCCGCCCCCTCCATCGCCGCGTCATCACCGCTTTGCATTTGCCAGAGCGGATTCTTGCGTTTCGCTCCCAAGGAAATGCCCAAAAACACTCGCGCTCCCCGTTCCCTCCTCGTCGCAACCATCGTCTCCCTGTTTTTCCTGCCCGCTTTTTTGTCCGCCCAGATTCGGATCGTGGGGTCGGACATGTTGGGCGGCGGCATCACGAGCGAACTCGCCCGCTTCGCCAAACGCAACGATCTCGACATCCGCGTCAATCTCAAGGGCAGCGAACCCGCCCTCCACTCGCTCAAACGCAACGAAGCCGATCTCGCCGTGATTATCGTCGGTCCGCGCCTCTCCGACGTCGATGCCGATTACATCGTGCGCCCCGCCGCCTATCAGGCCGCGATCATCGTGGTGCGCGACGCTGTGACGCTCACCGAAATCACCTTCGACCAGCTCTCCGGCATCTACAACGAAGGCGCCACCTCCAACTTCCGCCGCTGGGCCGATCTCAACGTCCGCGCCGGCTCCTGGTCGCAGCGCACCATCCAGCCCATTGCGCTCGATCCCCGCAACAGCCTCTCCTTTGAACTCGTGAGATCCGTTGCGTTTGCCGGTGTGCGCACGCTCAAGCCCTCGGTGACGCTCACGGAGACCCCCGCCGCCGCACTCGCCCGGATCAAGGCCGAGGAAAGCGCCATCGCCATCCTTCCGCTGCCGCCGCCTGCAGGCTCCGGCCTCAAAACCCTGCTTGTTTCCCCGCGCCGCGGCGAAACCGCCTACCAGCCCACCCCGGAAAACCTCCACGCCGGCACCTATCCCTTCCGCTTGCGCGTCCAGTTTGTGTTTCGCAAGGACAACGCCGCCCGGCTCCGCTCCGTGCTCCGCGAACTGCTCAGCGAGGACGCCGAAAAGATGTGGAAGGCCGCCGGCTTCACTCCGCTGCCCGCGGCGGCGCGCAACGAACTCGTCTTCGAACTCGAAAACCTCTGACGCATCCCGCCGCGCACCCGGGCGCATACGCCACACCTTGCACGACTCCGACTCCGCTTCCGCCGCCCTGATCCGCACCCGGGCCAGTTTTCAACACGCGCTCCTCGCCTGGTATCACGCCAGCCGCCGCACGCTGCCTTGGCGCGAAGCACCCTCGCTCTACAAAACCGTGGTCAGCGAATTCATGCTTCAGCAAACGCAGGTCAAAACCGTGCTCCCCTACTTCGCGCGCTGGCTGGACGCCTTTCCCGATTTTGCCGCGCTGGCCGCCGCGCCCGAGGAACGCGTGTTGAAGCACTGGGAAGGTCTCGGCTACTACACCCGCGCGCGCAACCTGCACAAACTCGCCCGCGCCCTCGTCGCCCTGCCTGAGATTCCGCGCCGCCCCGACGACTGGCTGGCGTTGCCCGGCATCGGACCCTACACCTCGGCGGCGATCACAAGCATCGCGTTTGGGGAGCCCGTGGCGGTCGTTGACGGCAACGTCGTGCGCATCCTCACCCGGCTCACGGCGGACGGCACCCCGTTTCGAGACAGCGCCACGGCGTCCAAACACTTTGTCCCGCTCGCCAACGCGATCGTCAACCCCGCCCACCCCGGCGACCACAACCAAGCCATGATGGAACTGGGCGCCACCATGTGCCACCGGCAAAACCCCCTCTGCACCGTGTGCCCGGTGATTCGTTTTTGCGCGGCCCGCCGCGAGGGCGATCCAGAGACTTACCCGCGGCTCGCCGCCAAAGTCATCACGGCCATCAACGTCGTGCGCGCCTGGTGCGTGCGTGACGGACGCCTGTTGCTCCACCGCGCCGCCGCTGGTTCCCGCCGCTTGGCCAACATGCACGAACTGCCCTCCGCCGAACACCTCGGCCTCACCCCGGAACAACTCGCCGCCGCCGGTCCCTTGCTCGCCAAAAAAAAGCGTGGCATCACCCGCTATGCGATCACTGAGAATATCCACGCATTGCCCCCCCCCCCCCCCCCCCTGCCCGACGGACTGTTGTGGGTGCCGCTGGCCGATCTCGAAACCGTGACGCTTTCCGGCCCGCACCGCCGCTGGGTGAACGAACTCGTCCGGGTCTCGGATACCTCTCTAAATCTTAAGTGATGTGATGCCCGGAGCGGCGGTTTTCAGCCTCACTTGCCGAAACGTTGTTTTAGCAAGATCAACGTTCGTTCGCGCGACGTGCGGATGTCATCCGGTGTCACGCGTGGACTCAATTCGAGCGTCAGGCGATGATGCGGCTGCCAGAACTGGCTGATCATCTCGAAATCGATCCGCCCCGTTCCGATCGGCTGATGATCTCGACCGCTGACATCCACATCATGCAAATGGAACCCCAGCAACTGGCTGGCGTTTTTTTCCAAGTGCTTCTTGTGGTTGATCAAGCCAAGACTCTGCTTGATATCCGCATGACCCGTATCGTGCCAGTAACCGCACGGGGACGGCTGCTCCAGTATGGCGAACAACGAGCCAAAATCGTCGTCCACCGGCAATTCCTCGAATTTTTCCCGGTTTTCGCATCCGATGCGGATGCCCTTTTCCAGTGCGTAGGCGCGCACCTCGTTGAGACTCTTGATGACCTGTTTCCAGTAGGGCCCCATCCTGAGGCGCAACTTCTCGCAGGATTTCTTGAGCAGCGCCTGATAACGCTTGCTCGTCTCCACATCCGTGGTGGGCGATGAGCGCAAAAACGCCTTGAGCCGGCGCGATGGTTGCAACCACCAAAACCGCACGCTGCCCAAGTGGGCCACCATGACCGACGCGCCCACCTGCGAGGCAAAGTCGATGGAACGCATCGTGTAGCGCAGCCATTGGTCGAGTTCCCGTTTATCCTGCGAGGACGGCTCGAAGAGGTTGGGTGCGGCCTGCGACACGCTCGTGGGCAGAGGGCAGAAATTATGCGTTGAGGCGACCTTGACCAAGCCCTGTTCCACCGCCCGCAGGATGCCCGGCACGAGCAGCAGCCGGATGCCGTGGCTGAGCTCGATGTGCGAGAAGCCCAAGTCCACCATCTCCTTCACCATCGAGTAACCATCGCTATGACGAAACGAGTTCCAGCAGGTAGAGAGGGCGAGGGTGGGTTTCACGAAATAAAAGCGAATCTATGCTCAGCGCATTTCAAATGGCGCAACGCAAAAAAAGCACTCTCAAGGAGTGCTTTGGATGATCAGGCATTTACCTGCGGCAATTATTCTGCATAGCGGCGGCGCAGCATCTGGGTGAAGGCCTGGACCTTGTCCTTGCGGCGGCGGCGTTCACAGGGTTTTTCGAAGTAGCGTTTTGCACGCACGTCTTTGATGACGTTTTCGCGTTCGAGCTTCTTTTTCAGGCGACGGAGCGCGCGATCAACCGGCTCGTTTTTGCGGATTTTGATTTCGATGGGCATTGTTGAGAGAGATGCGGGTGTGGCTGGTAAAAGTGGAAAAGGTCTAAGCAGGCATTTGCCCGCGCCCGCGTCAACGGCAATTTTGTTCCCTTGCCGGAGAGCGGGTTTCCTGACCCGCCGATGGCGCGAAACGCCGCCTTTCCGGATGGGCGCGGCTGCGGCCGCGTCTGGCGGGTCAGGAGACCCGCCCTCCGGTGTTTTTCGCCCGCACGAGCAGCAGGGCGCGGTCGTCGTCGCGGGGGGCAAGGGTGCAGAATTGGCGCAGGTGGCGGTCCACGCGCTTCAATATTTCGCCGAGCGGGAGTCCGGAGCAGCGTGCAAAGGCTTCCACCAGCCGCTCGCGGCCAAACTCTTCGCCGGAGACGTTGCAGGCTTCGTTGACGCCGTCCGTGTAGAGCGCCACGAGGTCGCCGGGGCCGAGCACCACGCGGCCTTCAACGAGGGTGGCGTCGAAGAGTTCCGCCGGGGCCATGCCGAGCGCGAGGCCGCCTTCATCCAGTAGTTCGGGTTGCTCGTGCCCGGCACGCATCAGGATCGCGGGTTCGTGCCCGGCGCGGGCGTAGCGGAGTTCGAGAGTGTCTAGGTCGATGATGCCGTAAAAGAGGGTGATGAACATGCGCGGGGGCATGTCGGGCTGGAGGGCGCGGTTGACTTGGTGGAGCACGGCGGCGGGCGACAACTGGCCTTGCGCGCATTGGCGCAGGAGGGCGCGGCAGGCGGCCATCATGAGGGCCGCGGGCGCGCCTTTGCCAGAGACGTCCGCAATGACGACGCCGCAGTGCGCGGGATCGACAGGGATGACGTCGTAGTAGTCGCCGCCGAGGTGGCGCGAGGGTTGCGAGAGGGCGTTGACTTCGACGTGGGCAAACTCGGGAAACACGTTCGGCAGGAGGTGTTGTTGCACGTCGCGGGCGAGGGTGAGTTCGCGTTCGCGGGTCTCGCGTTCGCGGTCTTCGGCGGCCTTGCGCGCGGTGATGTCGGTGATGACGCCTTCGTGGTGCGTGACGCGGCCGTGGGCATCGACGCGCACGATGGTGTGGTCGTCCACCCAGCGGAGGCTGCCGTCGCGGCATTGCACGCGGTACTCCTGCGTGTATTCGCGGTCGCCGTGCACGGCGTGGGCTTCGACTTCGGCGTTCACGCGTTCGCGGTCTTCGATGTAGGTGATGTCGCGGAAGGTGAGCTTGCGCGCCGCGAAGTCTTCGGCGGCGTAGCCAAACTGGTGGATGCTTTGGGAGACGAATTCCACGGGCCAGCCGGGTTCGGCTTTCCAGAGGACGACGACGGAGGGGGAGCGGTTGATGATGCGCGCCATCTCTTCGAGGCGGGCGAGGGCGGCGCGCAGTTCGTCCTGCGCCTGACGGCGGAGGCTGATGTCGCGGGCGACGCCAAAGTAGGCGCGGCGTCCGTCGCGGTCGTTGTAGGCGGAGCCGGTGGTGGCGTGCCAGATCCAGCGGCCGTCTTTGTGGCGCACGCGGTACTCGATGGGGGCGTGGCTGGTGCCGTCGCGGATGGTTTCCGCAATGAAGGTCTGGCAGCGGGGGCGGTCTTTGGGATGGATGATTTCGGCGAAGCGGTGGCCGGTGACTTCTTCGACGGTGTAGCCGAGTTTGGCGGTGATGGCCTGGGAGATGAATTTGACGCGGCCTTCGGGGGTGAGCGCGTAGAGGATTTCGCTGGCGGTTTCGAGGTAGGTGCGCCAGCGGGCTTCGGTGCGCTTGAGTTCGTCCTCGGTGCGGCGGCGCGCGGTGATGTCCTCCAGCATGGCGAAGTGGTGGGTGACGCGGCCTTCGGTGTCGCGCAGGACGACGACGGTGAGGATGGTCCACACGATGGCGCCGTCGGAGTGGATGTAGCGTTTTTCGAGGGTGAACTGGTCGCGTTTGCCGGAGTAGATTTCCCGGGTGAGTTCTTCCTGGCGGGCCCAGTCGTCGGGGTGGGTGGCGCGGTGGACGTTCTCGATGTCGAGGGCTTGTTTTTCGTTGAGGCCGATGATCTGGCAGAAGCGTTGGTTGACGTGGTTGGCACCGGGTGTGCCGTCGGGGTTGATGGAGCGCCAGCTCAGGCCCATGGGCGAGTGATCAAAGAGGAGGCGCAGTTCCTGGGTGCGGGTGGCGAGTTCCTGCTCGGCTTTGACGAGGCGGGAGACGTCGGTGCGCAGGGCGAGGTAGCCGGCGGGTTTGCCGTCTGGGCCGGGCAGGGGGAGGATCGTGGACTGGACCCAGTAGGGGTGGCCGTCCTTGGCGCGGTTGCAGATGGCACCGCGCCAGATGCGGCCGGTGGTGATGGTTTGCCAGAGGTGGGCGTAAAAGGAAGCGGGATGGACGCCGGATTTGAGGATGCGGTGGTTCTGGCCGATGAGTTCTTCCCAGGAATAGCCGGAGATTTCGCAGAAGCGTTTGTTGGCGTAGCGGATGGTGCCGGCGGTGTCGGTCACGGCCATGATGGCGTGTTCATCGATGGCGTGGCGCAGCCATTGCCACCAGTCGCCTTGGACGCCGGGTAGCGGTGGTGCGGTGGGAGATAGTGGGTGGTGCGGCATGGGTGAAGCGGGAGTGCGGCTGGAGGATGGCTGGAGGATGGCGGGAGGATGGCGGGAGGATGTAAGGTAAGGGGCTAAAATGAACGGGGATTGCGAGGGAAGTCCATGCGGGAGTGTGCGAGGGGCCGCTTCCACGCAAGGCCGTGCGGGGGAGGGGGGGCTGGTGATTGAGCGTTTGTATTGCCTTGCGGCGGGCGGTGGGACTTTTTGGGCGGCGTGACTCTCATCGACCGCCACGTGCTTCGCGAATGGTTCTCGATCCTCGGCATCGTCCTGGCGGCGACCGTGGGGCTGCTGCTGATGCAGACGGCTTACAGCGATCTGGACAATCTGATCGAGGCGGGCGCGAGCGGGAGCGATTTGCTCTACTATTTCACGGTCAAGATTCCGGGGTTTTTTGCCACGGTGTTCCCCATCGTGCTGCTGGTGTCGTTGCTCTATGCGCTGGGGCGTCTGCACTACACCAACGAGATTACGGCGATGCGCGCGGCGGGTTTGGGGTTTGCGCGGATCACGCGCGGCATCTGGGTGTCGGGGGTGTTGTTCTGCGGTCTGGTCTGGTTGCTCAACGCGACGGTGGTGCCGTGGTCGGTGGAGGAGAGCCGGGTGGCTTACGATAGCATGAGGTTCCGGCGTCAGGCGGCGCAGGAAAAGGCGGAACGGGTGGGGTTGCGTTTCAATGTGTCGTTTCACAACCAGCGCGAGGGGCGGATGTGGTTTATGAATCGTTACAGCGAATTCACGCGCCACGGCTACGGGGTGTCGGTGGTGGAGATGGACCCGCAGGGGCGCGAGACGACGCGCTTGCTGGCGGCGGAGGCGTGGTTTGACCGGTCGGCGGAGGGGGGGGGGGGGCATGGGAATTTCGGCGCGGGCGGGAAATCACGCTCGATCCGGGCCACGAGGGCGGTGTCACCAAGAACATGCCGTTCATGCGGTTGCAACGGGCGGGCTGGGACGACGATCCGGAGTTGATGACGGTTTTTACGCTCAAGCCGGATGATCTTTCGGTTTTCCAGTTGCGGCGCGTGCTGGATGTTTACCGGGAGGAGTCGCATCCCAAGGTCAACTTGTATGCCATGCGTTACTACGGTTTGCAGGCGGAGGCGTTGAGTCCGCTGATCATCATGTTGATCGCGGTGCCGTTCGCGATGTCGGGCGTGCGGGTCAACCCGGCGGTGGGCGTGACGAAGTCGATCGGGTTGTTCGTGCTGTATTTCGTGATTTTGAAGGTCGCCACGGCCTTGGGCGCGCGCGACGTGTTGCCGCCGCTGTGGGCCGCGGTTCTGCCCAACTTCGTGCTCTGCGCCATCGGACTGGGCGCACTGGCCAGGATGCGGTGAACGGGAGAATGAAGGCGTAACATGAACTTGGATACACACGACGTCACGACCGCGCTCCAGCGCATCAGTTCGCTCGGGGCGCGCGCCACCGATCCGCACGAGACCATGACGGCCATCCTGGGCATTCTGGTTGATTTTTTCGAGGCGTCGGCGGGCACGATCTCCCTGCTCAATCCCGACACTGGCAAACTCGAAATCGACGTCCATCACGGCATGCCGGCGGACATCAACGATGTGGTTCTCCGGCTCGGCCAGGGCATCACGGGCTGGGTGGCGTTTCATGGACGTCCGCAACTGGTGCCTGATGTGCGTGCCGATCCGCGTTACATCCCGGTGCGTCCCGAAGTGCGCAGCGAGATGACCGCGCCCTTTGTGCAGGAAAGCGGCCAGGTGCTGGGCGTCATCAACCTCGACAGCGACACTCTCAACGCCTTCACCCCCGCGCATCTCGACACGCTGGTGGCGCTGGCGGACGAGGCCACGCATGTCCTGATCCGCGTCTGGCAACTCGCTCACTTGCGGGGCAAGGCCCGTCAGCTCGAAGCCCTCGTAGCCGCCGGGCAGGCGCTCGTCACCAAGCTGGAGCCGCAGGAATTGCACGACACGATCACGCGCGACGCCCGCAAAATTCTCGGCGCCCGCGCCAGCGCGCTTTACCTGCACTATCCGGCGCGCGGTGTGATCGTGCTGGCGTCGTCCACGGGCGACGAGGCGACGCCCGCGACCGCGGCGGAGTTGCCGGCGGATTCGTGCCTGGTGTCGGCGGTGTTGCACACGCGCAAGCACGTCGAATTCGCCAACATCCAGTCGCCGGAATTTCTCGATGTGGTGGACCTGCCGCGCGACACCGCCCTGCGCTCGATGCTGGCCGTGCCCATGTTCTACGAGCAGGAGATCGTGGGCGTGCTCGCCGTATTCACCGACCAGATACACCGGTTCAACAACGACGAGAAGCGTCTGCTCGGGGCCTTCGGCAGTCTGGCGGCGGTGTCGTTGCAAAATTCGCGTCTCTACTCGCGCGTGTTTCAGAGCGAGGAGTCGCTGCGCAAAAACGAACAGCTCACCACGCTCGGCCTGCTGGCGGCGGAGATTGCGCATGAGATCCGCAATCCGCTCACCGTCATCAAACTCCTCTTCGGTTACCTCGGTCTGGATTTCCCCGAGGGCGACCCGCGGCGGACCGACGTGCGCGTCATCGGCGAAAAGCTCGACCAGCTCGAAGCCATTGTTTCTCGCGTGCTCACTCTGGCCAAGGCGCCGACGAGCCTGCATTCGCGCTGGAACCTCGCCGAGATCATCGAGGACACGATCGTCCTCATCCGCCTCAAACTCGCCCAGTGTAAAATCCACCTGCGTCTGGAACTGCCGCCGCGTCCGCTTTGGGTGGACGTGAACAAGGGCCAGATCCAGCAGGTATTGCTCAACCTTCTGCTCAACTCCACGCAGGCGATGCCCGATGGCGGCATGATTACGCTGTCCGTGGCCGTTTCCACGATGCCGCCGGGCACGGGCGAGAAAGGGGGAGGGGAGGGGGGGGCGGCCTGCGCGGTGGTGGACGTGAGCGACACGGGCCGCGGCATACCGGGGCACATCAGCGAGAAGATTTTCGAATCGTTCCTGTCCACGCGACCCGACGGCACGGGGTTGGGCCTTTCCATTGCGAAGCGCATCCTGCTCAGCCACCACGGCGACATCAGCCTGCACCAAACCGGCCCCTCCGGCACGACGATCCGCATGCGCCTGCCACTCTCCACCGGCTAAACGGGAGAGATGGTTTGACTGATGTTACACGGATTTCCTCGGCGTGCCAAAAGAGCTTCTCCACTTTGCCACTCCTTTTGGCCAAGTCTTGCATCGTGGGAGGATATGGACAGCTTGTGAAACCTTATGAAAACACTCGCCGTTGAATTACCCGAACCGATGGTCAGGGCGCTTGACCGGGCCGTTTTGGAGGGTGGTTTTCGTGATGAACAAGAACTGGCCCGCGAGGCCTTGCGCGATTATCTGGCGCATTCGCGCTTCGCGTTGTTGGAGCGCCATCAACTTGAAGACATTCGGGCCGCCGCCCGCGAGGCGGGTATTGAGTCGTGAGCCGCCACGTGACCGACACCGGCCCTTTGCTGCATTTTGGCGAAGCAGACCTTTGGGACTTGCTGGCCGCATCGGGAACCATTGCAAGCACCCCTTGCGTGGTTGCCGAATGGCGGAGCAAAAACGCGCCAATGGCTGCCCTGCCGGCTTGGTTGCATGAAGAGGCTCCGTCTGCTGAAACACAGACGGTGGCGCGCGGCTGGGTTCAGGCAGGGTTGCTTCACGCAGGCGAAGCGGAATCACTGGCCCACGCCAAGGCAACCCATGCGGATGTGTTTCTCACCGACGATACCGCGGCCCGTGAAATGGCACGAAGCCTGAACGTAAACGTGCGAGGCTCTCTGGGGATTATCCTGATGCTGGCCGCGAAAAAGCGCCTCAACCATGAACAAGCCTCCGTCGCGCTGGATCAATTGTGGCGTGACTCCACCCTCTGGCTGTCTCCGCATGTGCGCGACGAGGCGGCAACCTTGCTGGCAAAGATATTTGCCGGCTGAGCGGAGTTCCTGCTCTGGCGGCTATTTCCCGGCAACTCCGGGCTGGGCCTGTTCGATCAGCGTGACCTTGCCGTCGGTAAACGTGATGCGGCAGAGCTCTTCGCTCCGCTCCGCATACACCGGGCGTTCATCGGGGGTGTAAATCACCCGCTGGCCGCCATGCCCGTCGGGCACCCAGTCGCGTCGATACCCGACGAACGCCATGCCTTGGAACTCCTGCCACGACGTGATGTAGATCCAGACCACGCTGCTGCCCGCCTCGGTCGTGAGTTCCTGTTTGTGATGCGGTTCGCCGAGCGCGATGTAAACCATGTCTTCGGTGTCGCCAATGGCGGCCTGTTTTGCCTTCAGGCGCTCCTGTGTGGCGGCGTCGAGCGACTGAAACACCGCCTGCTTCTCCCGGCTGCGGCTGTCAAATGTGCTGCATCCGGAAACGAAAAAAAGGCCGGCGAGGAGAAGAAAAAAAGGGAAACGACAAAAAATCATAGGGAAAAGAAGCAGGGGTTTTGATGGTTGGAAATACGGCAGGACATAGAGTTACGTTTTCCGACGAAGGACAATCAAAAGATTTTTGAGAAAAAAGTGGCGAGATGATTTGTGCATCAAGGAAAGCTGACTATCTCTCTTCTCAACCCGCGATACCGATTGTGTCCGAACGTGAGGGACGCGAGGACACGCAAAGCAAGTCGGTTTCGCAAGGGTTGAGGGAAAGGCCAGGAGAAATCCTGGCCTTTTTCGTGTCCGGATTTTTCGGGATGTTTGAAGGGCGGGTTTTGCACGCGCGCTTGACCGCCCCGACCTGCTCCGCAAGTCCTCTGCTTACACATGTTGCACGGCCACTTTGACCTGCCGATCTGGTTCGACCTGCTGGCGACTTTCGCCTTTGCGCTCACCGGGGCTCTTGCCGCGATTCGCCGGCACTACGACATCGTGGGCATTTTTGCGCTTTCGTTGATCTGCGGCATCGGTGGCGGCCTGATCCGCGACGGCATTTTTATCTCCACCGGTCCCCCGGCTCTCGTCACCGACGCCCGTTACATCGAGACCGTGGCCTTGGCCTGTCTCATCGGCATCCTGCTCGCGCCGCGTGTGCAACGCTTCAACAACATCATCCTCGTGGCCGACGCGCTCGGGCTGGGAACCTACGCCGTCTTCGGCACGCAAAAAGCCCTCGGCGCCGGCATTGCCTGGCCCGCGGCCTTGCTCGTGGGCGTGATCAACGCCGCGGGCGGCGGCATCCTGCGCGACGTGCTTTCGCGCGAGGAACCCATGGTGTTCAAGCCCGGCGAGTTTTACGTGCTCGTTGCGCTGGCCGGCGCGGTCACATTTCTTGGAGTCGGCACGCTGACCGGTCTCTCCGCCACCACCGCCGCCGTGATCGGCATCGGCATGACCTTTAGCCTCCGCATGGCCGGCCTGTGGTTTAACTGGAAAACCACCGCGCCCGTCCGCACCTTTCCGCCGCCGCCACCGCCAACTCCGAACCCCAAACCCTAGGCCCTGAACTCTAAGCTCAAAACCATGTACGAATTCCCTCTCACCGGTGCGCAACGCACCCAGCTTCGCGGCCTCGGCCAGATGCTCGAACCCGCGATCAAACTCGGCAAAGGCGGACTCTCGCCCGCCTTCTTCGCCGAACTACAAAAGCACCTCGACCACCAGGAGCTGGTAAAACTGCGCTTTGCCGCCACCGCCGAACGCGACGAGCGCGCCGCGCTTTGCGAACAAATCGCCGACGAAGGCCGCTGCGTGTGCGTTGGCGCGGTCGGGCGCACCGCGCTCTTTTATCGCCAGCAGGCGAATCCCGAACGCCGCGTGGTTGCGCTCCGGCGGCAGCCGCACGCGCAGTCACACGAACAGCCGGACGCGTAGTTAATTAAAAATTACACGCGTACCCTGAATTACGTTACGAACGTTGCGAACCGTGAAAAAAACTCCGCTCCACGATTTCGGCTGGGACGCCGTCTGGGCCGCCGCTTTCGAGCCTCATGCCGCCGCCGGCCTTGAGCCCGCGCGCGTGGTCGTGGAGTTGCGCCGCCACTATTACGCCGTGCAGACGGCGGACGCCGAACTTTTGGGCGAATGCACCGGACGCTTTCATCATCAGGCGAACACGGCGGTTGATTACCCGGCGGTCGGCGACTGGGTGGCCGTCCTGCGCCAGCCCGACGGACGCCGTGCGCACATCCATGCGCTGCTCCCGCGCCGCTCCGCCTTCTCGCGTCGCGCCGCCGGAGACGAAGAGGTCGAGCAGCTTATCGCGGCCAACATCGACACCGTGTTTCTCGTCAGCGGACTCGACCGCAACCACAACCCCGCACGCATCCAGCGCTTCCTCGTCGCAGCCCGCGAGAGCGGCGCCGAGCCCGTGGTTGTGCTCAACAAAAGCGATCTCCTCTCCGACCCGCGCGCCGCCGACGCCGTGCGCCGCGAGATCGAACAACTCGTGCCCGGCGTCACCGTGCTCGTCACCAGCATCGAGACGCGCAAAGGCCTGCGCATCCTCCAACGCTACGCCAAGCCCGGACGCACGCTGGCTTTTGTTGGTTCATCGGGCGTCGGCAAATCCTCCCTCATCAACGCCCTCGCCTGCGACGATGGCAACGACGACGACTCCGCCCTGCCTACCGCCGAAGTGCGCGAGAAAGACAGCAAGGGCCGCCACACCACCACGCGCCGCGAACTTGTCGTGTCGCGCTCTGGCGCCCTCGTCATCGACACCCCCGGAATGCGCGAACTCCAACTCTGGGACGCGGACGACGGCGTGGAGGAGGCCTTTGCCGACATCGCCGCGCTGGCCGTGCGGTGCAAGTTTGGCCGTTGCCATCATCGCAACGAACCCGGCTGCGCCGTTCGCGCCGCCGTCGAGTCGGGCGCGCTCGCGGCGGAGCGGCTGGAGTCATATCGCAAGCTCAAGGCCGAGCAGGTCGCGGCGCGCGCGCGCCAGAAAATAAAAACCGCAAAACCCTCCGCCCTCGCCAGCAAGCCCGGCTGGCGACGTCGCGCTCTCGAAGGCGACCGCCCCGCCCGCGGTCGCCGCGACTGGACCGAGGAGACCTGAGCGTTGCCGTGTTTGGAGTGGCGCGGGCGTCCCGCCCGCTGTAGGGGCGTCGCTTGCGACGCCCGCGCCAGCCGGACGGATTTACCGAATACCAGAAGAGCAGTCGCAGGCCGAAACGTAGTCGCGGGCTTCGCAAGCGAAGCCCCTACAACGGAGTGGCGCGGGCGTCCCGCCCGCAATCCAATCTGTTCTGAAGCGGGCGGGACGCCCGCGCCACGCGTTTACGACGCATTTACGGCGTGCGAATCCACATTCGCCGTCGCGCATTGCGACCTTCGGGACGCTTGCGTTCGCCGGGCTCCGAATACGCATGTCGCCGGTAACCGCCGCGCTCCGGGTCCTCGGCACACGCGATCTGGTAATCCTGCATGCGCTGAAAAATCGAGAGAAGTTGCCCAGGGTCCGAGTAGGTATCGAGGCCCGCGCGTTCGAGGACGAGAAGCAGTTCGTGCGTCGCCTCAAGCGTGGAGAGACAACCCTCCTGCGGCTGTTGTTTTATCACAAAACGGCTCGGCGCGGTCGGCGTGAACATGATGCGTGGCAGACGTTGCAGGCTGGGGCTGAGACGGAGCATTTTGCGTGCGCAGGCCCAGGTCGCGTCGAGCAGGAGCACCACCAGCCGCCGCCCGTCGCGTGCGAGCGTGCCGGGGGTGAGCGCGGTTTGCGGCAGCGACAGGTTGATCGCCTCCGCCCCCGGATACAGCAGCACGGTGTGGTTGCCCGGATCGTGAATGAGCGCCTGCACCTCCTCGTGTTCGTCGAAGGCGATGCCCATGTGGATGACGCTGTCGGGCAGACACAGATGCGTGAGGCGTCCGGTGCCGGCTTTTTCGCGTTTCCATTCCTTCGGATGCATGAGGAACACGAAGTGCGTGCGCGTCGGCATGGGCCGGATCGTGGGACACCAGCAAAGCGACTGGGGCCAGAAGCAACGGTAACAGGTTTCGCGGCTCACGATGTGTGGTCCCGTGTTGCGCGGTGCGCGGCCAGCCAGGCGAGCGCGCCGGCCTCGTCGCCAAACGCGCCGTCGAGCTGGGCTTCGTAGGCCGCGTCGAGCACCGGCTTGAAATCCGGCCCCGGACGCTCGCCCGCGGCGATGAGATGCCGGCCGAGCAGGATGGGGCGCGGCGTCGCGTCCACGATGGCGAGTTCGCCCGCCCGCGTGTGTAGTTGGTTAATCAATACAAGAGATTCGGGCGACTTGCGCGGCGGGCGTCCTTCGCTGTCGCCCGTCATGATGAGGCACAAATCCTCAATCGTGGCCGGGGCGAGACGACGGGCGAGACGGCGGATTTGTGAATCGGAGTATCCCCCCCCCCCCCCCTTCCCGCCGTGGTGATGCACGAGGTGATTGGCCACGATGGGCGTGATGAACGGCGCATGGTCCAGCGGCGCGCCGATGCGCGTCAGAAACGCCTCGGCCACCGGCACGCCTGCGGATTCATGTCCGGGGCTCGTCCAGCGTTCCGCACCCGCGCGCACGGCGCGGACGGTCGTGGCGGGTTTTCCAAAATCGTGCGCCAGCATCGCCAGCATGAGCAGGCGGCGGCGGGGGGGGGGGAGGGTCTGCCAGGCGGGCAGGGCGGCAAGAGCGTCGCAACAAAACGCGGTGTGCGCAAACACGTCGCCCTCCGGATGCCAGTCGGGTTCCTGCGGACAACCGCGCAGCGCGGCGATTTCAGGGAAATGCACGAGCCAGCCCGACTCCTCAAGCACGGCGAGACCACGCGCGGGTTTCGGGGATTTCTCGGCCCACTTTTGCCATTCGCCCCACACGCGTTCCTTTGGCAGTTCGGTGAATGTAGTGGAAATCGCACGACAGAGCGCGGCGGTCTCCGGCGCCAGCGTGAGGTCGAAGCGCCCGGCGAATTGAAACGCCCGCAGCACCCGCAACGGGTCCTCCACGAACGCGGCGCTTGTGTGCCGGAGCACGCCGGCCCGCAGGTCGCGCACGCCGCCGTGCGGGTCGATGAGCCCGCCGCCTCCTTCCCTCCTCCCCCCCCCCCCGCCCGCGTCGGCGAAGGGATCCCAGGCGATGGCGTTGATCGTAAAATCGCGTCGCGCCGCCGCCTCGGCGTCGGTCAACCCCGGCTCCGGCTCCACGGCAAACCCCCGATGCCCCGCCCCTGTTTTCGACTCCCGGCGCGGCAGGCTGAAATCGTATTCCTCGCCGTCGAGCCGCAGCTTGATGACGCCAAAACTGCGCCCCACCACGTCCGTCGCGCCAAAAGGCGACAACGCGCGGTGCAGCGTGGCAAAATCCACTCCGCACACCTCCACGTCGAAATCCTTGGCCACGAGCCCGAGCAACGCATCCCGCACGCATCCTCCGACCAGCCGCGGGCGCGCTCCCGGCACGCGCCGCAAAGCCTGCAAAACTGCGAGCAGCGGCGGCGGCAGTTCGATGCGAAAACCGGAAAGATCAGACACGGAATGAACGGGAAGAGACATTTTGGAATGGATGCGGATTACTGCTGTTTTCGTATCGTGAGGCCCGCCGCCCACAACCAGCCAGCAATGAAGCACACTCCGCCAAGCGGCGTGACCGGCCACAGCCAGCGCGGACCGCCCAGCGCGAACACGTAGATCGACCCGGAGAACAGCACCACGCCAGCCAGCCAGCACAGCGCCGGCCCTCGCCACGGGTTGCCCCCCCCCGCCGCGTCTCTGTTTTCACCCGATACGACCCAGACCATGACGACGTGCAGCAAATGGTAAAAAACCGCGGTTTGCCACGCATTCGGATTGGCGGAGGCGGCGAGCGTATCGCGCAGAGCGTGGGCACCCAGTGCGCCCAAAACGACACCGGCGGCACCCAGCAAGGCGGAGGAAAAACGGATGATTTTCATGATGAAAAAACGGACGGCGGAAGGGCGGATTCGGAGATAAACTGGACGCTAATCAGCCACGCATAACGGGTATCAGGCCGGATACTTCCTGCCTTGCAATTACAGAGCTAAAATAATCTTTTCCAACCCATGCCGCCGCAAGGCGGCATGACCAACAAACCATAAACAAACCAACAACATGAAAAAAACTGTGATCATGATTGCGGCGCTCGTAACCGGAGCCTCCGCATTCGCGCAAGTTCAACAAGCACCGGCCAAGGCCGTCGAGTTCACCTTCGACGCCACGGTCGTCAACGAATACATCTGGCGCGGTCAGGAGCAGGCCGACTGGACCTTCCATCCCTCGCTCAAGGCCACCTACGGCAACGCCTACGTTGGCGTGTGGTCCGCGTTCCCGTTCGAAGAGAGCGGCCCGGCCAAGGACTGGACCGAGTTCGACTTCTTCGGCGGCTACAAGTATTCCTTGAACGACTCCTGGACCCTCGACGCCGGCGTCACCGCCTACGTGTTCACGGATTACAATCCGGGCAACCCGAACTCGATCGAGCCCTACATCGGCATCGCCGGCACCTTCCATGTCGGTGAGCGCGTGGGCGACGTGAGCACCAGCTTCTACGTGTTCCACAACTTCGAGTACAATGCCACGACCCTCCAGGGCAGCGTCGGTTACAGCGTTCCGATCACGCAGATCGGCACTTCGCTCGACTTCTCGGCCACCCTCGGCTGGGTCTCCGGCAACTCGAATCTCAGCGAGACTCCCGCCCCCGGCGTGAGCGACTACTTCTACTGGAGCATCGGTGCCGCCATTCCCTACAAGATCTCTGATCGTGCGGTCGTGACCCTCGGCGTCAGCTACAACGACGTTAGCAAACGCGCCATCAACGACAGCGCCGACATCATCGGCTCCGCCAGCCTCACCATTGGCTTCTAGGCCGTGGCGAAGAGCCTGACCTGATCCCGATGCATTTGCGAGCCGCCTTCCTCTCACGGGGAAGGCGGCTTTATCGTAAGATTTGGGGGCATGTCACAAAAAAACGAAAACCGGGATTGACACCCGTCAGACCAAAACTAGCCATAGCCCCTTTTCTACACATGAAAACCTTCCTCGCCAAAAAAGAGACGGTTCAGCCCAAGTGGCATCTTATCGATGCCGAGGGCGAGGTGCTCGGTCGTCTCGCGGTGAAAGCCGCCAACCTCCTTCGCGGCCGTCATAAGGCTTCCTACACGCCCAACGTGGACACCGGCGACTACGTCGTCGTCATCAACGCCGACAAAGTCGCCCTCACCGGCGTCAAGGAAGAGAAGAACAAGTATATGTTCTTTTCCGGTTTCGTTGGCGGTGAGAGCTACCGCACCCTCCAGCAGATGCGCGAGCATCGTCCTGAATTCCTTATCGAGCACGCCGTCAAGGGCATGCTTCCCAAGAACAAACTCGCCCGCACCATGCTGACCAAGCTGCGTGTCTTTGGCGGTCCCAACCACACCCACGAGGCGCAAAACCCCGTCAAGATTTCCGTCCGCTAATCGAACCCATGAGCGCAGAAACCACCGTTTTTATCGGCACCGGCCGTCGCAAGACCGCCGTCGCCCGCGTCCGCATCACTGAAGGCACCGGCAAGCTCATCGCCAACGGTCGCGACTTTGACAGCTACTTCTCGCACGAGAATTTTTCCAAGCAGGCCTACAAGCCCCTCCTCACCGTGGAGCTGAAGGACAAACTCGACGTCACGGCCAACGTGGACGGCGGCGGTGTCGCCGGTCAGGCCGGCGCCGTGGCGCACGGCATCGCCCGCGCCCTGCAAAAGATGAACCCTGAGCTCCGCGCCCCGCTCAAGGCCGCCGGACACCTCAAGCGCGATCCTCGCGCCAAGGAACGCAAAAAGCCCGGTCAGCCCGGCGCCCGCAAGCGCTTCCAGTTCTCCAAGCGCTAAGCCCAGTCCGCGCAACGGAACGAGCCTGTTTTCGCAGGCTCGTGTGCCTGCCACCGGTTTCAGCCTTCGTTTTCACAAAGCCGCCTTCGTTCACCGCGAAGGCGGCTTTTTCTTGGAGTGCCTATTTTGGAGGGCGGGTCTCCCGACCCGCCAGACGCGGCGCAGCCGCGCCATCCGGAATGGCGGCGCTTTGCGCCGTCGGCGGGTCAGGAGACCCGCCCTCCAGTGTCTTGCCCTCCGATAGCGGCGGTGTAGTTGGCCTCGGCCTGGCTCCAATTGAGCACGGCCCAGAAGGCTTTGGTATAGTCGGCGCGGCGGTTCTGATAATCGAGGTAGTAGGCGTGTTCCCACACATCGAGGCCGATGACGGGACGGGCGCCGAGGCTGAGCGGCGAGTCTTGGTTGGCGGTCGAGATGATGGCAAGCCGGCCATCCTGCCAGACCAGCCAGGCCCAGCCGCTGCCAAAACACGACGCGGCGGCCTGATTGAACCCGGCGATGAAGGCATCGAGGCTGCCGAAGGTCTCCACGATGGCGGTGCGCAAGGCGCCATGCGCATGGCCGGGGGATGGAGACGAGGCGGTGAGGAGGGGCCAGAAAAACGAGTGGTTGGCGTGGCCGCCGACGTTGTTGCGCACCGCTGTGCGGATTTCCTCCGGGATGGAGTCAAGGTTCTGGAGCAGTTGCGCCGCGGAGAGCGAGAGGAGTTGCGGATGCGATTTAAGGGCGGTGTTGGCGTTGGTGATGTAAGCCTGGTGGTGCTTTCCGTGGTGGATGCTCATCGTGCGCGCACCAATGGAGGGTTCCAGTGCATCGGGCGCAAAGGGCAGCGGCGGCAGGACGAAGGGCTGGGTGAGCGTCGTTGCATCACCCGTGGACGGAGCCCCCCACTTGTGAGGATCGATGGCGGCGGGGCTGGAAGGCGCCTTGGCATCGGGGGCGGCGGCGAGCCGCGACAGGCCGCCCACCGAACTGGCGGCGAGGAGAGTGGCGCCCAAGGTTTTGAGGGCACTGCGACGGGACATCCGTTGGGCGGTATTGGGAGACATGCGGGCAATGATATCTGCAAACGGCATCCAGACAATGGTCAGGAGGAGAAACGATGTTCTGGACCTTTATTTGCAATAATTGCGATGGGTGAAGCTGGCTGGGTTGTAGTCCTGCTTCACTGCACCAACCGCAGCGTCAGCGGGTAGCGGAACAGTTGTCCGTCGCCCGCCTTTACCGCCGCAAAGATGGCGCATACCAGGGAGCCGATCACGAGGACTGCATGCAGGGAGATTACGGGGAAAAATAAAACGAACGAGAGGAAGAACGACAGGACGGCCACCGGTATCAAGAGGAGCGCATAGATCACCAGGGAAATGTGAAAATTGAGCACCTCCTTCGCGTGTGCGGCCACAACGGGAAATTCGGTTTTTTTCACCAGGTACACGATCAGCGGCAAAATCAAACCCACGCCGAGCAGACCCGATACATGACACAGGATGGCGAGGAGCTTGTCATTGCTCTCCAGCAGGGGCGGAGGCAACGGCGGTGGTGGAGTCACTAATGGCGGCAGGGCAGGGGAGGAGGGAGGGAGGTGAGGCGACGGTGTCATGTTGCTTGAAAGTGAAAAACCAGACGGCCGCGAAAGGCGAATCCAGAGTGACGCGTGATCGGGAAGAGGGGGGCGCGTGCAGTGGCCTCGGGAGGCCGTGGCTCGACAAGTCGCGTGTGGCTGTGCACGTTCTCCCTTTCCTGCTCATGACCGCGCCCGCCGTCCAACGCTCCACCACGACCACTGCCGCTGCTTTCGCCACGGTTTTTGCGCGGCTCAAACCGCGCATGGCCCGGCTCGACGCTTTCCTGCGTGAACAACTCGTCGCGTTCGAGCCGGAGATTCGCGACATGGCGGACTACTGCATCGACACCTCGGGCAAACGCATCCGCCCGGCGCTGGTGTTTCTCGCCGGCTGGGCTGGCGACGATGAATGCGGGGGGGGGGGGGGGGGGGGG
>NZ_ABEA03000073.1 GCF_000171235.2 Geminisphaera colitermitum TAV2 | reverse complement strand
GAGGCGCTGGAGGAGCGGCAGGTGCATGTGAAGGATTTGTTGCGGGGGAGGATCGATCATTTGCTGCCGGAGTGCGCGGCGCATGGTTACTCGGTCAAGGCGCTGGCGGCGCATTTGGGGTGCACGCCGGGGTGGCTGGCCAGGCGTTTGCAGCACGCGTGGCGAAGGCCGGCGGGGGAGGTGTTGCATGCGTTGCGGGTGCGTCATGCGCGGGAGTTGCTGGCATCGGCGGGGGCGGGGGAGGTGGCGTGGCGTTGTGGGTTTTCATCGGCGTCGTCGTTTTCCAAGGCGTTCAAGCGGGCAACGGGGTTGACGCCGACGCAGGCGCGGGAGGAGGCGAAGCAGGGGCGCGGGTTGGCGGAGCGGCGGGAGGGGGGGGGGGGGGGAGGACAGGCATTGGTGGTGCGGATGGATGAGCGGGGCGTGCGGTCGGGAGTGGCGATGCGTGATTTGTTGCCGGTGGGTTGGGAGGTGACTCCGGTGGCGGTGTGGGGCGGCGCGTATTTTCAGTGCGACGGGGGGGAGGTCGACATGGTTTACGACACGCCGTTTGATGTGTCGCTTAACACGATCACGCGGGGGCTTCACTGGGTGGTGACGTTGGAGGGGGAGGCGGTGTTTGAGTCGGGCGGGTGTTCGTTGACAGTGCGACCGGGCATGGTGGTGGTGTATCCGAGTCCGTCGAGGGGGCGATGGACGACGCCGTCGGGAAAGCCGTGGCGGAGAGTGTGGGTGAAGGTGCGTTGCAACTGGGGCAACGAGGCGTTGCTGGCGTTGGGGGCGGCGCATGGTTGGGCGGCCGTGTTGCCGCTGGCGTCGCGTCCGGTGCGGTTGGCGAAAAAATGGGTGCGCGAGTGGAATGAGCATCGGAGCGAGCCGTCGGTGGCGGCGTCGCGGTCGGGTTACGAGTGGCTGCTGAGCTGGTGGGAGTTGCTGCAATCGGGGCGGGTGCGTCCGCTGGTGAGGCGCGAGGGGGGGGAGGGGGTGCTGCCGGATTTGCGGGGGATGTTGCTGCCGTCGTTTTTCCGGCGCATCAAGACGATCTCGGGTTACGCGAAGCAGATCGGCTATTCGCGTTCGCATACGGTGCGAAAGTTGAATGAGCAGTGGAAGGGCGGCACGCCGGCGCAGATCATCCGACGGCAGCGGCTGGCGCAGGCGGCGCTGGATTTGCGGAGAACGCGGCTTCCCGTATCCGAAATCGCACGACGTTCGCAGTTCGCCTCGGCGGGGTGCTTTATCCCGGCGTTCAAACGGGAGTTTGGGATGACGCCGCTGGCTTACCGGCTGGCGCAGATTTAAGCCCGATGTCGTAAGGGATTAACTACAGAGACACGAAGGCACAGAGACCAAAACAAGGATCTTTTCGTGGGCAATTCTTCCGTGGTTTGGTCTCTGTGCCTCGGTGTCTCTGCGGTTAATTTATTCTTCTTTAATGATCGTGGTCAGCCTCCGGTGGCGGCGCGGTAGAGGAGAAACACGAGGAGCTGGCCGGTGAAGATGCGCAGCAGCATGGTGAGCGGATACACGGTGGCGTAGGCCACGCCGGGGGCGTCGCTCGCGGTGGATTGATGCGCGAAGGCGAGCGCGGGCGGGTCGGTCATGCTGCCGGCCAACATGCCGCAGAGCTCGGCATAGTTGACCTTCTTCCAGAGGCGCGCGATCACCGCGACCGTCAGCAAGGGAACGATGGTGATGACGGCGCCGTAAAGCATCCAGCGCAGACCGTCGGCGCCGAGGAGAACGGACACAAATTTCTCGCCGGATTTGATGCCCACCGCCGCGAGAAACAGGGTGATGCCGATCTCGCGCAACATGTGGTTGGCGTTGTGCGGCATGTGCCAGATGAGCGGGCCGGTGGTGGTCATGCGCGAGAGCAGGATCGCCACGACGAGGGGGCCGCCGGCGAGGCCGAGTTTGACGGCGGCGGGGAGGCCGGGAATGAAGACCGGGATCGATCCGAAAATAACGCCAAGCGCGATGCCGAAGAAAAACGGCATGGGTTGCGGCAGGTCGAGCGCCTTGCGGGAATTGCCGAGGTCGGCCGCCACGCCTTCGATGTGAGCGGGCTCGCCGACGACCATGAGAACGTCGCCGAATTGCAGCTTGAAGCCGGGAGAGGGCGTGAACTCCAGTCCCTGACGTTGTACCCGCGTTACAACTACGTGGTGGCGCGCAAAGGTCGAGAGGCCGGCGAGGGGTTTGCCGAACACGGCGGCCTTGGTGACGATGACGCGCTGATTGGTCACGGTGCCGGGGATGGTTTTGAGGTCCACACCGGCCTCGTCGCCGATCACGATGCGCAGCGACTCCAGCCCTTCGGCCGGACCGACGGCGTGCAGGATGTCGCCCATTTGCAGCCGTGTGTCATGGCGCGCGACCTCGACCACGCCGCCGCGCGAGAAACGCGACACGACCACGCCCGATCCGGCGAGGCCGGGCACTTCGCCGAGTTTGCGACCGGAGAGGTTGTTGTTGCGCACTTCGAAGTTGCGCGTCGTGGGCGGCGGCATGGCGGGGAGGTGGGCGGCCTCGGCGTCGGCGACTTCTTTTTTGACGTCCACGCGGAACCACACGCGTATCAGAATCATGGTTACAATGATGCCGATGATGCCGAAGGGATACGCGATCGCGTAGGCGAGTCCTTGAATGGCGGTTGCGTCGCCCGGCGCGCCGACTTCGCCCAGCGCCTGCCCGGCGGCGGCGAGGCTGGGCGTATTGGTCGTGGCGCCCGAAAGCAGGCCGACTCCCGCCGGCACATCAACGAGGCCGGTGATGATCCACGCCGCGGCCACGGCGACGCCGAGCAGCACGTTGGCCGCGGCGAAGAGATTGAGGATCAAGCCGCGAGATCGCAGCGAAGTGAAAAAGCCGGGACCGATTTGAAGTCCCAGGGTGTAAACGAAGAGGATCAGTCCGAATTCGCGCACGAATTCGAGCACGTGATGATCGAAGGTGAGTTTAAAGTGCCCGAGGGCCAGGCCTGCGAACAGGACGCCGGCCGCGCCGAGCCCGATGTTGCAGATCTTGATTTTGCCAATCGCGATGCCGGCGCCGCCCGCGACTCCGAGGAGGATGATCGTACGTGCGACGGATTCGTCGATGAAGAGATGCTTAAGCCAGTCCATAAATTATTAGTAAGCGTGGTAGAAAAGGGGTCGACATTACAGGTGTGCTGATGAAATGCCCGCTCATTTTTTGGCGCAGTAATGCCGTTTTTAGTCAACAAGGCGTCTGACGGCAGGTTGAATACGATAATTTTATTCTTCGCTGTTTTCAGTGGATTGGCCGTTATTTTACTCTCAATCCCTCCCCCCCCCCCCGATCTCAATTTCCGAATCCAACCGCGAATGGTCGCCAATGAACGCGAATAGGAACCCATGGTTCGGCTGTCAGGCAGGAGGTGGGATTTTCCGCCACGCTCGCCACGCCCGCAGTGGTTCAGATTGGGCCGTTGCGAACGTGGCGCCGTTGCGGGAAATCCTGTCTTTATTCGCGCCTATTCGCGTTCATGTCAGACTGTCGCTTCGCTCGGTACGCGGTTAAAAAAGACCGGACATGTTTTCTTCCGGCGGACTCCGGGGCTTCAGTCCTCCCACTGAAAACAGCAAAGAACCGATAATTTTTGAACGGGAGGGAGCCGGCGGGCCTACCGCGTGCAGGTGGTTTTGCCATCCACCCAGTCGCCCATGATCATGACGGTTTTGGCGCGCGCGGGGACGCCGTGTTCGTTGTGGTGGATTTGCTCGACCACGAGTTCAACGGCGGCGGCGCCGAGCAGGGCGTTGTTTTGGTCGATGCCGCTAAAACCGGACTGGTTGCTCTGGAGGTTTAGGCTCACGAGGGCAACGTCGTCGGGCACACGCGTAGCGAGTGAGGTGAGCCAGGCGCGAATCATGAGGGGTTGCAGCGAAATGATGGCGTCAGGGCGGTGGCGGGCGAACCAGTTGCCAAACCCGGTTGGTTGCTCGCCGCTGCCTTCCCAGTCTTCCCAACCCTCCTCGCCTGCATGCGTGTGCGTGCGGGTTTGCGGCCGGTTTTGGGTGTAGTGCCATAAAAATACAGGCAGGCGGCGGCGGGCCGGAAGATAGGGATGAAACGACAAAAAGCCGCCCGCCCATTTGTTCTCCACGCGCTGGTCGTCTTCGTGGCGGATGGCGAGACCGATGCGCTGGTAACCGAGTTCCGTCAGGCGGCGGACGGCCATGCGGATGGTGTTGAACTGGTCGTTGGCGGCGCGGTGCAGGGCGGGCGTCGTGTAGGAATAACCCACCGTCGCGCACGCGAATTGCGACCAGTCAAACGCGATGGCGGGAATCGGATCGGGGAGGGGGGGGAGGATCACGCCAGGGATGCCGCGAGCGTGGAGCATGCCGCGCATTCGCGCGCCGGTCATGCCGGGTTCGGCGAGAGAGAAGCGTTCGAGTTTGTATCCGAGCATGGCGGCGCGCTCAACCGCGCCCGAGTGGATCTGGGCGTTGTAGGTATGGACGTGCGTGTAAACTTCGTCCGGGTGCGCCGTGAGGAAGGCAATGGTCGGCCAGACTTTGGGCGCGCGGGCGTTGCGAATCTGGGCCATGAGCGCGGAGACGAGCGGATTGGGACGGTAACCGAGCTCAGTCGCAATTTTCTGGATACGTTCGCGGGTGGAGAGCGGAAGGCGGGGGTTGTTCTTGAGTGCGCGGGAAACGGTCATCAACGACACGCCGGCTTGGTCGGCGATCATCTGCATGGTGGGTTGTTTCATGAGAGGGAAAGAGTTTCTGGATGCGGTTGTGTTAGGGCTAGCACAAAAAGTAAATCGTCTCGTTGTTTGGGGGGCGGCAACTTGAATCCTAATCTGTCTCCTGCTCCCCGAAATGAATATCTACCTTTCCCGTCAGTTTCGCCGGTTTATTGTCCTGGTAGGCGTTTGTACCTTGGGGCAGGCGGCCAGTGTATCCCTCGCCGCTGATTTTTCGTGGATGGATGGTATGAGCGCTGCTGATTCCGACCGTGTTGCGTCATCCTTTAAGGCCCGCGACAAGGAATCGGGCGCATTATGGGAATGGAAAAGCACTGCGATGGACGGGGCAGGAGGAGAGGCGTTTTTTAGCGTGCATCCGCCGTGGCGGAAACAGAAGGGTGTGGTGTTTGCCGATTTCCCGGTGGCGTTGCCCTCCGCCGCGCGGACGCTCGCGTTCACAGGTGACGCCGTCGTGGCATCAAAGGGCGGTGACGGCGTGGGCGTTTCCGTGCTCGTGAATGATGCGGCAGGCGACGATGGAACGTGGCACTTTGTAAAAAGTCTGCACGTGGCTCCAGGCGGCGAAGTTCACTCCATCGATGCCGACCTCTCGAAGTGGGCGGGCTGCACGGTGAAAATTCGCGTCCAGGTGGACCCTAAAAAATCACCATCAGCCGACACCACCCGGCTCTCGCGCCTGCGAGTGCTGGCCGATGGCGCGGAAATCGCCGGCATGGACAAGCTCCGCGATGTAGCCCAAACAGCGTGGTTTTCGTCGTCGGCACTGGCCAATCTCGAACTCCGCAAAATGCGTCCGAAGGACGCGTCCATCATGACTCGCCATTTGGAAGGGCGGCAGGTGGGCGTGAATGTTTACAGTCGTCAGGATAGCTACCGGCCGATGATCGGGGCGCACATCTATCTGACGCCAGAGGCGCACCGCTATGTCCCGTATTTGAACGACCTGTTCGACTTCGCGGCGCATGGCGGCGGCGGCAAGGGCAACTCCTTGATGGAGGAAAACGGCATTCCTTGGATACAGGTAATCCAAAACGCCATCCCGCTCGGCGCATGGGACGCGAAGCGGCAGGAGCGTCTGGCCAACACAGGTCGCCAACTGCCAGGCTACAAGGAACGGTTTCGTTTCAGCCTCGGTGTGACCTCTGGCAGCGAGCCCCACATCAACCCCAACTTCAGCTACACTGGCCACACGAAGGAAGAAGTGGAGGCCCTTCCCGGAGGCTCCCCGGAGGCGTCGCGCGATTTTGGCGCGTGGCTGGCCGGGCTTTATGGAGACAAGTCGCCCTCGGAGGATTCCAACCGGGATGGCATCACATTCCGGTCCGATTTCGGATTTTCCGCCGGATCGTGGGACGAGTTGGGGCTCGCCCTGCCGTCGTCCGGCGGCGAGGAGATCGATTTTCTGAAAACCCTCTACCGCGAGCGGGTGATCTCCGATACGATTGCGACGGTAGACCGGATTTTCAACGAGTCGGGCCTTGTCGTGTCCTCCCGCTTGTTGAGCCGTCAATATGCGCCGGCCTTTGCCCAAAGCGTCCGGCAATTGCGGCTGCCCACGGGCAGCACCGGCGTCACCTACTACAACTACCGGGGTATGTCGCTCGACCCCGAAGCCACGCAGGCGCGATTTGCCCGGGAGCGGATTTTCCAAAGCGAGAAATCCTACAAATCCGTCCTCTCCATCCGCCCTCCGTTTCGCAGCGCCGTGGGCGCCTGCACCGGCGTGTTTGGTCCTTATCGGGATTATGACCGGTTCGAGGCCGAGTTGAGAGCCGGTTTCAAGGGAGGCAAGGCCTCCCTGCTCGTCACGGTGGAACAGGTCGAGGTGAATGACCCGTTGAAGGGGCAGGTGCTGCGGAAGAAGACGTTCACGGTGGCCGCGGGCGCGACCGTCCCCGCCGTCCTCGACCTCGAGCGCTCCTCCCGCGACTGGTATCTGCGTATCACCTGCCGCTCGGAGAACAGGGGCTCCGCCAGCACCAGCGTTTACGTCGAGCCTTGGCTGCTCTCGGGCAAGGAGCGGAGGCATGATGTGTGCGGCGATTACTACAACGCCGCCCTCTGGACCGTGCTGGACGACAGGCCGGGCGAGGCGATCGACATGGGGTATTCGAAGACCAGCTACAACCCCGCCATCACGGAGTTTCGGGGCAGTTATATTTATCAGCAGGCCCGGCTGCGCGGACAGCGCCCGGTTTACAACGAGTTCCAGACGGGCAATCCCGACGGCAACACCACCGCGAACCTCTACCGCGGGGTGTTTCACGAGCTCCAGTTCAAGCCCGCCGTGATAAACTGGTTCTGCTACGGCGGCGGCAGCCCCTACGCCCGGTTCGCGTGGATGGACATCCACTACATGGCGACTGAACTGGCGACGCTCCGGGGCCAGCTCGAATTGATGCGCCCCTATGAGGGAATCGAGCGCGGGAAGCGGCCGCTCGCCATTTTCATTCCGCCTGCCGGTCCCGCCCCGGTTGGCATTGCCTGGAAGGATATGCGGCTGGCCGAGCAACTCGCCCCGTTCGGCCCCGACGTGCTTCTGAGCGACCAAACCGACAAGTATGCGGACTATGACAACATCATCATTGCCCTTGCCTACGCCGACGGCGCGACAGACCGCTTTCTGGGCAATTTCCTGAAAAACATACCTCGCGACAAACGTGTCATGGTGGTTTGCCTGAGCAACCAGCTCTACACGGGGCCGGGGATGCGGGGGAGCGCGGACTTCAGGCAGAGCCTGCGAGAAGTCCTGCCAGTCAGTCCTGCGGGCGGCGCGGTCCGGCGCGAGGCGGTTTCCCTCAGAACCACGCTGAGTCTCGATGTCGATCTGCCGGCGGACGTCGTCAAAAACCCCCGCTTCATGAGCGGGCAATGGCTGCAGTCCGGCAACCGCACGGTCGGCTGGCGCGGCGGCAACCTGCTGATGCTGGCCGGGATTCCGGTCGGTGGCTTGGAGGCGTTGATCGCCGACTTTTTTGGACTAACCCCGCCCGCACTGCGCGAGGCCGGGAAGCTCAAGCTTCTGAACCGCGACACGACTGCGAAAGAGGCCGGCTGGTATTGCCTCGCCGAGGGCCAGACGCTGACGGTGGACACGGGCCTCGTCGGCTACGACCTCGTCCACCGCACGCCGGTGCGCGGCCGTGTCCGCGGCGAGACGGTCGTTTCCCTTTTTCCCGAAAACGCTTTCGAGGTTTTGGATGCGGGCACGGCGACGGTGGAACTCGTGACGAAGGAGCCAGAGAGGATCGTGGTCCGGGCGCGCCCGCCGCAGTATCCCTTCGAAGGCGACGCCAGACCCGAACTGGTGGTCTATAGCCGACAAACGCCGATCGTGCTGTGCGATGGCGTCCGGATCGACACCCAGCCGATGGAGGGAGGCAACGGATTCCATAGACTGCCGATCACACAGGCAGCTGAATACCAATTTCTTACAGATACCATCCCCTAAACACAAAAAACAAGGAGTACGACAACATGAAAACAGACACAGAAAAAACGAACAACCGGCCGGGCTCGCTGTGGCACGGCATGCTAGCGCTGCTGTTGATGGCAGGCCTTTCCGGAACGGCGAAGGGTGGAACCCTTTACTCTGAAGCTTTTTATAGTTTCAACAACACGAACCTAAGCACCGTGGGGTGGAAAGGCTTGCTGGGCTCGGCTTCCAATGCGGTGGATTATTCCACGACCAATCCAGTTAGCCCAGGCCTTGGTGTGCAAGGTCCCAACGGGGACAATACTCGAGGGTTCGTCATCGGATATATAACTCAAACCCTGCCCTACGCGTTGATTTACACGGAGGAGTTTTCCTTTTCCACCGCGGACTACACCGACCTGAAATTTTCTTGGAAACAGGCGAATAACACTACGGTCACCACCTTTCACGTGGCGATAAAGCTGAATGGTTCTTGGTATGTGAGCTCCACCGGTTTGTCCATGAACACGTCTGCTGGCGGATATGGCGGCATGGAGGCGAAGGAATACCAGTTTACCAACGCGGCCAACTCATGGTATTCCCTGAGCTTTGCGCTGGGCAGCACCTTGGCGTTGGGCAACTTGGTAGAGACCGAGCTGCCGACCGGAACGATCACGGGATTCGGCCTGTATGCGCAAAGAAACGGCTCGGGGGCAACCCTCCGCCTTGACGACTTCGCCATCACCGGAACTGCGATTCCCGAGCCTGCGACGATGGCGCTTGTCCTTGGCGTTGGCGTTGGGCTGGTTGTTCTCTTCCGTCGTCGCCGTTGATCCTCTTCCCCCCCCCCCCCCTAGGTCATGAAAACGAAAGCTCCAAAATATCTGCCGCGACCT
Organism: Geminisphaera colitermitum TAV2; assembly: GCF_000171235.2. Taxonomy (GTDB): domain Bacteria; phylum Verrucomicrobiota; class Verrucomicrobiia; order Opitutales; family Opitutaceae; genus Geminisphaera; species Geminisphaera colitermitum. The sequence continues at coordinate 10,444 of NZ_ABEA03000073.1, read as the reverse complement.
GAGCTAGCTCGGGTAACAGGACGAAGTCCTGTTAAGATCCCGTCCCCGTCCACCTCCGCGTTCACGTTGATTGAGTTGCTGACGGTGATCGCCATCATCGGTATTCTTGCGGGCATCCTCATTCCTGTTGTGGGGAAAGTCCGCGAGAAAGCCCGCGACGTTGATTGCATTCAGAATCTGCGCAGCCTGGCGACCGCCACGCGGCTTTTTGCCGACGAACACAAAGGCGCGATGCCTGTCGCGCATTCCGTCACCAACTGGGTTTATGAACTGAACGGCGGTTACATTTCCATTCCTGGCGGACTCATTCCCGTGGTCAGGAAGCGGAGGAGTCCGTTCATCTGCGAGCAAAACGTGCGCACTGCCACGGGTGCGATTTCGACCTCCGTTTGCCAGACCTACGGCATGAACAATGGTGTCGGCAGTTCCGAGAAGGACGGCGTCCGCATCAACAAATACATCCACAATATCACCGCGCCCTCGAAAACCGTTCTCCTCGGCGATGTCAAAACCAGCGGCACCGGCTGGCAACTCATCATGAACGCCAGCGGCAACAACAGCGAAAAGAACAAGAAGCCCGGCTACATCCACAACGGCAAATGCCACTTCGTGTTTGTGGATGGCCATGTGTCTGCTTTGCCGCCTCCTTATCCGCCTTCTGACGATATTTTCTGGACACCGTGAGAATATGCGTCAGCCGGGGGCAATCCCGGAAACCGCGTAAAACAACGAAAAAAACATGGAGGACTCCTCTGTCTGAAAAACCTGTCGCGACCCGATTCTTTCCGTCTGACTTTCACCCTCTGTTTATCCTCCGTTGTCCTCCCCCCCCCCCCCCCCTTCCTCCCAATATTTTTTGTTTTGGCAGTTCTTACGCTGCGGCGATTTCCAGTTGCACGCGGCAGCCGAGAGCGGCGGCGGTGTGGGAAAGCGTGTTGAGGGTAAGGGCGAATAACGGTTCGCTTTCCTCATTTTTGGGGACATGATTCCAGTCTCATCCCTTTTGCACCCATGGAATCTGAATCTCCCCAACCTCCTCCGAACACGCCTGGCTCGGCGGCTTCCTTCAAACATCGCCATCCGATTCGACCCCACAAACATTACCGCAAAACAAAGGTGTTCTTCAAGGTGTTGGGGTTGCTGGCCTTGGCCGCGGTGATTCTGGCAATCGCGTGGTTCTTGGGGACGCGGATGTAAAGGGTCGAGGGTCGAAAGTCTCGAGGCTCGCGCGGAGGACGGGTTTTGCTGCCAAACCCCGCCGATGGTGCGAAGGCTCCGTAATTCCGTTTTTCCGGATGGGCGCGGCTGCGGCCGCGTCTGGCGGGTCGGGAGACCTATACGCGCTAACATCTTTTCAATCGCCACGCATTTCTTGAGATTATTTCAGCAGAAAACAGCGATTTTTAGATTTAAAAGGCTGGTTTGAATCAAAAAATGAAGAAAAAAACGAAACATGTTAGCGCGTATAGGTCGGGAGACCCGCCCTCCATGAAGCAAAAGGCCGGCAGCCCGTGGAGGACTGCCGGCTCTCGGTTTGGTAGAATCGGCTCCTGAGAGCCGGGCGGTGATGGGCGTGCTCAGACGGCGGCTTCGCCGTGTTCGTCAGTGCGGATGCGGATGACGTCTTCGACGGGCAGGACGAAGATCTTGCCATCGCCGATCTTGCCGGTCTTGGCGGCCTTGAGGATGGCCTCAAGGGTCTTGGTCACGAGGTCGTCGCCGACCACGATCTCGATTTTCACCTTGGGGAGAAAATCGACCGTGTATTCACTGCCGCGGTAGATCTCGGTGTGGCCCTTCTGGCGTCCAAAGCCTTTGACTTCGGTGACGGTCATGCCTTCGACGCCAATGGCGGAGAGGGCCTCCTTCACTTCCTCCAACTTGAACGGCTTGATGATGGATATGATGAGTTTCATGTGTGCGTAAGTTTTTTCGGTGATCGATTGTGTGGGTTGAGCCTTAGCCAATGTAGCCTTCTTCCCCGTGTTCGGAGGTATCGAGACCGGTCTGCTCGACTTCGGGCGAGACACGGAGTCCGACGAGGGCCTTGACGATGTAGGCGAGGATCACGGTGGCGACGACGCTCCAGACCGCGGTGATGATGACGGCCTTGATCTGCTCGGCGAGGATGTTGACTCCTTCGCTCTGCAGTTTCTCGACCAGCGGGTTGACCTTCGGGTTGGCGAAGATGCCGGTGAGGATGGCGCCGAGGGTGCCGCCCACGCCGTGCACGCCAAAGGTGTCGAGCGCGTCGTCGTAGCCGAGCGCCTTCTTCATATAGGCCACGGCAAAGAAGGGGATGAGGCCGCCGAGCACGCCGAAGACGATCGAGGCGTTGACGGAGACAAAACCGGCGGCGGGCGTGATGGCGACAAGGCCGCCGATGACACCCGAGCTGAAACCGAGGACGCTGGGCTTGCCCTTGAACACCCATTCGGCGAGAGCCCAAACAAAACCGGCAATGGCGGCGGCAAAGGTCGTGGTGGCGAAGGCGTTGGCCGCGATGCCGTCGGCGGCACCGGCGGAACCGGCGTTGAATCCATACCATCCCACCCACAGGATGCACGCGCCCACGGCGGTGAGCACCACGCTGTGCGGGGAGAGGTTTTCCTTACCATAGCCCTTGCGCTTGCCGAGGATGATGCAGAGGACCAGAGCGGAGAAGCCCGAGGTCATGTGCACCACGGTGCCGCCGGCGAAGTCGATCGCGCGGACGTGCTCGGCGAGGAAGCCACCACCCCAGACCATGTGGGCAAACGGGAAATAAACGACGACCAGCCAGGCAGAGATGAACAACAGCACGGCGCTGAACTTCATGCGCTCGGCGATGGCGCCAAGGATAAGGCAGGGTGTGATGACCGCGAAGGTGAACTGGAAGAGGGCGAAGATGAGCCCTTCGCCTTCGATGCCGTTGAAGAAGGCGTTGCTCCAGCCGCCGATGATGGCGTTGCCATCCGGGCCGAAGGCCATCGTGTATCCGATCGCCCACCACAGGATGGCGGCGACGCCGGCGATGCCAAATGTCTGGGCAAACACGGAGAGGACGTTCTTTTTGCGGACGATGCCGCCGTAGAAGAGCGCGATGCCGGGCACCGACATGAAGAGCACGAGCGCGGAGCTGGTGAGCATCCAGGCGTTGTTACCGGTGGTCTTGGCGGCTTCGAGTTCCGCGAGGCGCTGCTCGATCGTGGGCGCGGCGGGCGTGCCGCCTTCCTGCGCAAATGCCGAGCAACTGAATGCCAGTAGTCCGCAGACGATAACCGTCTTAAGAATGCCGGCTTTGGATATGAACCAATTCTTCATAGCTGTGTAATAGGTTTTTGGTTGGATGGACTGTTTGTGAAAATTCGCGGTTTCCTGAGTGCGAATGGAGAACCCCTAAGCAGGGTGTGTGCCAACTGCGTAACATGGCGAAAACAGGGCGGACGGAAGGTTATTGTGGCTCGTGAGATTCGAGGTTGGACGTCGGGCGTTTTGCTCCGTTCTGTCCCAAAAACACCGTCACGATTTCATGAGCCTTAATCGCACCGAACAGACGCTTTTCGACTATTTGCGCGCCAACCCCGAGGAGCGCCGCCATTGGGAATCCAAGGTGCGGACGACGGCCGCCGCTTGCAGCGGTGATATTCATGAGGCTTCCATCTTGTTGGACAGCTACTTATGGGATTATTACCGCGAACGGTCCGAGGTGGCGTCGCCTTTTCGTGAGATCGTGGCGCGTGAAGGCTTGCAGCGGACAAGTTTGCGAAATTTGGCCGATTATTTAATTCGTTTATGGGCTCCCCCACCTCCAAAAAAACGGCCCGCCGGATACGGAATGTGAGTATGTGAATATCTTTTTATTTACATGATACAGGGTATATTACGCCGTATTTTTATTGGGAGTAAAAGTATTCGGATGGTTTAGCCATTGAACTGCCGCGCGGGGTGCCGAAACTTGGATTCCGATTCTGGTAGATGCCGCGTCCAATCTCCTGTCTGGCACGGCTTCGTTACTGCGAATTCCAGGCGGGTCGCCAGTGGGTGGTGACCCGCCTCCCCTGTTTTTGGGGGAAGAAGAAAAGACGCGGCGGTTTTTAAGAACTGAAGTTACGCAGAAGTTGCAGGGAGTGGTGCCACAAGGAGCGGCGGCATCCTGCCGCCGATATTCTGAGTGGCGCGGGCGTCCCGCCCGCAGTAGCAACTATCTTGGAGAGTGATTTTTTATGAGCTTGAGAAGTATGAGGGAGAGGCAAAGCAGTGGCATCGGAGGAAGGGGAGTCCACCGAGAGAGAAGAGCCTTGAACCGTCAATCAGGACGGGAGGGCAGCGGCGTAGGCCGGACGCAGCAGAGAGTTAAGGAAGATGAGGAGTTTTCTGGCGATGGCGACATAGGCTACGGTGGGAGGTTTGCCGCGAGCGCGCAGTTGTTGGTAGTGGAGACGGGAAGGCTCATGCCAGCGAGCGGCGACCATGGCGCACTGGTAGAGGACGCGGCGAGCGGGAGCGCGGCCACCTTGGATGATGCGAAGACCCTTGAGTTTGCCGGAGTCCCAGGGAAGGGGGGCAAGGCCGGCGAGCTTGGCGATCTGTCTGCGGTTCAGGGAGCCGAGTTCGGGCAGGTAGGCGATAAGGGAAAGGGCGCTGAGGATGCCCACACCCGGAGCGAAGCACAGGGTGTGGATACGCTCGAGCCAAGGCGCCGCCTGTTCGCTGTAGAGCCAAGCCTGCAGATCAAGTTCGAGAGCGAGGCGGTGGGAGCGCAGGGCGCGCACAACGCGCTTGAGTTGAAGAGCGCTCCGAGCACTGAGCAGGTTGTTGCGCATGTCGAAGGCGCTGATCTGTTCGACGATGGCATGGCGAGCCATGAGCAGGTCGCCCAGACGCCGCAGGGCGTCCGAGGGCACGGGCGAGGGCGCGGGGTGACCTTCGATGCCCAAACGCAAGAGAACACGAGCATCGATCGGATCGGTTTTTTCGAGTGTGCCGAGCGACTTGGCGAAGGCGCGGACTTGTGCCGGGTTCAGGCAGGTCAGGGCAATGGCGTTGAGGGCGCAGCGTTGTTGCAACAAACGGTGATGACGTCCGGTGGCCTCGCAGAGCAAATGGACGCCGGCTGGCAGGCCGGCCAGCCAGGAGTCCATCGCTTGCGGGCAATTGGGGACGTTGACGACTTTGGCAGCAAGAGTGCTGCAGACCGCGAGCGAGTCTTTGGCGACATCGACACCGACGTAATCAGTTGCGGGCAGAGGATACATGCTCATCCTTGTTTTGTCGGACTCGCCGGAGCAATTGCTTCGGTGGTCCATTCAACGGTTCGAGCGATTAACCAAAAGGTCGCCTGCGGTTCATGCTACCAGCGCTCTGATCCGAACGGATCAAGCAGGGGCGTCGACGAACTCGCAGGCGGCCGAGCCGTGAGGGCCTGCAGGCCCTCACGGCTCATCCGCCCGAGGCCTCCCCCCGTCGAACCAACTTGCGGGGGCAGTCCTCGACTGAACTCCCTCATCTTACCACATCTCCAAACAACAAGGGGCGTCGCTTGCGACGCCCGCGCACGCCATTCGAGGCCACGTCCTGCATACGCGGGCTTCGCAAGCGAAGCCCCTACGCAACAGGATGCGGGCGGGACGCCCGCGCCACTTCGAACCGGCGGCCTGGAGACACCGTTGCTCCTTGTTTTACAACAGGCCGGCGAGGGTGGTGTGCTTGGCGAGGCTGAAGGCGTTGCGCAGGGTGGCGAAGGCAGTGACGAGTTCGCGGGGAGAACCGGAACGGGGGAAACGCATTTCGAGGGTGGCACCTTCGCAGATCACTTCGGCTTCGACGCCGTCAACCGTGAGCACGCAGTGGCTGCAATCGGAGGGATAATCGACATGAAGCGCGGGTCGGGCAGTGGCGGGGGGGGGGGGGGAGGGGGCATTGTCATCGTCGAGGGATTCGATGGCGTCGATCACGGCTTCGACGCGGACGCCTTTGCGCAGGGCAAAGGAGATGGCGGAGAAGTGGCCGGCGAAGAGGGTGTCGAATTCGTCGAGGTGGACGAGGTTGCCGTTGCGCAGGGTGTGCAGGGTGCGGGTGATGGTGTATTCGGAGGGCGCGGCGTCAGAGAGGGCATAGACAATTTCGTAGGTGAAGTCGCGGGCGCTGAGCGTGGCCGTGGGCGCAGTGACGTCGAGTGAGAGGTCTTTGCGTTTGTAGTTGAGGGCGGCGCGGGTGCGCTGGAAGAGGTTTTCCGCTTCCTCCGTGAGTTCGGGGGAGCAGAGGCGGGCGAGGAAGGTCTGGGTGGCGTGGTTGACGGCGTCGGGGACGTCGTGGCGTTTCTTGTCGAAGTTTTGGAGTGTCTTGATGAGCCCGCCCGCCCGGCCGATGAGCTGGACTTGAGAGATGTAGGCGGAGGCGTCCATGGGGGAAAAAGCTAAAAAGCTAAAAGGCTAAAAACTGAAATGAGATGCAGATGACTGGGTGGTTATTTTAGTTTTTAGCCTTTTTGCAGCAGGTAGTGGGGGTTGAGTTTGTGGAGGGGCTTGGGGACGAAGAGGCCGTCTTTGCGGATGAGTTTGCCGTCGAACCAGATTTCACCGCCGCCGTATTCGGGGCGCTGGATGCAGACCATGTCCCAGTGGACTTGGGATTTGTTGCCGTTGCCAACGCCTTCGTAGGCCTGGCCGGGCGTGAAGTGGAAGGAACCGGCGATCTTTTCGTCAAAGAGGATGTCGCGCATGGGCTCTTTGATGTGGGGGTTGAAACCGAGGGCGAATTCGCCGATGTAGCGCGAGCCGGCGTCACTGTCCAAAATCTCGTTGAGGCGTTTGGTGTTGCTGGCGGTGGCTTCGACAATCTTGCCACGCTTGAAGACAAGGCGGATGTTGTCGAAGGAGGCTCCGAGATAAACGGTGGGTGTATTGTATTGGATGATACCTTCGACGCTGTCGCGGACGGGACAGGAAAAGACTTCGCCGTCGGGGATGTTGCGCAGGCCGCCGCATTCGCGGGCGCCGATGTTTTTGATCGAGAAGCGGAGGTCGGTGCCGGGGCCCTTGATATGGACTTGGTCGGTGCGGTCCATGAGGGTCTTGAGCGTCTTCATGCCGGGGATCATGCGGCGGTAGTCGAGGGTGCAGACGCGGAAGTAAAAATCTTCAAACGCCTCGGTGCTCATGCCGGCTTGCTGGGCCATGGCGGGGGTGGGCCAGCGGAGGACGACCCACTTGGTCTTGTTCACGCGGTAGTCGAGGACGGGCTTCATGAGCCGGGCATAGAGTTGCACGCGGGAGGGGGGCACGTCGGAGGATTCGAAGATGTTGTCGGAGCCGCGCAGGGCGATGTAGGCGTCCATCATTTCCATGCGCTTGAGTTCCACGTCGGCGTAGGGGCGGTATTGGTCTTCCTCGACGCCGAGCATGAGTTCGCGGGTGACGCGGGCGCAGTGGAGGTTGACGTAGGGATGGGCGCCACGGGCGCGGGCGGCGCGGACCAGGGCGACGACCATGGATTCGGGGACGTCAAAGGCGTCGATGAGGACGCGTTCTCCCTTGCGGAGATCGCAGGAAAATCCGGTGAGGCCGGTGGCAAGGTCGTGGAAGCGTGGGTCGATGAGCATGTGGGGACTTTGGACTTTATTAAGACTTTGGACTTTCGACTGGAGCCGGGGCTGCCGCAGGCGGCTTCGGCTTGGGCTTGGGTTCCCAGAGGTCGAGGAGTTTCTGGGCGGGGGCGTAGTCGGTGGTGCGGCGGAGGACTTCCTTGATGATGATGAGGCCGGCGTCCTTCTGGCCGGAGTCGTAAAGGGTCTTGGCAAGGGTGGTGGCCTTTTCGTTGCGGGTGAGGTCGCCGTTGATGTAGGTGCGGGCCTGCAACTGGAGGCGGAGGATGTCGGTGTCCTCGGATACGAACTTGAGCTCGCGGAAGGAGGCTTCGTTTTCCTCGGCGGAGAACCAGGAGGGGTTGATGCGGCGGATTTCGCGGATGAGGCGGAGTCCGGCAAAGGGCTGGTGGGTGGCGGAGAGTTCGTCGAGTTCCTTGTAAAACGCGGCGGCGTTGGCGGGGAAGGCGGTGCCGGCGTTGACGCCGGCGGCGGCGAGGGCGGCGGCGTCGGCGGCGGCCTTGGCCTTCTCGTCGAGGACGACGCGTTTTTCCTGGAGGTAGGGGTTTTGTGGATACGCACCGATGGCGTAGGTGACGATGTGGCGGGCGGTGGCGTCGCGTCCGTTTTGCATCAGGGTGTCGATGAGGCGGCGATAGGTGGCGAGGGGGAGCTGGCGTTCGCGGACTTGTTCGATGAGGGCGGTTTGTGAGGCGTCGGTGGCGTCGGAGGCGGCGTTGATGAGGCGGGAGAGGAGTTCGAGGGTGCTTTGGGTGCCTTGTTGTTGTTGCTGTTGTTGGGGGGCGCGGGCTTCCTCGGCGAGGCTTTGGCGGAGGGTGTCGGCTTGGCGGCGGGCGTCGGTCCAGCGTTTTTGCTGGATGAGGGCCTGGAGGCGGGCCATGTCGATTTGTGTGAGGCGGAAGCCGTGTTCGCGGGCGCGGTCACGGAGTTTGTCGATAAGCTCGACGTTGCCGATCTGGCCGAGGGCGGTGGAGAGGATGATGTAGTTGGCGGAGACGGAGCCGAAGCGGAAGATGTAGTCGTCGAGGATGTCGGAGGCGGCCTGGTTTTGGTGGACCATCATGAGTTGGACGATGCTGAAGGCGTACACTTGCGGGTCGGCGCGGTTGCGTTCGCGGAGTTGGGCGAGGGTGGTGGTGAGTTTGGGGATGTTGTTTTGCTCACGGTAGCAGCGTGCGAGGAGGCGGAGGGCTTGCTGGGAGGATGGGTCGGCGGCAACCCAGTTGGCAGCGGCGTTGGTGGCTGTGACTTTGTCGCCGTCGTTGAGGAAGGTGAGGATTTTGAGTTCGCGGCGGAGGGTGTTGGGAAGTTCGGGCGCGCTGTTGGAGTAGGCGAGGGCTTCGGCGTGGCGGTCAGAGCTGAAGAGGGCTTTGACGAGTTGTTCGGCGAGCCATTGGCGGTCGGAGGCGCTGACGGAGGGGTCTTTGTCGGCGAGGGCCATGGCTTGTTGGCAGAGGTCGATCCAGAGGTCGTAGTCTTCGCCTTGGGCAGCGAGTTCGAGGGCGAGTTCGAGATAGGCGCGGCCGGGGTAGCCGTATTCCATGCCTTCGTTGAGGAGTTTGACGGCCTGGGGGCGAATGCCCCAGGCGAGGAAGACTTGGGCGAGAGTGATGCGGGCGCGGGTGTCCTTGGGGTAGCGGTGGAGGCCGACGCGGAGGTTGCCGATGGCGGTGTCTTTGCGGTTTTTGAGGTCGTCGAAGCCTTGGGCTATGGCGGCTTTGCCGCGCTTTTCGGTGATTTCGTCCTTGCGAAGTGGATACAGGAGGCAGTCGGTCCAGGTGACGTAGTTGTAGGTGGCACGCTGCCAGCGGTAGTAGATGAAGCTGGTGCCTGCGACCCAGGCGAGGCAGAGGGTGAAGAGTCCCCAGAGGAGAGCACCGCGGAGGCTGATGGCGAGGCCGTCAACGTGGTGGCCGTGAATGTTGTAGTAACCGAAGAGGCCGAAGCGCCAGCGGGCGGTGGGTTGAGCTTTTTTGGTGCCCCAGGTGAGTTTGATGGGTGGAAGTGTCATGTGGTTGTCTAGAGTTCTAGGGTTTGATGGTTAGAGTTGTTGTGGCGGTGTCAGGCGACGGTGGTTTTGGCGCCGCGGACGGCTTCGGCGATGTTTTCGGGCTGAGGCTCCACGTCGGCGCGGAGGTGGTTGAATTTCATGGATACGGTCTTGGAGACGCCGCGTTCTTCCATGGTGACGCCGTAAATGGCGTGGGAGGCGGCGACGGTGCGTTTGTTGTGCGTGATGATGATGAACTGGGATTCGTTGATGAAGCGTTTGAGGAGATCAGTGAATCGACCAATGTTGGATTCGTCGAGCGGGGCGTCGAGTTCGTCGAGCAGACAGAAGGGGGAGGGTTTTACCATGTAGAGGGCAAAGAGGAGTCCGACGGCGGTGAGGGTTTTTTGTCCGCCAGAGAGGAGGCTGATGGATTTGAGTTTGGTGCCGGGGGGTTGGGCGGTGATTTCAATGCCGGATTCGAGGACGTCGTCGGTGGCAATGAGTTCGAGGTTGGCTACGCCGCCGCCAAAGAGGGTCTGGAAGGTGTATATGAAGTTTTTCCGGATCTGGTCGAAGGTGATCTGGAATTGTTGCATCGAGGTGTTGTTGATTTCGTCGATGGTTTTGAGGAGGTCGGTTTTGGCGTTGGTGAGGTCGGTGCTTTGGGCGCGGAGGAAGTCGTAGCGTTGTTTGAGTTCGGCGTATTCTTCGATGGCCGCAGTGTTGACGGCTCCCATGCTGGCAAGGCGTTGGCGGAGGGCGTCGATTTCGGCTTTGACGGTTTGCCAGGCGGAGGTGGCGGTGGGGCCGGTGTGGGCGACAGCGATGGTTTCGAGGTCTTTGTCGGTAGGCTCGGGCTTGGGGCC
>NZ_ABEA03000074.1 GCF_000171235.2 Geminisphaera colitermitum TAV2 | reverse complement strand
CGACTGTTTCGACTTGAGTCGCCTCAAGCCGATGTAAGCGGAGAAGGGTCAACGATGGCTGCGGCGAAACATGGCAGCGAGTGCAATAATCGCACCAGCGATCCAGGTTGCGGTGGTGGCGGGTTCGGGAACGGCGGCGGGGGCAACGGTGCCGGTGAGCTTCACGTTGTCGAAGACGATGGTCCGGGTGGTGTTGTCGGTCTGGACGTAAATGCGGAATTCCACGGACTGACCGGCGGTGAGGTTCTGGAGCGCAGTGACAGAGGTGAGCGGAATGCTAAATGTGCTCTGGGTTGTGGAGAGGCCGGTGGTCTGGGATTTGGCAAGGAGGACGTCGGCGGCGGTGAATCCGGTTTTGTCGGAGAAGACGTAGAAGGCGCGGTTGCCGTTGGCGTTCGCGTAGGCGTCGATCGAGAAGCTGTCGAGGCTGAGGGTTTTTCCGGGGTCCACGGTGATGGTGAACGTGAAATAAGTGCCCGCGGTGAGGGTGGTGGCGGCGCTGGAATCGGCGTTGCCTTGGTGGCCTTCCGTCGGGGCAAACGTCACGAGGCGGTCATCGCCCGTGCCAGTTGAGTTGCGCGCGAGGTTGTTGTAGGTGATGGCGGTGGAGGTGATGCCGGTGGCGGTGTCGCGCAGGGCGAGGGCGGCATCGCCCGTGGTGTTGAAGTTGTAGTGAACGATGTCGTCGGCGCGAAGGTCGGCGGCGGGGATAAGGGCGAGGATGGCGGCAAGGGCGGCAGTTCCAGAGAGGATGGAGATGTGTTGTTTCATGGAGATGGAGAGGTTGGACGAGATTTTTTTTACACTCGGAGGCGTAACTTGCGGGGCAGGAAGAGTGGGGCAAATGATGTGTTTTCGGACACGTCCGAAGTCGTTTGCGTGGCGTCCGTGAGAATGGCAGGTTTGGGGTCATGGCTTCTTCTCCCATGACTGTCCGCGAATTGGCAGCCGCGCTCGACATGAGCAAAACCACCGTGGCGGATGCGCTGCGCAATCATTCGCGGGTGAGCGCGGCGACACGCGAGGAGGTTCGGCGGCGTGCCGCGGAACTGGGCTACAAGCCGAATCCCGTGGCGGCGGCGTTTCTGCAGCAGGTACGCTCCAAGGGGAGCCAGCGATATAAGGCGACACTGGCGTTTTTGTACCACGTGCGTCCGCCGGAGCGAAAATCGTGGTACACGCAGTGGCTATTTTATCAGGGTGCAGTGAGACGGGCGAAGGAGTTGGGTTATGCGTTGGAGTTATTCAGCATGTCAGATCCGAAGGTGACGCCTCGCCGATTGAGCAACATTCTGACCGCTCGGGGAATTCTCGGAGTGATCGTTGGGCCGCACGAAAAACATGCATGGAGGGCGGAGCTGGATTGGTCGCGTTTTGCGGTGGTGGGTGTGGCTCTGTCAGCGCGGCGTCCAGCGATGTGCCGGGTGTCGCATAATCATGGGCACGGTGTGCAACTGGCCCTGCGCATGTGTCGGCGAAAGGGGTTGCGCCGCATCGGGCTGGCATTGCAGAAGGGCATGGATATGCGGGTGAATTTCGGATGGTCGGGGGCGTATCTGGCGATGCAGCGATTACGAGCGGAGCAACATCAGCTGGAACCGCTGTTGATCGAGGAAAGCCGGTGGAATGCCGACAATGTTCGTGCATGGTTGGAGCGTGAGCAGCCGGAGGCAGTGCTCACGATCACGGAACGCTGGCCTGAGAAACTGAGGGGATGGACAAATAAGAATGGACAGGTGCCGCTGTTGGTGGGGCTCGACTTGGGGCCTGATGAGGACGAGTGCGGGATTGATCAGCAGCATGAACGGTGCGGGGTGCTGGCAGTGGATGCGTTGTCGGCGCAGATTTTGCACAATGAACGGGGGTTGCCGGATATCGCAACGACGGTGTTTGCCGAGGGGGTGTGGCGCGAAGCAGGGGGGGGGAATTAGGAAGTAGAAATTAGGAATTAGAAAAGGGCGGCTAATTCCCTAATTCAAGGGCTGGAGGGAGCGGGGGGTTGCAGGTTTGCTGGCTCTTTGCTTCTCCTGCCCAGCACATGTCACGTTTCGCTTCATCTGCTTGGTTGGGTTCTTTCGTTTCGTTTTTTCGGCGTCCGTTGGCGTCGGTCGGTGGGTTGCGCGCGCGAGTGAAGGGGCGGGGGAAGGGGTTCGAGGCGGCAGTGGTCGGGGTGTTGGGTGTGGTGGTGGGGTTCGTGGCGGTGGGGTTTCATGCGTTCGTGGAGTTTTTGCATCACTGGGCAATCGTGGCGTTACGCGAGCATGGGGTGTGGGTGTTTGTGTCGGGGTCGTTCGCCAGCGTGGTGGCGGCGAGTTTGATAGCGACGGCGTTGGTGCGGGGGTTTGCGAAGGAAACGGCGGGGGGAGGGATTTTGCCCACGAAGTTGGCGTTCTGGAGGGATTTTGGGTTCATCCGCGCGAGGACGGGTGTGGTGAAGTTTTTCGCGTCGGCCATCACGTTGGGCGGCGGGGTGAGCATGGGGCCGGAGGGACCGGTGGCGCAGATCGGGGCGTCGGTTATGTCTACAGGGGCGGGGTGGTTGGGGGTGCCAAAACAGAAGCGGCGGCTTTATTGCGCGGGGGGCGTGGCGGCGGCAATCGCGGCGGTGTTCAATGCGCCGCTGGCAGCGATCGCGTTTGTGCTGGAGGAGATCGTGGGGGATTTATCGAGTCGCTTGATCGGGGGGATTTTGCTGGCTGCAGTCGTGGGAGCGTTGATGGCGCATGCGTTGATCGGGCCGCAACCGGCGTTTCAAGTGCAGGCTTTGTCGGACCCGACGTGGCGGGGTTTGTTGCTGGTGCCGTTGGTGGGGGCGTTGGCGGCGGTGGGCGGGGTGGTGGGTTTCCAGAAGGGCACGCTGGCGACGCGGGGGTGGGTGCGGTCATTGCCGAGGTCGGGTGTACCGGAATGGGCAATACCAACCGCGGGGGCGCTGGGGACGTGGGTGTTGGGCGGGGTGGCGTTCTGGTTGACGGGGCGAACGGGTGTATTCGGAATCGGATACGAGGATGTGACGGCGGCGATTTCGGGCGAGCTGGTGTGGAGCGCGGCGCTGGTGTTGTTGTTGGCGAAGTTGGGGGCGACGTTCCTGGCAGTGGGGTCGGGCGGGTGTGGCGGGATTTTTGCGCCGAGTTTTTTCATCGGGGCGATGGCGGGCGCGTTGGTCGCGGCGTTGGGGGGGCTGGTGCTGCCGTTGACGGGTTCGGACAAGGCGATGTTGGTGATGGCGGGGATGAGCGCGGGGTTCATGGCGGTGATCCGCACGCCGGTGACGGCGATTTTGTTGATCTTCGAGGTGACGCACCAGTTTGTGGTGATGCCGTTTTTGTTGCTGGCGACGTTGGTGAGTTATGTGGTGAGCAATCGGTTGGAGAGGGAGGGGCTTTATGAGGGGATGATGCGGCAGGATGGGGAGGATCCGAACCGGGTGCTGCCTCCGCGGGATTTTCGCAGGTGGCGCGAGATGCCGGTGGGGGCGCTGGCAACTTACAGGGCGGTGGTCGCAACGGATTTGTCGGGGGAGGGACTGGCGGATTTGCTGGCGAGAAACCGCTACAATCGGTTTCCGGTCGTGGACGGGGAGGGCGCGGTGATGGGGGTGTTGTCGCGTTCGGCGGCGGTGCTGGCGCTGGCCACGAAACAGCCGCCAAAGTTGGAGCCGGCGGTGTGGGTGGAGGGGGCGACACCATTGGGCCGGGTGCAGGAGCGGTTGCTGGAGTCGCCGTCCAATTTTTTGTGTTTAGGCAATGAATCGCAGCGGCGGCTGGCCGGGGTGTTCACGTTGCATGATTTGCTGCGCGGGCAGGAGACGTTGGTGGAGGTGGAGGGGTAGATGGGCAACGGGGTTAACCACTAATGCACACTAATGGGCACTAATAAGCAGACAGTGAATTTGTATCCAGAATTAGGATATTAGGGCAGTTTCACTTAAACTGTAGCCATTTGATACCTGGTAGGGCGGCCTTTGTGCCCTCTGCCGAGGGCAGCCCTTCGGGCCATCGCCGTCGGCGATGCCATCTGCGCGCTGCTGCGCTCCGTCCGAGGCCTCCGCCGTGCGTAGTGTGAGGATGCGAAATTCATAGGTAGATGGAGCGTGGTTTCGGAGGCCTCGGAGAGGCCTCCCTACCGTTAAGACGACGGCTACATCTCAACTGAAAACGCTCTAATATTTCTCTGATTAGTGTGCATTAGTGGTTAAAAACATCCGGCGGTAGCGGCCGGGGGTGAGGCGGGTGCGGCGGCGGAACCAGACAACGAAATGGGCGTCGGAACGAAAGCCGAGTTGCGCGGTGAGTTCCTTGAGCGGGGTGCCGGTGGTTTCGAGGAGGAGGCGGGCGGTTTCAAGGCGGCGTTGCTCCCATTGCTGTCGGGGGGTGACTCCAAAGGCGTCACGAAAGAGGCGGTTGGTTTGCACGGCGCCAAGGCCGGTCTCGGCGCGCAGGCGGGCGTCGGGGAAACCGGCGGCGAGCGGGGCGTCATTGAGGGCGCGGGCGGTGCGCCAGATGCGTTCGTCACCGCCTGTTCCGAGTCGGGCGGGGCGGGCGCCGAGTGCCTGACGGGTTTCAAACCAGGCGGCGAGCCAGTCGAGGAAGGCGCGCTGGTATTGGAGAAAGAGGGGGTAGTTGGCTGTTTGCCGCATGTGGGCGTGGTGGCCTCCGTGTGTGAAGGGGAAGTGGCGGCGCACGAGGCGTTCGAGGCGGGTGGCGGTGCGTTCGAGCTCGGGGTGATGGCGGGCATCGAAGATGGCGCAGGCGTCGGGGGCGGACCCACTGGTGGAGGATCGGGTGAAGATGTTGCCGCCATCGGGCCACTGACAGAAGAAGCGTATGGAGAGGAGATGGGCGTCGGAAGAAAAGTCCTGTTGCGTGATGGAGTTGGGGAGGAGGAGCCACTGGCCGGGGCGGGCGTGCCAGGTTTGCCGGCCAACGCGGAGGGTGACGGTGCCGGAGCGGAGGAGCCAGACCCAGTTGCCTTCGCGGTGGTCGCTGGTCATGTGGCGGGCCTGCTCACGCGGTGGGCCGTCGTAAATCCACACAAGCTCCGTACGCAGGCAGGACCATTCGTGCAGCGAGAGGCGGGCGGTTTCCGGTTGCGCGAGCGGGGGGGCGTCGAGGGGCGTTGTTGGCGATGGAGTGGCGGTGGCGGCACGAGGCATCCGGCGCATGATGCGCAGGCGGGGGGTGGGGGCTACCCTTATCCTTTCATGATAATTCTTTTTTCATAGCAGGAGAAAGGGGCTTTTTCAGGCTTTCCCCTCCTGACGGCGTTTTGTTTAATTATCCCATGCTGTTTGGTCGCCAACGTTTGCTTCTTTCCTTGCTAGATTCGCTGGGTGGTTTTGCCACGCTCACCGATTTCCAAAAGCTGCTTTTCCTCTATACCACGGAGTGGGAGCAGGAGTGGAGCTACGAGTTTATCCCCTACAAATTTGGCTGCTTTTCCTTCACCTCTTACGCCGACAAACGAAAGCTGGCGGAACAAGGTTTCCTTAATGATGCCACTGACCAACAGGAAGAATGCTGGCAACTTTCTCCGACTGGACAGCACGAGGCGTCGAAACAAAAGTCATTGGGGGAACGAACGCGTCGTTTTGTCGCCGCCAACAATGAACGGGGTACTGCGTTGATCCGGAAAATTTATCTGCGGCATCCTTATTATGCCACTCGCAGCGAAATTTTGAAACGGGTTCTCCCCTCGGAGGAAGAACGGCAGAAAGTGGAGGCGGCGAAGCCCGCTTCCCAGCCTCCAGGATTGACCACTATCGGTTATGAGGGGCGCAGCCTCGAAGGTTACCTGAACACCCTTTTGCGCGATTCCGTGACCTTGCTTTGCGATGTCCGGCGCAATCCCCTCAGTCGCAAATACGGGTTTTCAAAACACACACTCTCGCACGCTTGCGAGGGAGTGGGCATCCGCTACGAGCACCTGCCGGAATTGGGCATAGCGTCCGAGGCCCGTCAGGAACTCCGCACACAAGCTGATTACGACGCGCTTTTTGCCAAATATGAGCGCGACAACCTGCCGCTCCAAGCAGAGGCGTTGGGAAAAATTCGCGGATGGATTTTGGATGGCAAACAGCGTGTCGCTCTTACCTGCTACGAGGCTCAACCCTGCCAGTGCCACCGGCATTGCGTTGCCGAGGCATTGGAACGCGCAGGCATCCCGGCTCTCACTCCCAAACATTTGTAGAACTTTGCAGCAATGCTCCGTGAACGCATCCTGATAACGGCCAAGACATACCCCACGCTCTCCAAAAAATACGGGGAAACGGTTTGCACCGCCGGATTGCGGGAGGATGGCTCTTGGGTGCGTATTTACCCGATTCCCTTTCGCCGTCTGGACGAAAAACAACAATACGAAAAGTATGAATGGATAGAGGGTGATTTTGTCCGTAACACATCCGATCACAGATACGAAACCCTGCGTCCCACGGATGTGAACAAAATCATCGTGACCGGGAAGATGGAGCCCTCGAACGGCTGGCGGGAACGCAAGGCATTGGTCTTGGGCAAGGCACGCGTCGAAACCAAATTAACACCACTTTGCGAGGCCATCAAAAATACGCCGGAGACAGCGGTTTCGCTCGCGGTTTTCAAACCCGCCCGCCTGCTTGGATTTGACTGGGAGTCGGATGAAAGGGAATGGGATAAGGAACGCATGGCGGAAATGCGCGACAAGGCGCGGCAATCAGAGTTTGATTTTGCGGAAGCCGATGCTTGGCGGTTGACGTTCGAGACGATTAACAAACTGCCCTACAGATTTTTTTACAAATTTGAGGATGCGGACAAACGGGTGATTCGTTTGCAATTATTGGATTGGGAATGTGGGCAATTGTTTTGGAATTGTTTTCGCTGCACAAATGAGAAACTCGGCCTCGCCGAAAGGGAAAAAGAGGCGTTGGCGAAAGTGAAACAACGCTATTGGGATGAGTTTTCTCAGAAAGAGTTGTGTTTTTTTATAGGAACTTTGCAGCAGTTTCACGGCTACTCACCGAATCCGTGGAATATCATCGGCGTCTTTTATCCCCCTTATGTGAATCAATTGGAATTGCCCGGATTCTGATGCCCTTGAGGTGGACAGGGGAGAGACGTCATACCATTTGCAGCTTGAGGTTGCGCAGACGGGAGCGAAGGAGGGCGGCGAAGAACAAGGCGGGGAGTCCGAGCAAGAGGGCAACCGTGGCGGGTTCGGGAACGGGCGTCACCCGAACGCTGAGGTTGTCGAGAGCGATGCCGGCGGCGCTTGTGGCCGGGTCGCTGGCGCTCCCGGGTTGATTGCTGGCCCAACGCAACCAGAGATATTGGCCCGCCTCCCAATCAAGGCCGGTGAGCGTGACGCTGACGGCGGTGGTCTTGTTGGCGGCGAGGTTGCCGTTGAGACCTTTTGCCGAACCCGTGACTTTGGAGACGACGTTGCCGCGGGCGTCAGGCGTGTAATCGGGGGCGGTCAACTGGTTGCCAGCGGTCGCGGTGGTCAGGTAGTCAAATGTCCATGTGGTGGCACTCAGGCCTTGTCGCCATTGTTCAACATCGAAGACAAGGGTCACGCTGTCGATTGTCGCTCCCGAGGTGTTTTGAAGCTGGAGGCCGAGGTATGCGGTGTTCGCAAAACCTTCGGCAGAATAAATGCCAAGTGCGCGGTCAACGGCATTGGGATTATTGTTATAGGCGTCCGGTCCCCAACTATAGGTTCTGCCGCTGTTGTGGTGTTGCCCTGCGCTGGCGCGTCCGGCTCCGACACTGGAATACCAGCCGGGGAGTGTGACGTTGTTGCTGAATGAGAACGAAGTGGTGCCGCTGTTGTCACCAGTTGCGCTGGCATGGGCGAGGAGAGTGTCGAAGTCCTGGGTGTAAGCGGTGGCGCCATTGAAGGCGGCTTGGGCTTGGAGTGCGGCGGGGCTGGCGAGGACCAGCAGACTGGCGGCGGCGAGGAAGGGGAAGCGTTGGAGGAGCATGATGGTGTGTAATGTTATTTTCATGACGAGAGGAGGTGGGAGAGTGATGGCGGGGGGGGGGATGGTTTTTTATTATCTATCGAAGCGCCAGAAAGGGTCGGTGTTGGTGGCGTGGTTGGCTTGCATGTCGGCCTTGGTGATGCGCTGAACGTGACCGTCCACGAAGGAGACGTTGAGGCTGTCGCGGTGGGGATAGCGAAGCGGGCGGGCAAAAGAGTCGGGAACGTGTTCGATGTTAACGTTGGATTCGTAACTGCCCGCGCCGCCGGTGCCGCCGTCCATGAAAAAGGCCATGCGCGAGGGCTGCATGATTTGCGTAAGACGCTGGGCGTAACCGTAGGCGTAGTTGCGGGGTTTGAGCACCGTGCCGTCGTCCATCGTGGCGGTGGCGTAGGCGTTGATGGAGTAGGTGCGGGCGAAGTGGACGTTGGTGCCGTTGGCGGGGAACTTTGCGTAGGCGGCCTCGCATTTCATGGGCGAAGGCGCCTTGGAGTAGTCAATGATATCGTTGGTTCGTTTGGGAAAGCTGAGGTAGGGGGCGAGTTGGGCGGGGTAGGCGTAGTGGGTTGTCCCCTGATTGTAGGACCAAGCCTTGGCATCGGGCATTTGGTCTTTGTTGTCGCCGATCCAGAGACGGGCGGACGTGGCGAGTTGGCGGAGGTTGGAAACACATTGGGCTCCGCGGGCGGTCTCGCGGACGCGACCGACAACGGGCACGAGGATGCCGGCAAGGACTCCAATGATGGCGATGACGGTGAGGAGTTCGATAAGCGTGAAGGCAGAGTCGGCGCGACGAGCTTCACATGTGAAGCTCCAGCAGACTCCGCTTCGCTTCGTCTGCTGGAGTAAGAGGTCCTTCATGGCGTTCTGATTTTTCATTGTGTGCGAGGGGGGGGGGGGGGCGGGCGGGCGGAAATTAGGAATTAGGAAGGGGCGGGTTGGGCCAGGGCCAGTAGAGGTCGCCGCCGGGACCGGCGGGGTGAGGTTCGACTCCATAAGGGATGGCTCCGATGTCGGGTTTGCTTTTGTCGTTGAGTTTTGGATACGAGTCGGGCCAGTTGGATTCGAGGGCGAGGAGGCTGCCGGCGGCGCGGGCGGGGCTGTCGGGCGTGGAGAGGCGGGCGTCAAAGGGACTGGCGGCGGGGGCGGTGAGGTGCGGGTCGGCCACGATGCCGGATGTGGCATAGGCAGGGTCGAGTTCGGCGAGGCGGGCAAGGTCGGCGTCCCAAGTGAAGAGGTTGCCTTCCCAGCGGATGTTGTTGGCAACGGGGCCCATGCCTTCGAGTCCGACGGGTTGGGCGCGGCGGTTGCGCTGAAAGATGTTGTTGACGAAAGCGATGTCGCGCCAGTTCTCGGGGCGGTAACGGGGCGGTTTTGTGGCGACGAAGAGGCTGCGTCCGTCGCTGACGAAGGTGTTTTGGTAGATGTAAATGCCGCGCGCGCCGGGGCCCCAGTCGTTGCCCATTTTTATGGGATAACCGTAGCGGCGGGTGTCGCCTTCGCGGCGTATGGTATCCGTGGTTTGGATGCGGTTGCGGTAAATGTAAATGGGGCCGGGGCGGTTGGAAACGACGCTGATGCCGACAAAGAGTTTGAAGCCGACGTTGTCGTAAAAATGGATGTCGGTGCTGCGGCCGGACTCGAGTTCGATCATGTCATCGTAGGTGTGGTGGACGAGGTTGTCGTGAACGCGAATGTTGCGACCCTGAATCATCATGCCGTCCCATTGGCCGGCGATTTCGCAGTGGGAGACTTCGCTGTCCTCGGCTTTGAGGCGGATTCCGTGGCCGCGTACGGGGGCGACTTCTTCGTCGCTGGCGGAGGCGGCATCACGGTAACCGTTGACCCATTCCCAGTCGAAGTTCCAGAAGTTCTGAATGCGGCAGCGGCGGATGGTAATGCGGCGCGAGAGGCTTTTTATCTCTTCGGTGGTGATGCCGCGAAAGGCAGTGCGGATGACGAGGTCTTGTAGTATGATGTCGGATACTCCGGAGCCGTTGAGGTGGACGCCGGCAAAGCCTGCGTTGCGAAGGGTGAGGCCGCGGATGTTCCAGCCGGTGCTGTCGGTGATTTGAATGATGCCTTCGGCGGTGCCGATATTGAGGGGCACGGTGTTGGGGTCGCGTCCGTCGGCGAGGCGGAGGCGGACAGTGGTGCCGGTGCGCCAGAGGGCATCGCCGCGGGGGGCGCGGAGAAAAAATGCTTCGTTGTGGTGGGCGGCAATGAGGCGGTCGTCGGCGTGCGAGGCCCAAGTGAGGAGGGCGCGGGATTCGCGGGTGGTCCATGTCCAGGGGACGGTGGCTTGCCAGCCTTGGATCGGATCGGGAAGCGGTGTCCAGCGGGTGAGGGGGGCGGCGGGGGTGGCGCGTTGGAGTTCGGGGTCGGCTCCGTCGAGAATGACGGTGGTGTTGGGTGTATGTTTGTCCGCGGCGGGTTCGAGGGTGATGGGGTTGTCGGCAGGAGCGTGTTTGCCGGTGATGCGGATGTTTTCGTGGTAGGTGCCGGGGCGGATGCGGAGGGTGTCACCGGGTTGCGCGGCATCGACTGCGGATTGGATGGTGGCGAAAAGGGGCGGGTGTTGTTGTCCGTTGCGCCAGAGTTCGACTTGGGCGCGGAGCGAGGCGGTGCCGGGGAGGGCGGCGGCGAGTGCGCAGGCAAGGAGGTGCCGGGTGAGGGCGTGCCGGGCGAGTGGTGCAATGCGGTGGTTGCCGGGGATGGATAACATCGGGTGAAATGATAGCCGAAAGCGGGGGAAAAGAGCAATTTTCCTTGGCTCCAAAAATTCAATTTTTATCTCATTTTGGCTTCAATTTGATATGCATTCCACTTTGTTAAGAGGTCTCACGCGGAGACACGGAGATGCGGAGAAATGCAGAAGATACTGTCTATCTCTGTTTTTTTGCTCCGCGCCTCCGTTGCTCCGCGTGAGTCTGTTCCCATGAGTAAACAACAACTGCAGACAACTTGTTGCGCCCCGGCGGCGTTGGAAGCGGCGGCGGATCGGGTGCTGTTTTCGCTGGCGGGGTGCAGGTGGATTGGCAGCGATGGCGCGGAGGGGGGGGGGGGAAGGGGCGGGGAGTTGAGAGGCAAGGGGAACGGGCGGGAAGCCCGCATTCGACGTAGGGGCTTCGCTTGCGAAGCCCGCGAAGACCTTGGGGCATCGCTGCTTCGTCCGGCTGGCGCGGGCGTCGCAAGCGAAGCCCCTACGGGCGGGCGGGACGCCCGCGCCACGGTAAGGCAGGTGGTGTGGTTGCGCGGGCGGGCGTCGGTGGTGGGGAATCAAAACGTGGCGGGCGGGCCGGTGCGGTTGGAGCCGGGGACGGTGTGGCGGCCTGGAGCGGCGGATCGCGTGGAGTTGAGAGCGG
>NZ_ABEA03000075.1 GCF_000171235.2 Geminisphaera colitermitum TAV2 | reverse complement strand
TGTGAGAATGCGAAATTCATAGGTAGATGGAGCGTGGTTTCGGAGGCCTCGGAGAGGCCTCCCTACCAGGTATCGGATGCTTTGCCGTTTTAGGTAATGGGCTGCGTCAGGCGGTGCTCTGGCGGTCGTAGAGGGCGCGGTAGAGGGGGCTGGTGGTGTAGAGTTGGGCGTGGGGACCGCGGTCGATGATGCGGCCTTGGTCAAAGAGCAGGATCATGGTGGCGTCGCGGATGGTGGAAAAGCGGTGCGCAATCATGAGCACGGTTTTGCCTTGGACGAGCTGGGTGAGGCTTTTCTGGATCGCCGCCTCGCTCTCGCTGTCGAGGGCGCTGGTGGCTTCGTCGAGTATGAGGATGGGGGCATTGCGGAGGAAAGCGCGGGCGAGGGCGATGCGCTGGCGTTGTCCGCCGGAGAGTGAAGCACCGCGTTCGCCGACGATGGTTTCGTAGCCTTGCGGCAGGGTGAGGATGAAGTCGTGCGCGTAGGCGTTGCGCGCGGCTTGCTCGACTTCGGCGCGCGTGGCGTCGGGTCGGCTGAGGAGGAGGTTGTTGTAAATGGTGTCGTTGAACAGTAGTGCTTCTTGGGATACGAGGGCGATGTTGCGGCGCAGGTCGGCGAGGCGCATGTCGCGGATGTCGATGCCGTCGATGGTGACGCGACCCGAGTTGGTGTCGAAGAAGCGGGGAACGAGGTTGGCAAAGGTGGATTTGCCTGCGCCGCTGGGGCCGACAAGCGCGCACACGGTGCCGGCGGGGAGGCGGGCGTTGATGTTGTTGAGCACGAGTTCGCCGCCGGTTTTGTAAGCGAAGTTGACGCCTTCGAATGCGATGTCGCCGCGCAGGCGTCCGACTTTGGCGGGCGTGGCGGGGGGGACGGGATCGGTAATGGTGTCGGGTTCGTGCAGGACTTCCTCAATGCGGTCAAGCGAGGCGAGTCCGCGTTTGATCGCGTTGCTCATACCTCCGAGTTTTTTGATCGGGCTGTAGCTGGCGTAGAGGGCGGCGATGAGCGCGACGAAGGTTTCCCAGGGGACGTGAACTTTGTAGGCGTAAATGAGGGTGAGCGAGATGCCGAAGCCGGAGATGATTTCCACGGCGGGACCGATGGCTTTGTCGTATTTGACGACCTTCATTTGGAAGGTGATCAGCTGGCGGGCTTTTTGGGCAAAGTTTTTGGTTTCGCGTTCCTCAAGTCCGAAGGCGCGGACTTCGCGGGCGGCGCTGAGGTTTTCGCTTAGGACGTTGGTTACGGAGCCCAGTTCTTTTTGGAGCTGGCTGGCGCGGCGGACGATTTTTCTGCCTGCATACCGGATCGGCAAAACGGTCAGGGGCACCACGGCGAGGCAGACGAGCACCATGATGACGCCTTGTTGTTGGAAGCCTAGATAGGTCACGAATCCGATGGTCGAAATCAGGGTGACGGGTTCCTTGATGCTGTCGCTGGCGACGTTGCTGAGGGTGACTTGGAGTTGGTTGGTGTCGGACATGCCGCGCGAGATCAGGTCGCCGCTGCGCTGGCCTTGGAAAAAGGAGAGCGGCAGGCGTTGCAGTTTTGCAAAGAACTCCAGTCGCACTTGTTCGAGGATGCGGGTGCCGCAGAATTGGATGAGGTAGGCGTTAAAGTATTCGCTGAGTCCGCGAATGGTGAGGACGGTGGGCAGCCAGACTGCGATCATTGCCAGTTGCCAAAATGTGGCTTCAGCCGCGCCTTCGCCAAAGATCTGCGGCAACACGTGCTTGATCATGTAGGGGAGCGCAAAACCGCCGGCGATGCCGTTGATGCTGCCGCACAGGATGCCGACAACAAATTGCCAGGCTACCGGTTTCAAATAGCGGAGATAGGGACGAAATCGGCTCAGGTCGGAGGCCATAAGGGAGGGAGGAAAAATTCCAAATTACAAAGGATCAAATCCCAAAAGGGTGAGGATGTGAAAGTTGAGGGTTGTATTCTCAGTCTTTGGCGGCGCGCACGTCGAGGGCGTCGCGCAGGCCGTCGCCGAGGAAGTTGAGCGAGAGGAGTGTCAGGGAAAATATCACGCCGGGGAACAGGAGCAGCCAGGGGAATTCTTCCATTTTTTCCGCGCCGTCTTTGATGAGCGTGCCCCACGAACTCATGGGCGCATCCACGCCGAGGCCGAGGAAGCTGAGGAAGGATTCCAGCAGCATCACCGCCGGGATCGTCAGCGTGGTGAACACTATGACGGGTCCAAGGACGTTGGGCACGACGTGGCGCAGGATGATCCGGGCGGGGCCGTAACCGAGCGAGCGGGCGGCTTCGATGTACTCCATTTTTTTGATCGAGAGCACTTGTCCGCGCACGATGCGCGCCATGGTCAGCCATTCCACCGCACCGATGGCGGCGAAGAGCACGAGGATTTTGCCTACGCCTTGAAACTGGGCAAAAGGTCGCGCGCCAAAAAACGAAAAGCCGCGCAGCCAGGCGTCGAGGGTGTTCATCGGGTCTTTGAGGAAGACGAGCAGGAGGATGACGAAAATGGTGAAGGGGAGGGCGTAGAGGATGTCCACGATGCGCATCATGACGAGGTCGGTCTTGCCTCCGGCGTAGCCGGCGATGGCTCCGTAGGTGACGCCAATGAGGAGGGCAACGAGCGAGGCGACGAGTCCGACCATGAGCGAGATGCGTCCGCCGTAGAGCACGCGGGCAAGGAGGTCGCGGCCATTCATGTCGGTGCCGAAAAGGAAGCTGCGTCGTGAGTTTGTGAATACGCGTCCGTCGGTTTCGATGCGTTCGCCGGAGCGCAGGCGGGCGAGGTCGGCGGCGGCGAGGCCGAAGTCGTCGGTGAGGCGTCGCATGGTGATGAGTTCGGGTTGGCGCGTGGGTTCGGCGGGACGCGTCATGACGGCGAGTTCGGCGAGGGGGGGGCTGCTGCCGACTTGCAGGTTTTGGTCTTCGTAG
>NZ_ABEA03000076.1 GCF_000171235.2 Geminisphaera colitermitum TAV2 | reverse complement strand
GTTGGACTCGTTAAGCGTTGAGTCTCCGATGTTGGGTGTTGGGAATTCGGTTCGGAGGTTTTATCCATTGGATGTTGGATGTTCGGCGTTCGATGTTGGATGTTCGCGCGAAGCGCGCGGGTTTCTCATTCGAATTTGAGCTTGGGGTTGAGCCAGACTTGCACGATGTCCACGAGGAGGTTGAGCAGTACGATGAGCGCGGCGTAAAGGAGCACGGTGCCAAGGACGAGGGTGAAGTCGCGGTTGAAAACAGAGGTCACGAATTCGCGTCCAAGGCCGGGAATCTGGAAGATGGTTTCAATGACAAATGATCCCGATATGACGCCCGCAATGGCGGGGCCGAGATAGGAGACGAGGGGGAGCAAGCCGCCGCGTAGTGCGTGTTTCAATACGATGCGTAGTTCGCTGGCACCTTTGGCGCGGGCGGTGCGGATGTAGTCTTGGTTGAGCACTTCGAGCATGCCGCCGCGCGTGAGGCGGGCAATATAGGCGGCGTAAACGAGGCCGAGCGTGAGCGCGGGTAGCACGCGATCCACCGGGCCGTACCAGCCGGAGGGAGGGAGCCAGCCGAGGTGGATGGCGAAGAGCAACACGAGCAGGGGGCCGAGTACGAAGGTGGGCACGCAGATGCCGATCATGGCGACCGTGGAGGCGGCGTAGTCGGCGAGGGAGTTTTTGCGCACGGCGGCGGCGACGCCAAGGGTGACGCCAAGGGTGAGCGCGATGAGCAGGGCCCAGCCGCCGAGTTCGAGGGAGACGGGGAGTTTTTGCGCGATGATTTCGTTGACGGTGCGGTTGGGGTATTTGAACGAGGGGCCGAGGTCGATGCCGAGGGCGGCTTTGAGGTCGAGTCCGGAGTTGTGTTCGCCAAAGAAAACGCGCGGGTCGAATTTTTTGGGACACAGGTCCCAGAGGTAGTTGAGGTATTGTTGGTGGAGGGGCTTATCGAGGCCGTAGTGAGCTTCGAGGTTGCGGAGGATTTCCTTTGAAACGGCTTTTTCCGACGTGAAGGGGCCGCCCGGCACGAAACGCAGCATGAAGAAGGTGACGGTGACGATGACGAAGAGAACCGGAATCGTCTCCAGGAGACGGCGGGCGATAAAGCGAAACATGAGCGGCAAAGCCGACAAAACTGCGGACGAATCGGACGAAAGTCGAGCGGTTCAATGTTGGGGCGAGAAGCGTGAATCGAAGAGAGAAATAATCACAGAGAGGATTGGTTTTTAGACAGAATGAACAGAATGGTCTCACGCGGAGACACGGAGGGGCGGAGGGAAAAAACAGGAAGCAATTTTCCGTTGCGCTCGTTGCGCCGTTGCGGGACTTGCAGTGGATTTCCCGCAACGGCGCAATGGTCGCAACGCTTGCAAACCGAAGGTCAGAGAGGAGCGGGGGGGGGGGGGAGGGAGCGAGGGGTTGCTGGTTGTGCGTTACGAGCGGAGCGTGGCGAGGAGGTGGCGGAGTTCGTCGTCGATGTCTTCGGGGCGGGCAAGGGTGTGGGCGATTTCGTCGCACAGGAGTTGGCGGTAACGCTGGCGCAGTCGATGCGCGGCAACGCGAGCGGCGGTTTCGGTGAGGCCGAGGCGCGCGGCGATGGCGGAGAAGGGTTGGGCGTCGTAGTGTGTGGAGAGTGTGGGAGCAAGGGTGTCGAACAGAGGGAGGCGTCCGGTGGCGGCGTGTTCAGCGCGGAGGCGAGTGATGGCGGTGTCGAGCAGCGCGAGAGCCCAGGCACGGTCAAAGGCTTGGTCGGGCGGGAGGTCGGCTGCGCTGGCGGGGGGGACGGGAAAAACAGTGTTTGTGGTGTCGAGTGGGACGAGGAGGTGTGCGCCGCGTTTTTGAGCGCGTTCGTGGTCGCGGATGTCGGCAAGGTAGTGGTTGAAGGAGGCGAGCAGGAAGGAGCGGAAGCGTCCGCGTTCGCGCCGCGCGCCGGCGATGGATTCGAGGCGGAGGAGGCGGGCGAAAAAGCCTTGAACGGCGTCCTCGGCGTCGGCGGGGGAGAGCCCCCGGCGGCGGGCGTGGGCATGGAGCGGGGTCCAGTAGGCGCGGCAGAGTTCGGAGAGGGCGCGGCGGGCGGACGTATCCGTTTGATCGCTACCGTCCGGCGGTGTTCCGGCGGCGAGAACGAGTGTCCAGCGGGTGGTGGCGAAGGAGGTGCTCATGGCGGCAGGTGAACGATGAGGGTGGGTGGTGGGCGCGGGGGGGGGGGGAGGGAAACTGGGACGCGAGGTGCGGTTTACTTGATGTAGTATCCGCTGGCGCGCCACACGCCGTCGGGTTCGCGGCTGAAGGTGACGGTTTCGATAGCGGATTTTTTGCGAGAGAACTCGGTGGCAAATTGCATGACGAGATGGGATGTCTTGGTGTTGGGGTTTTCGTTTTCAGCGGAGAAAATTCGTCGGTTGACGACCGCGCCGAGTGGTTGCCGGTGTTGCTGAAGAGCGAGGGTCCATGATTCGAGGTTTACCTTGGCGCGAAAGACGGAGGCGGCTTGATCGCGGCTTTGCTTGTAATGGCCATCGTCAATGAGAGCCAGCCAGGTTTGGGCGTCGCGGACGGTGTCGTTGTGGGTGGTAATGAGGGCGGCGGTTTGTGGATGAATGAAGCCGGGTAATTTTTCCTGCGTGAGCCAGAGGCTGGCGAGGGTGGGCAGAAGCAGGCCGGCAAGGATGAGCACAAAGGAGAGGGGCGGAGGGAAGGGACGGTGCGGGGCGGGAAGGGGGAGGCCGCGTGTTTTGCGCGTGATGAAGGGCAGGGTGAAGGCGAAGAACATCGTGCCAAGCAGGAGCAGGGTGGGCGCAGCCAGCCAGTAGAGCGAGAGTCGCGGAGGAGTGAGTCGGTTGGCGTACACGATGATCACCACAAGGGCGGCGAAAAATCCGAGGAGTCCGGGGATGATCCAGAGTCCGCGCACACGGGCAAATGCGAGCGTGGCGGAGAGACGTTCCGGTGCCATCCAGTAGCGGCGGTTGCCCGGACTAATGAAGGGCAGGTTGACGAAACGGAGGGATACGTGGTGGATGGCCAGAAACAGGGCGCCCATTACAAACGAGGTGCCGAGTCCGCTGAATTCGAGGAGGAGCAGAAAGGTGGTGCGTGACAACCAGCCGTCGGCTCGTCCGGAGAAGTTGAAGTGCGAGGCGACGCGTTCAGGCAACTGGCCGGACGCCCATATGAGTATCGCCAGAAAAACTACCGTGCTGATGAGAATGGCGATGAAGGGGGCGATGAGTGGATGGCTGGGGATTCGTGATCGTGGCGGCGTGGTGGTGTGTGTGGGGTGGTCGTGAGGGTTGTCGGCAGCGGGGAGGGGGGGGGGGAGGGGGGACGTGGATGCTTGGGTGAGGAGTTCGACGTGGGTTTTGAGTTCGCTGGCTTGGTCGTAGCGGCGGGCGGGGTTTTGTTCGAGGGCGCGCAGGACGATTTCGTCGAGGCGGACGTCGATGTGGATTTTGCGCGAGGGGGGTATGAGTGTTTGCGCGGGCGTGGGGAGTTCGCCGGTGAGCATTTGGTAGAGCACGACTCCGAGCGCGTAGATGTCGGCGCGATGATCGACGGTAGCGGGCGCGGTGGTTTGTTCGGGGGCCATGTAGGCGGGGGTGCCCATGATTTTCGTGGGAGGGGGGGGGGGGGGAGTTGCGGGCGGGACGCCCGCGCCACGGGGAGCAGCGATGCAGGCGAGGCCGAAGTCGGCGACTTTTACGCGGCCTTGTTTGTTGAGGAGGATGTTCTCGGGTTTGATGTCGCGGTGAACGATGCCGTGGTCGTGCGCGTATTGGAGGGCGTCGCAGATTTGTGGGACTATTTCGAGGGCTTCATGGGCAGGCATGGGGCCGTGGGCGGCGTCAAGGAGTTGGCGGAGGGTGAGGCCGTCCACGTATTCCATGAGGATGAAATAGAGGCCGCCGGGGGTGCGTCCGGTTTCGTAGAGTGTGACGATACCGGGGTGGTTGAGTTGGGCAAGGGCGCGGGCTTCGTGGTGAAAGCGGTCGGCAAAGGTGGGGTCGGCATCGAGTCCGGGGCGGAGGATTTTGAGCGCAACAATGCGGTCGAGGTTGCGTTGGCGGGCGCGATAAACGGCTCCCATGCCGCCGCGTCCGAGGTGGGCAAGGATGTCGAGTTGAGGAAATTCGGTGGCGAGTTCTTCGGGGCTTGGCAGCGGTGGGGGGGATTTGGGGTGCGCGTGCGCGGTGGCTTGGGTGGGGAGCGCGGCTGCAAGGAGGCAGGCGGGGCAGAGATTGAGGGCTGCGTCGGGTGGGATGGGGCGTCCGCATTGCGGGCAGTTGGGGTGTGGGTTGGCGGAGGGTGTGGGAGGCGTCGTTGGCGTGGACATGGTGATGTGCGGGCCGCTGCGTGCAAGGAGTGCAGCAGGGGTCTTACCATGTAGAGAGGAAAAACGGGCGCGGTGTTACAGGGGGGAACGAGAATTTTTTGGAGGCGGGGGGGGGGGAGGGGAGAGCAGAACGGATTGTTATTTCAGTCGCGGGTTAGTTCGTAGGCGAGTTGCGTGCCAGAGGGGGTGATCGAGGCAAGTTCGAGGTTTAGCGTGCCGTCGTTGCTCGCGGTGAGGGGGATTTCGTGCTGGCGGTGTCCGGCGGTATCAACTACCCAGGCTTTCCAGCGGGAGGTGGGAGAGGCGGGAGGGAGGCGGAGAATGAGGGTGAGCGTGCCGCGGCTGACGAGGTGGGGAAGGGTGCCGCGTGTTTGCAATTCGCGGCGGTCTTCTCCTGAGAATTGCATGCCGGTGGGGAGCACGTCGGTCAGGTGCAGGATGAGGATGCGGCGGCTTTCGGTGAGCGAGGCGTCGTCAACGGAAAGGATGTTGAGGGTGCAAGGAGTGGCGGCGGTCGTGGCTGTGGCAATGTCGCCAGCAAGGGTGGTGTTGGGGGGGAGGACGAAGTGTTCGCCGCGCGGGGTGACGGCTTTCATGCTGGCGGCGGCGGTGTCGAGATGGAGTTGGCCGGTGTCGCTGGCGAATTGTGCGGTGCGGGCAGTGATGGCGGGATGCGGAGGGCCGGAGCGGGTGCGGAGGGTTGTGGGGTTGTCAGAGTTTTCGGATACGAGCGTGACGTTTTCCGGGAGGTCAGGGGAGGATGAGGAGGTCGCAGTGCCGATGCGGGAAATGAGGCCGATGCGGGAATAGATGTCGGGGTAGGGGCGTTCGCGTTGCGTGAATATGAGGGTGGGGTCGGGCGCGAAGGCGATGAGGTGGCGGGCGGGAGAGATGTCGCCTCGGCGGAAGATGAGGGCGGCCACGCGGTCGGCGAGGAGGGCGAGGGGGTCGTCGGCGAGGGCAAAGGTGCCAATGAATCCGCCGTCGTGGACGGATTCGCGGGTGGTGGCGTAGTCGAAGCGGTAGAGGGCGTCCCAGTCTTGGAGGGAGGCGTAGGCGGGCATGAGGAGGGCGGCTTCGGCCCGATGGTGGTTGGGTCGGACGTAGTTGAATTCGGATACAACAAAGGGTTTTGCAATGATGCGTGTCGGCATGATGAGGCGCGGGGTGGCGGCGGCTTCGGCAGTGGCGCTTTTTTGATGAAAGCCGAAGGGGAGCCGCCAGTTGCCGGTAATGCGTTTGGGATGGTCCCAGTATTGGTGGTTGTCCACGTAATCGTAGTGACAGCGAAGGGTGGAGAGGGCCTGGCCGCGCTGGAAGTTGGCCCCGGTGAGGAGGGCGTGGGTGCCGAGCGAACGGAGATGGGCGTGGAGGCGGGCGTCGGAACGGATATGGAGTTCGTGGAGGAATCGGTTGAAGGCGGCGTCGCGGTTTTGGGGGGCGGTTGTGGTTGTGTTGTCGTTGGGGGTTGTATCGTTGGCGGCGAGCCATCCGGTGAAGGCGTCGTCGTAGCGTTTGCGAATGGTGGGCGGCGCGCGGTCTATCCAAGCGGTGAGGGGGTCTTCGTTGACTGGGCAGATGCCGATGAGGGCGGGGTCTTCGGCCCAGGTGAGGCCGGTGTGTGGGTTGCGATGTGTGAGGAGTTGTCGGGCAAAGCGCGCCCATTCGTCAAAGGCTTCGTCGGAGAGGGGAATGAGGGTCTTGAATTGGGCGGGGATGTCACCGGAGGGGTCGATGCCGAGGCGTTTGAGGGCGTGGGGGGAGGGGCGGCGGAGGGAATAGAGGTCAATGTTGATGTAGATGCCGTGGCGTTTGAGGGCAGCAAAGAGGGTATCGAGTTGCGCGAGGCGTTCGGGGTTGAGCGCGAGGGCGTCGTTGGTACTGCCAGTCGCAGGGGGGGGGGGAGGGGCAAGGTCGCGGTCGAAGTGGTGGAGGCGGACGGTGTTGTAACCGGAGCGGGAGAGTCGGGCGGCGAGTTGTTCGGCTTCGTCGGGTGTGGTGGGATAGTTGGCGTCGAAACAGAGGTTGACGCCCCAGAAGCGGACGCGGGTATCGGGGCGGTTGGCGAAGGCGAAGTGGCCTTGCGGGGTGACTATGATGGGGCCGTGGCGACCAGCGGGGGTGTCGGTTGTATTGAGTCGTGAAAAATCGAATACAGCGCCGGGTACGATGTCGGTCGTGTGCGTGATGGGGGACCAGTCGGGGTTGGGGGCGAGGGTAAGGGGGGCGGCTTTCGCAAGGGGATTTATGGCCGCGATGAGGCAGCAGAGGAATCGTAAGAATGGGGGCATGTGGGTTGTCGTCCGGGTTGTCTAATAGGGCCAGTAGTAGTTGCGGTTGAGTATCGTGCCGGGCTTGAAGGCGTGGACGCTGGCGTCGAGGTGAACGGCATGGCATTGGCCGTTGTGGCGGTAACGGAAGTAAGCGGTTTGAGTGCTGTCTTCATCGGGGTCGGTTGCCGGGGAGAGAATGGCGTCGGGGTTGGAGGGTGGAGTGAGGTTGGCCCATTTGAGTTCGATGGCGGAACTGCCGCCCCAGGACGGGGTGGTGGATTGTCCGCTGTCGGCAAAGAGGATGATTTGCGAGCGGTTGGGAAGGGAGCCGATGCGGGGTTCGTTGCCTCCGTTGTGGGCGTGAAGCGTGGGGTTGATTGCGTAGGTGATTCGTGGATACCAGCCGGGAGTGGTCAGGGGGAGTCTGGCTCCGGGGCAGAGATAAACGGGGCAGGGAATTTTGGGTTGTGCGCCGACGTAGGGCATGAGGAGCGCGTTCCAGCGGTCGGCGTCGGTTGCGGGATAGGGGAAAATTTTTCCGCGCGTATCTTCGACGTAGAGGAGTGTTGCGGTGCCGAGTTGCCGCAGGTTGCTGCGGCAACTGGCCGCACGGGCGGAGTCGCGGACTTTTCCCACGGTGGGGATGATAATTGCCGCGAGGATGCCAATGATGGCGATGACGGTGAGCAATTCGATGAGAGTGAAGGCCCGGCTGTTTTTCA
>NZ_ABEA03000077.1 GCF_000171235.2 Geminisphaera colitermitum TAV2 | reverse complement strand
GGCTTTGAAGGATTTGGCGGACATTCGGAAATCCGGTTTAGTCACCGGTGGCATCTTGGACAGGCGCGCGAATGGTGCATGCAGGAAGGCATGGGTCAAAGAAACTCACGCGGAGGACATTCTAACCGCGAATGAACGCGAATAGACGCGAATAAAACCAATGAATTCGGTCTTTTTATTCGCGTTCATTCGCGTCCATTCGCGGTTGGTTTTGGAGATTGGGATTGGGAATAAAACAACGGGCGATCCACCGGAAACAGCGGAGAATCCTGTTCTGGGTCAGCGCGGTTTGAGGGCAGTCTGCGGGGGGGGACTGACGATGTTGTAGGAGCGGATGGCGTGCCGCCACCAGTCGGAGAGGTCGGCGGCGCTGGCTGACCAGAGGCCGCGATGGAGGAGCGTCATGGACTCGGCATCGTGGAGGAGGGCCATCTTGTCGCGCTTGGTCAGCGCGGCGGGGCCTTCGCATAGGAGTCGGTAGCGCAGGCTGGCAAAGCGGTCTTCGCTCGCCTGGGGCGTGCTGTCCTTCTCGCGCAGGAGGGCGACGTGCACGGCGTTCACATAGGGGTCGAGCACGGCTTGCATGAGGCCGAGGTCGGGGGCGAGTTCGAGCAGGGGGGCGTGGATCTGGCGTTCGTGTTCGATCTCGTCGAGCGCGCGCCGGAGGGTGGCAAGTTCGGGCGGGGGACGGGTTTCGTTGGGGGTGCAAAAGAGGCCCCATTCGCGCATGCGCTGGCCGAGTCTTCGCTGGCCGGTGAGGAGCGAGACGGGCATGGCGAGGAGCACGCCGGCAAAGAGGGGCGACATCCAGATGGCGAGCCAGGGGTTGATCCAGAGCGCGAGGGCGAGCCAGGCGGCGCCGAGGAGGGTCTGGCCGGCGTGCGTGAGGATGATTTCGCGCCATTCGGGTTCGCCGTCCTGCCCGCGGCGTTGCGTGACCCAGGCGACGCCGCGACCGGCGAGGGTGAGGAGGATGAACTTGGTGTGGAAGAGCATCATCACGGGGGCCATGAGGGTGAAGAGCACGGTCTCCAGCAGGACGCTGCAAATGGCGTGTCGCCAGCCGCCAAAGGCGGCGGCTTCGCCGGGGCGGCGGCGAAGGTCGAGGAGGGCGAGGGCTTTGGGAAGAAAGAGGAGGCCAAGGGTGACGGCGAAGAGGAGCAGCGCCTGTTGTTCAAAGGTGAGGGTGAGGTAGCGCGCAAAGCTGTCCACGGGGAGGGGGGTGAGGCCGGTGGCGGTGTTGCGCCAGGAGATGAGGGTCGAGAGGACGAGGAAGGCGCACCAGAGGGGGGACGATAGGTAGGCCATGATGCCGAGGGCGAGGTGGAGGCGGTTGGCCATGCGGAGGCCGCGCGCGGCGAGGAGCCAGGAGTGTTGGAGGTTGCCCTGGAGCCAGCGGCGGTCGCGCTTGGCAAAGTCGATGAGGTTGCCGGGGCATTCTTCGTAGCTGCCGGAGGAGGTGGCGGCGGGGGCGCGGCGCGGCGTCGGGAGGTCGGAGACCGGCTCCGCCAGATCGACCGCGAGCCACACGGCCCAGCCGCCGCGGCGCATGAGGGCGGCTTCGACGTAGTCGTGGCTGAGGATGCGTCCGCCAAAGGGTTCGCTGCCGGGGAGGTCGGGAAGGGAGCAGTGTTCGATGAAGGGGGCGAGGCGGATGATGGCGTTGTGGCCCCAGTAGTTGGCTTCGCCGAGTTGCCAGAAGTTGAGGCCGGCGGCGAAGACGGGACCGTAAAGGCGGCTGGCGAATTGTTGCAGGCGGGCAAAGACGGTTTCGCCGTTAACGAGTTCGGGGACGGTCTGGATGATGCCGACGGTGGGGTTGCGCTCCATCATGCGGACGAGGCGGGTGATGGCGGGGCCGCTCATGATGCTGTCGGCGTCGAGGACGACCATGTGGCGGTAGTGGCGTCCCCAGCGGCGGCAGAAGTCGGCGATGTTGCCGGCCTTCTTGTTGGTGTTGACGCGGCGTTTGCGGTAAAAGATGCGGCCTTGGGCGTTGAGCTGACGGGTGAGGGCGATCCAGCCGGTTTGCTCTTCGATCCAGCGGTTGGGGTCGCTGGAGTCGCTGAGGATGAAGAAGTCGAAGGCGTCGAGCTGGCCGGTGGCTTCGAGTGAGGTGTAGATGGCGCGCAGTCCTTCGAGGATGCGGGCGGGGTCTTCGTTGCACACGGGCATGACGATGGCCACGGGGGGGGAGGGGGGGGGGGGAGGGTCAAGGTCTTCGTCGGCGAGGCTGCGGATGATGCGGCAGGGGTCGCCGGGAGAGGAGGACCCGCGGGGGCGGTGTCCGCGTATCCAGAATCCAATGAGCGCCTGCACGGCTCCGAAGGCGACGAGGCCGAAGAGGAGCGCAAAGAGGACGAGGTGAAGGAGTTTCCAGGCATCGACACCGCTGCGCCAGTGGAGGTCGGCCATGAGAAGGACCGCCGGGCCGAGCAGGAGGAGCGTAAGTGTGGCGATGAGCGTGCGGCGTTGCGTGATGCGCCCGGCGTCGAGTTGCGCAGGATCGAAGGGGGGGGGGGGGGAGGAGGGCTTGGTGTTGCTGGCGGTGGTCATTCTTTGCTGGTCGATTTTAATCGACGTAAGTCGGCGCGGGTTTTCAGGGGTGCGTGACGATCCAGGCGAGGGCGAGGAGGGTGATGATGACAAGCCAGGCGGTGGCGGCGCGCAGGAAGGGGAGGCGGCGAAAGGTTTTCCAAGTTTCGTCGGCGACGGTGGCTATGCGGCCGAGGTCGATCTTGCGCGGTGTCATGGTGGTGAGTTTGAGTTCCGGGCCGGCTTCGAGGTAGCTGGCGCGCATGGCTTCGACGAGTTCGGGCGGGAGTGGTGTGTCGGGACCGGAGGCGGGGTCGGGGTCGGCCAAAAAATGCTGGGGCCAGCGCGCGGGGACGTTGGCCATGACGAGAGCGAGGCGTCCGCGAATGCCGATGCGTTCGGGAGCGGTGGCGCAGGCGGCGGAACCGAGCACGCGCGCAAACCAGCGTTCCATGCGTTCGTCGGCCACGTGCATGGCAAGGGTCACGGGGTCGGAGTCGGGATCGAGCCGGGAGCGGGCGCGGGCGGTGTCAATGATCTCGCCCGCAAGGCGGTTGATTTGCAGGCGGCTTTCGATCTGAAGCGCGCGCAGGTAGCTTTCCACGCGAATGAAGGCTTCGTCCCAGGGCCTTTGATTGGAGTCGGTTTGCATAGCTGGCTTTTTAGCAAAGGCCCTGAACGTCCAACATCGAACGTCGAACATCCAACATCGAAGTTTGGAATGCCTTGATGAGTGGGTGGGGAGCGCGGCAGGGAGAGGTGGGGCTGTAATGGGATGCTCGATACATTGGATGTTCGATGTTGGGCGTTGGATGTTGGACGTTCGCTCCGTTCACGGGGCCCAGGTGTAGAGCCAGGTTTCGCTGAGGGGTTCGTAGCCGTTGAGGAGCTGGCAGCGGATTTCAACAGGGGGGGGCGGCGCGGGAGGAACCGCATCGGCAGAGGCGGCTGGGGCGGCGGGGGGGGCGGCTTCGAGTTGGATGGCCACGCGCCAGCCGTTGAGGCCGGTGTGGCGGATGAGGGTTTGGTGGCGGATCTTGCCGCCGGGGGTGACGTCGATCTTGGCGGTGATTTTTCCGGGTTCGAGGCCGTTGAGTTTGTCCCCCGCAAAATCCACCCAGAAGAGGCGTCCGTGTCCGCCGCCGGGCAGGTTGCCGGTGCGCGTGGCGGCGACGTGCGCGAGCGCCTGGCCGGGCTCGGCGGGGTCTTTGGGTTCGGTGAGCGCCCACGTCATGCGGTAACCGTAGAGAACCGGACGGCCGGGGGCGGATTGGCTGTCGTCGGGCACCCAAAAGGCCACGATGTTGTCCTCGTATTCGCTGTGGGTGGGGAGTTCGACGAGACGCACACGGCCGCGTCCCCAGTCGCCTTGGGGTTCGATCCAGACGGAGGGGCGCTGGTGATAGAGGGCCTCGAAGTCTTCGTAGCTCGACACGGCGCGGTCGTGCTGGAGGAGGCCGAAGCGGGTTGGGTTTTCGAGTGGCACGTCGGTGCTCTGGATGCGGGTGGGGTTGGTGAGGGGGCGCCAGATGCGGTTGTTTTTGTCTTCAACGAGCAGGCCGTCGGAGTCGTGGACTTCGGGGCGGGGGTCGTCGTGGGGGCGGTTGGTGTTTTCGCCGTACCAGAACATGCTGGTCAGGGGGGCAATGCCGGGGAGTTCGACGGGGGAGCGGAAGCGCAATTCGGCACGCACGTCGATGAGGGTGGGTTTGCCGGGCTGGACGATGAATTCGTAAGCGCCGGTGACGCGGCGGCTTTGCAGGAGGGCGTAGAGGGTGAGTTGTTTTGAACCGGGTTTGGGTTTGCCGAGCCAGAAGTCGGTGAACACGGGGAATTCTTCGGTTTTGCCAATGAGTCCGGAATCGACCGCGAGGCCGCGGGCGGAGAGTCCGTAGATTTGCCCTGCGCCGAGGGCGCGAAAGTAACTGGCGCCGAGAAACACGATGAGTTCGTCGTAAACTTCGGGGCGGTTGAGGGGGTAATGGATGCGAAAGCCGGCGTAACCGAGCGAAGAACGCATCCAGCCGAGGTTGGTGGTGGTCTTGATGTCGCCGTAGTCGAAAAATTCGCGGATGAAGGGGATGTCTTGGACGTGGGTGGCGCTGAATTCGCGGAGTGTAACGCGTTCGCGTTGGGCGTTGGTGCGGTGGAAGAGGTGGAGTTGGAAGGGGAGGTTTTCGTCGCGCCAGAGGGCTTTGTCGGGGAGGAAGCGGATTTTGCGGTTTTGGTCGTAATTGAGCGATGCGAGGCCGGAGGGGAGTTCGACGTCGGGGGCTTCGTAGGGGGCGGCGGCGCGTTTGGCGGCGATTTCGCGCACGGTGTCGAAGGTGATTTCGGCTTTCTCGATGGCGGCGTGTGCGCTCTGCGCGGTCGCGGCGGACAGAACGGCGAGCAGCGCGGCGGGTGCCACGGCGGACAGCGCGACGGACAGGAATGGGAACCGGGATCGTAAACTGGCAATAATCACAAGGGCGGGATCGAAAGTCTTAACCGCCACGGTTGCAAGCTGTCGGGTGTTATGTGTTCGCGGGGGGGGGGGGAGGGGAACAGGGTTTTAAGGTTCAGAGGGGATCATATTCAGGTTCGGCAGGGCTCATGCCTATTTCTGTTGGTTTCCCTTTGTATCCGGCAGCGGAAGCTTGGAATGCCAGGCGCACTTGGTCACCGTCGGCAGTTTCCCATCCATTCCGGTGCATCAGGTAAATAGTCACGATGCCATTTTTCACATCTATCGAGAGATTTGCGCCGGTGGCTCCATTGTGTCCGAAAACGTTGTTATGGGAAAAGAGCTTCGTCCCAAGCCCATACGCGTTGTCAACATGGGCGGGAATCTGGCGGCTCGCCATGAGCGTTATGGTTTTGCGGCGCAGGTAACGGTGTCCGTCGAGTTCGCCTCCGCGAAGTAACATGCGTCCAAACTTCGCTATGTCGGTGGCGGTGGAAAACAGACCTCCGGCGGGCACCGGATAACGACGGGCGCGGTCGTTGAGCGGGTGGCTGAGTTGGACAACGGTTTGCTCCTCAAGGGGGGAGGGGGGGGGAGCAATCCCGTAGATTGAGGCGAGGCGGGCGAGTTGGCTCGCATCGGGCCAGAATGTTGTGTCGTTCATGCCGAGCGGCGAGAAAAGCCGTTGTTGCATGAAGTCCTCGTAACTCCGACTGCTCAGCAACTCGATGATGCGCCCGGCGATGTTGATGCCTTCGTTGGAATAGAGAAAATTGGAGCCGGGTTCAAAAAGCAGGTGTTCATGCGCGTAGCTGCGCACGGCTTCGGCCAATGGATAACGGTCGAGAGCGGGAGTCTCGGCGAGTGTGGCATAGGGAAGCCCGGAAGTGTGGCTCAGTATCTCGCGAATCGTAATTGGGTGTGCGGGTGATCTGAGTTCGTTAGATGCCGTTTTCACCTTCAGACCGGCAAACTCCGGCAGATATTTCCATACCGGATCGTCGAGGCCGATTTTGCCTTCCTCGACAAGCATCATGAGCGCCACGGTCGTCATCGGTTTGGTGATGGAGGCGATCCAGAAAAATGTATCCGGTTTCATAGGACGGCGCTTGGCGACATTCGCGTAACCGATGCCTTCGCAGTCGAGCACGCCGTCGGCGTCGGCTACGAGCCAGACGATGCCTGCTACGGTACCTTTGTTTACCCAGTCGCTCAGGGTATGCGTAATCGCCCGACAGGTGACAGATGTGGTGGCGACATCATCAGCGGATGCTGCAGGAATATCGGATGCCGTCGGCAGAGACGGATGGCTGACGCTTGTGTTCATTATGCGCAGGAAAATGTTCCTGTCTGCAGAGGCTGCCGTTGGCCATCCGGCATCACGATGTCGCCTTGTAGTGGTTGCGCAGATTCGGGCGTGACGACATGAAGCGTGAATTGCCCTGCTTCGTTTTTCCAACGCACTTGCAGCAAGCCTTGCGGGAGCAGGCAGGCGCCGGATGCACGCACGAGGTCGCCACAGAATGGACGCAACTCCACGCGTTGCCAGCCGGGGGCGAGCGGACGGATGCCAAGGATCGTGCTGGTGAAAAACGCCAGCGGAGCCGCTCCCCACGCATGACACGAAGAGGCACATTGCGGATAACCCGTTTCCAGATTGTTCCACAAAACACGCCAGTGCTCCCACGTCGCCGTCGCACCGGCGTCCAGCAGCGGTGCGTAACGCTGGCGGATGATGTCGAGCGAGCGCTGTTCCCGTGAATGCAATCGTAGTGACTGCAACACTACATGCATGGAAAATGGACTCGATGAAACCGCCGTCGAATTTTTGGTGAAAACTTCCGAGAGGATTATCCCGGCGCGTTCGCTTCCCGGTGCTTCGAGGTGGAGCAAGGCGTGCGCCGCCGTCACCTCGGAGAACCCGGATGTGAAGCGCCCGTCCGAGCAGGCGTCCGCGTAGCCGCGTCCTGTCCAGAGGTGAGCGCGGATGGACTGCGCCAGTTGCGCGGCCTTGCCGTCGAACCACGCGAGGGCTCCGGCGTCACCGAGACGTTTCGCGTATCCGGCGACCGCGCGCAGGGCGGCGAGGTATTGCAGGTTGAGCGTGGTGCGGATTTTCCCCGTGCCAAGGCCGCGGCCACCGAGCCCCTCGCCCAAGTCGATGTAGAGCCAGTGCGGCACCTGTTCCAGGAGGCTGTCCGCAGTGCGTTCAAAGGCGGAAAACCAGCGTATCGCCCGTAGAATGTTGGGCCACCAGTCGGCGAGCAGACTGTCGTCTCCGGTAAATTGATACAGGTCTTCGAACGCGCAAATCCAGTCGAGTGAGAAGGAGGGAATGGGGCTGACGTTGCGGTTGCCCGACGGGTAGCGCGGCACCATTGATCCGGTCCAGTCCATCCCCTGGCCGACTTGTTCGATCAGATTGCGGTGCAGCTTCGCATCTCCCCAGCGGTGGTGGTTGAAGATGGCGGTTTTGCGCGCGTCGCCGATCCACTGTTGTTGTTCACGCGAGGGGCTGTCCACGATGCCGTCCTGACAGCAGAGTCGGATGCTGTGGGCGCAAATCGCATCGAGGCGGGTGAGCTGCGGGTCGTCGCAGGTGAAGCCTTCGACCGGCGGCAGCGGATAGTAGAGTGTTCGCACCCAAGCACGGTGCAGGGTGACAGGCGCAGCGGACCAGATCCAGAGTTGCACATGCCGGAAGGCGAGCCAGTTGAACGCCACCTCCAGCGTCTGTCGTCCGCCGCGCAGTATCCAGCGACTCGTGAGGATGCGCGCTTGTTCGGGCTTGGGAATAATATCGCCGAGAGCAATGGAATCGGAAAACAACGCGTCGATCACGGCTTCCGTCCCTCCCCCCCCCCCTCCCGCAGCCCCTTCGATTTCGAGGCGGAACAGGCCGGTTTCGATGCGCTCGAAATCGAGTGTAACGATGTGTGCGGAGGACAGCGAAGGTGATGGGGAAATCGCAACCGGAAACGTTGCCTCCGGATTCGCTGAGTCGGTGACGGGAAAGGGGCGAGGTTCGCCAAGCGCTTCAACGGCCGGGATTGAAAAATCGGCAGACGCGTGACGCACGCGCGGGCAGGCATCGACATCCCGCTCCTCGCGTTGAGGAAGCGGATTTTCGACAAAATGATACCACGGAGTCACCGCGAGGTCAGACTTGATGTAGCCCGTCGCCGACCAGCGGGAGTCGTCGAACCCGGGCAAGGACCAACCGGGTTGCGACAAGCGCGTATCTTGAACTTCGATACAACCGAGCGGACCGTGCAGGCGTGGTGTGGGACGCACAAAGTCGTCGGAGGGTGAGGCCTTCCATGTCGGATCGCTGACGACGACGCAGGTTTCGCCATTGGCTCCGCAGATCACGAGTTGGAACAGCAGGCCTTGCATGATGCTGATGCGCGCCCCGGTGCCAAATCCCTGAAAGAGGACGAGCACGGCAATGGTATTTTCCCCCTGTTGGAGAAGCGGGACGGCGTCGTAGCGATCATAGTAGGTCCATGTGGGATCGCTGCGTCCCGGACCACGCCCGAAGTGTCGGCCATTGATCGAAAGCTGGTAATGCGTGTCGGCAAAAATGCGCAGTTCCGCAGAAACGGGAACGAATCCGAGGTGAAACGTTTTCCGGAACCGCATGGTGCGATTCCTTGGGTTCTCAAAAAAGAGCGTTTCACCGCCCATCCAGATCAGCCCCGTGCCGGGCTCCCATTTCGTATCAAGGCATGACGGTCGCTTGCGCTCGTAGAGAGGATTCATTGGGTCCCGGTCTTGGGCGGAATTACTTTTTTGATCGAGGAGGCCACGGCATCCGCCAGCACCTCATAGCCTGCTGGCGAAAAGTGAATGTCATTAGGCGGCATCAACTCCGCCTCGCGTCCCTTGGCGACCGCGTTCAGGTCGTTGACCAAGACGCCCGCCTCTCGCATCACGCGCAGGGCAATTTCGTTGTAGCGGTCCACATCCGTCTGAATCCGTATCTCGGTTTGTTTCTGTTTTTCCGGGATGGGCGTGGTTGTGGCAAAAATCTGCGTGTCCGATGCCGCTTTGATTTTCGCGACCAGTTCGCGCAGGTTTTTTTCGTATTCGGCGGGCGGCACGTTTTGCTTGAGGCCGTCGATGGTGCTTTGCTTGCGGGGATTTCGGTAGCGAAGGTCATGCAGGCCCCAGTTGAAGTGAATCACATCCCAGTGTTTCCCGCCCAGCCATTGGTCAATGTTCTCCAAACCTGTTTGTGTGGAGCCGCAGTTGACTGTCGGGCGGCGCACAACGGCGACACCTTCCAGTCGTTTTCGCGCACGCTGCGTGTAGCCGATTGAAATCGAGTCGCCCAGAATCAGGACGCGTGGCAAACCGGGATGCTCGACGACTTGCGCCTCAAGTTTTTCGAGCATGGGAGAGCTTGCCGGTGGCGCGGCAAACGCCGTTCCCGCGAGCAGTGAAAAACAACTGAAAAACAACAGGGATTTGATTTTCATGGGTTATGGTTTGCGTGGAGGGGGGGGGGGGGAGGGACGGTGATGCCGTGCATGGCATTTTCCGCGTTTGGTGTTTTTGTCGCGTCCGTTGCATCCGCGATTGTCAGGTTTTCGATGAGGACGTTTTCCGTGTTGGTTTGCGCGATGAGGAGTTCGCGCCGGAGGTGACGAGGGTCGCCGACGGGCAGTTCAATACGGTTGTCGCGCACGACGATGTCGGCAGCCGACTGGATGCGAATCGCCGCGTCGCGCGGATTGACGAAACGGTTTTGTTCGATGGTGACGTTGCGCAACGGGCGTCCTTCCGCCGGCTGGTATCCGAGCCGTCGCGCGGAGATGATGATGGGTGCGTTGTTTTCGCCGCCGGTGCCGGTGCCGGGGATAAACGTGTTGCGGCGGATATCGATTTTCCACGGCACCGGTCCTTCCGGCCAGTCGGGGGCGTTGCATAGGGTGATGGCGTTTGCCGACGGGGAAAAAAAGGTGTTGTCCTCAACCACTCCGTTGCCCGCACGCAACAGGACGGCGTGGCCGCGAAAATGCAGGAAGCGGTTGTTGCGAATGGCAAACCCCGCACCGCAACGGCTCAGGTTGTAAAGTGTATCGGCGTTCCTGTGGTCGGCGCCGGCCTGAAGCCCGGTGGTGGGCGAGGCGAGGGTGATGTCCCACAACGTGTCCAAGCCTTTCGTTCCGGGAACGGTTGTGATTTGCGCGACAAGGGCTTCGCCTTTCACGGCGCCGGTTTGCGGAGCGAGGATTTGCAACTGGTCCCCGGCGCGTATCGTGCCCGCGTAGCCTCCGACGCGGAGGCGGTTGGGCGAGGTGATTTCGCGGATGATGACGGCGGGGGCGTAGATGTTGATCGCGTCGTCAGCCATACCCTCGAATTCGCAGTTTTCGATGAGCGGGCCTTTGATGTTTTGCTGGCAATGCACGCCGTCGGCGTCGGTCGAAATCAGGCGCGTAGTGTTTGGTCGGATACTGACACGGAGCCCGTTCAGAACGAGCGCGTCGTTGGCGACTGAGGTGAGGGCGCTGGCCGGGCTGCTGTGGACGGTGACGTTTTCCACGCGGCAGTCGCGGGTGTTGTTCAGCCAAAGCGCGGCGCGGTTGTTCCGGGCGAGTTGCACGAAGGAGTCGCCCGCGGACATGAAGGTGAGTTTGTGTTTTTCCTTCGCTCCCATGTGGAGACGCCATGTGTTTTCGGCGGCGGTTCTGGTGGTGAGGGCGAGGTCGGCGCGGATGAAATCGGGAGCGCCGGATTTGAGGCGTTTGGTTTGCGTGTCAAAAATCATCCCGAAACTGCCGGGCAGGTTTTGGAACATGGGGGCGTCGGGTGGCGCGTAAGCGGCGTCGATTTGCAAATCGAAGGTTCCGGCTTTGCGGTTGATGGCGGTGATTTTTCCCTGCGTGAACGGCAGTGGGTCGTAGTCGATGGCAAGGTCGCGCAAGGTGACGTTTTCGCACTGTTCGATCGCGAAAACCCCCACGCCGGGATCACCGATAATCAGCTCGGTTTTCCCAGCTTCGCCGCGGATGAGGAGCCGGCTGGCGCGGGAAATCTCCACGCAG
Organism: Geminisphaera colitermitum TAV2; assembly: GCF_000171235.2. GTDB lineage: Bacteria > Verrucomicrobiota > Verrucomicrobiia > Opitutales > Opitutaceae > Geminisphaera > Geminisphaera colitermitum. Next base: position 15,794 of record NZ_ABEA03000077.1, on the reverse strand, counting down.
GATATTGGTTTTCCGGCGGCCTTGGTTTGGAGCGCCTGCTTGTCAGGCATCAGGCGCCAGACTCCTGCGCCGATTTTGATGATCGCACTGTCAGCGCCGCTCGCAACGGCTTGTCGTGCTGCGGCGATGGCGTCGCGGAGGGCCGGGCCGCAATCGCTCCGGCCATCGGCCACGGCGCCGAAACTGGCGATGTCAAATTCGGGGGCGTTTGTAGCAGTGGCGGAGGCTGAAGTCCGGGAGACGGCATCCGGCATGTTGAAAAACAGGAGTGCGGACGCGAAAGCGTGGCGAAGTGTTGAAAACATGAATACGATAGGGTGCGAGTCAGAGCGCGCCTCTCCAGAAATCGTGGCGCGGACTGCTAGCAAGCATGTCGGGCGTCATGAGGACGGAGGCGACATGGCCATCAACAAAACAGACATTGGCCTTTCCGTTGTGACGCGGATTGGCAAAGTTGCCGTAAAAGCTGCTGCTGCGCAACGAGTCGCCGTAAAGGGGCGTGCGCGTGGGGCGCTCGCATGCTGACAATTTGAGGGCGTTGACAGTGGCGGGCGTTCCTCCCAACGGATTCGGGACAGGGAACAGCAAATCGCCGCTTGTTGTGTTTTGCATCCAAAGGTTCAGTCCGTAACTGCGATTCTGCGTGGAGCCGACAGGGTCGCTTTTGGCCTTGGGGCATTCAAAAATCGTGCCCCAGAGATTATCGGGCAGCTCATCCAGTTTGGAACTGTTCGTCTGGTTTCTCCAATCGGTGGAATAGGCATAACGCCACAAGGCCGGAGCGCCTCCGTAGCTGGCAAGCTGGGTGCTCGTCGGCGGCGAAAAACCCTTGTTGTCCTCGGCATACATTTTGGTGGCGGTGCCGATCTGACGGAGGTTGGAGAGGCAGGTGGTGGAGCGGGCGGAGTCGCGCACTTTCCCGATGGTGGGAATCATGATGGCGGCGAGGATGCCGATGATGGCAATGACCGTCAGCAGTTCGATCAGTGTGAAGGCCCGGTTGCGCATGGTGGGTATCGGGTGGGGTTCAATTGGTTTCGCGTGTCGCGGCCTTGCGCTCCTTGTTTTCCTTGATGAAGCGGCTGGCCTCGTTGCTGGTTTTCACTCCGCCGCCAGTGTCGGCGAGGCGGTTGATGTTTTGTTTCAATCTGCTCGCGGCATTCACGGTGCGTCCCGCGAGCACGTCTTCCTCGGTGAATTTCGCGAAGAGGATTTGCTGCGCGTCTTTGTGATAACGTCCGTGGTCGTAAATGACGTAAATGCTGCCGTCCGGAGCCTGCACGCCGTCGGGGTAACTGACGGGGTTGCGTTCATCGAGGACGAGTTTGTGCGGCCAGGTTTTGCCGTCGTCATCGGAGAGCATGGCAGTGAGGTTGGCGCGGGCTTTGGGGTGATCGTTGATGACGAGCAGGAGCTTGCCGGATTGGAGGCGGGTGATGAAAAATCGCGTGTCGATGCCGCGCTCGGTGCTAAAATCGCTTTCGTTCTGCCAGGATTTTCCGCTGTCGAAGGATTCGATTTGTTTGATGCTGTTTTTGGAACGGAAGAGCATCCAGAGGCTGCCGTCACGGCGTTCGATGAGCATGGATTCGCAGTAGGTTTTGGCGATTTCGGGCGCTTGCCCGGGCGTGTGCTTGGAGAGGAATTGCCATGTCTTTCCCTTGTCGCGTGAAATGTAAATTTGGATACGCGCGGGGTCCTCCCGGGAGGCGACCACGGGGCGGAGCCAGTCGCCGTTGGCAAGGACGGTGGGTTTGTTGAGGCAGACGCCGTGGGCGATAAACACGGGCCGCGACCAGCGAGGGAAGGTTTTTTCGGGATTGTCCGCCTTGAACGCCCATGCGGAGCGGAGTTGGAGCGGGTCGGCACCTTCGATGGGTGTCAGGCGGTGGTTGATCCACCAGAGGTTTCCGTCGGGGTCCGTCCAGAGGAGAGGGTCCAGGGCTTTGCTTTCAAAGAACCCGAAGGGATGGAAAACGGCGACGGGTTCGGTCCAGGTTTTGCCGTCATCATCGCTGGTGACGAGAACGGCATAATTGCCGTCACCGCCTTCGATGTGCGGGCCGGCATACCACGTGGCCCAGAGGCGTCCATTGGGAGAGCGTTCGATGCTCGGGATGCCCTGCCATTTGCGGGCTTGCGACCAGTATTGCGGGCCGGGGTCGCGTTGCAGCCAAGGCGGAGCAATCGGCGTCACGCCGTAGAAACGCGCAGCTTCGGAGGGTCGTGTCGGTTGCTTGGAGGCGGGAACGGGGGCGTCCGGGGAGGTGGCGGCGGATGCGAGGGTCGCGAAAAAAAGCGTGGCGGCTGTGACAAGGTGCTGGCGTTGCATGGAAGGGGGGGGGGGGACGTTTCCGGTAGTTTCGATATTTTCGGAATGGTCGAAAATATCGAGATGGCGTCGTGGTGCTTAGCGGCGACGGCGCAGGGCGATTGTCGCGAGTGCCACGAGCGCACCGATGATTATCGCAACGGTGGCGGGTTCCGGGATGGTGGTGGTGGTTAATTGGCCGTTGAGGGTGATATTGTCGAGCATGGTGCGGCGGGCGTCGGTGCTGGAGTTCTTGCTTTCGGAGATGGCGAGGCGGAAGTAGAGCGTGTCGCCGGCTTCCAGCGAGGCGAACGATTGGGAAGACAGGGTGACGGTGAGGCCGGTTTTCAGGTAGTAGCCGCGTCCGCTGAAATCGGTGGACAGGTCTGCGGCGAGGCTTTGGGAGTCGCCCGCGGCCTGCCACGTTGTGTTGTCGGTGGAGACATAAAGGCGGGCTTGGGGAAAATACGGGAGGTGCTCCGTCCCTCCATTGCTGGTGTCGTAACCGAGATCAAAGACGAAGGAGGAGAGCGACAGTTGGTGATCGGGAGCTACGCTTACGCTGAAGTTTAGCGAGTAGCTGTTTTCCGAAACGGTGCCATAGCCGGTGGTGTTCATGCCGATCTCATAAAGCCGTCCGGTGTAGGTTTGGCTCCCCGCGTAGGGTTGCGTGTTGCTGAGGGGCTGGGTGACGACGCCGATGGTGTTGGCACCGCCGTTTTCCGTCAGCGTGCTGACAGTGATTCCCTGGACTGCCGGGGAGGAAGCCGCGATCGTGTTTGTTGTTCCGGCAGCGACGTTGCTGAAATCCCATTTTGCGATGCTTGTCTGGGCGCTGGCCACGGAGATGCCGCAGAAAAAGGCGAGGGCGGAGACGAGCAGGAGCTTTGTTTGTTTCATGTGCGTTGATTGATTGGCAGGTTGTGGGTTCAGAGTTGGGAAGAGCTTCGGAGGCGGAGTGGGTGGATGATTTTATGGGTTGCAGATCCAAGTATCGGGAAATGGTGGGGTGTTCAGAACTCTTCCGTTACTATATCTGTAAAGTGAAGCGAACGCACCCGAGGCGAAGGTGGCGGACAAACAAGCGCAGCGGGGGGGGATGCGGTTGGGGCAGGCATTCGGGAAAGAGGATCATGGAAGTTGACGTCGGGCAGTTCAATGGAACATATTTTTTCTATGGGAAATACATACACCATAAAATCGCTCCAGCGCGAGACAGCCGCGGCGGTTGACTTTGCCGCCGAGGGCAACCTTGTCACCATCACGCGGCACGAGGAACCGGTCGCTGTGCTCGTCAGTCACGAGCGCCTTTCCGCCATTCTGGAGACGATGGAAATTCTCGCCGATCCCGATGCAATGAATGCCATCAACGCGGATCGCAAAGGAGTCGGCAAAACATGGCGTCTCGGCGATCTCAAGGATTAGTCCCGCCCCCCCCCCCCTTGCGCGAATCCGTCATCATGAGCAACCGTCCCGCCTATTCCATTGAACTACGCGCGCAGGTGAAGGCGTTTTACGAAACACTCGGCCCCGAACGGCGTGTCATCAAGCGGGCACTCGAAGGCTTGCGCGCCGAAAAAGGCAACATCCGGGCCTTGGAATCCCCTCTGACGGGTCATTACCGGCTTTCCGTCGGCGGCTATCGCGTCATTTTTCGCTATGCTCCCGGACGCAAGGTCATCTGCGTTTTTCTCAATACGCGAAAACTCGTTTATGAACTTTTTGAGAATGAAGTCTTGCGCCGACTCCTCGGTGAATCCACCGGGCCGGGGTCCGACGTCTAGCCAATGGCGGCAACGGCAGCGGGGGGGGGGGGAGGGAGGGCTCATGAGGAGCTTTCCACTTCCGGCGTGCGGTCCCAGATGGTGAGATTGGTCAGATCGTGCGGGCGGGTCTTGAAAACCCATGAGGCGACGTAGCAGATGGCTCACCTTGACTTGGCGGGCCAGATGAGAATCCTGCACCGCCGATCATGAAAAGCATCCAGCACAATGATGACCTTGCGAAATTGCATGAATTGTGGCCGGCGATGAAGACGTTTGGCGTCGAGTATGCCGGAGTGTTTGGTTCACGGTCACGAGGGGAGGCGGACGCGGAAAGCGATTGGGATATTCTTGTCGGGTTCGGCGACGAGCCGCCTTCGTTTGAGAGGTTTATGAACCTGAAGTTGATGCTCGAAGAACGGTTGAATGGACGCGTTGATCTGGTTTCTCGAACAGCGTGCAAACCTCGCTTCATGGAAGCTATCAGGGAGGAATTGCGGGATGTCGCGTAATCCGTTCAGAGGCTTGAAGACCTCGTCGAGGCGTGTGAGCGCGTGGAACGTTGTGTCGCGGGCTTTGCAAAAGAGCAGTTTTTGATGGATGAAAAAACACAGGATGCCGTTGCCCGGGTGTTCGAAATCATCGGGGAAGCGGTAAAGGCCATTCCTGATTCGATGCGCGAACAGGAACCCGAAATCGCCTGGCGGCAGATCGCCGGATTCAGGGATGTTCTGATTCACGCCTACTTTTCCGTCGAACAGCAGATCGTATGGGAAGCCGCAACCATTCATGCCCCCAAACTTCGCAAGGCTTGTTTGCGTTGATTGGGACGTTGAGCGCGGAGCGGGGCCATCTCACCGGACTGATCCCGGCGTCCGGTCCCAGATGGTGAGATTGGTCAGGTCATGCGGGCGGGTCTTGAAAACCCATGAGGCTGCGTAGCAGACGATCAGCATGATGACGTTGCCGATGATCGACGTGTAGTAGGGATCGAATACACGCGGCAACACGCCATATTGCATGAGCAGCGCATAGATCGTGAACGCCACCGTGGCGGCAATGCCCGCAAGCACGGCGCGGGCGTCGCCACGACGGCAAAGCATCCCGAACAAAAACATGCCCGCAATGCCGCCACCCAAAATCGCGGTGATAATGATCGTAAAATCATTGAGCGTTTTTGTATTCGAAAAATGGAACACAAACGCCCCTCCGACCATCAGCGCGGACACCAGCAGCGAGGCCAGTCGCCCGGCGCGCAGGTAGTGTTGGTCGTCGCGTGTTTTCACCAGGTATTTTTTGTAGAGATCGTGCACCAGCACCATGCTGCCGGAGTTGATGGCGCTGCTGAGCGTGGACATGGCGGCGGCCAGCGCGGCGGAAATCACCACGCCCGAAAGTCCCGGCGGCAACACCGTGATGATGAAGTGCGGCAGGATGCCCTCGGCCTTGAGCGAACCGTTCAAAATGCCCAGCGAAGTCTCGTCGGGAAAATGCCGGTAATACACCCAGAGCGCGGTGCCTATGAACATGAAGGCCGCCCACACCGGCAGCGAGCAGACGCCGAGCACCACCATCGACTTCGTGGCCTCGCGCGACGAGCGCGACGAACACCAGCGTTGCACGCTCTCCTGATTCAGCTTGCCCGCGATGTATTGGGTCAGACCGACGAGAACGAGCATCGTGACCGTCTTTTCGGTGAACGAAAAACCGGTGGCAATCGGTTCGAGCGCACCCGTGACAGGGTTCAGATCCTTGATGGAAAATTTATCTGCGGCCAGCGCCTCGCGCAAGATTTCGCCCAGTCCGCCGGGGACGTTGCAGATGATGACCGCAATGATGACAATCGCGCCAAGAATGAGCACGAAAGTCTGGATGACATCCGTCCAGATCACCGCCTCGAAGCCGCCCTTGACCGTGTAGAGCGCGGTGACGCCGCCGGCGATCAGGATGCTCCATTCGACGCTCAATCCCGTCAGTGCGGACATCAGCACGGCCATCAGGTAAACGACGCTCGCCGTGCGGATGATCTGCGCGACCAAAAACACGCATGCTCCATAAGCCGAGATCGACGGGCCAAAGCGCAGCGAAAGATACTGGTAAGCCGAGGTGATCGTCCCGCGCCGGAAAAACGGGATGAACACATACACCGACAACAAAATCAGCAGCGGAAATCCCAGATACGGCATGTAGCGCACCCAAGTCGTTTTGAAACTGTCGGCAGGCAGCGCGATAAACGTCACCGAACTAATCATCGCCCCCACAAAACTGATGCCGATGGCCCAGCCGGGAAAATCGCGTCCGCCCAAAAAGTAGCGGTCGGCGTTTTTGTTGCGCCGTGAAATCCGCAACGCGAGCGCGACGGTCAGCACGAAATAGAGAACGATGACAACAAGGTCGATGGGGTGAAGTTTCATGGGAATCAGATTTTTTGAACAGAAGACAAAGAATGAAGGCGAAAAACGAAGACGCTTTTGGATTTTCCCGATGTTCCGTATCTCTGCGTGAGTTCTTTTATTTTTCTCACACAGAGGCGCAAAGAGGCGAATGGGATGTAAGGCTCTCTTCGTGTTTCATCTCCGTTACCTTCGTTTCCTTCTGTTCAAAAATTTCCTCCACGTTCCACGGCGCGCCATAGTCGGGCGCTTCGCTCATGTAGGGAATCTGCGAACGTAACCACTCACCGGATACATCCGCCACGCCGCAAGCACGCCGCACGGCTTCGCTCGCCGCAATGCCCGCCGCCTCGCCCACACCGTGCATCGTGGCCATCACGCGCACGGCGGCGGCGGCCTCGTGCGAGGCCGACAATGCGCGGCACGCAACGAGCAGGTTGGCGCAATGCGCATTCACCAGACAGCGATACGGCACCTCGTAAAAATCACCCGGCGGCGGACCGAATCCCGAGCGCACCTCGCCCTTGCCATTGGGGCGCTGGTGCGGATCGAGCGCTCCGGTGGGATTGTGAATGTCGATGAAGTAACGCGAACGCGTGATGCCGTCGGGGAATTTTCGCGCCTCCACGATGTCGTCCATCGTCATCGTATAGAGCCCGTCGATGTGCCGCGTTTCGCGCACGCCGACCTGACAGGCCACCTTGTCGATGAAGGCATTCCGGAACCACGGCACGTTGCGCATCAGCCATTCGCCAAACACAAACGCCTGGCGCCGCCCCTCGATTTCGGCACGCGTCAAATCCTCCGCCGAGAGACCGGAGACGCGGTTGATGCGAGTCATGTTGAAATGCAGCACGCCGGGACGCGGGTAATCGTAAAAATGCACGAAATTGCGGTGCGGATAATGCAACTCGCCCGACGCCAGTGCGCGTTGGAAATACGGTTCCACCAAGGCCCGCGCCGGCCTCATGCCACCGGCGGCCAACATCGCGCGCTTGTCAACATTGGCCATGCGAAAACTCACCGTCATCGCCTGCGTGAGTCCATCGCCCGCGCGCCCCACGCTGAACGGGCATCCGGCCATCGCGGCCAGGTCGCCGTCGCCCGAACAATCGACAAACACATCCGCCGAAAACGCCCCCCCCCCCCCCTTCGAAATCGTAGTTATTTCAGCAATACGACCGATGCCCGACGACGCCGACATGCGCACACCGGTCAGGTAGGTGTGATACAACACCGTGACACCCGCTTCGACGAGCGCGGCGTCGTAAATGCGCTTCAAGAGCTCCTCGTCAAACGCGGCGTCCATCAGCACCGAGCCAAAGCCGCCGCCCGCGTGCAGCGCCAGCGCGACTTCCTTGAAGATTCCGCCGATCAACGACGCACGTTTCCCGACCGGCGCGAGCTGATCGTGAAACGCGTGACCGGAAAACGGGTTGACCAGCGCCGCCGTCGCCATGCCTCCGCAAAACCCGTAACGCTCCACCAGCAACGTGCGACTCCCGCGCCGTGCCGCTGCCAGCGCCGCCGCCACGCCGGACGGCCCGCCGCCGCACACGATCACGTCAAAATGTCCATTCTGCTTTCCTTCCTCCCCTCCCCCCCCCGCTGTCGCTGCCGCTGCCGACGACGATGTGCCAACGCTCGCACCGTTGCGCGGAGCAGCGTGAATGCTATTGCGCGAACCATTGCGGGCATGGAGCGGGATGGAAGAAGACGCGGCGTGTTTCACCATGCGGCGAGCCTGCCAGCGTTGTCCGATGTCGTGAAACCGCCCTGTAGCTTTATCTGTAAAGTTTTGCCTCACCGCCATTGCCTTTGGAGTGCGGATTCCACTGACTCGGCACACATGAAAAGGCAAATATCCCAACGCGATCTGGCGCGTCTCGCCGGGGTTTCCCCCATGACGGTTTCGCTCGCCCTGCGCGGCCATCCCTCCATCTCGACGGAAACGCGTGCCCTCATCACGTCGCTCGCCGGCAAGCACCACTACCGCCCCGACCCTGCGCTCGCCGCGCTCAATGCCTGGCGCATCAAGGACTCCGCTGCGCGCTTCCAAGGCACGCTCGCGTGGGTGACGAGCTTCGCCACGCGCGACGCCTGGCGCGACATGATCCAGACCAAGGGCTACCATCAAGGCGCGTGCGCCCGCGCCGACCAACTCGGCTACCGCATCGAGGAGTTTTGGATCAACGAACCCGGCCTCACGCCGAAACGCGCCACGCAAATCCTGCTCGCGCGCGGCGTGCGCGGCCTCGTCATCGCTCCGCTGCCGGAGGCGCACGGGCGCATTGATCTCGACTGGGAACACTTTTCCGCCGTGGCGCTTGGTTACTCGCTGGCCGAACCCAAACTGCACGTCGTGATGAACCACCAATTTCGCAACATGAAGCAGGTGGTGGAGCGTCTGCACGGGCTGGGTTACCGGCGTATTGGTTTTGCCATGCCATCGGCCAACGACGAACGCGTGGATCACAATTACCTCGGCGGTTTCTGGATCGCGCAACAGGCGCTCGCGCAGCCCGGCGCAACCACCGGCGGAGCGGCGGGAAAAACGAAAGCGACAGGGGAGGGGGGGGGAGAGGGGCAACTGCCCACGTTGCTCGCCGAGCGGTTTGATCAGGAGACGTTTTTGCCGTGGTTCCGCCAGGCGAAGCCCGACGCGATTGTGGTGGCCGCATCAACCGCCCACCAAGTGCGCGACTGGCTCAAGGAGCAGGGCCTGCGTGTGCCGCGCGACGTGGGTCTGGCCGTGGCGTCGGTGCCTTGGCAGGACACCACCATTTCCGGCATCGACGAGGACGTGCCCGCCATCGGCGCGCACGCGGTCGAAACAGTTGTCGGCATGATTCACCGCAACGAACAAGGCGTCCCCCCCCGCCCCCTCAGCCTGCTCGTCGAGGGCATCTGGGCTGCGGGCAAAACCGTGCGTAAAATCCGGTGAACGCGATCTGCAATCGTTAAGCGCCGCGTCAAGCGATGACCTTGCCGCACGCGATGCCCAGCGCCTCGGCGACCGGGGCGTAAACGACCTCGCCACCGCTCACGTTGAGGCCCTTGGAAAGCGCGGGATCTTCGATGGCGGCGCGCCCCCAGCCTTTGTCGGCGAGCTTGATGACGTAGGGCAGCGTGGCGTTGGTCAGAGCCATCGTGGACGTGCGGGCGACGGCGCCGGGCATGTTGCCCACACAATAATGAATCACCCCATCCACCGTGAAAACCGGATCGCTGTGCGTTGTCGGACGCGACGTCTCAAAACATCCGCCTTGGTCAATCGCCACGTCCACCATCACCGCCCCGCGCTGCATGACGGACAACATCTCGCGCGTCACGAGGCGCGGCGTTTTTGCGCCCGGCAGCAACACCGCTCCGATCACCAGATCGGCATCGCGCAACAACTCCCGGATCAACAGCGGACTCGACATGCGCAACTTGCAATTAGCCGGCATCACATCGCTCAGGTAACGCAGGCGGTCGATGTTCATGTCGAGCAAAGTCACATCCGCGCCGAGGCCGCACGCCATTTTCGCCGCGTTGGTGCCGACGACTCCGCCGCCGAGCACGAGCACCTTGCCTGGCTCCACGCCCGGCACGCCACCGAGCAACACGCCGCGTCCACCATGAATCATTTCCAAATAACGCGCCCCCTCCTGCACCGACATGCGACCCGCCACCTCGCTCATCGGCTGCAAGAGCGGCAGACGTCCGTCCGCGAGTTGGATCGTCTCGTAGGCGATGGCCGTGCAACCCGACTTCATGAGCGCGCGTGTCTGAGGCTCGTCCGCCGCCAAGTGCAGGTAAGTGAACACCACCTGACCCTCGCGCAGCAGAGCGTACTCCGACGGCATGATTTCCTTCACGTGCAACACCAGCTCGGCCTGCGCAAAAATCTTTGCCGCCGCTGCCGACGACACTCCGGCACCCGCGGCTTTCGACACTCCCCCGCCCCCCCCGCCTGCTCCGCCCGTCCCGGATGTCACGATCTCCGCGCCCGCCTCCGCGTAGGACTCGTTGGAAAAACCGGACCCTGCGCCCGCATTTTCCTCCACCAGCACCCGATGCCCGCGATGCACCAACGCATCGACACCCACGGGCGTCATGGCGACGCGGTTCTCTTCGGCTTTGATCTCTTTTAACACTCCGATAGTCATGGTGATAGGGTGAAAACTAACTGGTTGAAACTGGCTTGATTGAACAGGCTGGCTCGTTGGTCGGTTGAAGGCTTGAAAACAGAATACCGAGGGACGCTGGTCTGCGGTCAGAGCCTCGATTGCAAGCCTATGGACATTCGATTTTGCCGCCTCTGACGCACGCTTTTTTTGCAAATTCCCCTTAAAAAGCACTCATCTGCGTTCAAAACCCGCTCAAAAATAACCCTCTCGATTTTCGCTCATTTTCGCATTTTCCCATCATTTTTGCCCATTTTTGGTCATTTTTTTTTAAAAAACGCCTGTTTTTGCCCCAAAATCCCCGATTTTCCGCAATCTACCAACTTCGCCCCACTATAAGCTGCGCTTTCCACGCACCCTGTCCCGCACTGCTTACTTGGACTGTTTTGGCGGCAGAGATTGTTCTGTCTCAATAAATGCGATACGGTCTCACCTTTGCCAAGATGAACACTGCCATTACATCGCCCGAAACGGACACCAATAAATCTCCCTTCAAACTAGAGCGTGTAGTCACGAGATAAGATTGACTGAGTTTTTTTGTGATGGAGAATGTCAGCATGGCGAAAGATCAACACCGTCACGACATTTCGGACCGAGTTTGGAGCGTTCTGGAGCCGCTGCTACCTGGAAGGAAAGGAGCGTGGGGAGGGGTGGCGGAGGACAACCGCAAGTTCCTCAACGCGGTTCTGTGGATTTTACGCACTGGTGCGCCTTGGAGGGATCTTCCAGAGGATTACGGAGGGTGGAGCAACACGCACAGGCGTTTTTGTCGCTGGAGAGACAAGGGGCATTGGGAGCGCCTGTTGTCGGAACTGATGAACGAGCCCGATTTTGAGTGGCTGATGATTGATGCCAGTCATGTCAAAATCCATCCGCATGCGGCGGGAGCCAGAGGTGGAAACGAGGCGATCGGTCTGACAAAAGGGGGCGAAACACCAAACTACATTTGGCCGTGGATGCGCATGGTATGCCGGTGCGAGTCATTGTTACAGCGGGTTCCACGGCTGATTGCACACAGGCTGGCAGGTTGATTGAAGGCATTGCCGCAGACCATCTGATCGCCGACAAGGGATATGACACCAACGCCATCATCGAAATGGCGCAGGCCGCAGGCATCTGCCCGCAGATTCCTCCAAAGACCAATCGCATAGAACAACGCGAATATGACCCTTATCTTTATCGGATCAGGCATCTGGTAGAAAATGCATTCCTACGACTCAAGCAATGGCGCGGCATCGCAACCCGATACGCAAAACGAGCCTCCTCTTTCCTCGCTGCCGTCCAATTCAGGTGTGCCATCCTCTGGGCTTCAATCTCGTGACTACACGCCCTAGGGAAATGGAACGCGGCCATCGACGTTTACGACTTCGTTGTGCACAACATCACTCCCTACACGGGCGACGCCGGCTTTCTCAGCGGCCCCACCAAAAGCACCAGCTACCTCTGGGAAGTCTGCCGCAACGCACTGAAAGAAGAACGATCTCGCAACGGCCTGCGCGCCGTTGACCCCGCCACCATCTCCACCATCACCAGCCACGCCCCCGGCTACATCGACCAGGACCACGAAATCATCGTCGGCCTCCAGACCGACGAACCCCTCAAACGCGCCATCAAACCCTTCGGCGGCGTCAACGTCGTCAAAAACGCCCTCAAAGAACGCGGCTACGAACTCGCCCCCGCCGTCGTCGAAACCTTCAAATACGCCAAAAACCACAACGACGCCGTCTTCTCCGCCTACGACTCCGAGATCCGCGCCTACCGCTCCAAGCACATCGTCACCGGCCTCCCTGATAATTACGCCCGCGGCCGCATCATTGGCGACTACCGCCGCCTTGCCCTCTACGGAGCCGACCGCCTCATTGCCGCCAAAAAAGCCGACGCCGCCAAACTCGACGCCGACAACCTCACCGACCACATCGTCCGCCTCCGCGAAGAAGTCTCCATGCAAATCGCGGCCCTCAAGGACATCGTCACCATGGCCGCCGGCTACGGCTGCAACGTCTCCCGCCCCGCGCAGAACGCCCGCGAAGCCACCCAGTGGGTTTACTTCGCCTACCTCGCCGCCGTCAAAGAACAGGACGGCGCCGCCATGTCCCTCGGCAACGTCTCTTCCTTCCTCGACATCTATTTCGAACACGACCTCGCCACCGGCGCGCTCAACGAAGAGCAGGCGCAGGAAATCATTGACCAATTCGTCATGAAACTCCGCCTCGTCCGCCATCTCCGCCCCGGAGCCTACGACGACATCTTTGGCGGCGACCCCACCTGGGTCACCGAATCCATCGGCGGCCAACTCCGCGACGGACGCACCAAAGTCACCAAAACCTCCTTCCGCTTCCTCCAGACCCTCTACAACCTCGGCGCCTCCCCCGAACCCAACCTCACCGTCCTCTGGTCCGAAAAACTCCCCTCCGGCTTCAAGGCCTTCTGCGCCCAAGTCTCCATCGACACCTCCTCGCTCCAATACGAAAACGACGACCTCATGCGCCGCGTCCGCGGCACCGACGACTACGGCATCTCCTGCTGCGTCTCCCACCAGGCCATCGGCAAAGCCATCCAACACTTCGGAGCCCGCGCCAACCTCCCCAAGGCTCTCCTCCTCGCCATCAACGCCGGACACGAGGAAGTGGATGGCGCGCTCATCATGAAGAATGTCCCCGCCGTCACCCACGGCCCCCTCGGCTACGACGAAGTCATGGACAACTTCAAACTCACCCTCGCCGAACTCGCCCGCGTGTATGCCAAGTCGATGTATATCATCCACTACATGCACGACAAGTATTACTACGAACGCTCCCAGATGGCGTTCCTCGACACCGACCCTCGCATCGACATCGCTTACGGCGCGGCCGGCATCTCCATCATAGCAGACGCCCTCTCTGCCATCCGCTACGCCAAAGTCACACCCGTGCGCAACCACCTCGGCATCGCCACCGAATACAAAATCGAAGGCGACTACCCCAAATACGGCAACGACGACGACCGCGTGGACACCATCGCGCAGGAAATCTCCAAAATCTTCGTCACCGAACTCCGCAAGCACCGCGCCTACAAGGACGCCAAGCCCACGCTCTCGCTCCTCACCATTACCTCCAACGTCATGTATGGCAAAAACACGGGCCCCACCCCCGACGGACGCAAAGGCGGCGAACCCTTTGCCCCCGGAGCCAACCCCATGCACGGACGCGACACCCACGGAGCCATCGCCTCGCTCAACACCGTGGCCAAGCTCGCCTACAACGACTGCGAAGACGGTATTTCGAACACCTTCTCCATCGTCCCCAAGGCCCTTGGCAACGACCGTGAGGACCAGATCGACAACCTCGTCTCCATGATGGGCGGCTACTTCATGCGCAACGCCCACCACCTCAATGTCAACGTCCTCAACCGCGAAACCCTGAAGGACGCCTACGAACACCCGGAGAACTACCCGCAGCTCACCATCCGCGTCTCCGGCTACGCCGTGAACTTCACCCGCCTTTCCAAGGCGCACCAAATGGAAGTCATCACGCGCACCTTCCACGAAAGCATGTAACCCCCGCAGGGGTTGCAATGTAGGGGCTTCGCTTGCGAAGCCCGCGCACGCAAAACGAAACCTCGAATTGCACGCGGGCATCGCAAGCCCCCCCCCCCTCGGCAACGCATGACATGATGACCGAGTCACAACTCCGCATCCACTCCATCGAGACCCTCGGCACGCACGACGGCCCCGGACTGCGAATGATCGTCTTCACGCAAGGCTGCCACATGCGCTGCGTGTATTGCCACAACCCCGACACCCTTGACCTCGCCGCCGGACGCCTCGTTTCGCTCGACGAAATCCTGCAACGCGCCATTCGCCAAAAACCCTACTACGGCACCCGTGGCGGCGTCACAATCTCCGGCGGCGAACCCACCCTCCACCGCAAAACCCTCCTTCCCCTCTTTCAACAACTCCACGCCAACGGCATCCACACCTGCCTCGACACAAACGGCCTCATCCTCGACGACGAACTCCGTGCCCTCTATGCCGAGACCGACCTTGTTCTCCTCGACATCAAACACATCGACGACGCCCAACACCGCCGCCTCACCGGTACCTCCAACGCCACCCCGCTCGCCGTCGCCGCGCACCGCGAATCCACCGGCAAACCCATGTGGCTCCGTTACGTCCTCGTCCCCGGTTGGACCGACCAACCCGACGCCCTCGAACGCTGGGCATCACATTTTTCCGAATACAAAACAGTGGAGCGTGTCGAAATCCTCCCCTACCATCGCCTCGGCGCCCACAAATGGGCGCACCTCGGCCTCACCTATCAACTCACCGATACCCCCCCCCCCCCCCCCGAACTCAAACAACGCGCCCTCGACATCTTCTCCGCCCGCCTGCCGCACACGAAAGTAGTCATGAAGTGAATACGCCCCATTATGTTCCGATAATATCCCGGTAGGGAGGCCTCTCCGAGGCCTCCGCAACCACGCACCGACAACCAACGCCATTCGATTCACCCAACCACGCTCGACGGAGGTCTCGGAGAGACCTCCCTACCAGGTTTTCATCCTTCCCTCCCTCAGCCCTCAACTCATTCACCCATGCCACCCTATCCGAACGCCCAACGCTGGCCCATTGCCATCGCAGGCACCTTCCTCCAAATCTGCCTCGGCACCGTGTATGCCTGGAGCTTTTTCCAAAAACCCATCACGACCCGCTACGGCTGGAGCAACGAATCAGTTACTTGGGTATTCAGCCTCGCCATCTGCTTCCTCGGCTTGGCTGCCGCCTGGGGCGGACTCCAACTCAAAACCGGACGCCTTTCCCCACGCACGCTCGCTGTCACCGGCGGTGCCCTCTTTGCCCTCGGACACTTCCTGGCTGCCGCCGCCCTTCACACCGCGCAACTCTGGCTCCTGCTCCTTGGCTACGGCGTGATTGGCGGCACCGGACTCGGCCTCGCCTACGTCGTACCCGTTGCGACAGCCGCCAAATGGTTTCCCGACAAAAAAGGCTTCATCACCGGCATGGTTGTCATGGGCTTCGGACTCGGCGCGCTGCTCATGAGCAAAGTCCTCGCGCCCCACGCCCTGCGCCTCTTCGACGACAATCTCGCCCTCTCCTTTGCCGCCATGGGCGGCGTCTTTGCCGTGCTCGCGCCCCCCGCCGCCTGGTTCATGCGCAATC
>NZ_ABEA03000078.1 GCF_000171235.2 Geminisphaera colitermitum TAV2 | reverse complement strand
AGGTTGTCGTGATGAAGACGATGTTGGACCGGGTTTCCAAGGTGTGCGTGTTTGCCGTGCTGGCGGGTTACTTGCTCTGGGTGGTGTACCCGATGGCGTGGATGGTGGCGTCGTCGTTCAAGAAGGATGAGGCCATCTTTCGCGATGCGTTTGCGTTCCCGGCGGTCGATGCGCTGGCAGTGGAGAATTATTCGAATGCGTGGAGCGGGGCGCGGTTTGGTGACTATTTTCTCAATTCGGTGATCGTGACGGCGTCGAGTGTGACGTTGATCCTGCTGTTTGGGTCGATGGCGGCGTATGCGCTGGCGCGGTTTTATCATCCGGCGGGCAAGGCGGTGTTCTGGCTGTTTCTGGCGGGGTTGATGATCCCGGTGCAGTTGTCGATCGTGCCGTTGTTTTTCGAGCTGCGGGCGCTGGGGTTGCTCAATTCGCTGCCGGGGCTGGTGCTGGTTTACACGGCCAACGGGCTGCCGTTCGCGGTGTTCATTCTGGCGGGGTTCTTTCGCGGGTTGCCGCGTTCGCTTTACGAGGCGGCGGTCGTGGATGGGTGCGGCGAGGCGGGGGCGTTCTGGCGCGTGATGCTGCCGCTGGCGCGGCCGGGGCTGGCAACGGTGGCGATCTTCCAGTTCATCGGGATTTGGAGGGAGTATTTTTTCGCGTTCATGCTGGCGAGCGGGGGAGATTCCGCGGTGGCGGGGGCGCGGACGTTGCCGCTGGGGTTGGCAAATCTGGCGATCACGGCGCAGTACCGGAGCGACTTCGGGATGCTGTTCGCGGGGCTCGTGATGGTGACGGTGCCGATTCTGGCGATCTACATCCTGCTGCAAAAGCATCTCGTCAAGGGCATCGCCGCCGGGGCAATCAAGGGATGAGGCGCGCGCCTGCGGCGCGAACATCCAACGTCCAACGTCCAACGTCCAACGTCGAACATCCAACGTCCAACGTCGAAAGCGAAGGATGCGGCTTTCCTTTGCGCGGGGGTTCTGGCAGGGTGCGCGGCAATCCATTTTCCCAACACCATGAAACGACTTGGAATCTTGTTTGCCTGCTTTGCCATCCTTGCCTCCGCTGTTTGCGCGGAAACTTCGCGCAAAACACTCGTCACCCGCTTCGAAAGTTGCGAGGCGATCATCCGCGAGTTTCAGGCCAATGCCGAAACGCAGATCCCCGCCGAGGTGCTGAAGCAGGCCAAGGGCATCATCATCACCAATCAGGTAAAGGGCGGCTTTATCTTTGGCATGCGCTATGGCTACGGCGTGGTGCTGGTGCGCCAGGCCGATGGCTCGTGGAGCATCCCGGTATTGATTCGCGCGGGCGAGACGAGCCTGGGGTTGCAGATCGGCGGCAACACAATCGAGACGGTTTACATCATCACGGACGCACAGACGCCCAAGCTGCTTTTCGCCGACCGCCTCAACATCGGTGTCGATGCCAACGCGGTCTATGGCCCGCGCGCGGCTGACGTTGAAAAACTGAACCGCGAACTGCTCAACACGCCCGTCCTCGTTTACGCCAAGGGCAAGGGTCTTTACGCCGGCGCGACGGTCAAGACGGGCTGGATTTCGCGCAACGACGAGGACAATTTCACGTTCTACCAGACGCAAAACGCGCTCCCCGAGCTTCTTTACAGCAACTGGGTGCAGCCTCCCGCCGAGGTGCAGCCGTTGATCAACTACATCGGCGAAATTACGAAATAACTTAACCGGAGGCAGAACGCCGGACTTCCGGCGCGGGGACGACGCGATGGGCATGTGCTTCAGGATTCTTGGCAGTGGCAGCGCGGGCAACTGCGCTCTGCTGCTCACGGGTGGGGCGCGCATTCTGGTGGACGCTGGTTTTTCCATCCGGCGTCTCAAGCAACTCGTTCACGAAGCGGGCGAGGATCTTGAGCGTATCGACGCGGTGTTTCTTACCCACGATCACAGCGACCACTGCGCCGGCATCGAGGGTCTGAAAAAATACCCGCACATCGAAGTCTACGCCAACGCCGGCACCGTGCACGCCGTGCAGCAAAAACTCTCGCATACGCCGCGCTGGAAGGTTTTCGAGACCGGCGCGCGTTTTGCGTTTCGAGATCTCGAAGTCGAGAGTTTCCCCATTCCGCACGACGCGCAGGAGCCGGTTGGCTACACGTTCACCCACGGCGGCGAACAGGGGG
>NZ_ABEA03000079.1 GCF_000171235.2 Geminisphaera colitermitum TAV2 | reverse complement strand
CAACGGCGACGCCAGCGTCAGCGCAGCCGATGGGTTTCAGGACGATTTTTTCAATCCGCCGCCGCAAGCCCTCGCCGCGGCGGCTACGGCGCGTGAGTCCAGGCGGCGTTGCATCGCGTGGCTCAGTGACATGGGCCACGTCCCACCGCACATCCACGAGCGTATCCGCGAAGTGGATGCGGTGATCGTGGAGGCGAATCATTGTCCGCGTCTTCTCGAAGCCGATCTGCGTCGTCCTTGGCCGACGAAGCAGCGCATTGCCGGACGGCATGGACATCTTTCCAATGAGCGCACCCGCGAATTGCTGGAGAGCGTGGCCAGTCCGCGCTGGCAGCACATCGTGCTCACGCACCTGAGCCGCGACTGCAACACGCTCGATGCTGTGGAGCGGACTTTCGCGTCGCTGCGCGCGCGGCTGGCATGCCACTTCGCCATCGTCCCGCCGGGCGGCGGCACGGGGTTGTTTGAGTTGCGGTAGGGGGGGCAGAGGAGGGCGGGTTTTGCTGCCAATCTCCGCCAGACGTGGCGTAGCCGCACCTTTCCGGAATGGCGGCGCTTCGCGCCGTCGGCGGGTCGGGAGACCCGCCCTCCGCCAATAGTAATGTCCGCTGGCATCACTGGGGGGGGGGAGGGAGGGGAGACGCGGGAGGTTTTACCCGGCGCGTAGTTGAAGTTCCTTTACGTGTTCGCAGCCGGGGATGGCGCGGATTTTGGCGACGACGGACTGGCGGTGCATGAAGAGTTCGTTGCGCACCACGGAATGCGACACGAGCACGAGCAGGCGGCCGCGCGGGTCGATCTGCACGGGATGCGAATAAGACGCGTTGGGCGGGCCGACGAGTTCGGACCAGCGTTCGCGCAGGGTCGTCTCGGCGCTCTCGCGTCCGATGTGGTATTTGACGAGCAAGGGCTCGATCAGGTCGGAGAGGTTTTTAGTGGGGCGTTTGACCTGACGTTTGGGATCGGAAAACGAAAAGCCGCGCAGGTCCGCAATGAGTTCCTCGGCTGTTTTGCTGAAATGATGCGGCTCGGGCGGCAACTGC
>NZ_ABEA03000080.1 GCF_000171235.2 Geminisphaera colitermitum TAV2 | reverse complement strand
AGGCGGGCCCGGAGCCCGGCCGGGGGGGGGGGGGGAGGGAGGTGATTTCGTCTGCGATGCCAGGGTGCGGCGAGAGGACGACATCGGGACGGTGACGGCGCAGCCAGGCGTGGAGCGTGGCAATGCGCTTGTTGCCCGGCGCGAGGAGCAGGGGAGGGGGGGCTTTGGAAAAATCGTGGTGTGTGCGTGCGAGATACGCGCCGAGTCGCATTTCGCAGGTGCGTTCGTTGTTGAGCGGATCGAGCACGAGGCCGGGGCGTCGCCATCCGGCGGCTTTGATGTGGGTCAACGCGGTCATCATGTCGGCCGAGTGATGGTCGGTGACGCGATGGACGGGAACCCCGCCGATGGAGTGGTCAAGGGCGACGCCGAAAAACCGCGACCAGTCGAGCGGCAGTGTCCAGCGACTGGTCTTGTCGGCGGGCATGAGCAGGAGTCCGCGCAGGCCGCGCTGATCGAGGATGCGCTGAAGGCGGGCCGCGCCGGGGTCACGGGCGGCATCCCAACGGATGGGATCCACGGTGTAGCCGTGTTCTGTAGCGACAGTATGGATACCACGCAGGCAGAGGCCGAAGTAGCTTGCGCCCTCGGCGGGCAGGCTGGGACCGCCGTAAATGAGGGCGACGGCCGCGTCGGTGCGCATGGCGCGGCCCGTCCGCCGGGCCTGCATGAAGGCGGAGAGTTGCGGGTTGGCACGGTAGCCGAGGCGCGCGGCGATGGCGGCGACGTTTGCCTGGGTGGAGGCCGACACGGTGGGGTGTCCGCGCAGGGCATACGATGCGGAGGCGAGGCTTACTCCGGCGGCGCGCGCGACGTCGCGCAGGGTCGGCGGACGGGATTCGCGGGCATCGGATATGAACGTGTTCATATCCGGGCAGGTTGCCGGTTCGGAGAGGTGGGGCCAGTTCTGTTTTCCGGTTTTTTCTCCCGCCAATTAGAGCATTTTAAGTTGAGATATAGCCGTCGTCTTAACGGTAGGGAGGCCTCTCCGAGGCCTCCCTACCAGGTATCAAATGGCTACAGTTTAAATGAAACTGCTCTATTTTCTCCATCATGCTCTCATCCTCATCATTCAGGATGAAGCAGGGTGGGAACGGGGGGGGGGGGGGGAGGGGATTTTGTCATTGCTGAACGAGTGAGCCATGCGAGTTTCATGCGTCCATGAACTGCCTTCGTCCGGTTATGATGATCTTGCTGTTTTGGGCGTGTCTGGTGAGCGCGGTTTCCGCGCAATCGGTCGGGCAACAGGTGGGCAGGCTGCTTGCTGCTGCCAAATATAACGAGCTTGAGGCGCTTTATGCGAAGGTCGCGGAGGGACCGTTTGCGATTACCGATTCCTGGAGCGACTTGTGTGGATATTTCGAGGGCTTTGGTCCGTATTCAAAAAAAGGAGACGCCGAGTGGAAGGCGCGGGAGGAAATGATTAAAAAATGGGTGGAGTCGCATCCCGATTCGACGCCCGCCCGCTTGATGCAGGCGACTTTTTACATGGATTACGCGTGGAAGGCGCGCGGGACGGGGTTTGCCAGCAGTGTTTCCCCGGAGGGGCGGAAACTTTTCAAGGAGCGCCGCGGCAGGGCGTTGGAGGTGCTGGCGGCGTCGCCAGTGTCGGTCACAACATCGCTTTATGGTGTCTATCTGGCGGCTGGCATTCGGGCTCCGGGAGATTTCGAAGAGGCGCGCCGCTTGCTGGATGAAGTGACAGAACGTGAGCCGGGTTTTTTCCCGGCCTACAATTTGATGGGAAATTATTTGCTGCCGCGCTGGTTTGGGAAACCGGGTGAATTGGAATATTATGCCGCCGGCGTAGCGGAGCGGCTGGGGGGGGCTGAGGGTGACATTCTTTATGCACGGCTTCTTGGCTCGGCGGCAAACCGGGAGGAGGACAAGTTCGTGGTTTTGCACCATCCAGATTACGCCCGGATGGTGCGTGGTTACGAGACATGGCTGGGGCGGACGCCAGCGGCAAAACGGTTTCTGATCCAGTCCCGGTTTTGTTATGCGGCGGGCCTGACCGGAGACTGGAGGCGGGTGCGCCAGCTTCTTGGTGAGATCGGCCCCGTCGTCAATTTTGGCAACTGGAATGGACGGGAAAATTACAACGCATGGATGGCAAAGTCGGGGCTGCGCCAAGAGCTCGCTTCGATCGAGATTATCGAGCGGCAGGGGCGCACGGATGATGCGGAGAAACGGTGCGCGGAATTGACGGGGGACCGGACGATGAATCGCTGGCTGACGTTATTTTACCTGGGGCATGGTCGGGCGCGCAACTATGCGGCGGGTTTTGGCGCGCGTGATATTTCGACGCCGGTGGCGTCAATCCGGTCGCTCGACGAGGTGGCCGAGCAATGCCGGGTCAGCATTGCGTTGCGGGATTTGCCACGCGCCCGTGCCCTTGCCACAAAGTTTGATCGGAGCCGTCCGCATAATTTGATCGGGAAAATCACGCTTTATGAGGCCGCTTTGCACGAGGGGGATTCCGTCGCGGCGGTGCGTGCGCGCGAGGCGATCATTGCATTGAAGACGAATCGCAAGGCTTACCAAATCGCACAAGCAGTGCTTTCTGGAATGCGTGCGGCATCCGATGTGAGGCCGGGCGATTTCGATTGGGACAACGATTTGTATGCCTCGCAGGGTGCCACGGCGTGCGCGTTGCGTTTTTACGAGATTGGCGATTCGGAGGCTGCTGGTGCTTTGCTTGACGCCGCGTTGCGCCGCGAGAGTGGCTATCTGGAAGAAGCGGGACGGTTGCGCGCATTGATATTGCATCCGCCAAGTCCTTTGCCTCCGGCCCTATAGGCAGTCGAGAAAAGGACAGGAGGGGGGGGGGGAGGGGCGACATCGGCGAATATGAACGTGTTCATGTCCGGGTGGGTTGCCGGGTTGTGCGCGGCGGGTCAGTTCTGTTTTCCGGTTTTATTTTCCGACGCCATGCTCACTCGTCATCCCGCCAATCCTGTCCTCAAGCACACCGACTGTCCCTTCAAGGCCACGACGGTGTTTAATGCCGGCGTCGCCAAATATCAGGGACGCTATGTCATGTTGTTTCGCAACGACTACGGCACTTGGGGACAGCCGCCGCCGTTTGAGGGCACCAATCTGGGACTCGCGTGGAGCGATGATGGCATCAAGTGGACGGTCACCAAGGAGCCCGTGTTTGACGAGGAGCGTGCGCGTGTTGCGCTGGCCGGGCTTTACAACGTGAAGCGCTTTGGTCCGCAGGAAATTCGTCGTGTGTATGATCCGCGCATCACGGTGGTGGACGGGCGTCTGATCCTTTGTTTCGCAGTGGACACGGCTCACGGCGTGCTGGGTGGCGTGGCAACGACGGAGGATTTTTCGTCGTTCAAATTTCTCAGTCTTTCGACGCCCGACAATCGCAACATGGTCGTGTTTCCTGAGAAAATCGGCGGCGAATATGTGCGTTTGGAGCGTCCGTTTCCGATCTATGGTCGCGGCAAGCCGGAGGCGTTTGAAATCTGGGCGAGCCGTTCTCCTGATTTGTGTTACTGGGGCGACACGCGCTTGGTCTTGGGGAGCGAGGAGGTGCCGTTTGCCAACAGCAAGATCGGCCCTGCCGCCCCGCCGGTGCGCACACGCGCCGGCTGGCTGACGCCGATCCATAGTGTATTCAAAGATGAGCTACATCCGTTAAAAGGCTGGGAAAAATCGCCGTGGATCAAACGTTACGACGCGGGGTTGATGCTGCTCGATTTGGAGGACCCGACAAAGGTTATCGGTCTGTGTCGCAAGCCGCTTCTGACGCCCGAGGCCGACTACGAACTCGATGGTTTCCGCGGCAGCGTGATTTTCCCGTGCGGCCTCATCCTCGAGGACAACGGCGAGGCGCGTCTTTACTACGGCGCCGCCGACACGGTGGTCGCAATGGCGAGTGCTCACGTGGACGATCTCATCGCCGCTTGCGAACCGTTGCCCGGCGCGGACGGGTGCAGGCGAGGAACGCAAGAGCGGCGGCAGCGATAAGGACCGGAGTCGTGGCGGGTTCGGGAACGGTGCTGACGGTGGTGGCGGAGAAGTTGTTGATATAGAGTGTTTCGGAAGCAGTGCGGAAACCAACCTGTCCCGGCGTGAGAACCGGACTTGTGGTGTCACTGTATGACCGTGAGGCAATCTCATCGCCGCTCAGGCTGGATAGCGTCAGTGTCAATTTCACTGTATTGCTGTCCATGGTGATGGTGGTGAAGGAAATGGTGTAGAAGGAAGCATAACTCAATGTCACCCCATCCAAAGTGACTGTTTCGGTGAGGCGCGCAGTTCCTACTCCGCTGGATGCAGCATTCGAATCGCTGTCGTAGATGCGGAACTGGACGCTGGTGGCGCTCTTGATGTCAATGAGTCCGACATAGCCTTTGCCGTCGGTTCCCACACGTGAGTAGAGACCTATGCTGGGGCCGCTGCCGCTGAATCTTACATCGGCGGTAATGGTGACATCATCGAAAAGGTCCGGCGACTCGCCTGTTTTAAGGATGGCGGACTGACTGCCTGTTCCTTTTTTGCGAAGAATCGGAGCCGTTGCACCGGAGAGGGTGTAACTGTCGAACGTGGCGGCCCCAGATGCCGTCTGGAAAACGAAGTTGTTGGTGAAATTGCTGGTGTTGGTGAAGTCCGTGGAGAAATCCGCAGCGCGGACGACGAGCGGGAAGACGGCCAGCGCGGCCAGGGTGGCGAGCGTGGCAATAATGGTGAGATGCCGTGTTTTTGTATTCATTTTTTGGATGTTTTTGTGGAGTGGTTTGGTTGTGGAGCGTGGTTATTTAACGCGAGAAAGGGTAAAATCGTCCCAAACGATGGTCTGGCCTGCGATGCGAACGCCAGTGCGTCCGGACGCGAGGCGGGGGTTGGTCGTGTCGGTGGCGAGGGTGTTCGTGAGTGGCGTGCCGTCGTCCGCGGACAGTTGAAGTGAGAGGCTTGCTTCGCCTGCCGGGGTGGTGATGACGCGAAAGGCGCCCCGGTAAAAAACTTTGGTGGAGAGGGCTGTGGTGATTTTGATGTGTTCGTCCTTGAGCAGCGTGCCGGCGGACTGTTTGCCGGGGTTGGAGTCGCTGTCGAAGATGCGGAGGCGGACGTTTTGCGGGTCGTCGAAGGAAATGATGCCGAGGTAGCCGGTGGTGGTGTGCGTATCCACCCGCGCCCAAAAGCCGAAACTTGGTCCTTTCAGGAGCGTGGCAAAACGGAAGCGGGCGGTGATGCTGGCGTTTTCAATGGAGACTGTTTTCGCAGGGCGGCTGAGGAGGGAGGATTGCAGGCCGGGGCCAGTTTTGCGGATCCCGTGACCATCGGAGTGCTGATCGTGTTTCATCTCGGAAACACCTTGGGCGGGGGTTGTGGTTTCGAAGTTGTCGGTGAAGTCGGCGGGCGCAGCAAAGGTCGTCGAATGGATGAGGTCATTGTCAGCGCTGGCAGCAATGGCAGCCGCAGTGCCGGTAAGCGCACCGAGGATGAGCAGCAGCGTGGCAGAGCAGAGGTGGTGTTTCATGGTGGTTGAATTTGAGATCGGGGGGGGGGAGGACGCGGGTGGTTTAGTTTGCGGGTGTAGTCAGGGGGGGCTTGGGCCAGAGGATGAGGTTTTGGAGGCCGTGGCGTTCGTTGTCTTTCCGAATGAGTTGTTTTTCTTTGTTCCGTCCGTAGCTGGCAAAGGTGGTGACGCGTGTGAGTTCGTCCTGGCTGAAGAAAAAGGGGCCGGCGGGCGCGGTGCCGTTTGCGGGGCGGAGGCGTCCGAAGTAGTCGCGTTCGGCGTCCTTGGTCACAGGAGCCTTGAGTTGGCCGAGGTTGGCGTGGGGGATGATTTCAAGCTGGCGGAGCGCGGGGCGGTAGAGGGCTTTGGCGAAGCCGCCGCCGGAAAGGCTGTGGCGGTCGTTGCCGGTGATGGTTTGCCATTGGCCGAGGGTAAGGGCGCGGGCGGGTTGGGCGCGCCAGTGTTCGTAGGGCAAGGTGGCATCCGGTCCTCCGGAGGCGTTCAGGGCGTCGGTGATCTGGTGGGCAACTTGCGGGCGCGTGACGGAGGGCTTGGAGTTGCTTTCGTGAAGGGAGAATGTCGGGGCGTCGGCGCTGCGCGCCCAGGTTTTGTTGGCGAAGAGGTTGTAGTCGGAGGTGTTGTTTTTGTTGATCTCGCCGAGGCCGGGATAGCCGATGTTGCCAGCTCCGTTGCCGTAAAAAATGTTGGCGGTTGCGTGGTTGTCGCTGGTGCCGCCTCGGGGACTCACGGACCACATCCAGAGTCCGTAGTCTTTGTTCTGATACAAGAGGTTGCTGGCGATGATGACGTTGCTGGCGTCGTGGCAGTAGATGCCGGAGCCTTCGTCGGTGAAGAGGACGATGTTGTTGTCGATGAGAAGCGGAGCAGTGGGGGCAGTTCCGAATTCAATAAAAATGCCGCCAAACTGGTTTCCAACGACGAGGTTTCGGGAGATGCGGGAGCCTTGCCATTGGTTGTCGAACCAGATGCCGAAGGCGTGGTTGTCGTGAACGTAGTTGTCTTCGATGCGAATGCGGCGGGCGTGGAGGAGTTTGATGCCGGCGTATTCTTCCCAGCGGGCGTTGAGTCCGTTGATAAAACCGAGACGGTTGTTGGAGTGGATTTCGTTGCGGCGGATCGTGACGTCGCGGACTTCGTAGCCGTAGATGCCGGTGAGTCCGTTGTCGTGAATGGTGCAGTCTTCGATGAGGTGACTTCGGGAATCAGGAGCATCGCCAAAGAGGCGGGTGCCGTCGAACCATTCGCCGCCGATATCGAGTCCGACGGAGGCGGCGTGGCGGATGGTGCAGCGGCGGATGATCCAGTCATGACCGTTGCGAACGCTGACCGCGCCTACGCTGGGCCAGGGGGACTGGTTGGCGGCGTGTTCGAAGATGAGGTCTTCAAGGATGATGTGACCGAGTCTGCGTTTGGCCGGGGCGAAGATGCTTTCGCGGGTGGTGATTTCCCATGCGAGTTCGTCAGGGCGGGTGGCGGAGGTGGGTAGGTGGACGAGGATGTGCGCGCCGTCTGCATCAACGGTGAAGCTGCCGGGCAGGCGGGCCAGTTCGTCGGGATCGCGAGTTTGGGCGAGGGGCTGGCCGTTGGCGTAGAGCTGGCCGATGACGAGGGGCCAGTGGCCGGGGAGGGTTGTGGGGCGGGCGAGGACGGTGAGCGGAGGGCCGACGAGTTTGTCGGCTTTGGCGAGTTTGTCCTGTCCGTTGGAGGGGATGTTTTCTTCGTGAAAGGGGCTGGGCGTGACGGCGAGGCGCGGGTCACGATGGGGACGCCAATCGGCGAACAGGGCGAGGTCGAGGGGGGCGCGGTAAAGCTGTGTTCGCAGGTTTTCGGAAACCGGAAGGAGCGGGGTAAGCGGTGACCAGTCGGGATGCCATTCGTCGGAGCCTTTGATGGTGACGGTGCCGGGTTTGCGGGCGCGATAGGTGATGGGTTGTCCGGTCTCGCCACCGCGCGTGGGAATGACGCGTTCGCGGTAGATGCCGGGGGCGATTTCAATGGTGTCGCCGGGTTGAGCGAGTTGCGCGGCGGCGTTGATCGTGAGGAGTGGTTTTTCGGTTGTGGTGCCGGGGTTGGTGTCGGTGGCGGCGGGGTGGCGGTTGTCCACGATGTATGTCGTGGCGGCTTGGATACAGGTGGCCGCAACAAGAAAGAAAAGGGTGGTGGGCGTGTGGCGAAAGGAGGGCATGAGTGTCGGGTGTGAAGAGAGTGTGTGTATGTGCGGGGGGGACGGTGCGGCGTTCGTTGCTAGTGGAGTGCGTGGATGCGGGTCAAAAGGCGGGCGATGCCCATTTTGGTGTCGCCGCGATACCAGTGTTTCCAGCGTCCGGTCTCGGCTCCGGGATAAGCGTCAAGGATCGATTGGAGGGCCGTGGCAGCTTCGGGATACCGGGGGGCGGATTCCAAAAGTGCGTCAACCGCCGCGTAAAGGCCGCGCAAAATGGTCGCGTGGACAACGAGATTGGCTGTCACGAAATTCGCCTCGTCGGGCGGCAGAGACGCAATGATGTCGGGGGCTTCTTGCAATATGCCTTCCAGCGCGACACAGGCGGTGCGCAATACGGACTGCGTTCGCTGCCGCTCTTTCTCGAAAGGCTCAAAAATAGCAAAGAGCTTAAAAATATCGTCCGGCGGACGTCCGGTTTCCGAGGCTGATAGCAACCGTTCGATCAGAAGGCGAGCACTGCCGTCATAAAGACTCCAGTCCTCGCGCACGGGGATGGCGTCAAGCAATCGTCGATACAGCGGTGTGGTGCCGTTGGGACACCATTCGGACAGAAAATAATCTGTGGAGACAGGCGAGGGGTTCCACACTTGTCGCATCCAGACAGCGATGCCCATCAGATGCTCGCGCACATTTGAGACGTTCAAAATCGCATAGGCCGTGTCGCCTTTGGCCCGGACTTCATTCACGGTCCGACTGATTTTCCCCGGTGTCGGTCCTTGCGCCAGGTGCGGCCCAGCGCACCAGACGGCCACATGATAATAAAATCCGCGCCGGCGTTCGGGTGTGCGGGGGACTTTTTGGAAATCCTCCTGCATTTCCTGGGTGAGAGGGTGATCCGTGAACACGTAAATCACTTCCGCGGGCACATCCAGTTTTCCGTCTTTCATGAGTTCGGCCCCCTCAAGCCACAATGTCAGTGTGGCCGGAGGAGCGGGTCGCGGGTCCACGGTGCGAATGATGTTCATCTGGTCGGCAAGCGCCGAGGAGATGAATTCTCCGGCGCGTTCCCGCGCGTGGGGATCATGATGCCACAGGGGACGGTCGCCACGTCCGCGCAGACCTGTTTGCCAGATGATGCGGTCCCCGGCCAACGCGTTCCAGCGTTCGGCGTAAGCTTTCCAGCATTCGTGCATGGACTGCGGATCTTCGCGGTAGGAAAAGGTGGGGGATTTTCCACGTCGTCCCCACCACGTTTCGTATCCAAAATGGCTGACACCGAGCGGCTCCACATGGTGTTGCGAAACGAAAAGTCCGCGCCGGGCGGCCGCGCGAATGATCGCGGCTTCGGGTTCGTTAAAGACGTCTATGAAGGAGCCGGGGATGATGAGATTGCCGCCCAAACGCAGGAGTGTCTCGAAGACTTTTTCCATGACTTCGGGGGCAACCACGGGTGTGTAACAATCCAAGAGGCGTCGTTCGTTGTGCTCTTCGACGAGGGGGAGTTTTAATGTTTGCTCACGTTTGGGCCAGTCGGTGAAGCGGGAGTTTCCGCTTTCTTTCCAGCGACAGAGGAGGTCTTCGTCGTTGATGAACCAGCCGCGGTAGCGGAAGGCGGGCGCAAGGGATTCGATGCGTTGCGGGGCGGGTGCGAAGCTGGCGAGCGGGGGGGGCGTGATTGCTTTCCAAAACCAGAGGGGATCAATGCCGAGGATGCGGTGGGAAAATTCGTAGATGCCGTAGATCGTACCAAGGTCGTCGCTGGCGGTGATGGAGATGCGGTTGTCGGTGGTGACTTCGAGAATGAAGGTTTCCGGCGCAAGGGTATCGGTGCGCTCAATGTTCATTGTCCAACGTTCAAGGTCCGGGGTGTTTGGCAGCACGGTGGTGAGATCTCGATGGAGGTCGTCGAGCGCGGCGGTGATGGCCGGACTGCTGAGCGTGGTCTTGATCGGAATGGACATGCGGGTTCGGGGGGGGGCGATGTGATGTAGGTTGTGGTGTGTTGGGAAGGTCGGGTTAAAGAGGGTTCCACGTTTGTTTTACGGCGGTGGCGTCGAGAGCCTCGAATTGGGCTTTGGTCATGCGGGCAAGACTGCCGTCAACATGGATGATGTTCACCGCACCTCCGGGACCGCCGTGTCGCTCGAAGTTCATTTTGAGGTCGGTGCCCACATAATACTGGTTGGCGGTGCCGTCGTCGCAGGAATCGGAAAAAAGCAGCAGTCGCTTGGGGTAAGAAAGCGAATGTCGGATGGTTTTGGGGTCCGTATTCAGGCCGGGGATGTATCGGTTGTATCCATACGAAATGCTGTGGTCTCTGGCTTGCAGGACCCCGCTCACCGTTACCGGATCAATTTTCGAGGTGGCGGCGGGACATTGCAGGATGTTGATGTTCTGGAGGTAGCCGGTCTGGAGGATTTTGGCCCAGGATTTTCCTGATTTGTCGAGGACGGAGGGGAGCCGGCCTTTGTTGTCGTTCGCAAACATTTCGGCTGCGAGATGGAGTTGGCGAAGATTGGAGGTGCAAACGGTTTGTTTGGCAGTGGCTCGGACTTTTCCAACGGTGGGGATGAGAATGCCGGCAAGAATGCCGATGATGGCAATGACGGTCAGGAGTTCGATCAAGGTGAAGCCCGGCGGGAGGGCTGGAGGCTGGTGATTGGAAGGATGTCTTGGTGTCATGGGGAGGCGGGGACTGGATGCGTTAGTGTGCCAAGTTATTGGTTGCGGGTAAATGGCTGTTTCTGCTCAATAATCGGCATTATCTGCCTTCGTTTAAAATGAGTCATCCAACATCCGTCTCGTTGCTTGAACGCTTCTGTGCCCATTGGGAGAGGGTCACGGGGCTGCGCGTGTGCATTTACGATTTCGGCTACTTTTCGATGGAGAGCGACCGGCTGGGGATGCCTTACGAGCGGCGCACGCATTGTTCGGGGTATTGCGCGCTGGTAAAAACAGATCCGGGGGCGGAGGCGCGGTGCATCAAGACGGAGACGTGGCGGGCGGAGCAGGCGGGCAGGGCGACGCGGGCGTTCGTGCATCGGTGTCATGCGGGCGTATCGGATTTGGTGGTACCGATTCGGGTTGGCACGCGGGTGCTGGGAGCGGTGTTTATCGGGCAGGCGGGGCCGGCGTCGGCGGAGACCGGAGAGGCGTGTGCGCGGAGGACGGCGGCGGCGTGGGGGCTGCCGGAAGGGCGACTGCGGGAGGAAATGGCAAAGCTGCCGGCTTTGCCGACGACAAGGAGGCGGGGGGGGGGAGGGGGGACACGAGTGATACGGGGGTTGGCGGAGTTTGAGGATTCGGCACGGTTGATCGCGGATTACATCCGGCAGACGCTGGGCATGGCGGTGACGGAGAGTCTGGCGGATGCGCAGGTGGCACGCGACGCGCAGGGGCGGATCGTGATGGAAAAGGTGCCGAATTATTTCCTGGATCGGTTGTCGGTGGGACCGGGCGTGGTGAAGGAGTCCTTGGCGTATTTGAGAAATAATTACTGGCGCGACATCGCGCTGCCGAAGGTGGCCGCGCAGGTGCGGGTGTCGGAATCTCATTTTTCCAGGACGTTTCGCCGTGCCACCGGGATGACGTTCCGGCGGTGCCTAGTGGAGGCGCGGTTGAGCGCGGGGGCGTGGCTGGCAAAGAAGACGGATCTAAAGGTCAAGGAGATCGCCGATTTATTGAATTACCGCGACACGTCGTCGTTGTTGCGGGCACTGCGTATCCACGCCGGCGTTACGCCGCGCGGGTTGAGGAACCGGCAGCCCATGCCGTGGTATATGAACAAGATCAGCCTGATGCCGGGGTAAATCCGCGCGCTTTCAATGCGGCGGCGAGAGCGGCCAGGTCGAGCTTGTCACCGGGGCGCACACCGCGCGCGGCTTTTGGAGAAAACCGGGGTTTCGTCGTAGGGATGAAGTGGATACACTTCGCGAAGGATGCCGTCCTTGTCGAAAAAACCGATGTCGAGGGGCGTGGGCGTGTCGCGCATCCAGAAACTCATTCGCTGCGGCAGGGTGTAGATGAAAATCGTGCCGTCGTCGTTGCCCAGATCGGTGCGGCCCATGAGGCCGTGGCGTTGTTCCGCCTCGGTCACGGCAAGCTGGATGCGCGCGGTGGCCCCACCTACCTTGATGGTGAAAAACTCCCCGGCACCTTTGACGGCAGACGCGGGGGGGGGGGGATCAGGTCAGGGCGGAGGGGGCAGATGGATTTTGGAGATAATTTTTGCGGGAGACGATGCGTTTGCCTGTTTTGGTTTCGAGGGCATTGAGGGCGTCCCCGGCGATTTTACCGCCTTCCTTCGCAACCGCCTTGTTTTGTTCAAATCCGATCGGGTTTTGGGTGCGCACAATCTCAGTGGTGGAAGCTTCGCCGAGCATGGAAAAAATAAGCTCAAGGTCGGTCATGTGATCGCGCAGGTTTTCACGTTTCAGGCCTTTGAGTTGCTTGTATTGCGAGGGGGTGAGGCCGAAGGTAGCCTTGGATATTTCAGCGGTCAGGATGGCGTAATCGCGGCTTTCCTGGACGTCCCTGTTTTTCCATTCGCTGGTTAGCTCTTCGCGGATGGCGATGCTGCGCAGGCGTTTTTCGATCCAGTCATCGGGATAACCCTTGGATTTATAAACTTCGCGGGTGCGCTGGACGGCGAGTTCGGGATTTTCGATTTCGTCCAGGCGGTCGGAGCCGACTTGAGCAAGCCAGAGTTTGAACGGTTCGGCCTTGGGCGAGGGCACCGATTGAATGAGCCGGAGGAGTTGCTTGGCATCAGCAACGTCAGTAAGATAACTTTTTCCATCAGAGGATGTTAATTTCAGTTGTCCGATAAAATCGGACAACTGGGAACCTTCTTTTTTCAGCTTTGTTTTCAGGTCGTTCCAATATTTTCGAGGGCGGTCGGTTCCGGTCAGAACTTCAATGACGTCGGTAACGGAGAAATACCATTTTTCTTCGGTTTCATTCCAGACAGAGCGGACTTTTTTGTCCTCAAAAAGTTTGATGTGACTTTTCATGATTGTGCGGATGTGAGGCGACCAACTGGGTTCCTTCAAACCATGATTTTTCCGTGATGCCGAGCGCAGACGTTGACGACCGTATCGCCGTTTGTGAACCCCTGCCGGGTTGAGGAACCGGCAGCCCATGCCGTGGTATATGAACAAGATCAGCCTGATGCCGGGTAAATCCGCGCGCTTTCAATGCGGCGGCGAGGGCGGTCAGATCGAGCTTGTCACCGGGGCGCACGCCGCGCGCGGCATACCAGCCTTGCTTCATCTCCAGCGCGTAGAGCAGGGCGCGGCTTTTGGAAAAAACCGGGGTTTCGTCGTAGGGATGAAGTGGATACACTTCGCGAAGGATGCCGTCCTTGTCGAAAAAACCGATGTCGAGGGGCGTGGGCGTGTCGCGCATCCAGAAACTCATTCGCTGCGGCAGGGTGTAGATGAAAATCATGCCGTCGTCGTTGCCCAGATCGGTGCGGCCCATGAGGCCGTGGCGTTGCTCTGCCTCGGTCACGGCAAGCTGGATGCGCGCAGTGGCCGCACCCACCTTGATGGTGAAAAACTCCCCAGCGCCTTTGACGGCAGACGCTGGCAGGGGGGGGGGGGGGGCTTCGTCATTGCAACCGGCCAGACCGGTGCCCAGCAGCAGGACGGTTGATGCCAGAAATGGCAGCCAGCGGGAGGTTTTTCGAGCGAGGGTGGTTTTCATTTCATGTCTTCGGGTTTCAAAACCGGATTTGCGTTTCGTGTGTGGGTCTGGGTAATGAGCGCTCCTACAAACACAACGTCAACGTGGCACATTTTTCCCGCTCCTCCCGTTCCTCCCAGACTGAATTCGCTCCCCAGCCGCCTCCGCCGGTTTTGCTTTATGCGGATACCGAACGAAGCGCCGACATGCTTTACTTCGGAGGATTTCATGCTCCCGATCCGTTCATCGCGGTGCGAGTGGGAGGGCGCAAAATCGCCGTTCTCAACGCGCTCGAATTCGGGCGCGCCAAACGAGCGTCGGGCTTTGACGTGGTGCTGGCTCTGGAACCGTTGCTCAACCGGGCCAGACGCGTGTTCGCGCTGCCCAAGGACAAGCGGCCCGGGCCGGCGGATGTCATCGCGTTGCTGGCCGCGCGTTACGAGGTGAGGGAGTTCGGGGTGGCGGATGATTTTCCGGCAGGGCTGGCCGACCGGTTGCGCGAACGTGGCGTCGGTGTGCGTCCGGCGGATGTGCTTTTCCCGGAGCGGGAGATCAAGACGGCTGCCGAGGCGGAGGCGATCCGAGAGGGCAACCGGGCCAGCGCCATCGGCATCGCGGCGGCGGAGCGAGTGTTGCGCGCCGCCAAAGTGCGCGGCGGCGTGCTGCGCTATGATGGCGCGGTGCTCACGTCGGAGCGGCTGCGCACCGCGATTGAGGTGGCGTGTCTGGAGGCCGGGGCGCTTTCCATCGGAACCATCGCGGCTGGCGGCGACCAGGCGTGCGACCCGCATGAGCGCGGGCACGGTCCGTTGCGCGCGGGTGAGTTGATCGTGGTCGATGTGTTCCCGCGTGTGATGACGTCCGGTTATCATGGAGATATGACGCGCACGTTTCTGAAAGGGCGCGCGAGCGAGGCGCAACGGGCGCTGGTTGCGGCGGTGCGCGAGGCGCAGGCGGCCGCGCTGGGTGCGATCCGGGCCGGGGTCAACGGCAAGGATGTGCATGGTGAGTGTATCCATGTTTTTAATACGCGTGGGTTCAAAACGAAGCGCTCGGCGAAGGGATCGGTGGGCTTTTTCCACGGCACGGGGCACGGCTTGGGGCTGGCGGTGCACGAGGCTCCACGCGTGTCCACGGTTGATTACACGCTCAAGGCGGGTTCGGTGGTCACGGTGGAGCCGGGGCTTTATTATCCGGGCGCGGGTCTTGGTGGTTGTCGGATCGAAGACGTGGTGCAGGTCACGGAAGGCGCGCCGCCGCTGATGTTGTCGGACTACCACTACGAGTGGGAATTGAAATGAGGTTAACCACTAATTCACACTAATGGACACTAATGAAGTAGAAGTGAATCCGCTTTCCCGATACAATTTCAAGGTAGGATTATTAGTGTCCATTAGTGTGAATTAGTGGTTGAAAAAATGTGATGAAAAACAGGTTCATTTTTCTGATATGTTGGTGCCTTGCAGGTTCGCTGTCGTCGCTGCGGGCGTGGGATTACGAGGGGCACCGGATCGTCAACCAGCTTGCGCTGGCGGCATTGCCTCCGGAGTTTCCGGCGTTTGTGCGCGAAGCGGCCAATGCGGAACGAATCGCGTTTTTGTCGGGTGAGCCGGATCGCTGGCGCAATGTCGAGGACGGTCCGCTACGTCATGCGCAGACACCGGATCATTTTTTCGACATCGAATACCTGGTCGAGGGTGGTCTGCCGCTGGCGAAGTTGAGCGAGTTTCGGCAGGTCTTTGCCGTGCAACTGGCGGAAGCCCGGGCCGCGCGCCCGTCGGCGTATCCGAAATCTGGATCGAAGGACAAGGATCGCACGCGTGACCTCGTGGGTTTCCTGCCGTGGGCGATCACGGAAAACTACGGGCGCGTCAAATCCGCCTTCACCTATCTGAAGGCCTACGAGGCGCTGGGCACGCCGGAGGAGGTCGCCAATGCGCGCGCCAACGTCGTTTACCAGATGGGTTTGCTCGGCCATTACGTGGGCGATGGCGCGCAGCCGTTGCACACCACAAAACACTTCAACGGCTGGGCGGGCGAGGCGGGAAGCGCGGCCAATCCGCGCGGTTTCACCACGCGGCGCACACTGCATTCGTGGATTGATGGCGGTTACATCGCCGCCGCGCGGATCACGGTGGCGGATTTGCTGCCGCGTGCATTTAAGGCTGATCCGTTGACGTTGTCCGGGGAGGGGAGGGGGGGGAATGACGCCCGGCGCGATCCGGTGTTTGAGGCGGCGCTGGCGTATTTGGTTCGTCAGCACGAACAAGTGATTCCGCTCTACGAATTGGAGAAAGCTGGCGAGTTGAACGCGCCGCCCGCGACGCGCAAGGGCCGGGCGTTTATCGAACAGCGTTTGCAGGAAGGTGGGCGGATGCTCGCCTGCCTGTGGATCACGGCATGGCGCGAGGCAGGGCAGGATTTTTATCTGACCAACCAACTCAAAAAACGCCGCACCGTGGAGGAGTAACGACAGAAGCGGGCGGGACGTCTGCGCCATTTCCAAAAACTCTATTGTCGTGTTTTGAAGGAGTGGTCACATTGCGCAGACATATCCCAATATAACAGTTACAACATTCTGGCGGCGGGTGAGCAGAATGTGGCCTCTGGCGGCGTGGCGGATGTGGCCAACACGGGCTGGGATTTTGGCAGCGTGACCGCCAGCGAGAACGTCACGTATCAGTTCAGTCTGGCTGCGGCTTCCGATTTTAACCTGTGCCTCACATGGAACGCGATCTACGAACCGACTGCGGGCGACTATAACAACATGCAACTCACGCTGGCGGACTTGGGTGTTTCGTTGTTCGACGCAACGAGCGGCACTTTGATTGCGTTCAGCGATTACGCCACGGGCAATCTGGAATACTTGTCGATTGTCGGACTGTCGGCGGGCGACTACTATTTTTTGGTGACGTCCAAAGATCTCGCTGCCGACTACGCCGTGGCGTGGCGGAGTGCCGTCGTCTCCGGCGTGATCCCGGAGCCAGCAATGTGTGTATTTATTCTCGGGATATTTGGATTATTGGCTGTTTTTATTGGCCGTCGTTCGCTCCGCGACGGTTTCGCCGGGAGGCAACAAACACAAGGAGCCCGATGATGCCGGCCAGTAAAGTGACTGTCGAGGGTTCGGGAATGTTGGGTGAGGAAACAATCGTTCCGTTCAGCGTGATGTCATCGAAGTAAAAGTTACTGCTTGTCGCTGCCGCCTGAACATAGATGCGGAACGTAATTGAATCACCAGCTTGGATGGTGATCCCTGTCAACGATACGGAATAAGTTGCATAACTGCCAGTCAGTGTCGTGCTTCCAGAATAGGAATGTGCGCTCTCCAATAACTTGTCCGATGTCCATCCTCCCGTAGAGGATAAAATGTAAAAGCCCCGATTCACTCCTCCATTTGCCCTGATGCTGAAGCTGTCTAATGCAAGATTGTAGCCGTCTTTGGCACTGACGGTGAAGGTGACGTAATTTTCCGATTGCAAGGCGGCATTTACATCCCAGGTCGCACTTGTGGCGGAGGTTGTCACGTTGAGTTGGTTGCCAACATTTGCGAATTTACTAAGGTTGTGTGCAGTGATGCTGGTGAGATCAATCGCGACAGGGTTGGCATTAGTTGATGCATCGGTGAATACTCCTCCTGTGCTTCCTATGTTGTATTGAACAAGCGTCTCGGCATTGGCTGCCGAAATGATGGTGCCGAGCAGCGCAACGGACAGGCCGCGATGGAGCAGTTTCTTCATGTGGTATGTATTCATGGTGATGACCTTGGTATTGTTGTGTTAGATGGCTGACGGCATTCCGGGAACGATCCGGTATCGAATGCCGTGCCTAAAATTCGATACCGAAAGGAAAATGGAGAAGATTAAGAGCGTGAGAAACGAGTGGGTGAGGATTTACTCTGTATCATTGACGAGGGTGAGAATGCCGAAACGGAGAGGCTCCCATCGCGGATACAGTCCGTCGCCCCATGTCATTACTGCGGCGCGCTTGTCGCCGTCGTTGTCGTTGAGTTGGAGCGAGAGT
Source organism: Geminisphaera colitermitum TAV2 (assembly GCF_000171235.2). GTDB lineage: Bacteria > Verrucomicrobiota > Verrucomicrobiia > Opitutales > Opitutaceae > Geminisphaera > Geminisphaera colitermitum. The sequence goes on along the minus strand of NZ_ABEA03000080.1, from coordinate 35,614 downwards.
CCGAATTTTACGCCGGGTTCGGGAACGATGCCGCCGAGTTCTGTCCAGGGCATGAAGAGTTCATAATCGGTGACGCGGGCGGAGTCGTCGCGGCGGATGGCGAGTTTGTAAACGGAGGAGTCGCGGGCGAGGTGGCCGGAGGTGAGTCCTCCGGCGTATTTTTTATCACGATACAGCGTGTGCATTCCTCCGCCGGTACCGGGACGGGCGTCGCTCACGGTGTAGGCAAAGGCGCGGTGGTCTTCGCCGAATGCGCGGTTGAGCGGATGCAGGGCGAGTTGAAGGCTATCGCCTTCGGTTAGGCGGGCGTCGTCGGCGATGGTATGGTGCTGGTCGTCGCGCACGCGGAGGGCGAGGTAGAGGCCGGAGGTGTCCCATTGCAGCCAGGCGGCTGCACTGAGGTTTTCGGGTGACCAGCGCCAGGCTGTGTCGGTTATGGTGAGTTGGTTGTCGGCGAGGAGAGGGAGGGGATGGAGTCGGGCGAGGGGCCAGTCGTCGAAGTGGCCGTCCACTTGGGGGGAGCGGGCGGCACGGCTGGCGAGGGCAGCCCAAGGTGTGCCTTCGTGGAGTGTGACGCTGATGTTGTCAAAGGAGGCATTGCCGGGACCGTTGGCAACGGGCGTGACGGTGATGGTTTCCACGTCGGGCGGCATGTCGAGGCGGACGTGTTTGAAGCACCATGGCGAGGTGCGCGGAGCGCGGAATATGCGGTTGATGTGAAGGGTGCGCGTGCTGCCGTCCTTGAGACACAGCGAGACGTTGCTACCGGCGGCAATGTCCTCTGTGCGCACCCAGAGGGAATACAGGTAGGATTGCCCAGGAAGCACCGGAAGTTGCTGGCTGGCGTGTCCCCATTTTTTGGATACTCCGCTGATGGAGAGCAGATGGTTGCCTAGGCCGGGGATGAGGGAGGAGGGGGGCGCGGTTTCGCGCCGGGTTTGTGGATCGGTGCTCCAGTGGGCGGCGCGTTCGGAGCGATTGCCGGGGTTTTCGAAGCCAGGATTTTGGAGGAGATTGCCGAGCATGGACGGGTCGATGACATCGAGCGTGACTTGCTGGTGGGCGGTGATCTTCGTGGTGGAAAACGTGGCCGTGGCTTCAAGAGAGATACGTCCTGTCGGGGCTGTTGGCGGGATGACAAGGGGGAGGGTGAGGCGGCGGGTTTCTCCGACGGGAATCGTTACCGGAATAGGGGCGGGCTGGGGCCATCCATAGGGGACGCGTAGGGCGAGCGTGACGGAGAGGGGGTACTCAAACGAGTTTGTGATTTCAACGGGCGCGTGCAGGTTGGCACCACGCGGTCGGACGAAGCGTGCTTGACCGCGTCCATCGCCCACGCGCAGGCCGGCGTGACTGCGCCAAGCGTCGAGCGAACCGGCTTCGACAAAGACAGGAAGGGTATCGAGTTTCAGAGTGAGCTGGCCGGAGGGGGTCAGGGGGAGGCGGGTTTCGTTGCCTTGGTAGTCGGTGATGAGAGCAGTGGGGGGAGGGGGTGTTACGGAGGCGTTTGCAGGGCCAAGGTCGAGGGTGATGGTTTCGCCGTTTGTATTTTGCGTGGAGAGGATGGCGATGGGTTTTCCGGCGTTTTCAAAGAGGTAAGCGATGCCGAGTTCGCCCAGAGGGATGCGGCCTAGGGGGCGAGCGGTGCCGAGTTTGGCAGATTGCACGGCGAGGGTGACGGCAACGGGGCGGGGTTTGTCGGCGTCGATGAGGTAGTTCCACCCGCCAGCGGCGAGGCTGCGAAAACCGCCGAAATAGAGGATGCGTTGCGCGCCTGCCACGAGTTCGCCGGGCCAGCGGCGAAGCACCCATTCGGACTGGCTGCGGTCGCGAATGGCTTCGCTCCAAGGCATGTCGAGGGGCACCCAGACGGGATGGGCGGATTCGTTGTCCCAGAGGATGACCCGGCCTTGGGGCGCTATGGTCTCTCCGGCAGCGAGGAGGTCGTCGCGTGCGTCGAGCACACTGTTTTCGTCGCCGTAGTGGACGGGGAGAATGTCGATTTGGCGGGCGATGCCAGCGCGGAGAACGTCTTGGCGGAAGTTGCGCGGCCAGAGTCCGCCGGCGAGTTGAGTTTGGAGGCGGGGGGCGATTTCACGCACGGTTTCGGTGCCGATGCGACAAAAAGCGAGATAGTCGCCAACGGGGTCGGGGGTTTGGACGCCGGGGGTGATTTCGTTGAGCCATTCGATGGAGTGGAGTTTGTTTTTCCAGCGTGTAGTCAAGTGCCGGATACTTTCGCGCCATGCTTCGTGATCGAAAGGGAAGGGTTGGAATCCTGCGCCGTGGGTTCCATCGGGCATGATCCAGAGAGGTGGGTTGACCACGATGATGGAGGCTTGGATGCCGTGGCGGTGGTTGGTGTCGAGGATGCGATCCCAAGTCGCGGTTTCCCATTGGCCGGGCGCGGGCTGGGCTTTGGCCCAGTGGAAGTTGTGGTGTCGGGTGTGGGTGAGGCCGAGTTGGCGGGCGATGATGTTTTGGGCTTCGGTCTGGATTTCGGTTCCGCCGAAGGGCGTGAGGGCGTCGCGGGTGAGGGCGCGGACGTCAGGGATGCGAGCGAAGACGAGTTCGCGTTCGCCCCATTCGGCGATGTTGGTTTCGAGGGCGAAGATGCCGCGGCGTTCGGGAGGGATAGGGAGTGTGAGTGTGGTGTGTTGGCCGGACGCGGCGGTGGTGACGGTGAGGGCGCCGGTGAGGGTGTCGCCGCGGGCGTCGTGGAGTCGGTAGTGGAGGAGGCGGCGTTGGCCGGGGGTGACGTTTTTGCGGAAGGTGACGCGGAGGCGCACGGGTTCGTCGTAGGTGAAGAGGTTGGCGGGGCGGTCGGTGTCGATGGTGTAAAATGGATGCTGTGGTTCGAGTCGAATGGAGTCGCGAAGGGGTTCGTCGCTGCGTGCGTCGTAGGACCAGTTGAGTGGCCAGCGGCGTCCGTTGGTCGTGAAGTGGGCGGCGAAGTTGAGGTCGTTGCGGGGGAAGATTTTCGTCACGCAAAAGCGGAAGGTGTGCGTGCCGATGCCGGGGGAAACGGGAATGGATTGCGCAACCATTCCGGGATAAGAGCGGTGCAAGGGAGTGGCACCGGGTGCGTTTCGGGGACCAAGCGGGACAAGGACGAGGCGGGTGTCGCCGGCGGCGGCGTCGCGGGGGGAGAGGTGGTAACGGAGTGTGATCGCGATTGTATTATTTTCCGAATACGGTCCGGGCGGGATCGGGTCCATAGTGATCCGGCTTTCTTTGTAAGTGGGCTCGGTGTGCGAGATTGTAGCGGCGACGACAGGCGTGGGAGCCAGCGCGGCAAGCAGCGGGAGCAGTAGAACGGCAAGCGGAAGGTGAAGAGTGCGCAAAGGCATGGGAGCGTAGATCAGTATTCGATGGCGAAATGGCGGTTTTTCAGGGTGCCTTTGGCGTAGGTGGCAATGGAGGCGTCGGCGCGGACGGCATTGGTTTTCTGGCCGGAATGGCGGAAGCGGTAGATGGCGATGCTGGTGCCGTCCACGTCTTCGCCGGAGACGGGGGGGACGAGGTTGTCGGCATCGGAGGGGTTCTGGCTGACTACGGATGACGGTTCGAGGTTGGCCATGCGGCTGTGGGCGCTGCCGGTGTCACGCTGGCAGGCGTCCATGCAGAGAATGGTCTCAGAGTGGCGGGTGACTTTTCCGGGTGGCGTACGAGTTTTTTTGGGGGTGGCGGTGCCGCCATCCACAAAGACGAAGGGGTTGGCACCGTAGGAGCGGTTGATAGTGCCGTCGTTGACGATGATTTTGCGGGAGGGGCATTCATCGATTTTGGTGCCGCTCCATGGTGTCGTTGCGTTGGGATTGAGATAGGGGGCGAGTTCCTGAACGAGTGTCGGACTGTTGCCGTAGGGCCAGACGCGGTTGTCGTTGACGTAGAGCGTGACGGCGACGCCGATTTGCCGGAGGTTGCTTTTGCATTGGGCGTCGCGGGCGGATTCCCGGACGCGGCCTGCTGTGGGTATGATGATGGCGGCAAGGATGCCGATGATGGCGATGACCGTGAGCAACTCGATAAGCGTGAAGGCGGCGGAGCTGACATGGACGACGAGGGCCGGGCGGAAGTTTGAGGTGGGCGAATGCATGGTGTTTTTGGATACGGGTGTGGTCGGGGGGAGGGGGGGGGGACGTTACCAAGAGAGGCGGATTTCTCCGGTGACGGGTGAGGTGGTTTCGAGCATGAGGCCGTGCGGGGTGTGGTGTTCGCGCAGGGCGATGGTGTCGCCGGTGATATGGGGCCAGGGCATGTTGTGCCAAGCTGTCACGGGACCGGCGTCGTGTGGAGGGAAAAAGCGGAGAGTGGCTTCGCGCAGTCCGCTAACAAGGATGCGGCGGGTGACGCCAATTTGGGCGGGATGACGTTCGATGCAGCCAATGACGCCGTCGGTCTGGCCGTGGAGGAATATCCGGCATTCGTGGCGGCAGGCGCGGGGCAGTCGGTGGGTGGCGTGGCCGTCGCGGAGGCGGGTTTCTGTTCCGAGAAAAATGGGCGCGCCCAACGGGGTGTGGAGATGGATTTCGGCGGTGGTGTCGGGAATGTATCCGGAAAACAACCACGCGTTGGCGTGACGGTGGAGCGTGAGGACGGGGTGGCGTCCGGTGGAGGTTGTGGTGTTGAAGGAAAAGTGCCAGCCGTGCGCTTCGGAGAGGACGTGACGAACGAGCTGCGCCAGGGACCAGGTGGTGTCGGACGCGTCGGGGACGGGAAGTTTTTGTCTGGGAATCATGCGCATGGTCAGCGGGGCGCGAAGCCAGGCGATGCGTCCGCCGGCGGAGGTCGCGCAATGGGCGGCGAGGACGCGGAGGAGAGGGGTTGTGGCAGGCGGGACGCCCGCGGCATGGAGGGGCGACGTCCCCGTCGCCCGACGCGCGTCAGCGCGCCCGGTTTTGGCGGGACTGTCGTCCCGTCCGGCGACGAGGACGTCGCCGCTCCATGCGGGCGGGACGCCCGCGCCACCGGGAACGCAGGCGGCGATGTGCGCGGCATGGCGGGGGAGAGGGGAGGGGGCTTCGCAAAGCGCGCCGCCGGACATGATGGGGCTGTGCTCGAAAATGGCCGGGCGGGGAGGACCGTCTTCGTGGGCGTCGATGGCCGGCGGAGCCGTATCCACGATCATGCTACCGGAAAGCGGGGCGGCGGCGGCGAGGCCGAGGCGGCCGCGAAGGGCGGGGGCGGTGCCGAGGGGGCCGTAAACGAGGAGCGCGCCGCCGGCGTCGGCCCAGGCGAGGAGGCGTCGTTCGGTGGCGGCGTCGAAGGGCGCGGGGGTGATGAGGACGCGGCCGCCGAGGACGTCTTGGGCGCGCCCGGAATCGAGGAGCGCGGCGAAGGCACGGGTGCTGACGACGGTGTTGAGGGGGAGGCCGTCGTTGATGATTTCGCGCGCAAACCAGTCGGTGTGGAAGAGGCGCTCGGGGGCGGGCGCGGGGCCAAACATGGCGTCGTGGACTTCATCGAAGGGATAAAGCCACACGAGGGGGCCGGCGGCATCGGGGCGTTCGGTCCAGGCGCGGAGGAGATGCGGGGTGGCCTGGCTGGGAACGGTGTCGGGCATGCGCCCGTAGGAGTCGTCGAGAGTGAGAAGGCTGAGGGTTTCGGCGGCGCGGGTGTTGCCGGCGGCGTCGATGCTGGCGGTGGCGAGGGGCAGATAAATGTCGTGGGGCTGGCCTTCGTAGCGGTCGAGCCAGGGGGAGTTGTACCACCAGGGGTCGTGCAGGTAATAACGAAACGGGATGCCGCGGCCGGGCGGGAGCTCGGCGATGCGGGTCATGTAACCGGCGAGCTCGATGCCGAAGTCGCCGTCGAGGGCGGCCCAGGGGGAATTGACGGGCGGGGCGAAGTCGAAGCCGCCTTCGTAAAGCTCGCGCAGCGGGGTGGCGTCGCTGGCGAGGTCGGTGGCGGTGCCGAGGTTGGTGCCGCGGGTCTCGATGCCGATGGCGGGCGGGAGTTCGGCACGGAGGTCGCGCCAGAAGCCGAGGATGCGGTCGCGGAGGGCGGGGGCGTTTTCCGGCGAAAAGGTTTGGCCCTCGAAGAGGGGACCGGTGGTATGCCAGGTTTCCAGGCCGAAACCGAAACCGTTGGAGAGCCAGAGGTAGTCGAGGCCGATGTCGGCGGCGAGGTGGCGGAATTGGCGTCCGATAAAGGTGCCGATGCCGGTGTTTTGCGGGATGCCGCGCGGATAAGCAGCGTAGCGGTGCGTATCTGAATTTAGGATACCATAGCAGCAGACAAAGCTGGCGGCGCCCATGGTGTTGGCGAGGCAGATTTCGCGGTGGCGTTTGTATTTGAAATCGGAGGGGGCGAATTCGCCGCCGGGGTCGAAGGGCAGGCCGATGCGGAGGGTTTTGTTTTTGGTGGCGGGGTTGTCGGCGGCGGCCAGGCGCCAGGCACGGACGATGTCGGCGAGGCGTCGGTAGGTGATGGGGCGGGCGTCGGGGCGGTAGAGGTAGTTGCGGGAGTGGAGGCTGCGTTTTTCGGGGTCGTTGGGGACTTCGCTGTGAGGGTTGCTGTTGCCGAGATAGCGGGCCCATTCCATGGGGGCGTCGAGGTCGCCAGTGTATTCAAGGATTTCGGAGCCGTCGGAGGCCCAGAGGAGAATCGAGAGGGTGGTGGCGTGGCGCGCGAGGTGTTCCCACTGGCGGATGGCGGCGGCGCAGGTGGCAAGGGTGGCGTCGTCATCGAGGGCATAGAAGGGTTTGAGGGAGATTTCGAAAGTGAGGTTGCGGATGACGGGCGGGACGACCGCGTTATGTGGGAACGCCGGTCGCCTGATCGACTTTTCCCGGGAGGAGCCATTCAGGAGAACGGGGTTCCCAAGAGGGACGCCCATGCCACGGGATGGCGGACGGACGACGGGGGCGGGTGGTGGCGGTGAGAGCGTGGCAGACGACATGGGCGTGATCCAAAATGGGACGCAGATGCAGGCGTGTTTAAAGCGGTTTTAATCATCTTTCTTTCGTCGAAAACTAACGGTGCGCGCTTCAGGGCTTGCGTGGTGACGGGGGTGGGTTGTTTCGCTTGGGGGGTGCTGGTTCGCGTGGTTGTTCCCCGCCGCCGGTTTTCGTTTCCCGCCATGACTTCCGTTTCCCCATCCCGCTTGTCCAAATCGTATTCGCAAAAACGCACGAGCATCCTGCTGGCGCTGGCGTGGTATTCACCGGCGGTGCATCGCGGGATCATCCGCCATGCGCGGGAGGCGGGGTGGATTCTGGACGCGGCGGTGGAGCGTTACAAAAACCACTTTCCGCTGTGGCGGGAGGACGGAATCATTTCCTATCTGCACGCGGATTCGGCGCTGTATGAGTTCATCAAAAAAACGGACAAGCCAGTCGTGAACATCGGCAACGGCAAGCAGCCGGGGGTGCCGACGGTGAAGCCGGATGTGCGCAAGATCGGAGTCATGGCGGCGGACTATTTTTTCGAGCGGGGTTTTCGCGACATGGCGTTTTTTCTGAAATCGCATGCGCCGGCGGCGCGCGAGCGGTGGCGGGCGTTTCGGGCACGGGCGGAGGAATTGGGGGCGCGGGCGCATTTGATGAACTGGCTCAGGCACAGCGGGGGGCGCGTGCAGTATTCGGAGGCGGCGTTGGTCGAATGGCTGGGCGAGTCGGTGACGGCGCTGCCCAAGCCGCTGGCGATCATGGCGGAGCACGACGAGCACGCAATCGAGGTGATCCATGCGTGCATCCAGTTTTCAATTCCAATCCCGGAGCAGGTGGCGGTGCTCGGCGTGAACAACGATCCGCTGCGCTGCGAGTTCGCGCCGGTGCCGTTGTCGAGCATCGACAGCAACCATGAGGTGATGGGCTACGAAGCGGCTGTATTGCTGGACAGGATACTGCACGGGGAGACGCCGCCCGCGGAGCCGGTGCTCATCCCGCCGGCAGGCGTGGTGACGCGGTTGAGCACCGACATGATGGCGATCAAGCATCCGCACGTGGCCACGGTGCTGCACCATATCTGGCAGAACTACACGCGGGCGATCAACGCGAAGACGGTGGCGGCGTTGGTGCCATTGTCCTATCAGCGGTTGCACGCGGCGTTTTTGAAAAACGTGGGCCGCACCATCGCCAACGAAATTACGCACAAGCGCATGGAGAAGGCGCGCGAGTTGCTGGCGGGAACAGCGAAGAAGGCCTACGACATCGCGCTCGAATGCGGTTTTCCCAATGACGATCGCATGGGCCGCGTTTTCAAGCGAGTGCTCGGCGTCACGCCGATGGAATACCGCCAGCAAAACCGGAAACGCGGGTAAGGGTGGCTGGCCGTGGCGTGCGTGATGCGGAGTCGGGCGGCGTTGGTTTACGTGAGCGTGAGCCGTCCAAACGCGTGGCGGACACAGCAACGGGCGATTTTAAATATCCAAACTTCCAGCTTGCTCAATGACACCGTTGCTCCGCGTGAGACATTTCTGACTGGAAAAGGGTGTCAGACGCCACCGGCGAGGACGTTTCCCGTTGCCGCCATTCTTACGCCGCCGCCGCGACGCTGGCGAAATTGCGATAGATTTGCAGGCCGCGCTCCTGGCTTTTTTCCGGGTGAAACTGCGTGGCGAAACAGCGTCCGCGCGCGATTGCCGCCGTGAAGTCGCCACCGTAGTTGCAAGTCGCCAGCACCAGCGCAGGGTCGGCGGGCACGCAGTGGTAGCTATGCACGAAATACACCGATTCGCCCTCCTCGCGCAGCCCTGTCTGCAAGGGTGAGTTGGGTTGCGTGAAGCGAATGGTGTTCCAGCCCATGTGCGGAATTTTAAGGCCCGATTCGGGCGTGTGGGCAAAGCGCACCACGCGGCCCGGAAACACACCCAGCCCGTTCACACCACCGCCACGACTGGCGTTGCCTCCCCCCCCCCCCCCTTCCTCCGAGTGTTCGAACAAGGCCTGCATTCCCAGGCACACGCCGAGGAACGGGCGGTTTTCGCCGATCCAGCCGCGCACGGCATCGTCGATGCCGGAGGCGCGCAGCGACGCCACGCAATCGCCCAGCGCGCCCACGCCCGGCAGCACCAGCCCGGAGGCGTGTGCGGCGCGCAGTTCGACGGGCGTATGAATCACGCGCACGTCGGCCCCCACGGCTTCGAGCGCCTTGGTGACGCTGCGCAGGTTGCAGATTCCGTTGTCGATGACGGCGATGATTGGCATGGCTCAAAGGGAAAATCCCAAAAGAACAAACGATCAAATCCCAAAAAGAACAGATTGGGGAATCCCGTGCCTCCGTGCCCCTGTGCCTCCGTGCTCCCGTGCCCCAGCGTCCTTTGGGATTTGATCGTTTGTTCTTTTGGGATTTTTTATGCGCGATGCCGTCCGCCTCCTCACTTCCCATGCGTTGCTGGGCCGAGATCGATCTCGCCGCGCTCGAACGCAACCTCCGCCTCATTCGTGCCTCGCTGCCCGCGCACATCCGCTACGTCGCCGTCGTCAAGGCCGACGCCTACGGGCACGGCCTCCCGCAAACCGCCGCCCGGCTCATGCACGCGGGCGCCGACCTCTTTGCCGTGGCGAGCATCGCGGAGGCCGCCGCGCTCCGCGAGATCGGACCCGACTGGCCCGTCCTCTCCCTTGGTCCCGTGCTCCCCGAGGAAGACCGCCATATCGCTGACTACAACGTCGCCGTCACCGTTTCCACGACCGACGAAGTCGCGCGCTTCTCCGCCGCCGCACGCGCCGCCGGACGCCCCATCGCCGTCCACCTCAAGATCGACACCGGCATGGGCCGCCTCGGTGTGTGGCACGAGCAGGCGGAAACCATTTACCAAAACCTTCGCGACGCGCCCGGCTTGCGCCTCGAAGGCGTGTTCACCCACTTCTCCTCGCCCGACGAAGACGCCGCCTTCACCGCCGAGCAACGCCGTCGCTTCGTGGCCGCGATCGGACGCTGCCGCGGACTCGACCCTGCAAAAATCTTCGTTCATGCGGACAACAGCGCCGGCCTCGAAACCATCGAGACCGCCGGCCCCTTTAACGCCGCGCGCATCGGCCTCCTGCAATTCGGCGTGCTGCCCCACGCCGGCTCCCTCCTCGCGCAAGTGCGTACCGAGCCTGTATTCAGTTTTCGGACACGCATCGGCCTCGTCAAACCACTGCCGGCCGGCACCGACATCAGCTACGGGCGCACCCATACGCTAAGCCGCGACTCGCGCGTGGCCATCCTCACCGGCGGTTACGGCGACGGCATCCCGCGTCATGCCAGCAACCGCGCCTGCGTCCTCGTGCGTGGACGCCGTTGCCCGGTCCTGGGCCGCGTGACGATGGACCAGACCATCATCGACGTCACCGACCTGCCCGCCGACACCGGCCCCGGCGAGGAAGTCGTGCTCGTGGGGCGCCAAAACGGCGCTGAAATCGCCCTCACCGAATTCAGTCGCTGGGGCGACACGATTCCCTGGGAAACCCTCTGTTCCGTGACCAAGCGCGTCGCCCGCATTTATCGAACTCCGCTCGGGTTTTGATTTTTGCCGAAAACTGGCGAAACTCACGGTCTGCGGCGGCGTCCTCAGTATCCACCGGCGCTGCCGCAAACGACTTCCGTCGCCGACCGACCCGATTTTCGCCATGACGCCCACGCTTTCACCCGACCAAGCCTGGCAGCCCTTGCCTGCCGGCCAATGGACCCCCGACCACGCCCGCCATCTGCTGCGCCGCGCCGGCTGGACGGCCACCCCGCCCGAAGTCGAGCGCGCCACGAAAGACGGCCTGTCCGCCACGCTCACCCGCCTCTTTCCCCCCAACCCGCCCCCCTTCACCCCGCCGCCCCTCCTCGCCGACGGAATGCGTCGCGTGCAGGAACTTCGCCAGCGCGCCCGCGAAGCACCCGATGTCGAACAACGCCGCCAGTTCGAACGCGACGCGCGCGAACTCCAGGCGCAATACCGCAACGAACTCGCCATCCGCTGGCTCCAGCAGGCAGCCCGGCCCGAAGTCTCTGCATCCGAAAAATGGATACTCTTTCTTTCCAACACCTACGTCACCGCCACCGACAAAGTTGAAAACCCAGGACTCATTTTTCTGCATTGGGCGGTTCTGCGCCAGGGTTCCGCAGGCACCGCCCCCGCGCTGACCAAGGCCGTGTCACGCTCCCCCGCGATGCTCATCTACCTCGACCTTCAGGGCAGTCAGTTGAAGTCGCCCAATGAAAACTTCGCCCGCGAGTTGATGGAACTCTTCACGCTCGGCGAAGGCCATTACACCGAGGCCGACATCAAGGAGGCCGCGCGCGCCTTTACCGGCTACCGTCACACCGACGGCGAGTTCCGCTTCGTCCGCCGCCAGCACGACGCCACGCCGAAAACTATCTTCGGCCAGACCGGCCGCTATGACGGCGACGACGTCATTGACCTTATTTACCGGCAGCCCGCCGCCGCCACCTTTCTGCCGTGCGAAATGGCAAAATTTTATCTCACCGAGCAGCCCATTGACACCGCCTATTTCGAACCGCTCGGCGCCTGGTGGCGCACCACCGACTTCAACCTCCAAAAACTCTGCCACCGCTTCTTCGGCTCGCAGGTGTTTTATCATGCGCAATTTCGAGCCAACTACATCAAGAGCCCCGTCCAATACTACCTTGGTCTCCTGCAAGACCTGCAACTTGATGTCACGCCCTTCCCCCGCACCACGCTCATCCCCCTGCGCCAGATGGGACAGATGATTTTCAACCCACCCAATGTCCGTGGCTGGGTCGGTGGCCGCACCTGGATCAACGCCTCCACACTCGCCGCCCGCCGCCAGCTCGCCGCCACGCTTTTCACTCCCTTCAACGAAGCCAAACTCAACGCCGACGACAAAGTCGCGCTCGAAATCGCGCGTACATCCGGCGCGAAAAAATTTGCCGTCGATGACGAACGCCTCCGCGAATTTTCCACCTTGGGCGCAGACAGGATCGTGGAGCGTTTTGTGGACTATTTTCTGCCTGTTCCCGTCAATGCCGACTATCGCGCCGCGCTCCGTGAATTTCTCCAGGGCGACGCACCCGCCGGCAAAGAAAAACTCAACCTTGGTCGTGTCCGCCAAGCCGCCATCGTTGTCCTCCAAACCCCCGAATACCAACTCTGCTAAACATTGCCTTAACGGTAGGGAGGCCTCTCCGAGGCCTCCGAAACCACGCTCCAACCACCTATGAATTTCGCATTCTCACACTACGCACGGCGGAGGCCTCGGAGAGGCCTCCCTACCAGGTAACAAATGGTTACAGCTTAAATGAAACTGCTCTAAAATGAACAATCCGCATCCGATTCTCCCCACCACCCGGCGCGAATTTCTGCGCTACAGCGCGCAAGGCATCGGACTGCTCGCCTTTGCCCGCTTTGCACCCTCCTTTCTCGTCCAATCCACCCTTGCGCAGACGCCCGCGCCCGAAAGGGACCGCACCATCCTCGTCCTCGTGCAACTCGCCGGTGGCAACGACGGACTCAACACCGTCGTCCCGTATCAGAACGACAACTACTACAAACTCCGTCCCACCATTTCCCTGAAAAAAGATACACTCCTCGACCTCGACGGCAGCGTTGGCCTGCACCCTTCGTGCGCCGCCATGCACGAGATGTTCAAAGACGGAAAACTCGGTGTCATTCAAAACGTCGGCTACCCCAACCCCAATCGCAGCCACTTCCGCTCGATGGAAATTTGGGAGACCGCCTCCGGCAGCGACCAGTCGCTCGCCACCGGCTGGATCGGTCGCTTCCTCGACAACGCTTGCGCCGGCGCACCCGCGCCCGCCGCCACCGCCGTTACCGAACGCGACCCCGAGGCTGTGCACATGAGCGCCGAGGTGCCGCAATCCTTTGGCTCCCAAAACCCGCACTCGACCTTCGGCCTCAGTCTGGCCGGGCGTGGAGGGCGCGATAACAAATCCTCCGTGCAGCTTCTCGAAAACCTCATCAGCCACAGCGGCCATGATGATCCCGGCCACGATCACTCCAACGGCTCTTTTCTCCAGGCCACCATGATGGATGCCCTCGTTACGGAAAAAAAAGTGCAGCGCGTCCTCGGCGCCTATAAAGCCGGCTCCACGTATCCGGGAAACGGATTCGCCAATTCCCTGCGCAACGTCGCCGCGCTCATTGCATCCGGTTTCTCGACCCGCGTTTATTTCGTTTCGCTCGGAGGATTCGACACCCACAACAATCAGGCTCCGCAGCACGCCAACCTTCTGCGCAACCTCTCCGAAGGTCTGGCCGCCTTCCAGAAGGACCTCGAATCCAAGGGGCTTGCCGACCAAGTCCTCACCATGACCTTCTCCGAATTCGGACGGCGTCCCGCCGAAAACGAAAGCAAGGGCACCGATCACGGCACCGCCGCCCCGCTTTTTGTCATGGGTTCCAAACTACAGGGAACGATGCACGGCACGGCGGCCTCGCTCGACATCGAGCGCCGCGACGATCTCAAGTTCAGCACCGATTTCCGCCAGATTTACGCCACGGTTCTTGACCGCTGGCTCGCCTGTCCCGCCAAGTCCATTCTCGGCGCCGACTACGAACCGATGGCATTTGTATAGTGCATCAGGCAACCTTGCCGGCTCAATTTCGTGGTGTGTTGGTCAGGGAGAAAAATGAGTCCAGCGCGTGGCGCTTATTTCGGGATTGGGCACCCAGTCGAAGCGCGCCGGGTCTTGCGCGTATTGCTCGTAAATCGGAATGCTTGGGGCGTCCGAACTTCTCCCCCCCCCCCCCCGCGCCTCCGCGTGAGGTTTCTAGAGCATTTTCAGTTGAGTTGTGTCCGTTGTCTTGGCGGTAGGGAGGCCTCTCCGAGGCCTCCGAAACCACGCTCCAATTACCTATGAATTTCGCATTCTCACACTACGCACGGCGGAGGCCTCGGAGAGGCCTCCCTACCAGGTATCAAATGGCTACAGTTTAAATGAAACTGCTCTAATTTGGCCTATGTCTTTCCTGAGGCAGATGTTGCCAGTAGCCAGTGACCAGCAGCTTTTCCAAGTGGATAATGCTGGGTAACTGATGTTACGCAGCCAACCATGGAACAGCAGTTTTTTAGACAGAATTAACGGAATTTGCTGAATTAACGGAATTTAGAAAAAGATGTTTCTCTCCTAATTTTCGGTAATTCTGTAAATTCTGTCTAAAAAAATAAAAATGAACAGTGCTTCAAAACAGCACCCTCTTCCCACTCTGCGTAACATCATCTGGGTAAGGTTATTTATTTTCTAGAGCGTGTAGTCACGAGATAAGGTTGACTGTTTTTTTTCGTGATGGAGAATGTCAGCATGGCGAAAGATCAACACCGTCACGACATTTCGGACCGAGTTTGGAGCGTTCTGGAGCCGCTGCTACCTGGAAGGAAAGGAGCGTGGGGAGGGGTGGCGGAGGACAACCGCAAGTTCCTCAACGCGGTTCTGTGGATTTTACGCACTGGTGCGCCTTGGAGGGATCTTCCAGAGGATTACGGAGGGTGGAGCAACACGCACAGGCGTTTTTGTCGCTGGAGAGACAAGGGGCATTGGGAGCGCCTGTTGTCGGAACTGATGAACGAGCCCGATTTTGAGTGGCTGATGATTGATGCCAGTCATGTCAAAATCCATCCGCATGCGGCGGGAGCCAGAGGTGGAAACGAGGCGATCGGTCTGACAAAAGGGGGCGAAACACCAAACTACATTTGGCCGTGGATGCGCATGGTATGCCGGTGCGAGTCATTGTTACAGCGGGTTCCACGGCTGATTGCACACAGGCTGGCAGGTTGATTGAAGGCATTGCCGCAGACCATCTGATCGCCGACAAGGGATATGACACCAACGCCATCATCGAAATGGCGCAGGCCGCAGGCATCTGCCCGCAGATTCCTCCAAAGACCAATCGCATAGAACAACGCGAATATGACCCTTATCTTTATCGGATCAGGCATCTGGTAGAAAATGCATTCCTACGACTCAAGCAATGGCGCGGCATCGCAACCCGATACGCAAAACGAGCCTCCTCTTTCCTCGCTGCCGTCCAATTCAGGTGTGCCATCCTCTGGGCTTCAATCTCGTGACTACACGCTCTAGTTTATCCAGAAATTTCTGGGCCTTTGCTTTTAGTTTAGGAGGGGCGTCCGGCATGGCGATGACGGCGGAGAAATCGGCGATTGCGGCATCGGTGTTACCGGATTTGCCGTGGGCGACGCCGCGTTGGAAGTGGGCTTCAGTTTTATCGAAGGATGATGCTTTTGGGTGGCTGATTATTTCTGAGTAGAGGGCTATTGCCTCAGGCCAGTTGTCTTTTTTGTAGGCAGTGGAAGCACGATTTTTCAGGGAAGCGAGCGTTTCGGATTTGTTAAAGGCGACTTCGGCTTCGTCGAGTTGGATGAGGGTGTTTTTTTAAAGTTCTCGGGAAGGATGGAGTCGGGGGGGATTGTATTGACAGAGGGTTCTTTTGCCGAGGATGCGGTGGCTTCGGATTCGTCTTTGGAGCGCGTGATGTCTTGCAGGTTGATTTCTTTGATTTGTTCGCGGAGGAGGGGAATCGGCTCTTGCAGGAGTCGGGTGAAGGGCATTCCGGGGCAGAGGTGTCTATGGAGCTTGGCCATCCAGTTGTTGGCGTCGGTGATTTGGACGAAGTAGGCGTTTGAGCACGTGTCGAGGATGTTGCGTGTGGCTTGTGAAATGCGGGTTTCGTCACGGGCGAGCCAGTAGGGGTTGCCGTCAAATGTTTCTATGTCTGAAAGGGCACTAATGAGGCAGTCGTTCCAGCCGGAATGGCCGAGGACAATGACACCGCGTTTTTTTAGTTCGGGGCGAATGATGTCGGCGTTTTTTTTGCGGATTTTCTCAATATCTCCCGTGCTGTTGGCTTGAAAGGCGCGATAGAAACTGCCGTGGGCGTAGAAGAGATGAAGGCTGGTGTCGTCTATACCGTTAAAAATGTCGGGAGGAAGCCCTCCGGGCATGTCGGTCATGTAATAGAGGACGTTGAAGAGCTGGAGGGAAATTTGAAGGATGGGGTCGAAATTGGTGGTGAAGATGGTTTGGGCGAAGGGGCATTTGCCAGTGTAGTGAGGTTTGCCGTCGGTGGTGGTGGCCGTGGAGTGTTGGAGGGAGAGGAGGGAGGCGAGGTAAAAGTGGGCGCCGTTGAGCTGGATGGTGTCGCCTTTTGGCATGATGGAGCGGAGGTAGGCGCGGGCGAGGGCGGGGGTATTGAGAGCACCCGTGTTGCGAGTATTAAAAACCGCCTGGTAGGCGGCTTCGATGGTGGCGCTGTCGTTGCGAGGCAATCCATCGTCGCCCAACGGGATTGAGAGGCTGGGGTTGGCTTTCGTGAAGTTTTTCCAGAAATCGCGGACGATGGTTTGTTTTTGCTGCTCTGTTTCCTTTTGGGAGGAATCGGGGGCCAAGTAGAGGGGGATGCTGTTGGCGTGGGTTTTGCCCTCTCTCTTCCTTGCCTCTCTCCTGGGTCAAGATCTGTCTGGTCCTCCCGAATTTGCACGGTGCTCAAAACGACACCCAATGAATTGATGGGCTGGCCGGATTGAGAATGTGGCGGCACATAACGCGTGCGATGACTTTGTCCCCCGGTTGGGATTTTGGAAATTCTGTCCTTCTAAAAAGGACAAGATTTGGTCAATCTGTCCTTCATGGAAGGACAGATTGAGGAGATAATCGCACGAAAAATCACGGATGGACTCACGTTTTCCGTTCCCGCCTTGACCCGCCGGGATGTCCGCTTGCCTGCGGTGCCGGGAAAGGCGCTGGCGGTGATCGGCATGAGGCGCGCGGGCAAAACATCGTTTCTCTGGCAGTGTCTCGCCGACCGGGTGGCGGCGGGGATTCCGCGTGAAGCGTTGTTGTATTTCAATTTCGAGGACGAGCGGCTCGACGGGCTTGATGCCTCCCGCCTGCACTTGGTGGTCGAGGAGTATTTCCGGAGGCATCCGGAGTGGCGCGATCAACAGGGGGGGGGGGGGGGGGGGCACGGGGTTACGTTTTTCTTTGACGAGATCCAACTGGTAAGCGGATGGGAGGTGTTCTTGCGGCGTCTCATGGATACCGAGCGCGTGCAGATTTTTATCTCGGGTTCGTCGGCCCGGTTGTTGAGCAGGGAGGTGGCGACGAGCATGCGCGGACGGGCGCTTGAGGTGCTGGTGCATCCTTTCAGTTTCCGCGAGGCGTTGCGGCACAACGGCTCCGAACCTGCGAGAGGCAAATCGTGGAATGCTCTGCCAAAGGGAATCCGCTCGGGCATCGAGAAACAGTTGCGCGCGTATTTGGCGGAGGGAGGATTTCCGGAGGCGCAGTCGCGCGACGCGCGCGATCGGCGCGATGTGCTGAGGAGTTACGCTGACGTGGCCTTGTTGCGCGATGTGATCGAGCGTCATGGCGTGTCAAATCCCGCGGCGTTGCGCTGGATGTTGCGTCATTTTCTGGCGAATCCCGCCGCGCCTTTCAGCGTGAACAAGTTTAGCGATGCCTTGCGTTCGCAAGGAATTCCCGTCGCGAAAGATACCGTGCATGCGTATCTGGGGTATGTGGAGGACGCATTCATCATTCGCACGCTGACCTTGCACACGGCATCGGAGCGCCAACGCATGGCCAATCCGCGCAAGGCGTATCCGGTGGATCCCGGGTTTATCCCGTTCTACGAGCGGACGGGGAGGGAAAACCTGGGCCATGCGCTCGAAACCGCCGTGTTCGTGGAACTGGAACGGCGGGGAGCGGAAATCGGGTATCTGAAAACGTCCGGTGGTAACGAGGTGGATTTCCACGCGCGTCTGCCTGACGGGGAGGTGTGGTTGATCCAGGTGTGCACGGATACAGGATCGCCGGAAACACTGGGCCGCGAGGCGCGAGCCTTGGAAGAGGCCGCTGCGGAATATCCGCGGGCCACGCCGCTGCTTGTCAGCATGGACACACAGCGACCGCCGGGTTTGCCGACGGGGATCGGGTGGCAGACCGCGGCGGCATGGTTGCTGGAATGTTGATCAAAGAGAGGGGCATCTTTGAAGAAAAGACATCGTGATGCTCTTTTCGCAAACCGCCTATTCGCCGGAAGGAATGTGGTTTGTCTCCAATAGTCGGATGATTGTGCCTGTTATCTGATGTTACGCGGAGCGTCGCCCTGAGACAAGGCTGAGAGGCACCTCCAGCAGAAGCGGGCGGGACGCCCACGCCACGCGTAGGGGCTTCGCTTGCGAAGCCCGCGTTTGCAGGATGTGGCATCGGATGGCGTGCGCGGGCGTCGCAAGCGACGCCCCTTGTTGTTTGGAGATGTGGTAAGATGAGGGAGTTCAGTCGAGGACTGCCCCCGCAAGTTGGTTCGACGGGGGGAGGCCTCGGGCGGATGAGCCGTGAGGGCCTGCAGGCCCTCACGGCTCGGCCGCCTGCGAGTTCGTCGACGCCCCTGCTTGATCCGTTCGGATCAGAGCGCTGGTAGCATGAACCGCAGGCGACCTTTTGGTTAATCGCTCGAACCGTTGAATGGACCACCGAAGCAATTGCTCCGGCGAGTCCGACAAAACAAGGATGAGCATGTATCCTCTGCCCGCAACTGATTACGTCGGTGTCGATGTCGCCAAAGACTCGCTCGCGGTCTGCAGCACTCTTGCTGCCAAAGTCGTCAACGTCCCCAATTGCCCGCAAGCGATGGACTCCTGGCTGGCCGGCCTGCCAGCCGGCGTCCATTTGCTCTGCGAGGCCACCGGACGTCATCACCGTTTGTTGCAACAACGCTGCGCCCTCAACGCCATTGCCCTGACCTGCCTGAACCCGGCACAAGTCCGCGCCTTCGCCAAGTCGCTCGGCACACTCGAAAAAACCGATCCGATCGATGCTCGTGTTCTCTTGCGTTTGGGCATCGAAGGTCACCCCGCGCCCTCGCCCGTGCCCTCGGACGCCCTGCGGCGTCTGGGCGACCTGCTCATGGCTCGCCATGCCATCGTCGAACAGATCAGCGCCTTCGACATGCGCAACAACCTGCTCAGTGCTCGGAGCGCTCTTCAACTCAAGCGCGTTGTGCGCGCCCTGCGCTCCCACCGCCTCGCTCTCGAACTTGATCTGCAGGCTTGGCTCTACAGCGAACAGGCGGCGCCTTGGCTCGAGCGTATCCACACCCTGTGCTTCGCTCCGGGTGTGGGCATCCTCAGCGCCCTTTCCCTTATCGCCTACCTGCCCGAACTCGGCTCCCTGAACCGCAGACAGATCGCCAAGCTCGCCGGCCTTGCCCCCCTTCCCTGGGACTCCGGCAAACTCAAGGGTCTTCGCATCATCCAAGGTGGCCGCGCTCCCGCTCGCCGCGTCCTCTACCAGTGCGCCATGGTCGCCGCTCGCTGGCATGAGCCTTCCCGTCTCCACTACCAACAACTGCGCGCTCGCGGCAAACCTCCCACCGTAGCCTATGTCGCCATCGCCAGAAAACTCCTCATCTTCCTTAACTCTCTGCTGCGTCCGGCCTACGCCGCTGCCCTCCCGTCCTGATTGACGGTTCAAGGCTCTTCTCTCTCGGTGGACTCCCCTTCCTCCGATGCCACTGCTTTGCCTCTCCCTCATACTTCTCAAGCTCATAAAAAATCACTCTCCAAGATAGTTGCTACCTGCGGGCGGGACGCCCGGCGCCACTTTTTTTGCCAATCCTCCGTCGCGTAACTTCAGCTGTTATGAGGAGTTCCCCTCCGCCATGTCCGTCTCGCCGCGCGAGACGAGGACGGCGCAGACGAGGTCGCCGGTGACGTTGAGCGTGGTGCGGCACATGTCGAGAAGGCGGTCGATGCCCAGAATGATCGCAATCGCCTCGCCCGGCACTCCTATCGTCACCAGCACGCCGACCACCAATGGTAGTGAGCCTCCGGGTACGCCAGCCGTGCCAAAACCCGCCATGATGCACATCAGCGCCACGATGATCTGCTGGCCGAGCGTGAGATCCACGCCGAAGACTTGCGCGAGAAACAACACCGTGACTCCTTCGTAAAGCGCCGTGCCGTTCTGGTTGGCGCTCGCGCCCACGGTCAGCACGAAACGGCTGATCTGGCGCGGGAGTTTCAGGTTTTCCTCCGCCACACGGATCGAGACGGGCAGCGTCGCGTTGCTCGACGAGGTGCTGAACGCCGTCACCATCACCTCGCGGATTTCGCGGAAAAAGCGCAGCGGCGACTTCCGCCCCGCCAGCACGAGGAACAGCGAGTAGGTGCCGAACTGGTGTAGCGCCAGTCCCAATACAACGACGCCCGCGTAGAAGCCGAGGCTTTTGACGACGCCCGCGCCGAGCGTGGCCGTGAGGCTGAAGCCGAGGCACGCCACGCCGATCGGCGCGAGCTTCATGGCGAAGCCGATGATAATCATGCAGACCTCGAAAATGCCTTGAAAGAGCGTGGTCAGCCCGGCGCTTTTTTCCTTGGGGATCATGGCCAGCGCCACGCCGAAGAAGAGGCTGAACACCATCACGGCGATGAGGCCGCCGCCGGTGTAGTTGGGCGTGAAGGCGTTGACGGCTTCGGTCAGCGGGTTTTGCGGGATGAGGTTGAGGATGGTCTCGGCGAGGGGGGGGGATTGTTGCGTGCCTTGCGCAACTTTGGCGGCGGCGTCGCCACCGTAGCGCGCGGCGAGTTCCACGCGCGTCTCCTCCGCCAGATGACGGCCGGGGGCGAGGGTGTTCACCAGCACGAGGCCGAGGAGGACGCTGGTGCCGGCAAGGACGAAGGTGTAGAGCACGCATTTGACGCCGACGCGCCCGAGTTTGCGCACGTCGCCCATTTCCACGATGCCGAGCACAATCGCGGAAAAGATGAGCGGGATCACGATCATGAAAATGATCCGGATAAACAGCTTGCCGACCGGCTGGATGACTTGGGCGAGCCACCATTGCAGGCGGTCAAGGGCGGCGGGCGAGGTGAGGAGCCATTCGGCAACGAGGCCGAGGGCGAGACCGACAACCAGGCCGGTGATGATTTGGTTGGCGGACTGCCATTTCCAGGGCGGGCGAAAACGCATCAGCTTTTCTGAGGACGGAGGGTGAACGTTGCGGGCAGGATGATTGCGGGCAGAATTGCGATTTGCACGATGAAGGGGAAGCACGTTTCCGGCCAGTCGCGCGGGAAGTTTTTCGGGCATTTTGGAGTTTTGAAGTTTTGAAGTCGAACCCGTCCAAACCACGCGAATTTTTCGCTGTCGCCAGCCGCGCGCCTCTGCCACGTTGCGGGGCGCATGAACCTAAAATCCCGACTGTTGACTGTTGTTTTTGCGATGCTCGCTTCGGCCAGCATCGCGTTTTCGCAAGCGTCTGGCGGCGCTGCGCCGTCCAAGGATGCCGCGACCGCCGCAGGCAAGGAGGTGGCCATCATCTCGACCACGGTGGGCGACATGACCATCGCGTTCTGGCCGGAGGTGGCACCGAAGACGGTGGAGAATTTTAAACAATTAGCCCGCGAGGGTTTTTATGATGGCACGGCGTTTCACCGCATCATCAAGGGCTTCATGATTCAGGGTGGTTGTCCCAACTCGAAGAAAGACGCGCCCGGCATCCCCGGCACGGGCGACGCGGGTTACAAGATCAAGGCGGAGTTCAATTCGCGTTCGCATGTGCGCGGAGTGATTTCGATGGCGCGCAGCAGCGATCCGAATTCGGCGGGCAGCCAGTTTTTCATCTGTCATGGCGATGCGAAATTCCTCGACCGCCAGTACACGGCTTTCGGCCAATTGATCGCGGGCGATGATGTGCTCGACAAGATCGCCAATGTCCCAACCAGCGGACCGGAGCGCAGCACCCCGCGCGAGCGCGTCGAGGTGAAGAGCGTCAAGATCGTGGAGCAGAAGTAAGTTTCCTCGTGGCGGGGGGGGGGGGAGGGACAGTGCTAGTGGCGGAGGGCGGGTCTCCTGACCCGCCGACGAGGCTCGCATCAGCGAGCCTCGCCCATCCGAATACAGAATTAACGATACGGATGGGCGCGGCTGCGCCGCGTCTGGCGGGTCAGGAGACCCGCCCTCCGTTGTTATTTCAACGCGAGTTTGGCGGCGATTTCGGCGGTGTGTTTGCCTTGGAAACGGGCGACGGAGAGTTCGTTTTCGGTTGGCGTGCGTTCGCCACTGGAGCCTGCGATGGTCGAGGAACCATAGGGCGTGCCGCCGGTGATTTCGGCGGTGTTGGAAAGGCCCGCCGCCGCGTAGGGCACGCCGACCACCACCATGCCGTGGTGCAGGAGGAAGGTGTGCATGCTGATGAGCGTCGTCTCCTGTCCGCCGTGCTGCGTGCCGGTCGAGGTGAACACGCCGCCGGGTTTGCCGACGAGCGCGCCCTTGGCCCACTGGCCGCCGGTGGCGTCGAAAAATGCCTGCAACTGGGCGGAGGCGCTGCCGAAGCGGGTGCCGCTGCCAAAGAGGAGGGCGTCGGCTTCGTTGATCGTGCGCGGGTCGGCAATGGGGATGTGCGCAAAGGTTTTTTTGGCTTCGAGCGCGCCCATTTTTTCGAGGACGGTGTCGGGCAGGGTTTCACGGACTTGCAGGAGTTCGACCTCGGTGCCGGGCACGGAGCGGGCGCCCTCGGCAATGGCTTCGGCGAGGCGATAGACGTGACCGTAAAGGCTGTGGAAGATGATTTTGATTTTGGTGCTCATGGTGGGTGCGGGTTTATGGATTGAGGGTGTGGTTATTTTTGCGCGGCACCGGCGATGCTGAGGGAGAGGTGGATGGTCTCGGCGACTTTGTCGGTGTTCTGGCCGGGCTGGATGTTGTAGTCGCTGCGGTTGATTTCGAAATTGGCGCGCAGGACGAGGAGGTCGCCCTTGAGCTTGGCGTTGCCGAGGCGGGCGCCGAGTTTGTCGGGCAGGTGGGTGAGGGTGACGGGGACAACGATGTCCTTGGTGATGCCTTTAATGGTGAGTTTGCCGGAGACGTTGGCAGTGGTTTTGGCGCCGTCGGTGGTGACGCTGTCGAGTTTGACGGCTTCGAAAACGATCTCGGGATATTGGGCGACGTCGAGCCAGTTGGCGCTGTGGAGGTGCTCGGCCATCATGGGATTGCCGACGGTGAGGGTTGTCGTGGAAAGTACAATACGTCCGGTGGTGGCGGCGGGCGCATCGGGATCGAAGGTGATCTGGCCGCTGATGCCGGTGGCAGTGCCGGTGATGGATTCGAGCGGGGCGTCGAGTTTGAATTGCACGTTGTTGACGCCCTTCGGGTCCTTGAAGTCGAATGAGAGGGGCGCGGCGGTGCTGCTGACGGGCGCGAGGGTTGCGGCGAGGAGAGCGGCAGTGGTAAGTGCGGCCAGGTTGAGGAGGAGTCGGACGGAGCGTTGTTGGGAGCGGGTGCTGGAATGGAGGTTTGTTTTCATGCGGATGTGATGCGGCGGGTGTGTGGTTAGTTGTTGGATGTTGACTGACGGGAAGTGGCGGCGGGGCTGGCGGGAGCGGATGTGCGGGAGAGGAAGAAGCCGAGGCCGCCGAGGGCGAGGGCGGCGGAGAGGCCGAGGAGGGGGATTTCAACGCCGGCGATGAAGGTGTTTTTGCGCACGGGATAATCAATGCCGGTGATCTCGTCGTGGTGCATTTCGGCGATGTTGGTAATGGTCCATCCGATACGTGCGCCGGTGGCGGCCCAAAGTCCGAGGGTGACGAGAAAAATGGCCAGGGCGGTGATCCGCAGGATCGAGGGAAGGCGGCGTGGACTGGTGGACATGCGTGAGACAATAGCACCGGTTGCGCGGATTGACTAATGCGAGGATGCGCTTGCGGCTATGCGCCCGGAGCATAACCCTCGGGGGGTGAATCTGGATGTATTGCGCGCGTTTTTCGTGGTGGTGGAGATGGGCAGCCTCAACCGGGCGGCGGAGCGGTTGCGCGTGTCGCAATCGACGTTGACGCGGCAGGTGCAGGCGCTGGAGGGCGAGGTGGGCGGGCGGTTGCTGGAGCGCACGTCGGGCGGCGTGGCACCGACGGCGGCAGGGCATGCGTTGATCGAGGGGATGCGGCCGGTGCTGGCGCAACTGGATGGCGTGTGGCAGGAGGTGCGCGGGCTGGCGCGGGGGCAGAGCGCGTCGTTGCGCGTGGGGTATTTGTCGTCGGCGGTGGATTTCCTGAACCCGGCGCTGGCGGCGTTGCGGAGCGGGTATCCGCAGGTGAAGGTCCGGTTGCTGGACTTGGCGCCGGGGGCGCAGATCGCGGCGTTGCGCAAGGGGGAGATTGACGTGGCGTTGCTGGGGCAGGCGGGGGCGTTTTTGACGAAGGAGTTTCACACGCGCCGGCTCGTGTCGCTGCCGGTGGTGGCGGCGCTGGCGGCGGGGCATCCGCTGGCGGCGCGGGATGGGGTGAGCATGGCGGAGTTGCGGGGCGAGTTGTTCGTGAGCGCGAACGAGGAAGATATGCCGGGCTACAATCGTTGGGTGGAGCAGCTTTGCCGGCGGGCGCGTTTTCGGCCTCGTTTCACCGAGGTGTCAGAGAGCTTGGGCGAGGGGCTGGCGGTGGTCGTCACGGAGGGGGCGGTGATGTTGCAATCCGACCACGTGAGGCACACGCGGTCGCCGGGTGTGGTTTTCGTGCCGTTGAGCGACAAGGGGGCGGTGTGGGAAATGTTCGTGGCATGGCAACGGGGGCGGGCAACGGCGCCGTTGCGGGCGTTTCTGGATGCGTTGCCGACGTCGGTGCCGGGGTAGTGGGGGGGGGGGGGGAGGGCATTCCCTTTTCGCTCATTTGAAAAACGTGCTTCTTGCGCTGGTGCGGCGGGTGGGACAGCGTGCGCGGCGTTTTTCATTCACACTTGTTTGCATCTTCCCACATCCATGCCCCGCATGTTTCTACGCTTTTGCCGGTTCGCCTGTCTGCCGTCCTTTTTTTCCATCACCACTGCCATCACCATGTCCGCCTCCAACACCTCCGCTCCCTCCGCCAGTGCCAAATCTTTGCTGACCGCCTACGTCGGCACTTACACCAGGAACTCCGACAGTCGCGGGGTTTATCGTATCCGGTTCGATACTACGAGCGGGGCGTTTTCGCAACCGGAGTTGGTGGCGGAGTTGACGAATCCGTCGTTTGTCGCGATCCGGCCCGACCGGCGGACGTTGTATGTGGTGAGCGAGGCGTCGCAGGCGGTGCATGCGTTTGCCGGGGTGGAGGCGGACACGGGGGCGCTCGTTGCGCTCAACGACGCACCGACGCGCGGGGCGGGTCCGTGCGATGTGGCAGTCGATGTCACGGGGCGCACGCTCGCCGTTGCCAACTACTCCGCCGGCAGCATTACGGCGTGGCGTATTGAGGACGACGGGCGCGTTGGGGCGGAGACGGCGTTTTTTCAAAACACACATGCCAGCAAGGCCCATGCGAAGCGTCAGGCGACACCGCATGCGCACGGGGTGACATTCTCGCCGGACAATCGTCTGCTGCTCGTGCCCGACCTGGGCGGCGACCGCGTGTATGTTTTCCGGCATGACGCGGCTACGTCCGTTCTCACACCGCACGAGTCTGCGCCGTGGATCGAACTGCCGGGCGGCAGCGGGCCGCGTCATGGGGTGTTTTCTCCGGACGGCCGGCATTTTTATGTGATCAACGAACTGGCCAACACGGTCAGCGTTTTTGGATACAATGCGGCGGAGGGGACGTTTATTTCCATCGAGCACATCACGACTCTACCCGGCACATTCACGGGTGAGAGCACGACGGCGGAACTGGCGTTGACGCCGGACGGGCTGACGCTTTACGGGTCCAACCGCGGTCACGATTCGCTGGCGCGTTTTCGGCGTGATCCGGAGAGCGGGCGGTTGTCGCCGGTCGATCATGTATCGAGCGGGGGCCGCGGGCCGCGCCATTTCACGTTGACGCCCGATGCGCGCTGGCTGGTGGCCGCCAACCAGAACAGCAACAACCTCGCGGTGTTTCGCGTGGGCGCGGATGGCGCGCTGACAAAGCTGGACGGCGCGGACGCAGTGGTGGGCGCGCCGGTATGCGTGAAGTTCCGGTGACGCGACGGCAAGGCGGCGGGGGGGGGGGGGGGGGCGGAACCGCGGCCTCGCGGCGTCAGGGGATGGCGCCGACGTGGCCGTCGAAGTAGAGGGCGTTGCGCGTTTCGCCGTGGACGGGGCCGGGGGGAACGCGGGGGTCGGTGGCGTAGTGCGAGGTGGAGTCTTCGGGCAACTGGCGGCGGTCAAATTCGCGCAGCGCGAGGGTGGTGGCAGGCTCGGGAAGCTGGGAGATTTGCATGGGCGGGATGGCGCTTTGCGCGTCGCTGTTGTAGCGGCCAAAGGGAAACGAACCGGTGCCATCGTCCGCACCAATCTCGCCGGTGGAATAATAACAGATGTAAGTGTTGGGCGCGCGTTCGGAGTTGAGCCATGCGGGGCAGGAAAGGGCGTCGGCGCGGGTGCCGGGGTCGGGTAATTGCGGCGGGGGCTGGAGACCGAAATAAGGGACGATAAAGTCGGCGAGGTTGCCGCTGTTGGTATTGAAATTGCCGGTACCGTCGGAGTTGTAGAATGGTCCCTGGCCACGCCAGAGGGGGCCTGGGAGTCGGTCGCGGGAGTCGGCGGCGTAGTTGAGCATGGCGACGCCGGCCTGGCGGAGGTTGGAGCGGCAGGCGGTAATGCGCGCTTGGTGGCGGACATGGCTGATACCGGCGATGACAAGGGCGGAGAGCACTCCGATGATGGCGATAACGGTGAGGAGTTCGACCAAGGTGAAGGCGGCGCGGGGACGCGGGTATTGGCGTGAGCGGGTCATGACAGGGCGGTGATTGAAACGTGATTTGGCGGTGTGGCGAGTGCGCAGAATCGGGGGGGGGGGGGGGGGAGCCGATCAGGAGATTGGCGTTCCCAAGGTGGCGTTGAGACGGGCGCGGACGGCGGGGAGGTCGAGGCCGATGATTTGAATGCGTTTCTGACGAGATTTTTCGCCGCCGGCCACGGTCACGGCGCGGCGCGGGATGCCGAGGGTTTCGGCTAAGAAATCGCAGAGTTGCTCGTTGGCGCGGCCTTCCAGCGCGGGGGCACTGACTTTGACCTTGAGCGCGTCGCCGAGCCAGCCGGCGATGGCGTTGCGCGATGCGTTGGGGATGGCCTTGATCGACAAAATGCAGGTGGCCGGGACAGCGGCGGATGTGGTTGCGGAACGGGTGGTGGGTGGCTGGCGCATGTTTTTTGTTATGATGTTATGAGATTCAGCGTCTGGATGTTTTTCTTGTTTGGCGCGGTCCCGGTGCGGTCGGGCCATCGTGCCAACTGCATTCGATCAACACGGTTTTCGGCTGCACGGGTAATCCGAACTGGTGGTTGTTGAGCTGTTCCACCACGAGGTCGAATGCCGCCGCTCCCACCGTTGGGCGATGCTCGTCCACGCACGCCATGCCTGGCTCCACACGGTCCAGCCGCGCAAAACCGCATTGTTCAGGGACCGACACTCCATTTTCCATCAACCATTCCCTAGCCTGTCCAAACGAGAGCACTACGTCGGGACGCTGCTTCCGATACCAGCGCATCATCGCCGCCGCATTGTATTCGTTTTCCTGCGCGATGAAGGGCTCGATCCGGTCTGGCGAACCCGGCGGGAGCGTGTGTTGCTGCAACAGCAAACCCGCCAGCCATTGGCCCCCCGTGCGCCGGTTGTGATGGTCCGCGATCACCAGACCGATGCGCCGGTAACCGAGTCGCGTCAGTCCCTCCCACGCCACCTTCACCGCATGAGCATGGTGCGTGCAGGCGCGGTGCAGATTGGGTTCCGTCAAAGAGTAGCTGCCGCACGCCACCGCCGCCAGTTGGTCCCATTGGAGACCGGAAATTATTCCCGGTTCAAATAATGGCGCGACCAATACGCCGTGAATGCCACGCGCCAGCAGGATGTCACTCAGCCTGTGCGTGTTCATTTCAGGTTCGTGCAACCAAAATTCATCGAGCCGGAATCCGAGTTCTTCCGCCCGCCGCGTCGCTCCCTCGAAAAAGGCGCGATTGGCCGCGTTCCCCCGCCAGTCCGACGGTGTCGGATACGTGGTGAGCCACGCCACCGGGACGGGGCCGGAAACGCGACTGTGCCGCAGGCGGCTCATGAGCTGCGACACCGCCGGGTCCGGGCGGTAGCCGAGTTGCGCGGCGAGACGCTTGATGCGCTGCCGCGTGCCCGGCGAAATCCGCGGATCGTCACGCAACGAAAGCGAGACGGTCATCTGGCTGACTCCGGCGCGCTCCGCCACCGCGGCCATCGTGGTGCGCGAGGAGGCGCGGGAGGGCGTGCCAGAGGACTTTTTCATTTTAGGCTAAAACAACGAAAAGCTCTCCGTCCGCAAGCCTGTCTGCCAAATTGCGTCCTCGTATGACTACCCGCCGCTTTACCCGTCGATTCAGGCGCGCCACAGATTCAACGTCTGATACGAGCTTCCACGGAGGCCATGAACTTTGTCATGGAGACTTCGAGCGCCTGGCAGAGCAAGAAGATGGTTTGCAGGCTGGGGTTGTGCAATCCGCGCTCCAGATTCCCGAGGGCGTTCAGATGCATCCCCGCTTCCATCGCCAGCTTCATCTGGCTCCAACCCTTGCGCGTGCGGTAATCACGCAGCACTTGACCAAAAGCATCTGGCAGTTCGACAGGCACAAGAGAAGGTTAGCAAATGGTGCCCTGTAAAATATACCCATTATATGATACACAAAATAATGTGTATTTTCTCTTGACCAAACATCGCAAAAGATGCTCCCCTGTCCCACGACAACCTTCAGCCGAAACCCAGAAACCCATGTTCCCGCCCTTTCCCCCTTTCTCGCTTCGAGGCTCCCTTCGCGGTGCTTTTACCCTTGTCGAACTCCTGACGGTCATCGCCATCATCGGGATACTGGCGGGTATCCTTATTCCGGTGACATCCAAAGTGCGCCTGAAGGCGCAACGCATGGACAGCATTGCCAACCTCCGTTCGCTTGGCATGGCCGTCGCGCTGTTCACCAACGACAACAAGGACAAACTGCCCGGCCCGCTGGACAACACGCAATACGCCTATCGCAACGGCAAACAAACCCAGCTCTCCTACTGGCTGGCCGAACACATGGGCTTCCCCATAAAAACCAACGAACGTATTCAGATTCTCGGCCACAGCCGCTTCTTCTCCCAATACGGCCGCACCCGGACCGATCTGGAGAACTACACCGCCTACGTTACCAACCACAAAGTCTACCGCGGCGGCGTGGCGAACGAGTCACCCTGGGGCTGGGACAAGGGCGATGAACACAAGCGCACGCCCAAACCGCTCCACACCGTGGACAACCCCACGCGCGCCATCGCCATCATGGAAATCGACCAGGAATTGCTCACCGACGTTGGTGGACAGGTGGGCACCAAAAGTCCCGAAAAACCGATCTTCGACGACGGTCGCGCCGTCCTCTTCTTCGACTGGCACGTCAAGGTCGTCCCGTTCTCCGTGAAAATGGGCAATAACAAGTAGCCTCTCCCCCCCCCCCCCCCGCCGCAATTCGCCCAATTTATTTCCCGGCATTCCCGCCGGGAGAAAGCCTCCGCCTGTTCAGAAATAATCCAAAATTCAACACGTCATGAAAAAACAACTACACTGCATGCTGTCGCTTCCCGCACTCCTCATCGGACTCGCCGCCGCTCAACTCCAAGCCGCCGTCAGCATCACGCCGGCATTGCTGCCTGACCTCAACTCGTTCACCGCCGGCTCGATCACCCTGCGGCAGGACATCGCCGAAAGGACCGTCGGGATTCGCTACCAAAGCGCCGGCAACATCCGCTCTGATGTGCAGTCGTTCAAATGGAACACTGAGCAGGCGCTTGCCGGCATCGCCATAAAACTCGCCAGTGACGCGAGCCTGAGCGAGTCACAGAACTTCGAACTCCGGATTTTTGAAATCGCCGCCGTCACAAACGGCAGCGCCGTGAACTCAAAACTGGAGACTTACCAATTCAGCCTGTCGCCCGCCTCGATTGTTGGTGGCAATTACCTGTATCTTTCGATTCCCAACGGACTGACGCTTATCAAAGACCGCGCCTATCAATTCCAACTCGCGGCGACGAGCATGGTGGCGTCCAACAGCCTGTCTTTCGTGGCCACCAACAGCGGCAACGATCCCTTCCCCAACGGAAGTGGCAGTCAGGCCTCATACAACACCGACCCGACAACGGTGGTCAGTGCCGGCTGGGATTTTACTTTCGCGCTTGTCGCCGTCCCCGCTGTTCCCGAACCGGCCACGGCAGGTTTGACGCTGGCAGGCGGCATCCTGACTTTTGTCGCACTGCTTCGCTGGCACCGTTCCAACACACGCACACGCGACCAAAGCTGAACTTGAAACAATCTCCCCTCCCCCCCCCCCCCCCCCCTTCGATCACGAACCAAATTGGATCTCAGCAAATCATGAGGACAAACACCTTCGCAAAAATCACGCTCGCTGCTCTGGCCGCCTGCGCCATTTCCGTGACGACGCAGGCCGGCGAAGTCGCTGACAAGCCGATGGTGTGGGCGCATTACGTGCCCTGGTTCAAGCCGACTGACGCCTCCATCCTCGCCGCCAAATATTACAATTATCCGCTGTTCCGTTCCGCAGGCGATAACCAGGCGGACTGGGCGGAGGAGTTTCGTCAGGCGAAGGCGCAGGGCTTCGATGGTTTTATGGTCGATGTGGTGTTCGGAAAGACGAACGGGCAGACCAATTACTCCGAGATCGTGCACCAGATGTTGAGAGCCGCCGAAGGCAGCGATTTCCAAATCGCCCTCTGTCTCGACGTGAAAAGCACCGTCGAACGTCAGGTGCGCGAACTCGACCGGATGCTCACGCTCTTCGGCAAACATCCCAACTACCCGCAACACGGCGGAAAACCCGTGGTGGCTACCTACACTTGGGGCGCGTGGACACCGGAGGAATGGGCGTCCATCCGCGCCGGACTCCGCGCAGCGGGGCACGACATTTACCTGATCGCCAACCTCAACCGCAACTACACGAAGCAGGATCGTGAATGGCTTGATTCCTACGCCCCGCATTTCGACATGGCCTACTGTTTTGCCTTCGAGGGAATCGACGGCGTGCCTCTTCAACAGACTGCGGACATCGTTGCAGATGCCGCCGGCAGACACGGCAAGGACTACATGGCCGGTTTTTCCCCCGGTTACTACGGCGCGTGGTTGAACGGACGAAACGATTTTTACCAACCGCACCGCGGTTTCGACCAGTTGCACGACTGTTTCCTCATGGTGCGCAAAGGACGCGACCGCTGGATGCATTTCAAAACGTGGAACGACCACGACGAAACCAGCGTGCTGCCGATGCTTTTCACCCCGGCCAATCCCCTGATCACCCGCGCCTACAGCGACGCGTTCAAGGGCATCGCACCCACCGCGACGCGGCCTGAAATCTGCCTCGCCTATCACCGCGAGGAAATCCCCGGCACGCTCCTGCGGATCGAGGCGCTCAACCTGCCCTCGCTCGCCCAGGGACCAGTGACCGTGCGCGGCGAGTTGCTCGACAGGGACGGGAAGCCGGTCGCCCCGCTCGAACCCCGGACGCTGGCCGCGAATGAGTTTGCCCGGATGGAATGGCTCATTCCGACCACGCCTCTTGCCCGTTCGCCCGTGCTCACGCCCCGGCTCACCGTGAGCAGTCGTGGATTCTCAACTACAGCGAAGCTGCCACCGGTTTTTCTGGTCAACGGCTGGCACCAAAACGCGGTGACAGTAAAAGTCCCGGTCAACGCGCATATCGAATTTCCCAATACACTTGAGATTTTCCGGGGAGGGGGGGGGGAGGGGATTGTAGAGGCTGCGGTGTCCTTTGAAGCCGGGGAAGAAATCACGGGCGCCACCCTGTTCCGCAACGATCGCCCGCTGGCCGTGTTCAACGGAGCGACCAACAACAAAACCCTGCTCAATCTTGTGCTCAGCGGGCGCGCGGACAGGATGCTACGCGTGGAGGGGGGGGAGGTCTTGAATGCGGTGCGCCGTCACGCGGAGAAAAATTCGGACGCCTTTACGTGGGGCAAATCGGAAGTCGTCTCGCGCAATGCGAGAGACTGGACGCCAGCCGGCTTGCTATGCGCGGTCACGCCCGACACCCGGTTCCAGGTGCTCACGGTGGCAGGCAAGGGTCTGCTTGCCTTTACCGCACGCGAGTTGAACGAGCGCGGGCTGATCCGCGCCGGCAACCTTACCATCGAAGCGGCGCCTCTCGATCCTGCCGCGCAGAGTCACGAACCGCTTCCGGCAGGCACAAAAAAGGGCGCGTTCAAACTTTCGGTTCTCACACGCGAGCCCCGCGTTTCTGACGCGTTTTACGTCCGTTACGAGACCGCCAGCGGACGGGTTGCCTTGTCCGATGTCGTTTATCCCTTCGCCACAAAAGAGCGGTTTGTAGCGAAAAATTTGATACAAACATCCGTCAATCTGGAGACAGCATCCGGTCGCACGGGCATGCCGGGCCGAAGCGAATATCTGGGCAAGGACATCCCGTTTGCGACGCCGTCCGTAATTGAGGCGAGGATACCGATGGAATCGATTCGAGCCGGGCGCTGGACTTTCGACACGCCCGGCAATGCCGGACGCGACTCTCTTGGCGACATGCCGGTCGTCATTGATCCATCCATGCTGGAACCCGATGACAGGGGGGGAGGGGGGAGTGTTTTGCGTCTCAACGGGGAAACTCCCTTGAAGATGCGTCTGCGCACCTGGCCGATCGGCAATGCGACGGTTGACTTCCAACTCAACCCGGAGCCGGGCGTTACGTCGCCGCAATCCGTGATCGGGCGGACAGGATGGAGCGATGGCATCAACATCAACCTGTTGCCGGATGGGCGGATTGAGGTTGTGCGCAACGGGAACAAACAGGTGCCGGTTGAGACGCTGACGACCCGTGGCCGGCTGCCCTTTGGCGGATGGAGCCGCGTGCGGGTCACCAATGACAGCCGGCATCTGCGCATTTACATCGATGGCAAGCTTGACGCGGAGAAGGCGATTTCGCCTGCGCGCAGCTATGGCAACTCGACGTGGTCCATCGGGGGCCGCTACGAGGGCTATGCGAATTACCGGGGGAAAATCGACGACCTGACGGTCTGCGGCGCGGCGTTTGCCCCCGGCGATGCGAATTTTCCCGGCCATTGAACTGTCATCATCTCCACCTTGTGATTGATGCGACGGGCAACAACGCACACAACCGGCGTTCATGTTGCGTTGGGTTGTTGCTGTCGTTTGCGGAATGCTGGCGTGGGGGGGGAGCCTCACGTCGGCGGAGCGTGCGCAGGCTGAAGCGGAGGTCATGCTCGATATTCCGGTGTTGGTGGCTGGATATGGTGCGACGTTTTTCGAGCAGGTGGCGCGGGAGTTTGAGGCGTTGCGGCCCGGCGTGCGCGTGCGGTTGCATGGCGATCCGCGGATCAATGACAAGGTGCGGATTCGCGTCATGGCGGGCGATTTTCCCGATGCGACGGATGCGGTGTTGTTGTATCCAAATTTGATCAAGGCAGGGCGCATCCTCGATCTCGGTCCGTGGCTCGATGGCCTCAACTGGGAGGGCGATGCGCGGTGGCGAGATACGTTTTTGCCGGGCGTGCTGGAGCGTTGGACTCAGAGCAGGGCAGGGGGGGGGGGGGGGGAGGGAGCAGTTTATGGTCTGCCGTTTGCCCATGCGGTGTGGACGCTGTTTTACAACAAGGGAATGTTTCGAGAGCACGGATGGGAGCCGGCGCGGACGTGGGATGAGTTCTTTGCGCTCTGCGAACGGATCGAGACAGAGACGGCAGGAGGCGCAGCGCCGGTGGCGCCAGTGGCGTTGCCGGGGTTGGTGATGCGCTATGGCGACGCGTTCCTGCGCGCGGCGCACTACAATCTCGCGGGGCCGCAGGGGTATCGCGATTACCTGCAACTGGAGCCGGGGATGCGGAGCGATCCGCGGTTTGTCCGGGCAGCGGAGGTGGTGCAGCGAATTGCAACGCGACATCTGGTGCGCGGCTGGCAGGGGATGTCTCACACGGCGGCGCAGCTTGAGTTCATCGAGGGGCGGGCGGCAATGGCGGTGTCGGCTTCGTGGTTCGTCAACGAGATGCGCGGACGGCTGCCGGCGGGGTTCGAACTGGGGGCGGTGAATTTCCCGGTGTTCGGTGATACGGGAAGTGGCGCGGGCGTCCCGCCCGCATCCGTTTTCAAAGCGGGCGGGACGCCCGCGCCACACGCAGGGGCTTCGCTTGCGAAGCCCGCGTATGCAGGACGTGGCATCGAATGGCGTGCGCGGGCGTCGCAAGCGACGCCCCTACCTGCGGGCGGGACGCCCGCGCCACTTTCGAACCGCGCGGATACGTTGCAGGCGCAGAGCGGGTATTATTTTTTGTTTAAAACGGGGGATGAGACACGGGAACGGGCGGCGGTGGATTTTTTCCGTTACCTGACGTCGCGCGAGGTGGCGCGGCGGTTTGTGCGCGAGGTGGATTCGCCGGTGGCGTTGCGGGCGGCGCGGGCGGAGGACTATTCGCCGTGGATGCGCGATTTGGCGGAGATGATCCGGCGGGCGGCGGAGTCGGGCGCGGGGAGTTTTGACGCGGCGCCGGCCACGAGCGCGGCGTTTCAGGCGATGATCAACCAGGCACTGACCGATGCGCGTTACCGGTTGATGACGGGGAGGATTTCGCCGGAGGAGTTTGGGCGGCGGCTCGAAGCGGCGGCGGAGACGGAGCGGGCGCGGCTGGCCGAGCCGGGGCGCGTGGTGGTGCGGCATGGCTGGGCGGCGGCGGGGCTTTTATTGGTGGTGGCGGGGCTGGTGGCGTGGGTGGGGTGGCGCGGGCGTCCCGCCCGCAGTCTTTCCAGAAGCGGGCGGGACGCCCGCGCCACGGGGTATCTGGGACGGCTGCGTCCGCGGTTCGCGGCGGGGTTCGTGGGACCGGCGTTTTTGTTGTTCGCGGGTTTTGTGCTGGCTCCGGGAATCGTGTCGTTTGGGTGGGCGCTGTCGCGGTGGGACGGGTTTGGGGCGCGCGAGTGGGCGGGGCTTTTTAATTTCAAATGGCTGCTGCTGGAGAGCGATGTATTCTGGTTCGCACTACGCAACAATCTCTACCTGATGATCGTGCCGGCGCTGGTGGTGGTGCCGGCGGCGTTGTTTTTTGCGGTGTTGATCCATCGCGGGGTGTGGGGGGCGGGGGTGTTTCGCGTGGTGTTTTTGTTTCCCAATCTGCTGGGCGGGGTGGCGGCGACGTTGCTGTGGATGGCGGCCTACGATCCGCGTGGAGGGATCGTCAACGCGGGGTTGGTGGCGTGCGGGCGGTGGCTGGCGGCGGCGGGCGCGCCGGACGGGGTGGCGGGGTGGTTTTTGGGTTTCGAGGGTTTCGCGTGGCTGGCTCAGGGGCATTTGTACGGGGCGTTGATCCCGATTTACCTGTGGATGGCGTGCGGGTTTAATCTGGTGCTTTACCTGGCGGCGATGGAGTCGATCCCGGCGGAGCTTTACGAGGCGGCGGCGCTGGACGGGGCTTCGACGGCGCGGCAGTTTTTTTCTGTAACGTTGCCGCTGATACGCGAGGTGCTGGTCATCTCGGCGGTGTTTTTGGTGATCGGCGGTTTGAATGCGTTTGAACTGGTGTGGCTGCTCACGTCGCAGGACCCGGCGAGTGGTTCGCACACGCTGGGGACGTTGATGGTCTCGACGATGTTCACGGAGTTTCAGATCGGGCGGGCCACGGCCATCGCGGTCGTCATGTTTACGTTGGTGCTGGTGGGCAGCGCGGCGGTGATGCGGGCGATGCGGAGCGGG